>NZ_JAUG01000082.1 GCF_000708285.2 Pedobacter borealis DSM 19626
CATTTTGTGGCGTTTTAATCAAGTTTTCTGTTAAGACGGTCGTCACCCTGAATTTATTTCAGGGTCTTTCACGCTAAAAAGATGCTGAAATAAATTCAGCAGGACGATAAAGCGGGATTAGGCGTAAATAAGATATAATTTTCAGCAAATAATTATCGAACTCAGGTTAACAGTATCTTTTTTTACTCCACTGTTTAGACATTTTCTTACACTTTATGAACATAAGCACCCAGTGTTGCCAGATACGATATCTGGGTAATAAAAAATAATGGCAACAGCTACCACTATACTAGAGTGGATTTTTCTCCAACAGCTACAAGCATTTCACAAGGACCTATAAAGCCATTTTCTGTTTCAAACTCCCCAAGTGCATTTTCAATTTCTTCCCAAACGGCCGCTTTCGCGAGATCTGATAAACCATTCATCATCTGATGCAAAGCACCAAATGATTCTTTTTCAAACTGCAAGCACTCTTTTGCAGTTTGAAAAAGCAAAGGAGCATCAACAAGTTCAGTTATTACATTTTTGAAACCTGCCTGTAAAAATGCTTTTTCAATAACACCATCAGCGCCTAAACTAAAGGGCCCTGGCTGACCAGGTAACGGAGGTGGCAGCTTGGCCCGATTACGAATAATAGATACAGGAAGCGAGAAGAATTTATTTCGCTCAGGAGTTGAGTAAACAATAGCAGCCATTTTTCCACCAGGTTTCAGCACCCGCAACATTTCGTTCAGCGCTTTTTGCTGATCTGGAAAATAAATAAGTCCGACTCTGGAAATCACCGCATCAAATGTTCTATCTTCAAGCGTGAGGTTTTCACCATCCATTACTTTTGTCTCTATATTATTTACTCCGGCCTGTTTAGCCATCTGTTTTGCAAAACTCAGAATATTGGAAGAAATATCAGTCGCTAAGACGCGGCCTGTAACACCAACCTTTTTAGCTGCTGTAATGGATTGTTCGCCTGCACCGGCCGCAATATCAAGTACATACTGACCGTCGGTGATCCCCGCCATTTCTAACATTCTTTCAGTGGTTTTACCCAACCATTTATTTAATGTAGGGCTCCAGCGGTACCAGGCCTCTGCTGTTTCCTGCCATTGGTGGCAAGTCGTTTTTTTGTACTGGATAGGGTCAAATTGAGGATTAGATGAATCCATAAATTTAATTTTTTAGAAGTGAATGATCTAAACAGCATCGAAATTACCATCAATCTTTGGGCTTTGGGCTTGTTCTGAAAATCAGCCAAGCCCTGTACTAAGGATAATCACAGGCGCTTTATCCTTCAGTTATATGTATTTACAGAAATGTTAAGTTAAATATACGTGTTTTATCACTTAATAATCAGGATCATTTTCGGATCCGAAGAATGCTTTAAATAAATATGGGTTTCTACCCTGTAGCTTTTTATCTCAATATTCAATAGTATGCCAACCTGCCCCTTTTCATCCTCTATTAACTGGCCCTCGACCAAACTCATCAGCTCAATAAGCGGTGTATCCCTGGTGACCCGCGTTCCACACAGACCGTTCGTGGGCACTATGTCTTCTACTACTACTTTTTTATTGGTTTTTCTTTTTTTTGGCGTGCTTATCATGAGTTTGTTAGTTGTTTTACCTGTAAGCATTTCACATTATTTCTCTTTACTCTTAAATAGCGTTATTCCTTTCACAAATTCTACAATAACAGGCGCTGGAATTGTTAAACTGCTTGTACGGCTTAACCTGGCGATGTTAATGCCATAGAAGTTACCTTTCATATCAAATAAGGGGCCTCCGCACTCAGATGGCTTTAGCTTCCCGTCATGTACCAATACTTCTTTAAAGTTATCTCGCCGCTCGCTTTTACCATCTGTAAATTTGTCTTCCTGAGCACTCGTTTTTACATAACGGGGTTTAAGCGTAAAGGTCTGAGTATACAGAATAGCTGATTTTTTGGCATATTGAAGGGTAACCGTATCATTTGTTTTGTATTTTGACAATTCATCTGGAATATCATCAATTGTCAACACCAGACGGTTATTGATCTTCTTCAACACATCCATGGCAGCAATATCATTTGTTCCTATTTTTTTCTTTTCAGTAGCTAACGGATAAAGGGCCGTTACAACAATAGCGCGGTCGTCAGTCCTGTAGTTAACCCCAACACCTAAATAGGAAGCTGCCGATTTTGGAACCCGCACCTTAACATTCCCGAGCACACTTATCTCGCCTGCTGCATGCGGTTTTGGCGAAATTAAAATACTTCCCAGCTTATCAAAGGCATAATCAGCTTGTACTTTGCTTAAACTTACCCCACCGGCAATTTCTTGAGGGATTTGAAGAAGCACCAAGTCATTTGCGTCATCGCGGCTCAATACCTGAGCTGCTACCATATTGCCATCGGCCATTTCAACCTTCGGGTTTGGCCCTACCATGGAGCATTTGCTAATAAAAAAGCTTTTTCCTTTTAGATCTGACTCAGCTACAATCCCTTTTAAATTTACCAGGGTGCCCAGAATGCTGATATTAAACGATGAATCTTTAACGGTAAATACGTTTTTTGAGGCTGAAAGCGACGGCTCAGTGCTCGAAATAAGCTGTTCCATTTCTGGAATTGGCTCCACCTGATCTACTTTTTTATCAACCTTAAATTTATCTTCCGGTATAAATGCAGTATGAACCGCTGGTGTTTTTAAGGCGGTCCAGTATTTCCTGAAATGATCTACCGGAACTTCTAAATTTACATCTATACTTAGACTTATCCGGCTATGGATTCCGATTACCCTTCCTTTTAGGTCAAAAAGAGGACCTCCCGAATCGCCTGGTTCCATTAAACAGGTAGATCGCATAAATCCTGTTTCATGCTTCAGTTCAGCAAGCTGACCAAGTCTAACGGTTGGTTTTGTAACTGTTATTAAACTGCCGGGATAGGCAATACTGATACAGGGCATATTGGGTTCCAGTATCGATGACCAACCCATTTTAGCGAAGGGCCATTTACCCTTTTCGGTAATCACGATCATGGCTGCATCGATGGAATGAATAACCCCTAAACCTTTAGCTTTAAACGCACGGCCATCTGAAAAAGTAACCAGATACAAGGCATTTGGCGTAACAGCATGGGCAGCGGTGAGGATATGTCCGTCGGCATCTACTACCACACCACTAAAATATCCGCCAACTTTCCGGTTAGCTGAATCGAGGTTGGCAATCTGAACGGATGCTGCATAAGCCTTTTGGATGCCTGATTTAACTTCGCTCTCCAATTGCCCAATATTAAAATTGTTACTTTGCGCAAAGGCTGGCCCGATCGAATACAGGCAGATTAAAAATATAATTAACTTCTTCATTTTATTTACTTATTTCAGCGAGCAGCAATTTCTTCAATTCCGGACTACTTGGAAATGGGGCTTCAGCGGTCACTACATTTCCCTGGCGGTCAAAAATCAGGTAACGCGGCATTACTTTAATTTTATAGTCTTTAGCCAATACATTATTACCTCCTCCGACAAATAATTGAATTCCACCCATCTGTCTTTCCTTAATTAACTTTAACCACGTGGCTTTTCCTCTTGGGCCATCCTGTGCAACGCCGATAAAAACAATATCTTTTTGATCATGAAGTTCTGCTTCTAATTTATTCAGGGCTGGAACCAGTGCTAAACAAGGCCCACAAAAGGTTGCCCAAACGTCAACCAAAACTACTTTACCTTTAAAATCACTCAGTGAGACCATTTTCCCATCCTGATCAGGGAAGCTAAAATTTGAACCTTTCCGACCAGGGGTAGCATTATATAGTTTTGCACCTAACGCTTCAACCTTAGCTTTTAAACCTGGGGATTGAAAATATTTGCCATACTTGTTCATGAACTGCTCATATATTTCGTAAGACTTTAGATTGGGAGCTTCTTTCCCAAATATGTAAAGTCCTTTTTGGCGGTCTGTAGTTAAAAAATCAATCGCACTTCTTGATTTATCGATAGATGCTGCATAATCTGCATATAAAGTAATCAACTCCTTTCCTTTTGGATACGACAAAACTGCATCATCAATAAATTTATCTTTTACAATAAGATTTTTATATAAAATAGACGAGCCTTCGTTTGGATTTCTTTTCAAGTAAATGAACCTGCTGTAATCAAAATCAAATATCATAAACGACTTCACCAATTGATTAAAGCTATTATTATGCTTTGTTGGTATAACTTTTAGGTAAGCATCAAAACTTTCTGCCGATGAGGGAGCGAGTGAAGGCGAACTCAACTTATATCCTTGCCAGCCACCTAATAATCTGTTCTCTATTGTTAACTTATCCGAAAACTCCATAAATCCATTTTCAATTCGTACCGTTACGGTATCGCCTTTTTTCAGGTACAAAGGAAATTGTCCGGCCAGGGCAGTAAATCCACCGATCATATAAAAACCTTCATAGGAAGGATCGAAGGAAAGGATAAAGGCCCCATCTTCTGCTAATTTAACTGATTTAACAAGTTTGGTTTCTCCATCTTCTACCTGGAAGAGATAAACAACTTTGTTAATATTTGGCTTGAGCACACCCCGTATCTCGGTGGTTTGAGCAAAGGCAAAGCTGTTCAATACCATCAATGCTACAATTGTAAATAGCTGTTTCATATCATAACTGGATTAATGTTTTTTTAGCTTCGGACGGGAGGAGAAACCAGAAATTTTAGGCTCGTTATTTTTCATTTTCTGCATCATAATTTCTGCGGCCTTCAAGTATTCATCATTACTGCTTTTCATTTCCGCTATCAATTTCGATTGCTGCTCAATGGCGGCCTCTTTTTCACCAAAATAATAAGCCGCTAAATTCATTTTGCTTTTAACCGCTACCGAATTACTGCTCAATATCATTGCTTTTTTAAGTAAGCTTGTGGCTAATTCCCTATCTACAACGTCTTTGGAGAGCTTGGATAAAGTAACCGCATAATTTGAGCAATAGTCAGAAATTCTGATTGAATCAATAGGAACTACAGGTTCAGGCGCATTTTTGTCATTTATTATGGTTTCGCTTCCTATGGAAGAAGTTTTATTTGCGGGCAATAAAAATTGCGTAATGTAGGCCCGGGAGGCCTTTAAAAGCTGAACGGTATCGGCACTTAAACTGTATAATCTGATTTTGAATTCCAGGATTTTTTTTGTGCCCCTATCTCCGATTTCAACAGTTTTAAGATTTTCGAAAAGCTTGTTCAATCCTGCTTCTTTTTTAGAAACCGACTGTTTACTTCCAATAATATCCTCGGCCCTGCTTTTCGTTTCTTCACGAATTACCCGATAAAAAGAAGCTGCAGCAATACCATCATTTTTACATAAAACAGCATCAATGCGCTTATAGTTGTTGATCATATAATGATACAGAACTGAATCAGCGCCATTGGTGAAGTTAGATCCCAGGAAAAATAGTTGAGCTGTAGAGGGTGTTGTGGTTACAAATTTTTCAATATATCGGCTTATTGCTGCACCAGTCCATTTTCCTGAAGCTTTTAAGCGCTTAATATAAGTTTGAGCAAAAAGTTCGTCATAATTACCGGCTTTATATTTAGCTTCCAATTCGTCTAAACTTATTTCTTTTTTTCCTGCATACTTTGCAAGCATTTTATCGGCCAAGTCTTTAAAGTCTGCAGCAGGCATCGAACTTTTAGATCGATCTATCAAGGTTTCATCATTTGGGTTAATGAACAAATAAGTGGGGTAAGAATGTACTTCGTATTTTTTTGCCAGGGCAATGCCTTCGCCTTTTTCTGCATCGATTTTTACATTTACAAAACCCTTGTTGTACTTTGCCCCGATTTCCGATCGCGTAAATACCTGTGCAGCCATCACTCTACATGGACCGCACCAACTGGTATACACATCCACAAAAATGGGCCTGTTTAGTTCTTTTGCCTTTTTTACGGCCTCTTTCCAGGATGTGTGTTCAAACTCAATTCCTTGCGAAAAAACGTTTAGGGTACTGAATAAGAGAAAACCGCTTAATAAAATCTTTTTCATTGGAATATAATTTGTCTTTAAAGGTTATGAAGCTATCATAAGCGTATTCATTGCTGTTTGTGAGCGTTTGCTCATGATGGTTTCATTAGAATATATTTGTGCTTTAATGGTTAGATAGAAGAGAAATAACCACATCAAACCGTAAACATTATTGTTTTATCTTGGAAGATTGTCAATCCGTTTTTGCCAGTTCTTTTTCAATCAATTCTTTCAATTTTGGATCAGAAGGACGAGGCGAATCAGTTGATACTACATTTCCTTTTTTATCAAATACCATAAACCTTGGGATAACTGAAATAGCATAGTCTTTGGTTATTTTAGTCCAGCCACCGGCAAACAATTGTAGGCCATTCAAATCCAGTTCTTTCAGCGCGGTCAGCCATTTTTGTTTATCTTTCGGATAATCAACTGAAACCGATATAAAGGCTACATCTTTGCTTTTATACGCCTCTTCCATCTTTTTTAGGTAAGGAATCTGCTGTTTGCAGGGTGCACACCAGGTGGCCCATACATCAACTATCACTACCTTCCCTTTAAAATCATTTAGCGAAATCATTTTTCCCTTTTGATCAGGGTAAGTGAAATTGATACCGGGTTTAGGTCCGATTACACTGTTGTAAAGTTTTGTCCCCAGTTCTTCTACAACTGATTTCTGGTAAGTCGTTTGAAAGTACTTTCCATACTTATCCATAAACTCCTGGTAAGCGTTATAGTTGGCAGGCATTTTACCCTTACTTAGCATATAAGCGCCTTTGATCGCGTCGTTATCAAGGGTTATCATTCTTTGATCTATTGTTCCGCGGCTTAATATGGCAGAATTGGCATAAGTTTCCTTATTACCTGACATCGCAAAGTTGACATACATATCGATATAACGCTGACCATTAAGCATTCCCAATACAGCATCGGTTTTAAACTTTTTGGGTTCTATTATCGTATTGTAATAGGGCGGCAACTGTTCTTTTTTAATGAATGTGCCCCCTCTGGGAATAGCCAGAAAATTTAAAGCATATAAATCTAAATCGTATCCGATAATCTGTTTCATCGAAGCGTTGAATACTGTATTGGGCGTATGTATCGTTTTTTTAAATATTTCCGCTTGGGCAATCAGTTTTGTCAAGGCAGGAAAGAATTCATCATACATCTGCATCGAATGGAAGGAGTTATACCTGATAGAATCCGTCATCTTGGCCCATTGGTATAAAACGGTATTCTCAGGGCTTTGCTTACCAATAAAATCAATTGTTCTGTTATTGATAGCAACTTCTGTCTTATCTCCCTTTTTTAAATAAACCGGAAACTTTCCCCTGATAAATTCGCCCCAGCCAATTGCATAAAAACCTTCTTTAGCAGGATTGAACATGAAACCAAAAGAGCCATCTTTTGCCAAACTGGTTTTTGTAATTTCCCGGGTTTCTCCATCATTGATTTCGTAAAGGGTAATATCCTTATCATCAAAACCTTCTGATTTTACCGTTCCCCAGATCTGGGTCATTTGTGCAGAGCAGCAAAAGCTCAACATTAAGCCAGTTAAGGCAAACATTAATTTTTTCATAACTTTATTTAGCTTTTGCCAATTCGGTTTCGAGCAATGCTTTTAGTTTTGGCTCAGAAGGGCGGGGTGAATTAGGATTGATTAATTTCCCTTCCCGATCAATCACGATAAAGCGCGGAATGGTTGTAATCTTATAGAAATCGGTTACTTTATTAACAAAACCGCCTGCATATAGCTGCACACCTGACAGCTTCATGTCACCAACCATTTTCAGCCATTTTTCTTTGTCTTTTGGCTCATCTGTAGAAATGCTCACAAAAACCACATCCTTACCATGTAATTCTGCATCCAGTTTCTTTAAGAAAGGAATCTCTGCTTTACAAGGCGCACACCAGGTTGCCCAGATGTCTAACACAACCACTTTGCCTTTAAAATCACTTAATGAAACCATTTTACCGTTCTGATCCTCGAAGGTAAAATCAACGGCCTTACCGCCTGCGGTAGTGATGTACAATTTAGCACCCAATGCATCAACTCTTGCTTTTAAACTTGGCGACTGAAAATATTGGCCAAAGCTTTTAACCAAACCTTCATATTGCGGGTAGGATTGTATGAAAGGGGTCTGCTTAAACAATATATATACGCCCTTTTGCCTATCGGTAGTAAAGAATTTCAATCTATCGTCGATATTCGTATTCCTGCCGCCTGCCCAATCAGCATATTCATTTATTAATAGCTCACCAAAGAGATACGATAAGACATCGTCATTTTTGAATTTATTTTCCGCCAGGATCGAATTATAATAAGGCACATAATCTTCTTTCTTTGCTTGAAATCCTGTTTTACGTGGAGTACGGACAAAGTGCATGGCATAATAATCCAGATCGAAATAGGTCACTGCGGTCATCAAACGGTTAAAATCTTCATTCTTGGTTTTAATCGTCTTTCTAAATTCATCGGCCTGGGCGGCAACTTTGGTCAATTCTGGAAAAAAATCCTGATAGGTACTTAATGGCGGCTCCATAAAATAAATGGATTTTACCTTTAGTTCCTGTGTTAAGGCATTCCATGAAGAAAGAATGGCATTTTCAGGCGTCTGCTTCCCTACAAACATCATTCTTCTTTTATCAATTGCAATCTCAGCCTTATCGCCTTTTTTCACATATATCGGAAAAAGAGACCCTTTTTCCATTTTTGAATAACCTACGGTATAAAAGCCCTCATTGGTAGGCGTAAACAGAAACCCGAATGAACCATCTTCGCCCAATTGAGTACCAGCTAATAATTCGGGCTTCCCATCTACAATACTATAAAGATAGATATCCTTTTGGGTACCATTTTTCATCACGCCACGGATTTCGCTCATCTGAGCAAACGAAACCTTTGCTAATAGCAGGGCGGCAATTATTAATATTTTTTTCATCAGCTATTTTTTGCTTAGTAATTCATTCAGATAAACCTTTAAAACAGGATTGGATGGGCGTTGACAGCATTTGGCATTGAGCATTTTGCCCTCTTTATCGATAATAACAAACCGTGGGATTCCGGTTAAACCGATTTGATTGAAGAAAGCATCTGCTGCAAGTCCTTTGGTCATCCATAACTGCTCGCCTGTTAGTTTCCTTTTTTTCATAAAATCCTGCCAATAGTCTTCTTTGATATCCCCGTTAAGAGATACAAAAGCAACATCTTTTCCTGCCATTTCATGTTCTAATTTTTTAAGAAAGGGCATTTCTGCTACACAGGGATGGCACCAGGTGCTCCAGATATCGATTAAAATATATTTGCCTTTATAATCAGAGATTTTAGCTACCGAACCATCTGGTTTCTGAAAAGTATAGGTACTGAAATCAGTACCGGGCAAAGCATTATTAAAACGGGTCACTTTATCTGCTCTGCCGAGTGTACCATTTATTTTTGCAATATTGGCGGGATCTTTAACCAGGGGCATGGCTGCTCTGGCCAGATCCTTTATTTTAAAAATATCTTCTTCCAGGAGCGCATGGTTCAATAACTGAACAACGTAAGCCTCTTTTAATTTTTCATTATCAATCGTATTTGCAAAATCAGCAATCCAGGTGTTTGAACTACGCACCTGTAGTTTCCCTGTTTCCATTTTAGCATACATGATCTCATTAATTGTTTTAAACCAATTATAATAAGTCACAATTTCTGGCACTAAACTGATATCCAGATCAACAAAATTGATTTTGTTAATGAGGTCTGTTTCTCCCGAAACCTTTGCTTCCATATAAGGCGCGCAGACTTTATCGAGGTATTCGCCTTGTGCATAGCCCAATAAAACAGCTTTGTTTAGTTTTACCTCTTCGTTATTGGAGGTTTTTATGGCATTTACCCGGTTGGTATAAACTTCTGTAGCGCTGTACTGTTTATTCTTGTAATCATACTTTCGGGTAAGCTCAAAGAGAAACTGGTTTAAACTGCTTCCCTTTCCGGTGAATACCACACTTTTATCCTTTACCGAAATTAAGATGTCATCTCCAGGTTTCAAGAAGGCATTAAAACCTTGTACAATAGGATCGCTTGTGGTTAAAATACAGAATTCGGGTTTTGTAAGGGTCGTTTCCATGCTGAAACGACCGTTAGTATAATTTGTCCTTCCTTTTTGGATCATGGCGAAATCTTCAATAAAAAGACTGGCCCCTCCCTTTAGTCCCGACATCTCTCCCTTCACCACTGTTTTTAAGCCCTCATCGGCCAAAATAGGCAATGAACTTCCCAGTCCGCAAATTAATGCGGCATATAAAATCAATTTTTTCATCTGTTTTTTATCTTTCTCTATAATGCAAGCTCACTACTTTTCCAAAACCGGTATACGTTTTATCTAAACCTATGCCTGTAGCGCCAAGCAGAACATTAAATTGTTCAATTTTTCCGTTTTGACCTTCTGGAAGAGCAGGATCATAACTACAAACAAGCAGTTTGTCTCCATCTGTATATTTTGTGGCATGATAAGTATGAAATTTCAGTAAACTGATTTTTGCAGCACCTTTATCCAAAACCAATTTAGATTTTGGTATGCTATTGGAATCATATTGATATACCTTGCCCTCAACATTGTAATAAAGATATCCCTGAGCAGGACTAACGGCAAAACTTTCCGCCTTGTCTATATCTGGTGAAATAATTTCTTCGAACCCTAATTGCGTAGCATCGGTTTGTTTAAAACGGGCCATATACCTCTTCTGAGTAGCAGGGTCTTTTAATATGGCATAAATTTGGGTACCCGTAGTTACATATGTCATATATAATAAATCTTTACCCGTATTCGTGAAATTAAACAGCTTAGGTGCAGTACCCGTAGGGTCAGGAACAGGGAGTAATTTAGCGTCGAAAACACTCAAATGCTTCCAAAAACTCTTATGTACCACATCATAAAAATATGCATTCTGATTGCCTGAAATAAAATTCTCGTTTGCTCCCATAAATGGCGCCACTTTGAACAAAAGGTCATTTGCATAATTAAGGGGCTGACTATATTTTATCTGTTGTGAAGGAGCCGTGAAATATACATCACCACTCGAGGTAATCATATAGGCAGAATTCTCACCACGCACGCGTTGGATCGCATCAATGTGAAAATCTGTTGGAAGATCAGGGTCTAGAATTTCTTTTTTTACATTATAATCGGGCTTCCAGGCAAAAGTTTCGGCATCTACCCTATCGACACTTTGATCAGTTCCAAGATAAAGGCCATAAGGTAATTTAATACCGTAACCAAGTACGTTACCGATCTGATAACCGTAAACCAATCGGGGTTTTCCCGTCAATTGAAGCGCAGAATTTGTTTTTGTCAACAAATCATTTATAGTGATAAACTGACCATCAACCTGTTTCGAAAGTATATCAAACTGTGCTTTACCATTTACTTCAGTCATCAACAACCATCCTTCGTTATATATGTTTCTAATCTCAAGCGAAAATTTCTTAACAAATTTAACTCCGGTAACATTATCGGTTACTTTATAAAAGCTATCGTAAGTACCTGGTGCTATATTCACCAATATATCCAGGTCTTTGGTTGTGCCCAATGTTTTTGCACCAGGATCAGGTTGTCCGTTGGGAACTACATAAACCCATTCATACGAATAGCGTTTTGGATCAGCTGTTTCATCTAGCGTAAAAGTAAGTTCAGGCTTAATAATTAATTTAGCAAGCACAAAAGCGGTTATCTTTCCGTTTAATTCTTTAGGAAATTTAACCTCGTTAATATCATGGTAGGTATAATTGCCTATATCTTTTTTGCATGAATAGGTAATTAGCGTTAATGCTGCCATTAAGCAGACATATATATATATTTTCATCAGTATATAATTATTAATTTATTGCTCATTGTTTTCGATGGCATTAATGAGCTCGCAAAAGCTCGGTTTATTTTTAACGGTGATGAAGCTATCATGAGCATATTATTTGTGTTTTGTACCGTTTGCTCATGATGGTTTCATCATAACATATTTCATTTAATAGAAGACAAACACTTATTGAGCACTACTGCCCATTTTCATTTCGGTGCCATCATCTTCATAAACAGTTTGACCTGCCAATTTTAGTTGGCCTAAGCGACGTTGTACTATTTTACCCATTCCGGTTAATTCTGCCGATTGAAGGCCGCTGGTGTCCAGATACTGAGGTGTTATCCCAAGAACATCGCACATGAAAAACAGTTTTTTCCGTGTAAAAACACCCCAATTCGAATTCGTAGTGCCGTTATTTTGGTTATAAATCCACAGTACAGGTCTTTTTATGATATCATCTATCCGAAGTTTGGTTGAAATAGTTTTAATGGTTTTACCTGCTACCGCTATGGTTTTAAAATTATTGCCAAAATTTTCATTTGCAAGTAAATCCAAGGTAAGGAAATAGCTCTGGGTCTGCATTTCAGGAGTACGTAACAGCTTTAACTTAATGGTATCGGTTTGGGCATTCTTTTTGATAACAAATTGTTGAGGCAGCGCTTCAAAATGAGTTCCGGCAATAGCTGTTGATGATGCATTTACCTCTAATTTATAAACCCTGTCATAAGGTGCAGTGCTCCCACTGATTGCCACAACAATTTTCCTTACAGAATCTGGCGAGCTACTATAGCCAAAAGAAACATATGTTGAGTCAAAAGCAAGAGATGGCACATTCTTACCGGCATCAGCGAAATAAATATCAGAATTTTTATTATCAAATGTCATCAAACCTTTTTCGCATGACATCAATGAAACTGTTATAAGCAGTATAGCAAATTTAAAAATAAGTTTATTCATGATCGTTTTGGATTAACGGTTATTAGTTTCAGAAATTGGAATTGGAACTACATATTTACCCCTCATCTGGTCAAGGGTTGTCCCAATAAGAACTGAACCGGTGGTATTACTGGTAGCTGGAATTGTACCTAAGTTGTTCCTTTTAAAATAATAGAATAACTGACCTTCACCAAAGAATTCCTTTTGGTACTCTCTGGTTAATTCAGTTGTTAACTGCGCAGCGCTTACCGGAGTTCCTAAATTTCTTTGCAATCGAACTGTATTCAAGTAAGCCACACCGGTAGTAGGGTTTGGATCACATTCGGCAGCTATATAATACATTTCGCTCAATTTTAACAAAGGCACTGTATTTCTATAGGATACAGTTTTTGACTCAATATCTGCATACTTCATAAATGTTTTGTAATTTTTACTTCCAGGTTTTACCCAAAGCTGCTCGTAGTTCCCATATCTGAAATCATTGCCATCGTACAACGCAACCATACGTGCGTCATTTGGTGCGAGAATAGCATTGTCGGCCAAAGAAGAACTAAAAAACTTTGCCTGAGCGCCAGTACTGGCATATAGGTCGCCATTGTAAACACCCAAAATCATTTCAGTAGTAAAAACTTTATCCGGATTTTGCTTATCATTAATATTAGCAAGTGTTACCCAGGGAAATTTAGCCGCATTTTGGATGAGAACCATTGCAGCAGCCAAAGCCTCTGTCTTATTACCTCTGTACAAATTCGCCCTAGCTTGTAATGCTTTTACCGAATAGTAAGTAAAGCGATATTTCCTATCGGTACTCATCGTCTTATCGTTGGAAAGCAAACTTTCGGCTCTACTTAAATCTGTAATAATATGCTCCATTACTTCATTTGCTTTGAGAAAGGGATTTATGGTAACTTCACCTGAGGTAGCATAAGGAATGCTTAGCAATGTAGAATCAGCTGTGCTATACATCGGCCCAAATAAGCGCAAAAGGTCAAAATGCATCATCGCACGTATAGCCAATGCTTCGCCTCGATAAGTAGAATCTGTTCTTGCATCTATAATGCCAGGGACTTTCGCCAAATTGTCTAAAAACCTATTTGCATTAAAAATAGCATTGTAACTGTTTGTCCAAATCTCTGCCATTTTATTACTTACCTGCGCTCCCTTATAATCGTATGTAGAAAACGAATTGTATTGACTTATCACTGCCTTTGGAGAAGTATAAGTCATGGTGTACCGCTGAGCCATTATTTCTGGATAGATCATCGTAAGGGTTTCACCGTATAATGGTGCTCCAGCTAACTTTACATATATCCCATTTAAATAAGCCTTAATATTTGTTGGAGAACTGAAAACCTGTTCTTCAAGCAGCTTTCCCTCTGGTTGTAAATCCAAATATTTTGTACAAGAAGAAAAAGAAATTACCGTGTAAATTGCAACAAATAGGTATGTTTTTATATTTTTCATTAGTATATAATTTGAGTTTTAACGGTTATGAAGCTATCATGAGCAATATTTTTCGCTGTTTGTGATTGTTTGCTCATGATGGTTTCATTGTTCTATATTTTAGAATGAAGCTCTTATCGTGAATGACACTGAGCGTGCAAATGGATAGTTAATCCCTCGCTCACGTTTAACTGTTGAAAAGCGGAAAATATCGTTTGTATAGCCAGATAGATTTAAGTTTTGCAAACCTAAACTCTTCATCCATTTAGCATTTACGAATGTATAACTCATGTTAATCGATTCAAGTGAAAGCGAGTTTTCTTCCTGAAGAAAGCGAGTTGACATTTGCGTAGCGCTTGCTGGCTGTAGTGGATCCATTAAATTAATATTTTTGAATTGGGCAATATCACCTGGTTTTTTCCAACGATCATATAAAGCACGCTTATCCTGATTGTTGCCAACTTCATTGTAATCGATATTTTCAACTTTATCTAACAGCGCTTGATTGAAAACATAGGCTTTAGCTCTGTAACGCATCGATAATGACAATGATAAGTTTCTGTAGCTAAAAGTGCTTGAAATCATACCTTCCATAAGTGGCTTACTGCTACCAACTTTAGGCTGGTCTGCAAGAGACCAATCAAGCGTATGCTCACCTGTTGCAGTTAAGTAGATTTCACGTCCGCTGGCTGGATCAATGCCTAGGGACCGGACAGCGAATATATCATTAGGACTGGCTCCATCTCTGAAACGGGTTAAAGCTTTATCAGTTACCTGCTTTGCATCCAATTTCTTTAATGTATTTCCAAATCCACTATACTTGCTATCGTTAGAAGCTCCTGTTACGCCTATTCGCCATAGTATACGTTGCTCGCGATTATTAATTATCGCGTAATTCAATCTTATTTCATAGCCTATTGTAGATAATTTACCCACATTAAATTGATAACTTGAGATACCAGAAGATGTAGGATAATCAACCGAAACAATTTGATTGTCTGTAATTTTTGAGTAGGCATTTAAACTACCGGTCAATCGATCATGAAATAAACCAAAATCAATACCGTGACTAAGTTGAGTGGTTTTTGATGGTACCAAATCATTGTTGGCAAGTGTAAGTACATTTATTCCCTGGCCAACCTGGTTATAGGCCCTTAAATACTGATAAACTGTAGTTGAAACCTGTCCACCCATTACCTGATTCCCCGTTACACCAATATTAGAGTAAAGTTTAATACGGGAAATGACATTGCTATTTTTCAAGAAACTTTCTTTATGCACATTCCAGCCAATACCGGTAGACCAGTATGGAGACCAAGGATCGTTTTTTCCAAAAGAAGTTGATCCATCTATACGGTAAGAGGCATCAAAGAGATAACGAGAATCATATGCATAGTTTGCAGATGCCGTTGCACTTGCACTTCGGTAAGTAGAGGTACTGGAACGTGGCAAACCACTATTTTCATAACCGTAGGCAAATCCTAAAATAGGATCGCTTCCAGTAGGGAATCCTTGAGATACGAAAGTTGCAGAATTGGAATAATTATGTCCTAAATCTCCTCTTACGTTAACATTAACGGCATGTTTTTTCCCAAACAAATTGCCATAAGTTAATAAGAAATTTGTTCGTATAGAATAATTGTTGGATTTACCATAGGTATATTTACCACGAAGATTAGGTTGCTGCGACAATTGACTCGTATGATCAGGTGACAAGAAATCATCAGACTCTAAAACGCCCTTCGAAATAGAAAAACCACCATTTACTCTAAATTTCGGAAGTATATCATATTGCACAGACAGGTTGTTGGTAAGGTTCATTCCAGTTCCATTGCTTCTGAAAGGCAATGATGCATTATAGAGCGGATTTGGAACATTTAAACCGGTTGTGATTGTACCTCCGTTTGCAAGCGTGGATGTTTGATCTAAAAAAGGATTGCTAATGCTTTTTATGTAATATGGATTAGCATTTACATAATCAGCAAAATTACCGTATGGTGATTCAGAATGACTATTACCATTTATAGAGAATGAGTTATTGATATTAATTTTTGATTTTCTATAAATAAAGTTTACGTTTCCACCCCATGTATCACGCGTTGAACCTTTCATTACACCAGGGTTCAGTTTATAATTAAAGCCTACACTGTATCGAAAAACCTCATCGCCCCCACTTGCATTAATAGAGTGATTTTGAGAGATGATATTTTGAAGGGGTTCAGCTAACCAATAGGTATCTACACCCCTGGCAACAGCCGCCTTATTTCTGTAATATATCGAATCTAATCCAGCTTGAAGCGTAGGATCAGAAGAGGCCATTACATATCTTCCTGAAAGTCTTTCAAATTCTAATTTTTCTGCGGCATTCATCATGTTATATACCGTCAAATCTGGTCCCTCTACTCTTAAATCACTAGTATAAGAAAAACGTAATTTTCCAGGTACCGGCCTAACAGTTTCAATTACGATAACGCCATTTGCTGCTTTAGAGCCATACAAGGCTGTAGATGCAGCATCCTTAAGAATAGTTACCGATGCAACACGGTTCATATCCAGATCGATAATGGTCTGCAGCGTACTTTCAAAACCATCTAAAATAAACAGGGGTTGGTTCGGATCTGTCCCAAATTGATCTTTTAAAGAGAGTTCACCAACGGTGGTCTTACCTCTAAGCTCAATCGTAGGCAATAAATTTGGATTGGATCCTAATTTTTCATTGTCAAGTACAAGAAAAGAGGGATCCATTGATTTTAAGCTGGCTATAATGTTATTATTCCCAATAGCTTTTAATTCAGCACCCGAAAAAGTAGAGGTTGCTCCTGTAAAACTTTCTTTCTTTCGGTCTATACCAGTACCTGTAATTACGATATTATCGAGTTTATTAACCAAAGATTTAAGCTGAACGTTTAAGATATTCTTTTCCGGAACACGTAATGTTTTTGATTCTAAGCCGATAAAAGAAAAAATAAGTTCGTCTGCATTATCGTTGATCGAAATCGCATATTTCCCATCCTTATCTGTTCTTACCAGTGTACCAATCTTCTTGCTCCTCACGCTAACACCAACTAAGGGATCGCCATTCTCATCGGTTACCGTACCTGTAATTACACGTATCTGATTAACAAAGCTAAAGGTTGGTGGAGACTTAGCCTTTACCACTATGGTTTTATTCTCAATTTCATATAAAAGTGGCTGGTTCTCGAAAGCTTTATTCAATGCTTCAACTAGTGGAACATTCGTCAAGTTTAAGTTTACCGGCGCTATATTTTCCAGCATCCGGTCGCTATAAATAAAATCATAACCGGTTTGCTTACGGATTTCTTTAAATATGGCCACCAATTTGACATTCTTCTCCTTCAGGGTAACGTTCTGGGCATAAGTGCCTGCGCTTACCTGCAAAAATGTAGCTGTTAATAACACAATGATTAGTTTCATTACGAGCAAAATTTGGGCAATACGAGCTGGTGGCCTGTATAGCCTTTTAAAGTAAAAATTCATACATTTGAATGAGTTTAATACGAGTATGCCGATTGTCTAGTTAGGAATTGGGCATGCTCATGGTTTCATTAATAATTGTTTTGCAATTCCCGATTTATTCGGGTCTGATGAATAGCATTAAACCATAGCCAGGAGTGTGCAACCACTCTTGGCTTATTTTTTAAGCTATGCTTTCGTAAAGGTTAAGGAAAAGCTTTCATTACGGTTGGTTTGGTTAGTAAATTAATTTGTTAGTTTGGTTTGTTGATATTTTTATTATTGGTTATTCTTTACTTTAATTTTTGATCCGCTGATTTCGAATTCGATTTCGCCGGTTGACTCTAAATTTTTAAGGATTTCTTTGATATTTTTGGACCTTGACATCTGACCGCTAAAGGTCAATCCAGCATTTACATCTTTTTCATAAACTACGTCTACATTATACCATCGGCCTACCCTGTTCATGATCTGCTTTAAACTCTCCTGCTGAAATATAAAATCCCCGTTTTTCCAATCCATCACTGCCTCTACGTCTTTCTCTACCACGTTTATTCCTTTCTCGGTTAATATGGCCTGCTCTCCCGGTTTAATCTTAACTTCAGCCCTCACTCCATTTTTAGCATAATCAGAAGTCACCATTACGCTTCCCTCTAGTAAGGTTGTTTTAATCGCACCTTCATCTTTGTAACTATTAATATTAAAATGCGTACCCAGCACTTTTACTTCCTGTCCTTCATTGATAACCTTAAATGGGTGTGTTTTATCTTTGGTTACTTCAAAATAAGCCTCTCCTTTTAGTTCAACTTTACGATCTTCCATAGATGCAAATGACAATGGGAATTTCAAAGAGGAAGCTGCATTAAGCCAAACTTTGGTGCCATCGGGAAGAATAACCTGGTATTGCCCACCCCTTGGGGTCTCCACTAAATTGTAGGATACTAACTTGGCTGTTTTTTCTGCATCATTCAATACCTTATATAACAATTGGCCATCAGCCGATTTTGTAATCTGGATTCCAGACTGTTTCAACAAAGCACCATTCCCAACCTCATTTAAGTTAACTTTTCTTCCATCGGCCAAAGTCAGGATTGCATTATTTTTGCCGGGTAGAATAGCAGCCTGCTGATGCTGATCTTCCATTTTTGTTTTAATCGCGAAAAAATAAATGCTGAATCCAGCAACAATTAAAAGTACGGCGGCAGATAAATATTTCCATAATGGAAACACGCGGATATTTTTTTGTTGATCATCAACCTTATTGATGAGTGACTGGTATATTTCGTTTTGAACAGCTACTTTCTCACCCATAAGATTAGCATCCCATGATGTATGTCTTTGAAGAAGTAAGTCATAAACCTCATCAAAAGCTTTTATTTCCTCTTCACTGGCAGTTCCCTCCTGGCATTTCCTTGCCAATTCTTTAAATTCACTATCAGTTATTATGTTTTTCATATAGGTATGTCTAAATGAAAAGCCCCAACCCCTAAAAGAATTTAAAAAAAAATTAAAATGAAGCAATTAAGTTGCTTTAATCGAGGATGAAGCTGGAATATAGGATGCTCCTTTATGTAGATATTTTGCTTATACGCCTTTGACGAGGACTGTATTTTGGTTTTTCGGTTTAGAAAGTATGGTGGAACGAAAACATCACCAACAGAAAAAGTACTTCTCCCATCACTGCCCGTAAATGTTTTAATGCGATCGACATCTGGGCTTCCACAGTTTTTACGCTGATGCCCATTCTCTCGGCAATTTCTTTATTACTCAAAAATTCCTTTCTACTGAACAGAAAAACCTCCTGACAGCGCTTTGGGAGTGAAGCAATCCCTTTTTCGAGCAATTTTTCGACATCTTGTTTATTCAGGTTATCTTTCTGTAGGGCAAAACCAGCCAATTTTTCCAATTCGCCATCTTCGATAAATACTTTCCGGTTATTTGCCGACTTTATATAAGTGAGTACTTTATAGCGGACAGCGGTAAACAGATAAGATTTTAGTGAATCAATTTTCACTTCATCTCTTCTGATCCATAGTTGCAATAGAACATCTTGCACAATATCCTTACACGGTTCGGGATCTTTTAATACGCTAAATGCTGCAAGGTATAGTTGTTCCCAATAGTTGTTATATATCAGCTGAAGGCCTCTTCTGTCATCTGTCTTTAATAAAGAAATTAACTCTTCATCTGGTAATATTGCTTGAGTAAACATTTCTCTTTTGCATAAGGATTATATAAATTTATAAAAAAAACCGACACCATACAATAAATTGGAAAACCGATAGCACTATTCAGTTACCCAAAAATCTTTCTTTAAGACTATATTTTCAGACGAATTTCCGATCATAACCTTAAACTGTCCAGGCTCAATCCTGTATCTATTTTGTTTATCAATAATTGACAGATCATCCGGCTTGAGTACGAAGCCTACCATCTTCTCTTCTCCTGGTATTAAGGTTACCCTTTCGAAACCGCGTAAAACAGATTCGTAGGTGGTAACACTGCTTAACACATCTTTCAGGTAAAGCTGTACCACCTCATCTCCCTTCAACTTTCCGCTATTTTTTACTTTTACCGAAACCCTTATTTCTTCACCCACCTTATATTTTTCCTTATCGATGGTTAATCCGCTAAATTCAAAACTGGTATAACTCAAACCATAACCAAAGGGATAAAGTGCACCTACTACCGCAGTATTACCATAACCGTTTGGCCCATCGCCAGGCTGCCCTGCATGAGAAGCCTGTTTAAATGGAAAATTAAGTTCGATCTGCCCAATGGTTTTAGGGAAGGTAACCGGTAGCTTCCCTCCTGGATTATTTAACCCAAATAAGGTTTCGGCAATAATTTTCCCCGATTGCGGTCCCGGAAACCATGCTTCCAAAATGGCAGGGACATACCTGTTTTCCCAGTTAATGGTAAGGGGCTGCCCGTTTATCATCACCATTACAACGGGTTTACCTGTTGCGTGCAATGCCTGGATTAACTTTAGCTGCCTTCCGGGTAAATTCAAACCCGTTCTTGATAAACTTTCGCCAACCCGTTTTTCATCTTCGCCAACCACTGCGATAACAACATCTGCATTCTTTGCAGCATTTACGGCAGAATCAATATCAGCTTGTTCTTTAGCCGTTAACGGGCTTTCAATAATTTCACTTTCCGGCCAGCTTGCATCTACAATTTCGCAGCCTTTGGTATAAACCACCTTGCCTGCACTGCCCACAAACTGTTTTATACCCGCAAGTACCGTAGTAACCGGATTATACGATGGCCCATAGCGGCTAGTGGCATAACCACTTGCATCGGCAAGCGGCCCGGTAACCAGGATATTTTTATACTTCGCTAACTGTAACGGCAATAGGTTGCCACTATTTTTTAGCAATACCATCGATTGCCTGTTTATTTCTTCAGCAAAAGCTTCATCACTTTTAGTATGCACCTTTTTATCAGCGCTTGATGGATTTTCGGTATATGGCTTATCAAATAAACCTAATCTGAACTTTACTTTTAGTACCTCTGCAACGCACCTATCTACAACACTCATTGACAGTTTGCCTTCACCAATGATTTTTCTTAGCGGTAAAATGTAATCCTTTGGCTGGGTAAAGTTGGTCCTTACGTTCAATCCGGCTTCTACCACCTGCCTCACAGCATCATCATAGCTATCTGCAACCTTGTGTTTGCTATACAAAAACTCTACCGCTTCGCTGTCTGATACCACATAGCCGTTAAACCCAAACTGTTTGCGGAGCAGCGTTGTAAGAAAATAATAACTACCACTTACCGGCTCGCCATCCCAGTCGTTGTAACTGCTCATTACTCCCATAGGCTGAGCTTGTTCAATTACTTTTCTAAATGGGTATAGATATATCTGGTGCATCTCTTTGGGCGCAACATGGGGGTCGGTTCTGGCGTCCCCATCCCGTCCGCCTTTAGGAACACTATATACTGCATAATGCTTTAATGTGGAGGCGACATGATTACTTTGTATACCAAGTACCATTTGGGTGCCCAGTGAGGCAACCAGAAAAGGATCTTCTCCGTAACATTCTACTACCCGGCCCCATCGTGGATCCCGGGCTAAGTCAAGTATCGGTGCATAAACATTGGTATAACCTAACAGTTTAGCCTCACGCCCAACTATATCACCTGCCTGTTTAACCAGCTTTGGGTTCCAGGTACTACCAATCCCGATCGGTGCTGGCAGTGGAGTCGCTTTTTCATGGTTTAAACCGTGAATCCCTTCGTTGGTGAAGTCAACAGGGATGCCTAAACGTGTTTCTTCAATAAACCACCGCTGTACATTATTAATCGCAGTTGCATGTTTACTAAACGGATAAGAATAAGGTGTTTTGGCTTTGGGACTGTTCACCAGTCCATTTAACATTTCATCGATATTGGCAATTCCATCCTTCCAGATTTCATTCTTCCAATCAGCGGTTGGCTGTTCATCTTTCAAAACCCTTCCAAAACCATACAAAGTAGCCATTTGGCAGGTTTTTTCTTCAACTGTCATCTGCGATAACAAGTTGGACACTCTTTGATCGATAGGTGCATTTGGATCCTCATAAATGTCCTTCTTCCCGTTTTTGTTAAAATCAATCCAATCTTTGTGATAAATAGTTGTTTTTTGCGCCAGTAAGTTCGGGGCCGTTCCAATAGCCATACCTACTGTAAACAACAAAACCCGGATTCCATTTTTAGTCATTGATATTGAGGAGTATTAGATAAATTTTAAGGGATTCGGACATTAATAAATCTGTGCTAATTCTTTTTCATGTCGCCTGCGTTTCTATTTCTCTTTTGCTTACAGGAGCCAGGATGCTTCCGAACATGAATAAAACTTGGTTTACGCTGGACATGTTCAGCGTATCCTTTCCCTGTTCAATTTTACGTATCACCGTAAGGGCAACTCCAGTGTGCTCAGCGAATTCTTCCTGTGTCAATCCTGCGAGTTTTCTCTTCTCTTTTACAAATGATGCTAAACCTTTCATTATATGCATTTATACCTATTAACCTGAGTTCGATAATTATTTGCTGAAAATTATATCTTATTTACGCCTAATCCCGCTTTATCGTCCTGCTGAATTTATTTCAGCATCTTTTTAGCGTGAAAGACCCTGAAATAAATTCAGGGTGACGACCGTCTTAACAGAAAACTTGATTAAAACGCCACAAA
>NZ_JAUG01000083.1 GCF_000708285.2 Pedobacter borealis DSM 19626
ATCCAGCGTTGAAAGTGCGAAATTGCGGGTTTATGTTTCCAGTGTTGGTGCAGATCCAACCAGGGTAGTATCTGTATATGGACTTTCCAATACAACCTGGGCTGAAAGTACAATTACTTGGAATAACCAACCAGCTGAGACCGGCACATTGATAGGGAATTATACCGTCAATAATATAAATGGTAGATGGTATGAGTTAGACGTAACAGCCTATATCAACAGCCAATTGGCAGCGAACAAGAAAATCGTTTCTTTCAGGTTAATCAATCAGGGAACCACAAGCTCGGCCAACAATGTAAGCTTTAATTCACGAGAAGCTGCAAGCAACAGACCAGAACTCTTATTGAATCAGGAGCCAAACAACAACATACAAAACACGGAAGAAGTATTCTCTAACGAGGATATAAATACCGTCATTTTGCCTTCCGAAGCATTAAAAGTTAAGGCATGGCCAAATCCGAGTACCAGTGCATTTAAAGTGCATGTTGAAGGCCCTAGTAAAGAAATAGTATATTATAAAGTCTATAATATAGCCCAACAATTGGTTAAAGAAGCTAAAACAGATGCTCATGACCAGCTAAATTTTGGAGATGAACTTGTTCCAGGGATGTATTTGATAGAAATAAAACAGGGCACACAAAGAAACGTTGTAAAAGTAATTAAGTTATAATCTATCCAGTTTTAAAATAGCAATAGAGAGTACCCCCCAAATAAGGGGGGCTCTTTTTTTAGTGTTGGCTTTGTCCCTTAAGCATATAAGATAAATTCCAATCCTATAAATCAACTTGAAAGTTAAAAATACATCCATATAAGGTCTAGCTCTTATATTATAACCAAATCTTAACTTAAAGTGCACTTCTTTTCTCTTGTGCTAATTATTAAATCATCTATTTCTATAGGGGGTGTTAAATCTTATAAATTCAGTTTCAGATACTAGTCATCCGATAGGAATGAAGCTTGCCAACTGGAATGAAGAACTAGCAGGATATAAAAGACTTCATTTTTTAACTGTCGATAGTTAAGCATGGTTATGAATAAAATCTTATATTTATCTATGTTGAACTTATTCTAAATAACCCTCCTGAAATATTTTTATGATTTCTAAATTGATGTATGAATGTTTTAAACAAAAATACACTTGTATCGTCCTTATTTGGGCATTTTTAGGTTCTGCTTTAAATGTCAAGGGACAAAAGTTATACTTTGAACATTTGACGGTAAAAGATGGACTCTCAAGAAACTCTGTTCTTGCCATTGCCCAGGATAATTTAGGATTTATGTGGTTTGCCACAGGCCATGGACTTAATAGATATGATGGCAGCCGGTTTAGCACATACATAAGTAACCCTGCCGATACGACCTCAATTAGTGATAATTACATCAATGCATTGTTTTTTGACAGCGGAAAAAAACTATGGATTGGTACATCAGAAGGATTAAATTGTTATGTATCTGCAACTGACAATTTTAAGCGGATCGACCTTTTATTTAAAAAAGGCACGAAACCTGAGGTTTACTGTATATATGAGGATAAGAAAAAGAATCTTTGGGTAGGTACAAATAAAGGTCTTTTTGTAAGACGCTTCTCAACTGCTGTATTTGTAAGTGCCTCGAAATTGGGGCTGGAATCCAGATTGGCAAACAGTGAAATTTTGTGTGTATATGAAGACCATTTTGGTTTTTTATGGGTAGGAACAGAGAAAGGCCTTGTAAAAAGCCGGTTTAAACATATTTTTTCCGAAGTTGAATCTTTTGTTCATGATCCTGGTCTGCCGGGAAGCATCAGTGATAGTCCGGTTAAGTCAATTTTAGAAGACGGAGCAGGTAATATCTGGATGGCTAGTGAGAGCCAGGGGCTAAATCTATTTAACCGCAATAAGGGAACTTTTGAACATTACAAACAGCGATCTGGAAATCCAAATAGTCTCGTTCACAATACCGTACGGAAAATGATGAATGATGGACGAGGTAATATTCTGATCGGAACCCAGGTAGGCTTGAGCGTGTTTAATCCTGTAAGAAGAAGTTTTATGTCCTATAGGAATCAGGTTAATGATCCTGGAAGCCTTAGCCAAAATTCGATATGGAGTCTTTATCAAGATAAAAGCAATAACATTTGGATAGGGACTTATTATGGCGGAGTAAACGTAGTTTATGGTACAAGAACTTTATTTAATACCATAGTACAGAAAGGAAACAATTCGGGAATTAACAACAGTCTGGTCCGCTCCATTGTTCAAGCTAAAGAGGGTAGCTTGTGGATCGGAACTGATGGCGGTGGTTTAAATTACTTTGATCGGCAAACAAAAAGATTCAATTACTATGTTAACCAGCCAGACGATCCAACTTCGCTATCTTCCAACTTTATAAAAACTGTTTACCTTGATAAAGACAACAATACATGGGTGGGTACCAGTGGTGGAGGATTAAATCTTTTTGAACCCATAAGTGGGACATTCAAGCATTTTTTTAAACACAGAAGTGCGTTTGAATTGAAACGTTCTGCAGTATTATCTATACTGGAAGACTCACAAAATAGATTTTGGATAGGTGGCATGGGGACTAATGGTGCCTATCATCGCAATGGCACTCAGTTTAATCCTATAAAGAATTTTACTTTCATGGGAAAATTGAAGGATAAGACCATTCTGATGTTTTTTGAGGATAAGGCAGGTAATTTGTGGATAGTTACCTGGGATGAGATTTACCGCCTTAGCAAAAATAACAGGATGATCTCCAAAATAAAGATACATAGCAGGGGAGGTGAAACGAAATCATTTAGTTGGTTAACTCAGGATCATAACGGGAATATCTGGATCGGGCTTAATTATGGAGGACTGTGCTGTTATAATCCAGATACAAAAAAAATAACTCAGTGGTATACCACCAAAGATGGCCTGTGCAACGATAATGTTATCGGTATTCTCGAGGATAAACACAATAACCTCTGGATCAGTACAATAAATGGCCTGTCGAAATTGGACCCAAAGAAAAAAAGCATTGAGAACTACGCTGTTGCAGACGGACTGGCATCGGAGGAGTTTAACTCCGGATCACTCTATAAGGCTAAAAATGGAGAACTGTTTTTTGGGGGGCTGAATGGCATAACCCATTTTTTTCCTGAAGAAATTAAGCGTAATAATTATCAGGCTCCTCTTGTATTCACGGGGCTCAAACTTTTTAATCATAATGTTGTACCGGCCAAAGGACATGAATTACTGCCTGAAAATATCATTTTTAAACCCCAGCTTATTTTTGATGATAAACAAAATATTTTTACCATTGAATTTGCGCTGCTAAACTATATTAAACCGAGTAAGAACAGATATGCATATAAACTGGAAGGAATTAATCAGGCCTGGATCGAAAGCCCCTTGCCGTTGGCAACCTATACAAATTTGCCATCTGGAGATTATGTCTTCAGCGTAAAAGGTGCAAACAATGATGGGATCTGGAGCAAGGTTGAGACCCTTCATATCCGCATACTTCCACCACTCTGGCAAACCTGGTGGGCTTACCTTATTTATACCCTCTTTTTTATGGGTATTGCTTTTTTTATCCTCCGTTTTTTCTATCTGAAACAGCTTCTGAAAAAAGATGAAGAACTTCATCAGATCAAACTGAATTTTTTTACGAATATTTCACATGAGATCAGGTCTCATCTGTCTTTGATTATGATACCGCTTGAAAAGGTTCTAGAAGAAAGCACCCAATACAGTCTAGTCAACAAACAGTTGTTCAACATAAAGAAAAATGCCGACCGTTTACTTGGGCTTGTTACCGAATTAATGGATTTTCGGAAAGCCGAATCGAAGACCCTGAAGCTTCATATGCGGGATAATCATCTGATCCTTTTCTTAAGGGATATCTATATTACTTTTCAGCAAGTCTGTGAGAAAAAAGAATTGAACCTTGTATTTCTGCATCCTGACCAGCCCGTTTTTGCTTTTTTTGACAAAGAACAGTTTGAAAAAGTTATTTTTAATCTCCTTTCCAATGCCGTTAAGTTTACGCCCGCCGGAGGAGAGATCGTTCTTGAGGTTGCTGTCAAAGATTGCGAAGTCCTAATCAGTGTCTCAGATACGGGGGCAGGGATTTCTCTGGCCTACTTTGATAAACTGTTTACCAACTACTTTCAGATAGATGATGCTTCACAGAATACCGGTTATGGAATCGGCTTAGCGTTAAGCAAACATATTGTAGAACTCCATCATGGAAGAATCACTGTAGATAGTAAACCTGGATTTACAAAGTTTACCGTTGGTTTGCCAATGCCTGGCAACATGCATCCTGAGAACAAAACCGTAGCTGAGGAAACAGATCCGGATGGAAAAAGTTATACTATATTAATTGCCGACGACAATGAGGAACTAAGGATTATGATCAGGGATTTGTTAGACGCGGAATATCGGATACTGGAAAGTACAGACGGAGCGGCCGCCCTTCAACTGGCCATCACGGAAATTCCAGACCTGATCATCAGCGATGTAATGATGCCCAAAAAGAACGGTTTTGAACTTTGTGCCGAAATCAAAACAGATGAACGGACCAGCCATATTCCCGTAATTCTTTTAACAGCAAAGGATACCCAGTCCGATCAGATCAGCGGCTTAAGTACTGGAGCTGACCTCTACCTTACCAAGCCGTTCAGTATTAAGGTGCTGCAGTTGTCGGTTAGGAATATTATGGCAGCCCGCGATAGAATCAGTCAGAAATACCGTAAGCAATTCATTTTTGAGCCTAGCAATACGCTACTTGATACCAGGGATGAACAATTCCTATCCAAATTCATTAAAATAATTGAGCAAGGTATAGAAAACAGGGAATTCGGAGTAGATCTTTTGGCCGAGAGGATGGGCATGAGCCAGTCGGTACTGTATAAAAAGATAAAAGCACTGACAAATATGACTGTAAACGAATTTTCAAAAAGCATCAGGTTGAAGAGGGCTGCTCAACTGCTCAAAGTGTCCGGTCATAATATTTCGGAGGTTTCAGGCATGGTTGGTTTTATCGATTTCCGCTATTTTACAAAGGAATTCAAAAAGCAGTTTGGACAGACGCCGCGTGACTACTTAAGCTCTTGAGGGTTCTTTCCTGAACCACAAAGGTTTGTAAGATGCGAAAAAATCATCACCAGATTTTGTAACGATAACTGTTAGTAAACGATAGAACAGCTTTCTAATCTCCTGCTTAGGGTCTTTGAAAGGATTTCACTATACATCAATTAATCTTTCCCCAAGCCGTTGCCAACCCTTGCATTAGCGCGGCAGAGAAAACGCGTCAGAATGGCAAAGGCAGTGTTTATCATTGAGTAGAATTCAACGGAATTACGGGTATCTGTCACAAGAAGGGCAGTATGGAAAACCCATGGAACCCTGCTCCGGCTGTTGTTAACGACAGCCTGAAAATGATGAAAGAATTTAAATTTGGAGGAGTCCTTGGGTAAATAATTTCCCTCTATCTACCTGTCAGGTTTTTAATACTCCACTTTGACCATACAGCCTTATCAAGGGTAAAAAGGTTACAAAATGCAAAATATTCCTACATATTAAACAGAATTGTCGACGTCATTTGTTGTCTGATTGTGCCAAATTTACCCTTTCGAATTGTGGCCGCCATGGCTAATAAGTAACCTAAACCAAATAACTGTATGAAAAGAAAATGTCTGACATGTGTCGACCTAATGAGGAGGAGCGCATGAAGAAAAATTACTTAATGATTTTCATTGTAACAGCAGGCTTGTTGATTTACAATGTAGCAAGTGCCACTATACCCAAAGGATCTGAACGCCATTATTATGATCAAAGATTAACAAAGGGGCAGGTAAAAAACCGGCAGGGATCAGCCCTAAAGGGAGTGATGGTGAGTGTTAAGGGTAAAGCTGCTAACACGCTTACCGATGAAAATGGCTATTATAGCCTGGAAGCCGATGTGAATGATGTGCTTATCTATCAACTGGAAGGTTATGCCCAACAGGAGCAGAAGGTTGTAGCTAAAGATATAAATGTATTGCTTGAGAAAAATGAAACCGGAGAACCGGTGGATGTTTTGTTCGGAACACATAAAGCCAATACCTTTTCGGGAGCTGTTTCCAGTATTAAAGCGGATGAGTTAAGTTCGGTTGGCTCACCTGTAGTCAGTAATACACTCGCCGGCAGACTGTTGGGACTGGTTACCTCCCAATCGATTTCTTTAGGTAATGACGGCTCTAACTTTTCGGTTAGAAACAGTTCTCCTATAATTATTGTTGATGGTGCTGTACGTGATATTGACCAGCTGAACATCAATGAAATTGATGAGATAACGGTGTTAAAAGACCCGGTATCTTTGGCACCATTCGGACTGCGCAGTTCGGATGGGATAATACTGGTGAAAACCAAAGGGGGCACTGATGCGAAGCAAACGATCAATTTTTCTGCTCAGGGAGCTTTACAGCAACCTACTTATCTGCCTAAATATCTCGATTCGTATAACTATGCACTATTAGCAAACGAAGCGGCATTGAATGATGGAGCTACTGTTGCGCCTTATTCCCCGGCAGATCTGGAAGGCTATCGTACAGGCCTGGACCCATTTAAGTATCCTAACAATGATTGGTATAAGATGGCCCTAAAACCATCGTATAATTTTACCCGTTTTAATCTCAATGTTGCCGGTGGGAGCAGTTCCGCACGATATTTTGTCGCCCTCGAGAACTTAAACCAGGCCGGGATTTTTAAAGATGGCCCGAACGATTATAATACCAATAACGATTTCAACCGTTATGCGTTCCGTTCAAATGTGGATGTAGATATCGATCCGAATACCACCATCGGACTTCGTCTGGCCGGCAAGTACGAAAAATCTAACAGCCCGGGTACAGATGTCAATTCGCTTTTTAATGACATGAGAAATACCCCGCCGAACGCTTATCCTGTTTTTAACCCGGATGGTTCAATGGGCGGTAATTCGTTATATACCAAAAATATTTATGGCTCATTGTATAAAACCGGTTTCATCCGTGAAAATAGAAGAACCGCTTTGGTAGATGCCCTGATCAGCCGAAAACTTAATTTTATTACCGAAGGGCTTTCGTTAACAGGATCGGCGCATTATACTTCCTACTATAACCAGTTCCTGAATAGAAACCGCTCCAACTTTGCGGTTTATCAGTTAAACACCGATAAGTCGTATACCCAGTTCGGTTCCAATGCCAATTTCGGCACTGGTGCTGTGGTGAACAGTTATACCAGACGCTTTAATTATGACGCGGGACTTAACTATAGCCGTTCTTTTAACAAACATGCAATCGATGCCACGTTACGTTATACCTGGGACCAATATGATTCTGGTACGGCATTAACCGGTGCTTATGCAGGTTTAATGGGGCGGGTAAGTTATGATTACAATGAAAAATATTTTGCAGATCTGGCATTTAGTTACCAGGGATCAGAACAATATCAAAAAGGCAGGCGTTATGGTGTCTTCCCCGCAATATCGGCAGGCTATGACCTGGCCAAAGAAGACTTTTTGAAAACAACTGCAGTTAACCAACTGAAATTAAAAGTTTCAGCAGGCTTGCTGGGTTATGACCGTGCCAGTAATTTTGATTACCAACCTTACTATAGTCCTACCGGTACTGCTTACGTATTTGGTAATTCAGCCGCTGGTGTAAATGGATGGAATGAACAGTCCATTGGCAATCCAAATATTACCTGGGAAAAATCCCGGGTGTTCAACGCCGGTATCGACGCCCGTTTCTTTAATTCCAAATTGGGCGTAAACCTCGAGTATTTTAACCGCCGCAGGTATGATATGCTACAGACCCGTGGTGTATCAAACCCGATTTTAGGGTTAACTTATCCGCTAGAAAATCTTGGGATAAACAGTTACAAAGGTATTGAATTGGGTACGGACTATAATGCCCAATTGGGGGAGCTGAAAATAAACCTGGGCGCTAATGCGCAGCTATTTGAAAATAAAGTAATTTTTCAGGACGAATTACCCCGGGGTTATGCTTATCAGGTACGGACCGGAGAGCGGGTTGGACAGCCCTTTGGTTTAGTGGCTTTGGGCCTTTTCCAATCACAGGCAGAAATTAACGCCAGTTTCCCACAGTTTAATGCGGTGTTGAAACCCGGTGACATTAAATATCAGGATTTGAATGGGGACAACAAGATAGATGACGATGATCAAATGGCGATCGGCAGAAAATCCAATCCAATCAATTATTCGGGTTCACTTGGACTGAAATACAAAGGCTTCGATTTCTTCGCCTTAGTACAAGGGGTTGCCAATAAAGACTTTTTCTTTACCGGAAATAATGCATGGGAATTCCGGACATTGGGTTTAACAACCAATGGTACCGTTCAAGAGCATCATTTAGACCGCTGGACTCCAGCTACAGCCAGTACCGCTACCTATCCGCGTTTGTCCTTTGGTAATAACATCAACAACCACCGTACATCAACTTATTGGATTAAAAATGGCGATTACCTGCGTTTGAAAAATGTGGAAATAGGATACACGTTACCGGCTACCTTGGTCAATAGAATCCATTTTTCCAGCCTCCGGGTGTTTGTGAATGCTTATAATGCTTTTACACTTACCGGCCTTAAGGACATAGATCCGGAAGCATTGTTCAATAATTATCCGCTGTACAGGAGCTACACTGTAGGCGTTAATGTCAAATTTTAAAGAAAGGGAAACATTAGATGAAAATACCATATAAACTGATTTGCTGTTTAACAGCATTGGCTTTGTTCAGTGCTTCATGTGAGAAGGACGTATTAAACCAAACACCTGTAGAACGAATAGATATTACCGACATATTTAACCCCAAGGATAGGGAAGGCAATATGATCGAAGAATATGTAGCCAGCATTTATGCACAGCTGCCCCGTGGATTTAACCGCATAGAGGAGAATTACCTGGACGCAGGTACTGATGATGCCCTAACCGCTGCTATCAATACAGCTGCAGTTGATAAATTTAAACTTGGGCAATGGGGACCTGCCGATTTACCAGAAAACCCATGGGCAAGTAATTATGCGGCCATTAGGCGTGTTAATGTACTGCTGACCAATATTGATAATTCTGGAATACCGGAAATACGTAAAGTTCAATATAAGGCACAAGTACGCTTTCTAAGGGCCATGTTCTATTTTGAACTGGTAAAACGCTGGGGGTACGTACCGCTAATTGGGGATAAAGTATTTACGATTAATGATGATTTACAGCTAAAACGCAATACCAACAAAGAATGTGTTGACTATATCTTGAGTGAATGTGAGGCTGTTAAAGATCTATTGCCCACCACTTTAGCAGACGGTGAAATCGGACGTGCATGTAAAGGGGCTGTGCTGGCCTTAAAAGCCAGGCTATTGTTGTATAATGCCAGTCCGCTATATAACCCGTCAAATGATGTTACAAGGTGGCAGGCTGCGGCAAAAGCAGCAGACGATGTAATGAAGCTGAACCTGTACGGCCTTGAGGCAAATTTTGGCACAATGTTCACCACCCGGAAAAATAAGGAGTTCATTTTTGCCTACCAGCAAAGTGATAATTCGACCGTTGAAAAATTAAATGAACCTCCAGGCTTTCAGCGGGCTGGTCAGGGCATAACCAATCCCACTCAAAATCTCGTAGATGCCTTTCCGATGAAAAATGGAAAATTAATCAATGAGGTCGGATCAGGATATCTGCCTTCAGATCCATATGCGGGTAGAGACAATCGCTTTGCCCTCACCATATTTTATAACGGTTTTAGTTGGGTAAATGTCCCTTTGGAATTGTTTCAGGGAGGTAAACATAACCTCAAACCCGGAAGAGCCAGTGGAACGAAAACGGGATATTACCTGCGTAAATTTATGAATACGGGCGGGTCGTCGGGTGATTCTTATACTAATGCAACGCATAATTTCCCGATTTTTAGATATGCTGAGATTTTATTGAATTATGCCGAGGCACAGAACGAAGCGCTTACCGTACCTGATGCCTCAGTTTATAGTGCCATAAATACTTTGCGCACACGTGCGGGTATTACTTCAACATTAACACCCGGTAGTTTAACCAGAGAGCAGATGCGTGAGCTGATCCGCAATGAACGCCGTGTCGAACTGGCATTTGAGGAACATCGTTTTTGGGACATACGCCGGTGGAAAATCGCCAAAGATGTTTTAAACGGCCAGCTTAAGGGCATGAACATTGTTAACTCAGGCGGTATCTTATCGTATCAGATTGTACCGGTACAGGATGTTTCATTTGATGGAAATAGAAATTGGTACCCTATACCTTATGTGGAACTCAATAAAAATCCCAATCTGGGTCAAAATGAAGGATGGTAGCGTTTGCCTCCTCAAGAAAATAAAAATTAAGCATTAATTCAAATGTGTTTCATGAGAAAGATTTTATTCATTATATATATGCTTGCATGCCTATATCCAGGTATAGTAAGTGCCCAAAACATGGTAATAAAAGGTGTTGTTACCGATGGGGGAGGCCAGCCGTTGCCTGGAGCAACGGTCAAAGTTAAAGATACCAAAAAAGGCACCGTTACAGATAATGATGGTAATTTTACCATTGGTGCCGAACGACAAAATATTCTAGTGTTCTCGTATGCAGGTTTTGTAACGCGCGAAATTACCTTCAGGGGCGAAACCACTTTGCGTATCCAGTTACAGGCCGATGAAAACGGGTTGGATGATGTGGTGGTTGTCGGTTTTGGAAAACAAAAAAAGCCTACCGTAACCGGTGCAATTGCCACGGTTAGCGGAAAAGAGTTAAAACAAAGTCCAGTAGCCAATATGACCAATGCATTAGCGGGTAAACTACCAGGTTTATTTACCCAGCAAAACAGTGGACAGCCGGGCAGGGACCAGTCTAATATACAGATCAGGGGGATCAGTACCTTTCGGTCAGGTACTTCGCCGCTTTACATCGTTGATGGCGTGCAGCAGGATGATATCGGACAGATCGATATGAACGAGGTTGAGAGCATCTCTATCTTGAAGGATGCCTCTGCCACGGCAGTATATGGGGTTAGGGGGGCGAACGGCGTAATTATTGTGACCACGCGCCGGGGCAAAACCGGAGCAGCTCAAGTTAGCATTAGCTCACAGACCGGGGTTAATGTAACGAACCGCTTGCCTAAATTTTTGGATGCCTATAATGCGCTCCTGCTGCTTAAAGAAAGTTATGAAAATGATGGGCAGGGTGCGAACTTCCCTTACACCGCTGAACAGATGGAGCACTACCGGACCGGTGATATGCCCGATGTATATCCAAATACAGACTGGCAAAAAGAGACCATGCGTAAAGCTTCATTGCAGACCCAATATAATGCCAATGTACAGGGGGGGACTGAGCGGGTCAAATATTTCGTTTCGGCAGGTTATCTGTTCCAGGACGGAATTTTTAAAGAATTTGAAAGTGATACCGATAATGGCTATTATTTCAAACGCTATAATTTTCGCTCAAATCTTGATATCAACGTTAATAAAAATCTAGATCTGGCCCTAAATCTGAATACAAACCTGCAGAATGTTAACCAGCCACATCCATGGGAAGCTGGGCGATCCGTATTCAACCAGGTAATGCGCCTGGGTTATGAAGCCTATGAATTCCCGGTTTATAATCCCGATGGTACATTTGCCGCGCCCTCTTCCACGAATTATCAGCCTAACTTAGTCGGACAGTTGACTTTGGCAGGTTATGATAGAACTTATAAGACTGAGATCAATTCCAGCTTTAGTGCGACCCATAAGTTGGGGTTTGTCCTGAAAGGACTTTCGGCCAAAATGCAGATAGGATTCAATAACACACAGACTTCAGATAAGAGTTTGTACAGGAGCAGGTTCCCTTCCTATCGTTATAATCCGGCCACTAAGGTTTACAGCCTGTTTGGTAACGCGGATCCCGTTTTAAGGCCGTATTCATTGACAAGTAGTGGCGGGACTCCTAAATCGGTTACTGATTTGCAGGCATCGCTAAATTACAGCAATAATTTTGGAAAGCATAATGTGAGTTTACTGGCTTTATATACCCAAAATGCAACCAAGTTAGGTGCAAGTAAAGATGTTAATGTTTTAGGATATGTTGGCCGTGCCACCTATAACTACGCGCAACGCTATCTATTAGAGCTCAGTGCCGGCTATAATGGCTCAAACATGTTTAATGATAAGAGCCGTTATGGCTTTTTCCCAGCAGTTTCTGCAGGTTGGGCACTGAGTGAAGAACCGTTTGTAAAAAACAACCTCAAATTTATCAGTTTCTTAAAACTTCGCGGATCTTACGGTCTAACTGGGAATGATAATGTCGGTATCGGAGATCTGGCTACCTATCCTTATCTAAGCACATATGTGGCTACAGGTAGTTACGGTTTTGGTGAAAGCCATACCTCATATTCAGGGCTGGCAGAAGGAAAGGTCGGTAATCCGGACCTTACCTGGGAAAAAGAACGTAAAGCCAATATCGGTATCGATGCCGAATTTTTTCAGTCAAAACTGAAGCTGACTTTTGATTATTTTGATAACGAACGTTTCGATATCATTACCACCCGGGCTACCGTGGGCCAACTTGTAGGTGTAACTTTCCCTGATATCAATATGGGCAAGGTAAGAAATAAAGGATTTGAACTTGAAATAGGTCATAATAGTACAATAGGGGAAGTAGGTTATTTTGTAAGGGGAAATATATCTGTGGCAAAAAACAAGGTATTGGAACGCGATGAGCCAAGGAAGAATTATCCTTGGTTAGAACAGACGGGAAAACCGGTGGGTCAGGCTTTTGGCTGGGAGGTACTAGGTTTCTACACCCCTGAAGAAATTCTGGACCCTAAAGTAGCTAAAACCACCCTCAACCCCGTGGCAGGTGATCTGAAATATAAAGATTTAAATGGCGACGGCGTGATCAATGATGATGATAAAGGGGCCATTGGCTACCCAAATGTTCCCAATACGACCTTTGGGTTTTCAGCTGGGCTTAGTTACAAGGGCTTTGATTTTAGCTTTTTATTGCAAGGCGCCCTGAATGGAAGCGTAAGGATGGACAGTGAACTGATCTGGGACAACAACAGTCGTTTCCAGGAAATACATTTAGGCCGCTGGACTCCCGAAACTGCCGAGACAGCTACCTATCCTAAACTGCACAGAAGTGGTGGGAACAATAGAGGTACAAGTGCTCCTTCCACCTTTTGGCTGCGCTCAAACGATTATCTGCGCCTAAAAAATGCAGAAATAGGTTATAGGTTTACACCGAAAGCTATTCAGCGTATCGGCATAGAAAGCTTACGGGTATATGCAAATGGAGCGAACCTGCTTACCTGGGATTATTTAAAGCTAGTTGATCCCGAATCGCCTTCTGGCCGTGGTGAAAATTATCCGCAGCAACGTGTCTTCAGTTTTGGTTTAAATCTTAACTTTTAATGCAAACAATCATGAAAATTTCAAAATATGTAATTCTCCCTGCTTTTTTAATCTTAGTTTTGGCTGCTTGCCAGAAAGAAGGCGTGCTCAAAAACGATACACAGACAGATATATTTGATGCGGACGTTTGGGCCGACAGTTTGAAAACAACCCAGATCTTAACTAGTGTTTATGCAGATCTCGGTCCAGAGAGCATGCTGACCCGGATCAATGCCTTTAATTCACTATCTGAGTTTTCAGATGAATCGGATGCACGTTACGCAGCAACGGGATCAGGACCAACAGCCAATTTTCAGAAAGGTATCTTCAGTCCTACCTCACTGGTTGATCCATTTACAAATATGTGGGCGAATACCTATAAATCCATCCGTAAAGCCTGTTTGTTTATCGAAAATGTAGATCGGTCTCCGTTGTCTCCGGCAATTAAAAAACGTATGAAGGCAGAAGCGCGGTTTCTGCGGGCCTATTATTACCATTTGCTCATAAAACATTATGCCGGAGTGCCCTTACTTGATAGGACCTTATTGCTTACTGAAGATTTCGACCTGCCCCGCAACACTTATCAGGAGTGTGTGGATTATATCATTAAGGACCTGAATGAGGCAGCCCCTGACCTCCCTGTAGACTATATTGCCCAAGGACGTGCAATGGATTATGGACGCGCAACAAAAGGTGCCTGTCTGGCATTGAAAGCACGGGTGCTATTGTTTGCAGCAAGCCCGTTGTTTAATGGCAGTGCAGATGATCCCAACCCAATCTTCGGATATCCTACCTATGACCCTGGCCGCTGGGTGAAAGCAGCAGAGGCTGCCAAAGCAGTAATAGATATGGGCGCTTATGAACTGCTAGAGGGAACCAATGGAGATAATAGCACTGCTGAGGGGTATTACAAATTGTATCTGACACGTGTAAACAAAGAAATGATCTTTCAGCGCCTTAGCGCAGCCAATCGTGCCCTGGAAAATGCCCATTTACCGGTTACCTGTTCTGCCTCCGGTGATAGCTATCACAACCATCCTAATGGTGCCTATGTTAATGCTTTTCCGATGAAGAACGGTAAGGCAATCAAAGATCCAACTTCAGGATACAACCCACAGGCCCCTTATCTAAACCGCGATCCGCGTTTTTACCGCTCGATTATTTATAACGGTGCAGTATTCCTCAATAAAAGCAATGTAAAAGCACCAGTTTATACTTATTTGGGCGCACCTTCGGACGGATTAACCCTACCCTATACCGGAGGTACACAAACAGGCTATTATAACCGTAAGATGATGACTGAAGATGCTGGCTCAGCGCAGCATTTCTTCCCGTTTTTACGTTATGCAGAAGTACTGTTGAACTACGCAGAGGCTTTGAATGAATCTGGGCAGACCGGGCTAGCGTATGACCCGATAATTCAGATCCGTAAAAGGGCAGGAATAGAAGCGGGAACTGATGGTAAATATGGTTTAAAAACAGGGATGACCCAAAATGAGATGCGTACGATAGTCTGGGATGAACGCCGGGTTGAACTGTCTTATGAGGAACATCGCTTCTGGGATATCCGACGTTGGAAAATTGGACCGGAAACATATGGTAAAAATTTAACGGGTATGAAGATTGTTAAGACCGGTAACACTTATACCTATGAGGAGTTTAGTCTAACCAAACCATCCGTATGGCTTCCCGGGATGAACTTGATGCCGATTCCGCAGACGCAGATCAATATTTCTGCTAAACTGGTCCAAAATCCGAAATGGTAAGAAAATAAAGCCCCGAATTAATCTTAAACAAATAAACAACTTAAACAAAAAATGAAACAAATTGTAACTGTCTTTTTTTTACTGATCACATTAAATGCTGCTGCACAGTCGGATAACTGGCAGTCGCTGTTCGATGGCAAAACACTTAATGGCTGGAAACAGGTGACCGGTTCGGCCAGCTATACTGTGAAAAACGGCATGATCGTCGGTACCACAACAGCAAAATCACCTAATTCGTTCCTGGCCTGCGAAAAGCGCTTTACAGGTGATTTTATATTGGAAATGGAAGCGATGATGACTGATACGAACACCAATTCGGGTGTGCAGTTTAAAAGTAATTTCGATGCCGCAGCGAATAATGGGAAAGGATTGATATATGGCTACCAGTACGAATTTGACCCTTCGGTCCGCAAGTGGACCGGTGGTATTTATGAAGAGGGCAGAAGAAGCTGGCTTTATCCGGTGTCGAACAACCCAAAAGGACAGCTGTTTTTCTCGCCAAATGTTTTTCACAAGGTCCGCATAGAATGTATCGGCAATACCGTAAAAACCTGGCTGGATGATCAACCTGTTTCTTACCTGGTTGATTCGCTAACGGCCAACCAGGGTATAATTGCCCTGCAGGTACATGGTATCGGCCGGCCGGAACACGCCGGGATCAATATTTTCTGGAAGAATATCCGTATCCAGACCAAAAACATCAAACCGCTTGCTTTTCCAAAGGGTATTTACGTGGTTAACCTGGTTGCCAATAGCCTTTCAGGTTATGAAAAGGAGAGTGGCTGGAAATTATTGTTTGATGGCAAAAGTACCGATGGTTGGATAGGTGCCTATAAAAAGGCTTTTCCTGATAAGGGCTGGGCAGTAAAAAATGGCCTTTTGAGCGTATTGCCATCAAATGGTGATGAATCGGCAAATGGAGGTGATATTGTAACTAAACAACAGTATGCCGCATTCGATCTTTCCTTCGATTTTAAATTAAGCAAAGGCGCAAACAGCGGTTTCAAATATTTTGTAACTTTAAAAGAAAACAACAGTGGCTCTGCGATAGGGCTTGAATATCAGTTGCTTGATGATAACCTGCATCCCGATGCCAAACTGGGCAGGGATGGTAACCGTACGCTTAGTTCGCTGTACGATCTGATCAGAGCGAAAAAGACAGAACGCTACTTCAGTCAGCCGGGAAACTGGAATACCGGCCGTGTAATTGTTTATCCCAACAACCATGTTGAGCATTACCTGAACGGGGTGAAAGTATTGGAGTACGACCGCGGATCGCAGGCTTTCCGCGACCTGGTTGCGCAGAGCAAATACAAGGTATGGCCAGGTTTTGGCGAAGCACCAAAAGGACATATCTTAATACAGGACCATGGCAACGGAGTAAGCTTCAGGAGCATTAAAATCAGGGAATTGAAATCACGATAGCCAATAGTTTAATTGATCAACCATAACAATATTTTTATATGACCGATAACAACAACGCCAGAAGAAGGTTTTTAAAACAAGCTTTACTGGCTTCTACTGCTGCGGCAATGCCGGGTTTTTTATTTGCAAATGGGCAGAATCCTTCCCGCTTTGGTGCTGCCGAAAAAGTAAACCTTGCCTGTATCGGCATCGGTAACCGTGGGGGCGATATTATCCGCGAACTCCATAACACAGGCCTTGCCAATATTGTAGCCCTGTGTGATGTGGACATGGAAGCGCCACATACCCTGGCCATCCTGAAAATGTTCCCCAATGTACCGCGTTTCAAAGATTTTAGGCAGATGTTCGATAAAATGGGCAACCAGATCGAGGCGGTTTCTATTGGTACGCCCGATTTCTCGCATTTTCCGATTACCATGATGGCCATTGACCTTGGTAAACATGTATATGTGGAGAAACCCATGGCCCGTACTTTCAACGAGGTTGAACTGATGATGAAAGCGGCAAGGAAAAACCCGAAAGTAGTGACCCAGATGGGTAACCAGGGGCATTCGGAAGCCAATTATTTCCAGTATAAATCGTGGGTAGAGGCAGGCATCATTAAAGATGTAACGGCCATTACCGCACACATGAATATGCCGAGGCGCTGGCATGGCTGGGATACGAAGATCACTTCGTTCCCACCGGCAGAAACTATTCCCGATACCCTCGACTGGAATATCTGGCAGATGCAGACCCAGGGGCACCAGTATAACAAAGATTTTGTGAACGGGCAATGGCGCTGCTGGTTCGACTTTGGTATGGGCGCTTTGGGCGATTGGGGGGCGCATATCCTTGATACTTCCCACCAGTTTCTCGATCTCGGCCTTCCTTATGAGGTAGACCCGATAAAGTTGGATGGGCACAATAACTTCTTCTATCCGATGTCATCGACACTTTCGTTCAAGTTTCCCAAACGCGGCGGTATGCCGCCCGTTGAAGTAAAGTGGTATGATGGAATAGACAATCTTCCGCCAATACCGGCCGGATACGGTGTACAGGGGCTCGATCCCAATATTCCACCACCAAGCAATGGCGCTGTCACTGCAGCTAAATTAAATCCGGGCAAAATTATTTACGGCAAAGACCTCACTTTTAAAGGCGGTTCGCATGGCAGTACCTTATCCATTATTCCTGAAGAAAAAGCAAAGGAAATGGCTTCCCGCTTACCTGTTGTGCCCTTGAGCCCATCAAACCATTTTGCCAATTTCCTGAAAGCATGTAAGGGGGAGGAGCAGACCCGTTCTTCTTTTGATATTGCAGGACCGTTAAGCCAGGTATTCTGCCTTGGCGTACTGGCACAGTGGACAGGAGAAAAAATAGTTTTCGACAGGAAAAGGAAGAAAATTACCAGTAGTAAAAATGCAAACGAACTATTGATCGGTCCACCGCCGCGTAAAGGATGGGAGCAGTATTATAAAGTATAATTTTCATACAAAAAACGAGGGGATAGGTCCATCAAAGAATATTTAATAAATGCATTCAAAAATTAAACTAGTTATTGCAGGTATTGGTTTGCTGAGCTTTCAGTTTAGTAAAGCGCAACAGGTTATCCAGAAACCTGTTGCTAATGTATGGACCGCCGATAACGGAGATGGCACCTTTAAGAACCCCTTGTTCTGGGGCGATTGGGCTGATCCCGATTTTATCCGGGTGGGCGACGATTTTTACTTTGTTTCTACCAGTATGCAGTATGTGCCGGGCTGTCCTGTTTTGCATTCTAAAGATCTGGTGAACTGGGAAATGGTTGGCTACGCGGTAGATAAGTATGACGAAGATCCACGATATAACCTTCAAGGGGGAAGTATGTACAGTAATGGCTCCTGGGCAGCAACGATCAGGCATCATAACGGATTGTTTTATGTTGGCTTTTGTACCCCGAGCAGAAATGGCGCAAAAGGCAGTTATTCCATGTGTGTTGCAAAAGATATCAAAGGGCCCTGGAAGAGGACGATTTTTCCTGAATTCATGTATGATCCTGGTTTGTTCTTCGATGATGATGGGAAGGTATATGTAGCACATGGGCAGGAAAAACTCTTTATAACAGAATTGAATGCTGATGCTTTATCAGTAAAAACACCACAAAAGGAAATTTATAACAACCGTAATTATCCCTATTTGGAGGGATCGCATATGTACAAGGTTAAGGGGAAGTATTATATTTTAAGTACAACCGGTGGGACAAATGGCCGGCAGATCTGTTTACGGTCTGACAGTATTTATGGGCCATACGAATCGAAAGTTGTCCTCCGTGACGATAATCTTTATCCCGGAAATTTTTTGCACCAGGGCGGAATGATGCAGCTCAAAGATGGCTCCTGGTGGTTTATGATTATGCAGGACCGCGGGGCAATAGGCCGTGTTCCAAATTTAGAACCGGTTACCTGGGTAGATGGCTGGCCGATGTTAGGTGTAAATGGTAAAGGGGTAGCAACCTATAAAAAACCTAATGTTGGTAAAAGTTATCCTATAAAAGTACCTGCCACATCCGATGAATTTAGCCAACAGTCACTGGGCTTGCAATGGCAGTGGAACCATAACCCAGACCATTCAAAGTGGTCGCTTAAGGAACGGAAAGGCCATATGCGCTTGCATGCCTCATTTGCGAATGATATAACCATGGCGCGTAATACGCTAACCCAGCGTGTTCAGGGGCCAGCTTCTGAAGGGATTGTAGAAATGGATGCATCGGGATTAAAAGATGGTAATATTGCAGGTTTTGGGATTTATCAAAAGCCCCATGCGTATATAGCAATAAGGAAAGAAGGCAATACAAAGACACTGATTATGGTGAACAATAACAAGGTGATCGATAGCATCAAAAATTTCTCAGCCAATAAAATCTGGATAAAAGCCAATGCCACACATATCGGTTATAAAGCTGCACTGGCATACAGCCTGGATGGAAAGAAATTCATTTCCTTCGGGAATGAACTTAACATGGCCCTTGGTTATAGCTGGACAGCCAATCGCTTTGCGCTGTTAAACTTCAGTACAAAAAAAGAAGGCGATAACGGCTATGCCGATTTTAACTGGTTTCACTTTAAAGGAGAAAATAATCTGCTGGAATAAACAATTAAGGCTTTAAAAACAAATGCTGCAGCATATGCGTCGATAATTTTTTAAGATTAGTATTAAAAACCTTAAGCTAAATGCAACAGAACTTAGTTAAAATGAATGGCGCTGAAAAAAGAATCGTGGTATTGGTAGACCTTTCAAGTTATGGGATAGTAGAACTTCCTATTGCTTATAGCCTTGGCTTTTATGAACAGGATGTTAGAAGCTGTAAAGTAGACTGTTACATTGAATTTGCGAATATAAACAAGCATAATTGGCTAAGCCATAGTCATTTTGTTTTCTTTTTTACAGAAAACTCAAACGGTAATGGTTATGTGGTGTCTTTTCAAGGAGAGGCAAACAAAAACATCTATTATCATAATATGTTGGATGTAGTCTCTGATTATCTTGTTTTTAAGGTTTTTTTACAAAAAAAAACATCAATTGGTGACATAGCGCAAAATAACTGAATATTAATAGTAAGTTTCTTACTGTTAAACCGGTTCAGGTAAAAGGAGAAAACCTTCTACTGGATGAGCAGTTAAAAAGCCGTTGATTAGTAAACAATAAAAATGATAATATCGACAATTTCCATTGAGAATCTGAATCATATTTTTGAGCAGTCGATCGCTACCCCCGATTGTATTTATGTTAAGAAAGCTATCTCACAAGGGGCTTCCTTTTGAGCTGGTTTCACCTTTTTATCTTAGAAATAAAAAAAAATGATCAAAATAGAACCAATATTAACTTTTCGTAAGGTTTTAATTTTAAGTGCTTTGCTTATGATAGGCAGTTCTTTGACAATGGCGCAACCTGGCAGAGAGACCAAGAGTGGAATGAAGCAGCTAATAGATGAGCAATTTAGTTTTGCCGCAAAGCAATATAAGGTACTGGCCAAAACTGTTCCGGCAAATGTAATGCCGAGGTATTATGACCCAAAGAAAAACAAATTGGTAACCAGTAGCACCAAGTGGTGGTGCAGTGGCTTTTTTCCCGGAACCCTGTTATATATTTATGAATATACAAAAGACACCGGTATACTAAATGAGGCTAAAAACAGGTTAGCGATATTAGAAAAAGAAAAACATTTTAAGGGCAATCATGACTTAGGGTTTATGATGTTCTGTAGCTTTGGCAATGCCTATCGCATATTGAAAAACCCAGCATATAAAAATACACTCGACACATCTGCTGCATCATTGGCTACGCGTTATAGACCATCAATTAAAGCAATTCAGTCATGGGATTCGGATGAAAGTTTAGCATGTCCGGTAATTATCGATAATATGATGAACCTCGAACTGCTTTCCTGGGTAAGCGATCACGGAGGTAATCCAAGATATAGGGAAATAGCAGTTACGCATGCCAATACCACAATTACGAATCACTTCAGGCCTGACTACAGCTCTTATCATGTAATAGATTATGATCTTAAGACAGGCAAGGTGTTAAAGAAGGTAACAGCACAGGGCGCATCAGACTCTTCTGCATGGAGCCGCGGACAGGGATGGGGCCTGTATGGTTATACCATGATGTACCGCTTTACCAAAGATAAGCACTACCTCAACCAGGCTAAAAACATTGCCAGGTTTATACTAAGCAATCCGAATATGCCAGCCGATATGATCCCATACTGGGATTTTAATGCACCTGGTATACCAAATGTTCCGCGTGATGCCTCATCTGGGGCCTTGATGGCATCAGCTCTGCTGGAACTTGGACAGTATGCTGGCAAGGCTGAGCAGAAAACCTACGTTGCTGCAGCAGAAAAAATGCTCCGCTCACTTTCCTCTGATGCTTATCGGGCCAGATTGGGCGAAAATGGTGGCTTTTTATTGATGCACAGTACGGGTTCATTTCCTGTAAAATCGGAGGTCGATGTTCCTTTGACATATGCCGATTATTACTTTTTAGAGGCTTTGTCAAGGTATAAAAAGTGGTATCTTTAATAAATTACAATTCATTAAAAACAATATTCAAAGTATGGGCAACAGAAGACAGGCATTAAAGAATCTTTTTTTGGGCGGAGCTTTAACAGTCATCGGTATTCCAGGGCGTGTATTCGCCAACGGTTCAACCGAAGAATCTAAAAAAAATAATTTACCGGGTTCGGGCGATAAGGACAGAGCTTATTGGATTAAACTAATGTATAAAATGGTTTATCCAGTACTTTCCAACTTGGCAGATGGCACACTAAAAAAGAATATGCCACTAGAAAAGTCGTCTGATTATACCAAGCCTGTTTCTACAATCTACGTAGAAATTGTAGGCCGCACCTATGCAGGTATTGCAGCCTGGCTAGCCTTGCCCGATGATGCTACCGATGAGGGCGAATTAAGAAAAAAATTAAGGGGATTGGCACTTACAGGACTCAAAAATGCTGTGGATCCTTCAAGCCCGGATTGTTTACAGTTCCGGGTTGATTATCAGCCCATTGTTGATTCTGCTTACCTTGCCCAAGCCTTTATCCGTGCGCCAAAAGTTTTGTGGGAACCACTGGATGAGGTAACCAAGCAAAGGATCATAACCGAATTTAAGGCCCTCAGGGTACGTAAACCATTTAATACGAACTGGCAGCTTTTCGGTGCGATAACCGAAACCTTTTTATTATCTATCGGGGAGCAGTATGATGAAGAGCGGATATTTGGTGCGGTAAAGAAAATACAGAGCTGGTACGTTGGTGATGGCTGGTATAGTGACGGACCAATGTTTTCTTTTGATTATTATAATTCTTATGTAATACACTCGATGTTGGTTGATACATTGAAAATTTTGTCGGAACATAAATTGGCTACCGTGGCGTCTTATGATCTGGCAGTAAAGAGAATGCAACGTTATGCCAGCCAGCTGGAACGAATGATTTCACCCGAGGGAACATTTCCTCCGATTGGCAGGTCTATAACTTACCGTACCGGAGCGCTCCAGGGATTGGCACAGGTGGCTTTAATGGAAAAACTGCCTGAAGGCATAATGCCGGGACAGGTACGCAGTGCCATAACCACCGTTGCGAGAAATATGTTCAGTTTCAATGATATTTTTGACAAAAATGGATGGTTGCAGTTGGGCTTTTGTGGCCATCAACCGGAAATTGCCGATTACTATACCACAACAGGCAGCTTATATATGGCAACACTTGGTTTCCTGCCTTTAGGTTTGCCTGTAGATAATCCTTTCTGGACGGCACCTGCAGAAGATTGGACAGCAAAAAAAGCCTGGTCGGGTAAATCAATTAAGAACGACCATCATGTGGAATACTAAATCTGTAATAATCAAAATTCAGCCTTTTCCATTTCGCAAAAGAATGGCCAACATGGGAAAGGGCCGAATCCAAGCTTGAAGACAAACATCCAATTGCTTATTGACCTGAGTTCGATTATTAAATCTCATTTTGTGGCGTTTTAATCAAGTTTTCTGTTAAGACGGTCGTCACCCTGAATTTATTTCAGGGTCTTTCACGCTAAAAAGATGCTGAAATAAATTCAGCAGGACGATAAAGCGGGATTAGGCGTAAATAAGATATAATTTTCAGCA
>NZ_JAUG01000084.1 GCF_000708285.2 Pedobacter borealis DSM 19626
TAAGAGGAGCTGAGCCGAGCCGTGCAACCAGTGGGCACAATGCCTGACAACAGGAGAATACTACCGGTTGTTAAGAGATACTATTTCAACAAACCGCTGTATACCGAACGGTACGTACAGTGGTGTGAGAGGACAGATAGGGAACTAATCCCTATCTTCCTACTCGATCCGTTTTGTGCTGTCAGATGTTATTCTGTGGCGTCAGATGTTACCATCTGACGGTTTGTTAAAAATAAATTAGAATTTAAAAAATTTCTTCTATGTGTCAGATGGTAACATCTGACACCACTATGAATCTATAGCATAAATTCCATTAGGCCACATTTTAACCACTAATAAACCATTGACTAATAAACAAATGAACCAAATAGACAAACGTTTGTCTCATTTTTTCATTACATAGCTTTATTTTAGCTAGGTATCTATAAATTAGCCGAAAACAAATTTGAAATGAAATTTAGGCTTTTTCTATTACTCTGTCTTTTCGGACAACTATCTCTTAATGCACAAACACTAAAATACACCAATGGTAACAATGCCTGGAACCCTGATTCGTTAGGCAACCATAGAGTTGTGATGCAGTTTACTGGTACAGGCAAAATTGCCCATGCTAAAATCGATTGGCGCCGGAGGGATGAGCATCCAGAACTAAAAGGAATCATCGTTCAAGATGCCAGTGGCAAAACTGTTTCGGTAGTGGGCACAGATAAATTGACAAGAGAAAGTGCTGATATTTATTTCGAAGCACCTGGAGCTGGAAAATATTATGTTTACTACCTCGCTTATAAAAATGAGGGAAGAAGTAATTATCCGAAAGGAGTTTACTTAAAGCCTAAACACGCTGACCAGGCATGGTTAACGGCGGCAAAACAGGTTAAAGTGAATACATCTGTTGTAGAGATCCAGTCTATCGATGCTTTCAACTCTTTTTATCCAATGGAAGTAATTGCAACGGGCAAAGAAACGGCTGCAATAAAGGCCAAATATGCTTCAGAAGCTTTTGTCGTTTTTCCAGAGGACAGAATGTTTCCAATAAAAATGCAGAACGATTTACCTTATCGCTGGGTACAAAAAGGCGCTGCAAATACTTTTACAGGATCGGCTGGCAAAGGTGAAAACTATGCTTTTCAATTAGGCGTATTAGCGCTGAAAGACCTGAAAAATGTATTGGTTAGCTTTGGCGATTTAAAAAATGCAGCCGGAAAAGTAATTTCTTCAAAATATATTAACTGCTTAAATACCAATGGAACAAGTTATGATAACAAACCTTTGGTTGAAACTGTAAATGTAGCCTCTGGCAAAATTCAGCCGATGTGGATTACCGTTAACATTCCTAAAAATACTGCTTCAGGTATTTATGCTGGGAAATTTACGGTTAAAGCCAATGGGAAATCGAAAGTAATCGATGCCAAAATTACAGTAGGTACCGAAGTTTTAGCCGATGCTGGGGTAGGAACCCCAGATAAACAGACCCGCTTAACCTGGCTAAATTCTACTTTAGCACAAGCGAATACGGTTGTAGCACCATATACGCCACTAACAGTTGATGGGAACGTAATCTCGCTTTTAGGTAGAAAGTTCGAAATCAATGCCGATGGTTTCCCTAAGCAGATTCAAACGTTCTTTAATGCTGAGATGACGGCTTACAGCGCAAAACCTAACAATATTCTTGCAGAACCTATCCACTTTCACTTTTTTAATACGCCAAAAACGCAGGAGAAATTTGTACCTAGTAATTTTCAGATCACCAGTAAAGAAGCTGGAACCGTAAAGTGGAAGGCCACCAATACTTCTGAAAACCTGAAAATGGATTTAGAAGGTGCTTTAGAGTTTGATGGCTATGTACATTATGTAGTTAAAGTAACGGCTTTAAAAGATGTCGAATTCAGTAATGTCGATTTTCATATCCCTTTTGATAAGAATTCTACAAAATATTTGATGGGCTTAGGTGAAAAAGGTGGCGTTAGACCAGATACCGTAAAATGGAAATGGGATGTAGCGAATAAAAACCAAGATGCCGTTTGGATCGGGAACGTAAATGCAGGCCTGTATTACAACTTAAGAGATGAAAACTATGTTCGCCCGCTTAATACTAATTTCTATCTTCAAAAGCCCTTATTATTGCCTAAATCGTGGGGTAATGGTAATAAAGGCGGCATCCAGATTAATGTTAAAGGAAGTTCGATGCTTGCCGACAATTTTACTGGTGCAAGAAGCATGAAAAAGGGTGATGTGTTATACTACAATTTCAATTTACTGATCACACCTTTCCATTTACTTAACACCGATTTTCAATGGGACAATCGTTTTTACCATAAATATGGCGATTTAGATACGATCAAAGCTAAAGGTGCAACGGTGGTGAACATTCACCATGCCACGCCGATCAACCCTTGGATCAATTATCCATTTATCGAATGGAAAAAGATGAAAGATTATATCGGTAAAGCACACTCAAAAGGATTAAAAGTTAAAATTTATAATACGGTTCGCGAGCTTTCTAACCATGCTTATGAGTGGCCAGCTTTAAGAAGTTTAGGTACTGAAGTATACTCTCCTGGTAAAGGAGGAGGATTTAGCTGGTTGCAGGAACATTTAGATTCCAATTATATTGCTGCGTGGTTTGTTCCTGAAATAAAAGATGCGGCCGTAATTAACAGCGGAATGAACCGTTGGCATAACTATTACGTAGAAGGAATGAATTGGTTGGTAAATAACGTTGGGATTGATGGTGTATACTTGGATGATGTGGCCTTCGATCGCGTAACCATGAAGCGTATTAAACGCGTATTAACACAGGATAACCATCCAGGCATTATCGACCTGCACTCGGCCAATCAATACAATAAAAGTGATGGCTTTAACAATAGTGCCATTTTATACCTGGAACATTTCCCTTATTTAAACCGTTTATGGTTTGGCGAATATTTCGATTACCAAAAAAACAATCCCGATTTCTTTTTAACAGAAGTAAGCGGAATTCCTTTTGGATTAATGGGAGAAATGTTACAGGATGATGGAAACCCTTGGCGTGGTATGATTTACGGCATGACAAGCCGCTTAGGATGGTCTGACAAAAGTGATCCAAAACCTTTATGGAAAGCTTGGGATAATTTCGGCATAAAAGGATCTGAGATGATCGGTTACTGGAGCGAAAACTGTCCGGTTAAAACCGATAACCCTAAAGTATTGGCAACTGTTTATAAACAAAAAGGTAAAACCATGATTGCATTAGCCAGCTGGGCAGAAGGAGATGTAAAAGTTAATTTAACTATCGACTGGGCCAAGTTAGGTTTAGACGCCGGTAAAGTAAAAATAGCAGCCCCTGCAATTGATAAGTTCCAAACTTCGGGAAGTTATCCTGATGGAAAATCGGTCCCTGTTGAAAAAGGAAAAGGTTTGATTTTGATTGTAGAGTAATATTTATTGGCGTCACTCTGAACTTGTTTCAGGGTCTTTATTGCAATAAATAAAAGAAGTCAAGTTTTTTTAAACTTGACTTCTTTGGTATAAGATTATATTTTCCATGTACCGTGGTTCGGAATCTTCACAAACCGCGTAATTCACAACGGTCGTCATTGCGAGGAGGAACGACGAAGCAATCTTACAACGATCGCTACTAGCTGGCGCATTAAGACTGCTTCGTGCCCCGCAAAGATGATTTTTTTAGCAATTATACCTTTACATTCTCCATTCCGTACTGTTTCAGTACATCTGCTGGAACACCGGCCCATTGGTTTGGTGCATTACCAACATAACCAATATCTTTTACACCAATTTCTGTAGTGTAAAAACCTGATGCAGTTAAGTTTCTCATTCTATTGAAAAAAGTTACACCCGCCTGCATTTCTGGTCTGGCTTTTTTAGGATATGCAATTTCATCTACAATTGAAATTTGTTGGTCCTCGGATGCCTCAATAAATGATTTTTGAAATTTATTAAAGCTGTACACATCCAGCCATTTCAGGCCGCCACGCATCGGTACTTTATGTTCAGGAATATCTTTTACAATAAATTCGATAAATTCTGGCACTTTAGCATCAGATGCACTGCCCGATACATCATCTTTAGGAATAATAATGTCGGCAAGAACTGTAATGGTAGCCATTTCATGTTTAGTGAAAAAGGTTTCAGCTTTTAATTTTTTATCACGGTCTATTTCCCATTGTTCTCTTCCGGCTTCCTTTGCGGTTTCTTTAGGTGCGGCTACTTCGGTTTTTGTTTCAGGCTGTTTACAGGCTTCTAACAGTACCGCAGTACTAACAGCTGTTAAACCTAATGCTTTTATGGAATCACGTCTGTTCATATGGTAATTCTTTAAATATTTTGTTTTTTCTTTTGAGCTAAAATATATTCGGCAGTACGCATCGAAAGCGCTAAAATCGTCCAGGTGGCATTTTTATCACCTTGTTGAACAAACGGCCCCGCATCAACCACAAACAGGTTTTTACAGTCGTGCGCCTGGCAATATTTATTCAATGCTGATTTTTTAGGATCGTCTCCCATGCGGATGGTTCCAACTTCGTGAATAATTTTTCCGGGGTTAAGCAAGCCATAATTGGTATCAGCGCCCTGAATTTCGGAGGTAACCACCGCACCCATTTCTTTCATTATCGAAAGGAAAGTTTCTTGCATGTGTTTTGCCTGTAGGATTTCATCTTTGGCCCATTTATAGTTAAACCTTAAAACAGGAATACCATATTTATCCACGGTGTTCGGATCAATTTCACAGTAGTTGTCTTCTCTGGCAATTGCTGTTCCACGACCAGCCATTCCGACACCAGTTCCATAGAAACGGCGATAATCATCCTTTAACGATTTTCCATAACCTCCCGCTTCTTTCATTTTCCCATCTCTGCCAGGTACCATTCCGTTCATTTGGGCTACACCGCCGCCAAACCCATATGCAGGCATACCCATGCCACCCCAATATTCGATATGGTAACCACGCGGGAAGTTTAGTTTACGGTTATCCAACCACCACGGCGAATAGATATGTACACTGCCCAAACCATCTTCATTGTAACGTTTTCTGTCCATTAACTGAGGGAGAAAACCCGAAACACTTGCTCCGGTAGAATCGTGCAGGTATTTTCCAACCACGCCACCACTATTGGCCAGGCCATTTGGGTGAGAAGCTGATTTTGAATTTAATAATATACGGGCCGATTCACAGGCACTTGCGCCTAAAATAACCAGTTTGCCATTTACCTGGTATTCTTGCAGGTCTTTACGGTTTACGTAAGAAACTCCTTTTGCAGTACCGTCTTTATCGGTGATTACTTCGCGTACCATGGCATCGGTAATTACAGTAAGGTTTCCTGTTTTTACTGCAGGATTCACCAAACATGACGATGATGAAAAATCGCCATACACTTTACAGCTTCTTCCGCACTGACCACAGTAGAAACAAGGTGCACGGTCGTTGTTATTAGGTAAGGCTTCGGTAAGTACAGACCCACGGCCGGTAATTACTTTTACACCCGCTTTTTCTGCACCTTTTTTGATGAAAAGTTCGTTTAATCTTGGTTTTGGCGGTTTCATAAAGATTCCGTCTGGCTCATTCTCTAAACCTTCTGCCGTTCCATAAATACCGATCATACGGTCAACTTTATCGTAGAACGGTTTTACATCTGCGTAAGTAATGGGCCAGGCATCGGTTAAACCATCTTTAGGTTTAAAATCGTCCGGACCCATTCGCAAAGAAATCCGTCCCCAGTGATTGGTACGGCCACCGAGCATCCGAGAACGGAACCATTCGAATTCGCTTTTGTTTTTCTGGGTATAAGGCTCGCCTTCTAATTCCCATCCTCCATACGAAGCATCAAAATCTCCAAATGGACGCGTTGTACTTGCACCACGACGGGGAGATTCCCAAGGCCATTTTAATTGATGTGAATCTAATCGCGGATCGAAATTTTGACCAGCTTCGAGCATTAAAACCTTTTGACCAGCATGTGCCAGAACATATGCAGCCATTCCACCGCCCGCACCTGAGCCAACAATAATGGCATCATAAACGGTAGGCGATTTTTTTATCTGAAAGTCACTCATGAATTGTGGTTAGCTATTTTTATATACTCTAATCTAAAGCTTATTTTTTTGAAATAGAAGTGTTCGGCTATTTTGGAATGAATATAGATAATATTGTCAATGCGTATTTCTAAATCGTATTACGTGAGTGCTTGATTAGCCGTTTTTAATCAAATAAACCTTAGAATGGTCGCTCTATTGTTACATTATCATGGATATGTTCTGCTCCGGATAAACTTGATTATCTTTGTTGTTAAAATTATCGATGCCAGTGTTAGAATATATAGAACAATTTACCATAGCTTTAAAAGAAAGCCTAAATGCAGCAAGTTTTGTAAAGGTATCTTTAGGAAACTATAAAGGAGAAGAGGAAGCATTAAAGCAGATTCTTATCCGCAAAGTGGTGATTAAACGTGAAGATAAACTGGCCTTTACTTATCGCTATAAAACCCGCGATGTGGTGAAAAACTATGCAGTTGATGAAGCAATAGGCTTGATTACTGATTATCTTGAAAAAGGTTTTAAAATCGGTACTTTGTTTACTACCGAAAAAGATCTGATTTTGGAGGAACTGAACAATGGAAAGGTTGTTTTTAGGGAGAGCAGCGCATCGAGTGCCGCAGCGCCATCTGCTAACCACGACAAAGAGAAAATACGGTTGATTAAATCTGAGGCAAAGTCTTATTTAACGGAGTTAAAAATCACTGATGCAGAAGGGAAGGTATTCAAAAATGCGCAGGATAAATTCCGCCAGATTAACCATTATATCGAAATTTTAAGTTCTTTAATTAAAGAGCTGCCAGAAGGAACCATTAAAAAGGTGGCTGATATGGGTTCAGGTAAAGGTTATCTGACTTTTGCACTCTACGATTATCTGCATTCGGTTTTAAAGCTCGAAACTGAAGTTATAGGCGTTGAATATAGGCAGGATATGGTTGATTTGTGTAATCAGGTTGCGGTTAAATCTGCTTTCGCTCAATTGAATTTTGTTCAGGGAACAATTGAAGATTATAATGCCGAGGATGTTAATTTATTAATCGCTTTACATGCCTGTGATACCGCTACAGACGATGCCATTTTTAAAGGGATTAAAGCCAATGCCGAACTGATTGTTGTTGCACCTTGTTGCCACAAACAGATCCGTAGAGAGATTGAGCAACATAAAGTGAAGAATGATGTTTCGTTTTTAACTAAATATGGCATCTTTTTAGAGCGCCAGGCCGAAATGGTTACCGATGGAATCCGTGCCTTGATCTTAGAATATTTCGGATATAAAACCAAAGTTTTCGAATTTATTTCGGATGCACATACACCTAAAAATGTGCTTGTGGTGGGGGTAAAGGGCAAGGAGCATGGAACAGAGAAGAAAGCAGATATTTTACAGAAAATTAAAGCAAGCAAGGAATACTTTGGAATTGGGTACCACCATTTAGAAAGGTTGTTGGAGTTATAGATTTTCTAATGTGGTCGTCATGCTGAATTTATTTCAGCATCTATCCTACATTTAGAAAAAATTGGGCGTTATCGATCAGTGAGACGCAGGCCCGATAAGATCAATCCCTCTTGCAAACTAGACCCTGAAACAAGTTCAGGGTGACGATTGTATTTGTTAAGTTGATCGCTAAGCATAAATCCAAAGCAGCACGGGTTTTTTCCTGGTTTTGAGCAACCCATCAATCTTTCGCATGGTACCGTCTGACAAAACGGGGCAGCCAGCACTTTGTCCGAATAAAGTTTGGGGGTAAATTTCCTGGTTGGGAGCTGGCGTGTAGGAATGTAAAACCACAATCCGTTTAAAAGCATTATTATTCGTTTTTTCTAAACCGTACATTTTATAATGCACATTAATTCCCCAATTGCTGTATGAGCGGCCTTTAACTTTGTATTTACCTAAAGAAGTACAGTAACTCCCTTCTTTATTGCTAAAAACCGGTTTGGTTGGCGTACTGCCGCCACCAACACCATGGGCACAAAGCCCCTCAATGGTGATTTGTTTTTGTTTAAAATCGTAAACAAAAATTCTGTTTTTGCCTGAGTGGATACCCATATCAACCATGATGGCGATTGAAGTATCCATCTTATTTTTCTGGCAGAAGACTAATGCTTCCTTAATTCTGTCTGCACTTATTTCGTTATTAGCTGTGGGTTTAAAACCGAACAATGTAAACAAGATAAGGAGAGCGGATAGCTTATGCATATAATATTAATAGCGTTTAAAGAATTAATTATTTCGGTCGGTGCGACACGCGACCGATAGAAATTTACGATGTAGGTTGTTTGTGACACCAACCAATAGAATGGAACTTACAGATGCAATAAAATCAGTGCTATTAAAGCTGGAATTGATTGTACGTAAAGAATTTTTTTACTTGCTGTGGCTGCACCATAAATACCTGCGATAATTACACAGGTTAAAAAGAATATGGCCACATAAAATTTCCAGTGATGATCGGTTATACATAAGGACCAGATTAAACCTGCGGCTAAAAAGCCATTGTATAATCCCTGGTTTGCTGCCAGTGTTTTTGTCGGCACAAATAAATCTTTTGGGATGGTTTTAAATACTTTTGGCGCTCTGGTGGTCCAGGCGAACATTTCTAACCAAAGGATATAGATGTGGATGAAGGCCACTAAGCCGATTACGATTTGTGCTGCTAATTGCATTTTATAAGGATTACAATGATTTGGTAATGTATATTAAAGATATAAAATTTGAGAGTTATTGTTTAATTATATCTTAGTTAGGGAGTCGTTTTGTTTGTACTGGCGCTGTTCAATAAACCCGATAATAGCGGGCACGAGTGAAACGAAGTAAAGCGATTAGCTCCAAAGCAGTCCCTTTAGGACGGGACTGCTGCCTCCAAAGCACTGCTGACTTTCATTTTCAAATCATTTTAAGGAATTTGTCTTTCAGCTTATTCTGTCATGCTGTCAGTAAACCATAACCTCTTTTTTTACATTTTATCAGTCTTTTACCCGTATTATCTGCCAAAACCCAATTGGCACAAGCATTGTTTAATAGGAGTAGAAATTATAATACTTTAAAAAGAGAAAATACAAATACAATGGGAAAAATTATTGGAATAGACTTAGGAACAACAAACTCTTGCGTGAGCGTAATGGAGGGCAACGAGCCTGTAGTTATCGCAAACAGTGAGGGTAAACGTACTACACCGTCTATTGTTGCTTTTGCAGAAAACGGTGAGCGTAAGGTTGGCGAGCCTGCTAAACGTCAGGCTATAACCAACCCAACAAAAACGATATATTCGATTAAACGCTTTATGGGTAACAGCTACGACGAAAGTGCGAAAGAAGCTGGACGTGTACCATATAAAGTAGTTAAAGGTGATAACAATACACCACGTGTTGAAATCGACGACAGAAAATATACTCCACAAGAGATTTCTGCAATGATTTTACAGAAAATGAAAAAAACTGCTGAAGATTTCTTGGGTCAGGAAGTAACTGAAGCGGTAATTACTGTACCAGCTTATTTTAACGATGCACAACGTCAGGCTACTAAAGAAGCTGGCGAGATTGCAGGTTTAACTGTAAAACGTATCATTAACGAGCCTACTGCAGCTGCTTTAGCTTATGGTTTGGATAAAGCACACAAAGACATGAAAATTGTTGTTTTTGACTGTGGTGGTGGTACGCATGACGTTTCTGTTTTAGAATTAGGTGATGGTGTTTTCGAAGTAAAATCTACTGATGGTGATACACACTTAGGTGGTGATGACTTTGATCACATTATTATTGATTGGTTAACTAGCGAATTCAAAGCTGAAAACAGCATGGATTTAGCTAAAGATCCAATGGCTTTACAACGTTTAAAAGAAGCTGCTGAGAAAGCTAAAATTGAGTTATCGAGCACAACTTCTACTGAAATTAACTTACCATACATCACTGCTGATGCTAGCGGCCCTAAACACTTAGTACGTACATTATCCCGTGCTAAATTTGAGCAATTGGCTGATAGTTTGATCAAACGTACTATCGATCCTTGTAAATCTGCTTTAAAAAATGCTGGTTTAAGCACAAGCGATATCGACGAAATTATCCTGGTAGGTGGTTCTACACGTATCCCTGCTATTCAGGAAGCGGTTAAAACTTTCTTCGGTAAAGAGCCAAGTAAAGGTGTTAACCCTGATGAGGTTGTGGCAATCGGTGCTGCTATTCAAGGTGGTGTGTTAACTGGTGATGTTAAAGATGTATTGTTATTAGACGTTACGCCTTTATCATTAGGTATCGAAACTATGGGTGGTGTAATGACTAAATTAATCGAGTCTAACACAACTATCCCAACTAAAAAATCGGAAACTTTCTCAACAGCAGCTGATAACCAGCCTTCGGTAGAGATCCACATTTTACAAGGCGAGCGCCCTATGGCTGCTCAGAACCGTACAATTGGCCGTTTCATTTTAGATGGTATTCCACCAGCACCTCGTGGTGTGCCTCAGGTAGAAGTATCGTTTGATATTGATGCCAACGGTATCTTACACGTTAGTGCTAAAGATAAAGCTACCGGCAAAGAGCAAAAAATCCGTATCGAAGCATCTTCAGGTTTAACTGATGCTGAGATCAAAAAAATGAAAGAAGAAGCTGAAGCTAATGCAGCAGACGATGCTAAGCAGAAAGAAGAAGCTGATAAAATCAATGGTGCTGATGCTTTAATTTTCTCAACTGAGAAACAATTAAAAGAGTTTGGTGATAAATTATCTGCTGATAAAAAAGCACCGATCGAAGCTGGTTTAGAGAAATTAAAAGCAGCGCACGGTTCTCGTAACTTTGCAGACATCGATGCAGCACAAGCTGAATTGCAAAATGCATGGAACGCAGCATCTGAGGAAATGTACAAAGCTGGTGAACAACCTCAGGGTGGCGAACAAGCACAAGCTGATGGGCAACCTCAAGGTGGTGGCGATAACGTTACCGATGTTGATTTTGAAGAAGTAAAAGAAGACGATAAGAAATAATAGTCTTGAGTCTGATTCTTGAGTCGTAAGTCTTGGGAGGATAAAATAAAAGCGTTTCTGATTAAGTTCAGGAGCGCTTTTTTGCTTTTTAAGCATTTGGATAAAAATGTAAAACCTTTAAATTAAACTTATATGTTTCTAATATGTCTTATATGGTTAAAAGAATTTGGAAATGAGCGGTTCAATACTTTTCGGAAACTGCAGACCCGCCATTTGCTAATCCGATGGAGGATCGGAACCGCTGCTGTCGAGTTTAGGAAGAGAGTTTAGTGCTTTTGGAAGGGTTTGAATAGCGATGAGGCTAACTTATGTGTTCTTTAAATGCCTGGTATGGTTAAATATTTGCATATTGTTTAATTTCTTTTGCTTAATGCAGAAACGATCCTTTCTGTTATAAAACCGTAGAATAAACAATTTATTCCTAGTCCTAGAAAAAATGTTACAACTCCAATTAAATCACTTTCTGTGTTTTGCTTTTGGCTTTTCATGATATTCCAAGTCATTTACTCTGCCAAAAAATCTATTCAGTAAAGCAATTGCCGGCCAAATTAACATCGGTGTAAATCTGCTTAACATATTCATACTATGTTCTTTAGGTAAAATTAAGTCGATGAAGATACCCAATAAAAATATTGCTGGTACGATCAGTGTCCTCCATCGGGCTAACTGACGGGTTTTTAAATCGTCAAATCCATCAGAAATACGACCTTTATGTTTAATAATGTAAGTCAACATTCTATAATTGAGAAAGCCAGTTAGCGCTACGTTTAAGGAATAAAACCAAAAAGGGAGGCTATATGTGGTATTGTCGCTATAATAAGCTGAACTAAATGGCATAAGGATAATCGAAAATAGAAAGAAGAAGTTCAGCCAGATTAATTTATCATCGTAATCTTTAATAAAAGAAAACATGCGGTGATGAGAGCGCCAGTAAATCGCAACAACAAAAAAGCTGATAATAAATCCGATAAATTTGGGGATTAAATTTAACAACTGATCGACCATTTCAGTAAAAACCATATTTTTGTGGATTTCTGGAGCCTTAATTTCTATAATTAAGAGCGTAATGGCGATTGCAAAAACGGCATCAGTAAAAAGAATCATTCGTTCAATCTGAAATTCTTTCTTCAATTCAACACGGTCTGACATAAAATCTAAATTAAATTCTGTTCAATAATATCCTGTAACTCTTTTTCGTTTATAGCAATTTCATGCAATAGTTTAAACTGATTCTTGGTCCGGTCTAAATTTTGTGTGGGGTAACTAATAGGATAGTACTTGTTACCACTCAAATAATCAGTTAAGAAGCGCAGGGCCTGCATATAAATCATGTATTTGCCTGAGAATAAGATGAGTTCTTTTTCTGTTTCTGTCAAAATACTTTTCATTTCGGATAAGTAACCCTTTATTGTGGCCTCAAAGTAAGGTAAGCGTATCTTAATCTTATCTAAATCAGTTTCATTTTCAGAGAAGGCACAAAGATAAGTGCGCATCATATCGCCCAGGTCGGAAATAAACTTGCCAGGCATAATGGTATCTAAATCGATTACGCAGATACCATCATAAGTTTCAGTATCCAACAAAACATTACTTATTTTGGTGTCGTGGTGCATTACACGATCTGGAAAATCAGTTCTGTGCGAGTATGAGGTATAATAATCTAAAATATATTTATGTGCTAAAGCATCTTCAATTTGTGCTTTTGCCTCATCCTTTAGCGTTTTTACTGTCTGGCTTAATGCCAAAGTAAACTGTTCGTGCCTTAAACCTAAATCGTGAAAACCCGGGATAGTAGGCTGAAGTGTTTTTGCATCAAAATCATCCAATAATCTACTCAGTTTGCCAAATTGTTTTGCAGCTTCATATGCTTGCTTAGGATCAGCTAAAACTTCTAACGAGATGGTATTTGGTACGAAAGGAAGCATCCGCCAATATTCATGATGAATGTGCGCCATTTCTTCACTATTTGTGGTAGAAAGAGGCTTAATAAAAAGATATTTAGGGTAAGTGAAGGAGAGGTAATCGGCAATAGCCCGCAGGTTGTTGGCAATGGCCTGTGGTGATTTAAAAACCGAAGTATTTATATTTTGAAGAATGTATTTCTTCTTTTCGGATAGGGGCGAAAGCAAATAAGTACGGTTAATTAAACCCGTACCTATTTGTGTAATTTTTGTATTTTCTTTAGCGTATCCGTAGGCTTTTAAAACTTCGGAATCTAAATTTAGTTCCATAGTTTTTCTGGATATGTTCCGTTTTTAACCAATTGGTCAATACTATCCTGAACATAAGGTTTATCTTCTTTGTACGTTACGCCAAACCATTTGTTTGAAGTTGGCACTACTTTGAAGGTTGCAATATTACTTTTTACCAGGTTTTCGCCAATTAATGGAATAAAGAATTCTGCCTTAGGCTTATCTTTGTTTGCTTCAGCAAATTCTCTGAACAATTCTTCCGTAATTTTGAAAACCGCAGGTGTAAATCCCCAGAAATTCATTGAAACAGGCGTTTCATAGGCTAATGGGAACTCTTCGCCATTTTCTTCGTAAAAAATACTGCCATCTTTAGGATAAACTTTTGTGCGTTCTACAATTTCTTCCAGATTGCCATCTGCATCTACTTTGCAAACGCCACGCGAAACAGCACCAAATTCTGATAAAGTTTTGCCAACCTCATAACCAATAATAGCATAGTTGCTGTCTGTTACCTCTGTAGTTAAGAAATCGACCATCTTTTTAAAGGCATCAAAACCGTAGTAATCATCAGCGTTAATTACACAAAATGGTTCTTTAATTGCGTTTCTGCCTGCAAGGATTGCGTGTGCAGTACCCCAGGGTTTCTCTCTGTATATTTCTTCTTCTATGCCAAACTGTTTTAGATCGAAGTTTTGGAAAACATATTCTGTTTCTATTCTTCCTTCAAGTTTTGGCTCGAAAATGGCTTTAAATTCATTTACAAACTCTTCTTTTATAATAAATACAACTTTGCCAAAGCCAGCGTTAATTGCATCATATATTGAATAATCGATAATGGTTTCTCCATTTGGGCCAAAACCATCGATTTGTTTCATACTTCCGTAACGGCTAGCCATACCTGCAGCCAATATTAATAGGGTGGGTTTCATCTATTATTTATTATTTTTTGTGGGTGTGAAGACCTCAATGATGGAACGATTAATTTACCATCTTGGTTTCATCTTGCGAAATTAGTTATTTGAGCGTTTATTATGTTAATTAATAAGTTTTTTAAAATCCAAACAGTCCACCACCGGTTTTTGAGCGTGTTTTCTTTCCTGTAAGCATGCCAAAAATACCGCGAACAATTTCTTTACCAATCTGGCGTGTTATTGTTGCACCCATTACCTGTTCAACAAGGCTCTTTTCACCCGGTTTAGGCTTGCTTTCTTGTTCGGCCTGTTTCTGAGCCTCAACTTCCTGCTTTTCTTGTTCTGCTGCTGCAGTTTGCTCATTAATGCGTTTAGTTAACATATCATAAGCACTTTCAGGATCGATAGGATCTTTATATTTAGTATACTTCGAGCTGGCGTGAACAAGCTGATCGAAATCTGCCGCGGTAAGTGGTCCCATTACAGCCCTTGGTGGGGTAAGCATGGTAGCAGATACCTCCGTTGGTATGCCTTTTTCATTTAATACGGTAACCAAAGCCTGACCTGTTCCCAGCGAGGTTAATATTTTATCGATCTCGTAGAAATCTGATTTTGGATACGTATTAACTGTTTTTTTCAAAGCATCTACATCATTAGGCGTAAATGCCCTTAATGCATGTTGTACGCGGTTACCCAGTTGCCCTAAAACACTTTCAGGCACATCGGTAGGCGCCTGGGTACAGAAGAAAACACCAATTCCTTTTGAACGGATTAACCTGATAATGGTTTCAATCTGCTCTAAAAATGCTTTCGAAGAATTTTTGAACAATAAATGTGCTTCATCAAAAAAGAAGATCAGTTTTGGTTTGTCTAAATCGCCAACTTCGGGCATGGTATTAAATAACTCAGCCAGTAAGCTCAATAAAAATGTAGAATATAATACGGGCTGATTTTGAACATCTGCAATATTTAACAAACTGATGGTTCCTTTGCCATCAACACGCTCGAAAAGATCTTCTATATCAAAAGATTTTTCGCCAAACATACCCGCTAATCCTTGCTGCTCTATAGCGACAATTTTTCTTAATATTGTACCAGAAGTAGCGGTAGAAATGGTGCCATAACTACTTTTTATTTCGGCGGCTCCGGCACCTTCTGATAAATAAGAAACCAGTTTCTTTAAATCATTTAAGTCGATAATTGGCATTTTGTTATCGTCGGCATATTTGAATATTACCGCCATAACGCCTGCCTGGGTATCATTTAAATCTAATACTTTCGATAAAAGCGTTGGCCCAAATTCTAATACCGTTGCCCGCATCTGAGCACCCATTTTACCCGAAAGGGAGTAAATTTCGATGGGAAAGCCAGATGGAGAAAAAGGTTTGTTGAGCTGTTGTGCTCTTTCTTCTATTTTTGGATTAACGGAGCCGGGCTGGTTTAAGCCTGATAAATCGCCCTTAACATCTAACATAAAAACAGGAACGCTGGCATCTGACAGTTGTTCTGCCAGTAACTGTAGGGTCCGTGTTTTACCTGTTCCGGTTGCTCCGGCAATTAAACCATGTCTATTCATCATTTTTAACGACAAATTAACCTCAGCTTCGCTGTAAACCTGACTGTCTAAAATTCCGGCACCTAAATAAATGTACGAGCCTGTAGGGGCATAGGATGATTTTATTTTTTCGATGAATTTTGAAGAAAGATCGCTCATTTTTTTAAATTAGATTGCCAATTTAAGAAAGATATCTTAAAAAGATTGTGTTTTTGTTTCCACTTTTAATGCAAAATACTGCACAAACGGTTGTTTAATGGTGTTGGTTAAGCTGCTTATAATAATTTAGTTCGTTCTGAAGTGCGGTTATTTCTTCCTGCATATTTTGCAATTGATTAAGCAGATGCGAAACAGCATGAATGCCCTCTAAGTTGATTTCCAGATCATGTGCTAGACGAAGATACTGCTCCAATTTGGTCAACTCATCAACTGGCAAAAAGAGCGATTGCTTTTTAACAGTGGTGTGGATCAGGCCAAAATCTTCAAGCGATTGGATAAAGTTGATCTCTACGTGGTGGTAAGCACAGATGTCTTCTACAGGTATTAGAGTGGTTCCCATAATGGTTAGAATTTGGAAAGTTTTTCGAATAGTTCTTTTTGTTCGACATTTAGATTGGTCGGTAATTTTACCTGCCACTTGATATATAAATCGCCAAACTGATTTTCTTTTTTATAAAGTGGAAATCCTTTTCCTTTTAAACGTAAAGTAGCATCGTGCTGTGTTCCCTCTGGCACTTTAAGTTTGACCTTGCCGTTTAAGCTTTCTACAATTTTTTCGCCTCCTAAAATGGCGGTATATAGGTCTATTTCTTCCTGAAGGTAGATGTCGTTTCCCTTTCGTTTAAATTTAGGATGATCTGTAATGTTAAATTTGATGTATAAATCTCCCGGAGGGCCATTGTTAACACCTGGTGCACCGTAACCTGGTAGTTTAATTTTCTGCCCATTTTCTACACCCGCCGGAATGGTAATGCGTACTTGTTTACCGTTTACGGTTAAGGTCTGTTTGTGCGTTGCATACGCATCGAGTAGATTCAATTGCAAATCGGCATTGTAATCCTGGCCTTTAAAAGGAGAATTTCTACTACTTCTGCCTCCGCCGCCGCCAAACATCGAAGAAAAGAAATCAGAAAAATCTTCACCTCCAAAACCTCCTGAATAGCTATTACCGCCATATCCACCACCTTGCGACTGGTATTGCCTTTGCTGCTGTTGCTGCGCATCTAACTGATCGGCATGTTGCCAATCTTTACCATACTTGTCATATTTCTTACGCTTTTCCGGATCACTTAAAACTTCGTTTGCCTCATTAATTTGCTGAAATTTTTTATTGGCTTCTTCATTGTTGGGATTAAGATCGGGGTGGTGCTTTCGGGCTAATTTTCTATAAGCTTTTTTAATATCCTCGGTTGTTGCATCTTTTTTTAAATCGAGGATTTTATAATAGTCTATGTAGTCCATAATGGTTTAACAAATAAGTAAAAGTAATGTTCAATTTTATTGTATAAATGTAGGTTTTATAATGGTGTATTTCAATGGGAATTGTCTTAACCACTTAGTAGGTAGTTTGTTTATAGTTTGAAATACTTTACCATTAAGAAATTAAGAACATTAAGGTTTTTGGAAGTGCAGTCAGCTGTTACCAGCTGACTTTAAAGGGCAATTGGTTGAGTGCCAGGTAGAAATATCTGACACCACAAAAAAACTAAACAAAAAAAGCGCCCCATATAGAGGCACTTTAATCGATAAAGGTAGAGAGAGATTTATTTTTTGTTTTTTACATATTTTTCTAACCATTGGTCTTGCTCCCAAAGCATATGCAACAGGTTTTCTTTGCCACGGTAGCTGTGTGCTTAGTACGGTAAAAATACAAAACGGGTAGTACCGCCGGCACCTTTAATCGCATTGAACAAACGTTCGCTATTAATAGGGAAAGTACCTGGGTTATCGTCAGAATCACCGTGGATTAACAATATAGGAGTTTTAATTTTATCTGCATAACTGAACGGGCTCATTTCGTAATACAACTGAGGTACCTGCCAATAGGTACGCTCTTCGTTTTGAAAACCAAAGGGCGTGAGTGTCCGGTTATAAGCTCCGCTGCGGGCAATACCTGCAGCAAAGAGATTAGTGTGGGCCAATAAGTTTGCGGTCATAAATACGCCATAACTATGTCCTCCAACGGCCATCCGTTTTTTATCACCAACGCCTAAGTCGGCCAGTTTATTAATAGCAGCTTTGGCATTGAGCTGTAATTGATCTACAAAGGTATCGTTAGGTTTTTTACCATCTTTGGCAACAATTGGCATTTCTGCGTTATCTAATACTGCATAACCACGGGTTACCCAGAAAATGGGGGAGGCCCAGCTAATTGTAGTAAATTTGTCTTTTGATCCACGGATCTGTGCCGCATCTGCTGCGGAGTTAAACTCGCGTGGGTAAGCCCAGATAATGAAGGTAATGGACCATCTTTGTCTTTGTTGTAACCTTTAGGTAAATACAGATCGCCTGTTAAATCTACACCATCGGCACGTTTGTAAGAAATTTTCTGTTTGGTAATGCCTTCTAAAGATGGATATGGATTAGTGAAATTAGTAATTGGTTGATCGGCGATGCGAAGTATCAGGTTTTTAATAAAGTAGTTAGGTACTAATTTTTGACTCTCTTTACGGGTAAGCAAAACCAGTTTGTCAGGATTAATTACCTCGCTTACATATTCGAAGGTTCCTTCGGCGCTGCGCCAGATAATTTCATTCTTTTTAGTAGTTAAGTCGAATTTGGCTAAGAAAGGTAAATCTCCTTTTTCTGATGAACCTACGTATTGTTCATTAACAGTTTAGTGCCATTGTCAACTGTTTTAATTACCTGTTGGCCATATTTGTTTTTCGTAGTAACCGGAGAACCAGGGTTGCCATAAGCATCTGTTTGGTTACGGCTGTACAATTCTTCTACTTCGCCTGTTGTAGGGTTATAACGGCTCACTTTATTGGTTTGTTTGCTACGTAAACCTTCCATAATCAGGGCAAGGTTGGCATCACCCCATTGTACGCCACGGTAACGGGTCTGCGTTTTAAATAATTCTTTTTCTGTGCTGGTAAAAGGTGCGCTTAGCGCATAAACTGCATCATGAAAGGGAACATCTTTTTTAATTAAACCGCTATCCAATGGCTTGCTCCAAACCAGTGTAGCAGGTTCATCATCCCTCCAGTCGAAACCACGTGGTACGTTTTGCGTATTGTCGTAACCAGATGGAGTACCCTCTGAAGAAGGCAGTTCAGCAATGATCTTAATGGTTTTACCGGTTAAATCGGTAATGGTTATTGTTGATGGAAATCCGTTTGCAGTAACCAAATAAGAAAAAGGTTTGCGTATAGTTTCGATCATCATGTAATTTTTATCAGGCGATAAACTTGTCGAACCATAAATAGCTGGTTTTCCAATGGCTGTTTCTACACCTGCTGTATTTTTTACCAATTGCGAGGTTGCGAAAAACTCGAACAATTGTTCGTCAAAAGGTGATTTAATTAAAATCCTGGAAAGTGGCGCTTGGTGCAGCTTTACCTAAGTTTTGTTGAATAGTTGCCCTTTTGGCATCAATGGTTTTGTAGGTGCGGCACTTGTTGGTTTAGTTACCGTACGGTAGATAATAGTATTATCATTTAACCACGTAAGGCCACTACCTAAAACCACATTTAAAAAAGTCTTATTGGTTTTGACTGCTTTTTTTGTAGCCAGATCAATAATGTAAAGATCTACTCCTTTTTGAGTGGTGTGGGTAAAGGCAATTTTATTTTCTGAGGGGTTCCAGCTAATGTTGCTGGCATATAATGGTGCTGGCAATCCTGAAACCTGAAACGTTTGGTTGGATTTGATATTTTTTAAACTGAAGTTGTTGATGTAGGTTTGTCTGCTCGGCGAGTAATTATTTGGATTTAACCTTAAACCTGCAATTCTGTACTCGGGCAAGGCTAGTTCTTCTACTGATGGATAAGAGTTACGCTCGCTAAACAAGATCCATTCTGCTTTGCCATCAATACTTACACCGGGTGTCGGCTTGGCGAGTAATAAATCTGCTATTTCTTTTGGAGGTGTTTGGTAGCTTACTGCATCTTGTGCGGCTGAATTAAGCGAAACACAAGCGCCCGCTATCAATAAATAGAGGTGTAGTTTTTTAATCATTTCCAGTTTTTTGTTCGAAATAAGGAATAATCAAATATTGTAAAATTTAACTTATTATCGCGTAACTTCTTATTTACATCATGATGTGGATGCCTTTCTGCTGTCATTCTGAAGGTACTGAAGAATCTTTTTAACCGCAAAACAGACCCTTGGGAATATCGCGATAATGATCCTTCGCTACTCCTGCCATTGATGGGTCTAGTAAAGAGGTCGTCCTTGCGAGGAGGAACGACGAAGCAATCTTTCCTGCTAACGATCCTTGATAAAAAGATTGCTTCGTCGGCTGAAAAAGCCTTCTCGCAATGACGATACTTGGAGGCGATTCATCTCCATTAATATCTCCTGTCATTTATATTGATCTTTATACAATAAATTGACCCTCAGAATGACATATCTATAAATTTGTGCAGCTTTGGCAAAAGAAAAGCGCTCTTATTCAACGGTAGCTCCAGCTCCATCATACATTTTCCATCTTTAAGGATATAAACTTTTTATCCGTTCTACAGAATTGGTAATCATTTCTTTTAAAACCGCAACATCGATATCGCTCATTTTTTTCAGGTAAATACAAGCTTTCGCTGTTTTGTGTTTGCCAAATTTAGCCAGTAGTTCTTCACGATATTTAAATTGCGATGATAGGTATAAAGCTATGGCATCTTTGCGTGGCGAAAAACCAACCAAAGGGGCATCTCCTTCACGGCCACTTTCATATTTATAATGGTAACTGCCAAAACCTACAATGGCATTGCCCCACATTTTAGCTTTAAAACCAGTAACTTGGCTTATAATATCCGATAGGTTAAAACAATCAGCCCTTTTATTTTCATCGGGAATGGTATTTAAAAAGCCCGGAACGCTTAAATCGTTTTCGGTAGTTTTATTCTGTGCCATGTCTTTTTTATGATGAATATAAGGATTTGATCAAATAATTTCAATTTCTGCGGTAATTGTATTTAAAGTAATACGTTATTTCTTGTAAAAAGTAGGTTTAAAAATCACTCATTTTGAGCGTATTTCACAGTAATTCGCTAATGTAGTTTGATATATGTCAAAAAATCAACACCTTTTATACAACCTTATACACTTATTCTTACATTTGAATTGTCAATCGTCCCCGATAGCTGATTTAATTATTTTTTCATTTTTTTAAAAATTAATTATCTCAATGACAACACAACAATTAAAACAAGGAGAAATCCTTGAGCGCTTAGTGCGTAGAGATCGTATGGGCATCAGTGAGCTTTCTAGGAAGCTTCATGTAAGCCGCAGAACAATTTACAACTGGTTTGGTCAAGACAGAATTGGGCATGAAGTAATTTGGCAGGTAGGCAAGTTATTAGGTCAGGATCTTTCTTCGGCATTTCCAGAAGCTTTCCCCAAGTACAATGCCGAATCCATCAATCAAACAGCAGATCCTGGTAAACAAATCGGTTCGGATAATAATTCCGTGTATTTCTGGATGAATAAATATATTCATCTGCTAGAAAAATACAACGACCTGTTAATTACAGAAGAGCAACAAGAGTTAGAGCCAATTAATAAGGAATTCCCACTTAGAAATAAAAGATCTGAAACATTTTTATATCAATAAACCTAAGTTTTTCGCCAATAGAAATAAACTAAGTCATCCCGTTAGATTTTTCTTTTTATTTACATCTTAACTCTCGTCAATCATTTTCCGATCTTCAACATTGTAATATTTTTAGGTATCAGCATTAAGAGCTCTTTAAATTTCTAATTTGGTAATCATCAAATTTTAGAAATGAGCGTATGATGACTACTTATCTGATTAGGTGTTTTTTTAGAGCCAATGGCTTTATTCTTTGCTTTTTACTTATTTCTTGCGCTGTTAAAGCACAGCAAAAATTAAATGTGGCAATAGCAGGGCTAACTCACGATCACATTTATCTCATCATGAACAGCTACCAAAAAGCTGAAGTGAACATTATTGGTATTGCCGAAAGTAATCCTGGGCTGGTTAAAAGGTTTAAAAACCGCTATAAATTCCCGATAGCCTATTTTATAATAACCTTCCTGATTTATTAAAGAAAAAGAAACCTGATGTTGTTTTGGCATATAATACCATAAGCGGACATTTGGCTATAGTAGAAGCTGCCACTCCCCTCGGCATATCGGTAATGGTAGAAAAACCGTTGGCGATAACAGTTAAACAGGCAGAAAGAATGGCTGCACTAGCTGCACAGTATAAAGTACACGTACTCACCAATTACGAAACTACCTGGTATCTGAGTAATCAAGAGCTTTACAAGGAAGTAAAGGAAGCCAGCTATTGGCGCTTTACGCAAAATAATCGTGCACGATGGCCATCAGGGACCAAAATAAATTGGGGTAAGTGCTGAGTTTTTAAGCTGGTTAACCGATCCCAATCAGAACCTATCGTGTGGACATATCTTTTTGAGGTGAATTTTTAGGCGTTTTGCTAGCTTCCTCAAATAACACCTTGTCTTAACCGAAGAACGCCGTCAATCCCAAGAGCCGGAGAAATAAAAAAACAGTTGTAGGAGAGAACAAATAGCATTGCCAAACCTAAAACGCAGTGGTTTTGTGTTCATAGAGG
>NZ_JAUG01000085.1 GCF_000708285.2 Pedobacter borealis DSM 19626
ATCTGGTCACTAAGGGAAAAAACGGTAGCGGATTGCATCATCTCATAGGCATAAAAACCTTGACGAACTTTTAATGTGCCGCTACCGCTTTAGGTAATCTGATTTATAATTTAAGCAAAGTAAATACTTGTGATCCTTAAATAAAATATCAAAACAAATCTAAAGGACGAAATACTATAAAAAAACCTCCTCCGATAATAAATCGAAGGAGGTTTTTCTGTTTTATCTCGGTCACTTATGCTTGCGCATCACGTAATCTTTTAATTTCATCATGCGATACTCTTAACGATGCTTTTTGGTCAGAGATTAAATCTCTGATATTTGAAGGAAGATCCTCTTCCTCTAATGCCATTTTATATGCATTTTGTGCTGCATCTTCTCCAAACTCACAATTGTTTAAAACAGTTTTACGGTCGTGGCCGGTAAATAGTGCTTTAACATCCATCCATGCCCTGTAAATTTTTCCGGAGTTTGTTGTTCCGGTTTCAATGTCTTCACCCAATGCCGATATTTCTGTTGCCAAAGCCATTTTATATTTTTGGCTTTCGGCAATCATATTTAGAAATAGCGTTTTCAGATCGGCATCTCCATCCTTTAATTCCTGACGGGCTTTTTCATAACCTTCAATACGATCGTTATTAATTTGAACCAGATCGTTTAATACCTCTGCTGTTGCTGTTGTCGTTTTCATGTTTTTTTATTTTATAGTTTCGATGTATAAAAGCAACATAAACAATTAAAAAAAGGTTTGTCATTTTTTTTAATTGTCTACAACAGTGAGCTATATCAGCTTAATTATTTCTTTGAAAAGTATTGTGCCAGCTTTTCTTTAACAAAACGCCTAACACGGGTTACCATATTGCCTTTCCGTTTAATCAAAAAGCTTTTGATGGCTTTGTATGCAATGGGGTCTTCGGCTATTGTGGTCGGAAACTCAACAATGGGCTTGGGGTTGATAATTACGTTGTAGATATCATTTATTCCTGAGTGCACGCCAGTGCCATCATGGCCAATATTGTTAACGAGTGATTGCGATGGGTTAAGTGTGATGCCTCCTTTTAAAAAGATAGAAGCATACCATCTAATTGCCCAGCTGTTGTTTTTTCCCTTCTTAAACGCTAACATCTGTTTCCAGAAGTTCATTTTATTGTCGATGGAAAATGCAGCTCTTTTCTTTTTATCAAACTGTTTTATAAGGATGTTAATATCTGGTTCGAAGTTTTTCCATGCCCTTCCCCATGTGGCCCAACCCCAACTTGTGGCCGCCCTGTAGAAAAACGATTGCGAAAGTTGATCTGATTTTAGAGGATACATATAAGCTCCTATATGCATTACCCTTTCCTCTTCGCGGTAATGGTTTAAAGCATTATTGAAATAGGCTAAAGTATGGGGAGAGGTAACCAGATCATCTTCAAAAACAATTACCTGATCGTATTCTGCTATTAATTGGGTTACACCTGCAATTACCGAATTGGCTAAACCTGCATTTACCTTGCTTTCGATTACTTTAACCGATTTAAAACCTTCTGTTTTTTTGATGATTTTTCTTACTTCAGCAACTTTTTCTTTATCCTGATCTGTTTTGGCACCATCAGAAAAGATATACAAATGGCTTTGTGCTGCCAATTCATTTTGTTGCAGGAATTGTAACGTACGCTCGGTGTGCTGCGGGCGGTTGTATACGAAAAGTGCTATTGGGGCAAGGTTTTGCATTTTTGTTTTATGATTGAAGCTTTATAGGGTTAACCACAATAATAAGTTGGCTACACCTTTCACCATATAAGAAATTTAAGGTTCATATAAGGTAAAGCAAAAATATATTAATAAATTGATTCATATATCTCGTTTACATATGTTTTTTGGCCTTCTGAAAAGATATGTAAACAATTAAAATTTATCATTAGTCCGAGTGGTAGCCTTAGTAATTTCATATAAGTTAGTAGTTGGGCCACATGGATTGGTGCAACGTTTTCAACGGCTTTAAATTCAACGACTAGGGAGTCTTCAATTAGCAAATCACACCTTAGTTCTGAATCAATTATTAGTCCTTTATAATCTATTGGGACGGTTAGCTCCGATTTGAAATTGATATTTCTGATTTCCAGCTCGTGAATCATGCATTTGTGATACGTGTATTCTAAAAGCCCTGGGCCTAATGTTCTGTGGACCTCAATAGCTGCTCCGTTTACCTTGTAAACTAAGTCCTTTAAATAATTTCTGGTTAATAGCATTCCTTTTTTATTTTTATTAAATGATAAATAGGGATGTATTTTTAACAGAATTTAATTTCTATTGCAATATATTAAATTAAAGTTTGGTGGCAAGAGCAATACACTTATATTTTCTTCTATTCCTTATATGGTTAAATGGTCAGAATAAAATTCCAATTATTAAGATAACAGTATATCCAGTTACAGTTTCACCATATAAGAGGTTTAAGGTTCATATAAGTTTGGATAAATCTTGCCCTCTGTATTCCCATTTAATTATCTAAAATATATGTAGATTATGGTCTGATTTTTTGGTTAACACCGTATAGGCATTGGCAAACTGTTCTTGCTTTTTCTTCCCAAACAAATTGCCTAAGGTTTTTTTAATCCGGTATTCCAGTTCGATTTTTAATTTTTTAGAAAAAGTTTTAGGTGCTTTTCTATTAATAAACTCATTAAACTTTACCGTTTCTGGTGCAGTCATCGAAACTTTATCTTCTAGAATTTCTAATCCCTCGCTCTGCAACAAGAACCTTAAAGAAGTTGGGGTGTACATGTTAATGTGCCCATAATCCAGAAAATGTTTCATTCTTTGGTCTACACCAAAGCGATAATCTTTAGGTACTTCAACAACAATATATTTTGCTACCCTTTTCAATTCACGGATCAGGATCCTTTCGTGCTCTACGTGTTCTAAAACGTGCGCAAGAATAATCAGATCAAATGCATCATCTTCATAAGGGATTTGATACCCATCAAAAGTTTGTGCTTCTTTTAAACTGGCGAGGTTACGGTCTTTTATAATGTCGACACCACTTTGTGCAATTTCTAAAGCGTAGAGTTCGGGCGCGAAATGCCATTCATTTAAAAAATGTAAAATACTGCCATCTCCAGCGCCAACCTCGAGCACTTTTTTAGGCTTTAACCCTTTGCAAACATCAACAATGTTCTGTGCTTTATATTTTGCGCCAAGCATTCTCCATGCTACATCGCTATTGGTATAAAAATTATCGTAGGCCGTTTTTACTTCTTCGCTTAACATGATGCTTACTGATTTAAATACCTAAACAATTATCCTGTTTATAAAAAACTGAGGTTGCTTTTTCGTAAAAAAGGCCTGGTGAAATCCCACTGAAGCTGATTTCTTTGAAACCTTGAGCCTTTAAAAGCACACAGGCAGGATGATAAACTTCACGTTCACTATCATCCAAAACTAATACTCCGCTTTCTGATAAAGCATCAACGCTATACTTACAACAGTTTACACGGTCGCGACCATCAACAATAATAATGTCGAATTTTTTATCGAGCAAGGTTGCTTTTTTGGCATACTCCCCATCTTTTTCCAAATGGCAGAATATCATCTCGGCATTGGCCAGACTTGTATTTTTTACTTTATCAAACCAGCCTTTATCGTGCTCCACAGAAGTTACCGAGCCAGCTCTTTCGGCATAAAAAATAGTAGAACTGCCAGAGCCATATTCGAAAATATGCTGTGTTTTGTTTATGCGTTCTTTAATAAAATCGATAAACGAATAGGTTACCCATGGCAATGCTTTTCCTTGCCCGTCTACGGCCTGTTTTTTATCAAAAGCCGTGAACCAGCCAATGCTGTTCAGATAGCCTTTATGTCCGTATGATAATAATGCCTTAAGCCTGCTTGGCTTTGCAATTAATGTGGTTAATGCTTTTAGAGTGCTCAACGTTTAAATATTTTTTGAAATGCGGTGACCAAAAATAATGATTTTAACATCATTATACCTTGTTGCCTGGTTTTAGGGATTAATAAAAGATAAAATGTTGATACAGAACAGGCTATGAGGGTTGCAACTGATGCCCCTACACCACCATATTTTGGAATTAACCAAAGATTAAGCAGAATATTGATTATAGCACCTGCGGCTGTTCTATAAAATGAGATTTTGGTAAAGCCCTCGGCAACTAAATACTGGGAACTTGCGGTACCTAGAAATACAAAAATCCCTGACCAGATATGGATCGACAGCATCGGACCAGCACCATCATATTTACCTCTGTAAATAAGGTGAATAATATCTGCGGCAAAAAAGCTGATAAATAAGGCAACAGGTAAACTTATAAAAATTAGTAGATCGTAAAGGTTTTTAAGCCGCTTTTGATAACGGTCTAGATCTGTTTTCCGGGCATTTAATAAAGCAGGGAATACAGAGGTAACAATTGCAACCGGAATGAAATACCAAGCCTCGCTGAGGTTTTGTGCGGAACTGTAAATCCCAATGGCTTTACTACCAACACTTTTAAGCATCACCACGTCTATCTTCATATAAATGGAAACCATTACAGCTGAAAGGATAAGTGGAGATGATTTTCTTAATAAGGATTTCGCTCGTTGTTTGTCGAAACGCCAATTAAAAATACTAAAGCCTCGTTTCTGATAAACGATTATCAGGCCTGCCGCCAAGATCAATCCTTCTAAAACATATGCAAATACAATATAAATCAAGGGAAGCGATAACACAATAATGGCTACTTTAATTATTGAAATCGTAACCAGACAGACGTTCTGAACTTGTACAACATATTTGGATTGTACCTGAGACTGAAAATACGCATCTATAACATTAAATGATTTAAAAAAAGATGCGAAAGCAAGCAGGCCAATAAGTAAGGTTAAGGGAGTCCCGGGATTTGATGATAAATTATGGCTGATTAAATAAATACCAATGGCAATAGGGATAAGTAAGCCGTTTGTAGCTATTCTGAGCCATAACGAAGTACCAAGAATTTCATCACGCTTATCGGGTTCCTGAATAATTTCACGGATAATGAAAGTATCAAGCCCTAAGGCGCCTACTGCAGCAAGTATAGCTACCAAAGACAGTCCAAAACTTAAATCTCCAAATAAAATAGGGCCTAGGTAGCTTGTAATTAATACATTTACAATAAGGCTGAGCCCTTTGCCAAATATCACCCACCCCGTATTTTTTAAATACTTGTTAAATGCTTCTTCATCAAAACCTTTTATGGCGGGTAATTTCATTAACGCAAAGATGTAAAAAAATGTGCGTTAAGTTAGGTGCTGAAAATTCAAAATATTAAGTACACAATATATGTACTATTATTTCCCTTCACTTTTTGTCTCCAGCGCTTTTGTTTCTGTTGTTTTGGTTTCAGGTGTTGGTACAGGAACAGTATTTACCACCGGAGCAGGTTTGCTGTTTAAAGGTGCACCTACAGCAATATCGCATCGATGGTTGGGCTGGCCGTGAGGTGGGTTCAAACCCTTTCCTGTTTTTATCGCTAAAGTTTGTTTCACTACAGCAGGCTGTGTGGTAACTACCTGAGTTGGTTTGCTATCCAGCGGTGCCCCAATAGCTATGTCACATCTGTGGCCAGGCTCTCCATGTTTAGGATTAAGTTTTTTACCTGATGTATTTACTATAGGAGGCGCCGGAATCGTTACCGGTTGTGGACTAGCGCTTTTTTGTGGTTGAACGGCAACTGTTTGGTGTAATGGTGCACCAACTGCTAAAGCACAGGTATGGCCTGCATCGCCATGTGGCGGATTGAAAATTAGGTTAGTTTTGGCACTTTGCGCTGCGGGCTGCACAGTATTGCTTTTTTGAAGTCCCTGTATTCCCGTAGGTGTTGGAATAACAGCTTGAGCAGTTTGTTTCTTTCGCTATTACAGGCGCAAAGTAGCGTTAAGGCTAACAGGTAAAAAGCGTTTTTCATGGGACTGAGATTAATTTACTCAAATATGGCGAAATTAATTTACGTCTAAAAACTCTTTTCTATTCTTTCTAGCTGCTTGAGGTGATGTTTTAAATGAATTTCGATAAACCTTAGCCATTGTTTGGCATTTAAATAACCTAGCCGTGGGTGTTTTGTTTTACAATTGGCTTTTGCATGGGCAATTACAGGATAATTATCATCAAGACCTTTTTCAAACTCTAAAATAAAATCGAGGGCTTCTGTTTTGCTGATTTTTTTAACACGCTCGGCCAGTCTTTTCGGAACTTTATACTGTTTTGCCGGTGGTAAAGTGCCTAAAACCAAAATCAGTTTTACAATAAAATGTGTGGGTTTATTTTCGCCTTTACCACTTGCTGCGCGTTCGAGCGCAATTAACGAGAGCAGGCTTGAATCGAAAATATGCGAATATACTTCGCTGTAACTCCATCCGGCAATGGGTGGCGTAGTTTGAAAAATATCCTCAGAATAGTGAGATAATTTCGATTTATAGGCATCAACAATTTTATGTATCGATGCCTTTATTTTTGCAGCCGTCATTTAATAAAGATAAGCTGAATTACTGTTTCTCCAAATATTTTAAGAATTCATCTTTATAGTTGAAAAATTCGAATGTTTCGGCGATTGTAAAATAATTTTGTGGATATACAACCGTTTGATAGAGGCTTTTGGCAGTTTTTAAACGTTCAGTATCGAAAGTAAATGCTTTGAGTATGAGTTTGCATTGACTACTGGAAAATGAAGCTTTCTTATTTACCGCGTTGATGAGTCCCACCCTTTCATTATCAAAACTTGATTTTTTATAGCTGGTATAAAATTCTTGAAAAGCTTCAGGCGATAATAGCCTATAGTTTAGGTCAGCTAGAGTTGGTTGAATAGGGCCCGTATTGAGATCCCCCGTATAATCATAAAAATCATCTAGAGCGTATTGATTGTTGCGAAACAGGCTAAGTTGTTTAATTACATTCAGCCTGCCGTTATCGTAACCTAAAATGAGACGCTCCTGTGCATTTACGTTAATCCGCTCTCTTAGGATTAATCTATCGCCTTGCATTATAGACAACTCGGGTTTAGAATTATATACATCGTAAAAACGAAATCTGCCAGTAGCTGACCCCACCACTTCATCGTCTAAGTATACTGTATACCTGCCCGGTTTGGTAATTTGCAGAAATACTTCGGCAGAACTGCGGTTGTTTTGAGCGAAACTTAGGGTAGCAAAAAGCATTGCCAATCCTAAAAAGATGGTTTTCTTCATTTTAATTAAGGTTTCATTTGTGTGTGTTTTAAGCTAATGCCAAACGAATGCCAAAACCAAACAAAAAAGGGTAAAACTAAAAAAGTTTCAATAATTCTTCGAGATGTACAATTTCTTTCTGCACATCACCAGGTTTTTCTTTCTGTAATGGATTGAAAAATATAGCCTCCATACCAAAATTTAAAGCACCATAAATATCAGCTTCAAGGCTATCACCGATCATGATACTTTCTTCTTTTAAAGCCTTTGCTTTATCCAATGCATATTCGAAAATAATAGGGTTTGGTTTATTTACACCCACGTCTTCTGAGATAATTACGTTTTCGAAATAAGGATTAAGATTAGAGAGGTTCATTTTGGTTAAGGTTGTTTCCTTAAAGCCATTAGAAATAATATGTAGGGTATATTTTTGCTGTAGGTAGCCCAAAACATTTTCTGCCCCATCGAACAAATTGGTTTTGGTGGGTGAGATATTTACATAATCGTCCTCAAATTGATGAGGTACCGCATCAGGATGAATACCTAATTGAATGAATGTTTTGTTAAACCTTTCCGATCTTAAAAAATCTTTGGTAATTTTTCCCAAATGATAATCGGCCCAGAGCTGATGGTTATTTTCGGTATATGTTGTAATAAAGTCCGCACACGATTTTAAGCCAAGCTCCTCTAGTTTATAGGTTTGGTATAGCTCGTTTAATGTTTCTTCGGCATTACGGTCAAAATCCCAAATGGTGTGGTCAAGGTCGAAGAAAATGTGCTTTTTCATGAGTGATGATTTTCACAAAGGTAGCCTAATGATTTTTGATTATAACAATTCGTCAGATTATTTGACCATCGTGATTGCTTCATTTTTTAACTAACGGATGTTTATCATATCATATGGGAATGATGGATTGGTAGCTTATTATTTGTGATTTCCTGGTATCATTGTTTTTTGAACAATTCCTGGAATCATCATTTTTAATGCCATATGCAAAACTTGATTGAAGTACACAACGTCATTTAATAAAAATACCACAACATCACTTAATAGAAATGCCACAACACCATTTAATAGAAATACCCCGAAAAATTTATACATTTGTATTATAGCATTATGGATCAGGGGAATAGAAGTTTCTATTAAAAAAATACAAATGGCAACACCACAGGAAAGATTTGCAGCGGCACTACATAAGCTAAAGGATTTGCAGGATAGAAACGAAGTAGCAATAACTGTTGCTGATTTACCTAATCGTGTCTACCGCGAGATATTGCTGAAAAATGGTTTTATAAAGGAGGTAATCAAAGGTTGGTATGTGAGCTCTGATCCTACTGTCGGTCCCGGCGAAACAACTTCCTGGTATAGCTCGTATTGGGATTTCTGTGTGAAATTTCTAAATTCCAGATATGGTAATGATTGGATTTTATCAGCCGATCAGTCACTGAGGATTCATGCAGGGAACTGGTCTGTTCCTGCTCAGTTGTTTTTGCGATCGCCTAATGGGAACAATAATCCGACCTCATTGGGGCACAACACGTCTTTATTTAATTATAGAGCAGATCTCCCCGCCTCTGAATTGATTACTGTGGAAAAGGGCATAAGAATGTATAGTTTACAGGGCGCTCTTATTTACTGTTCTGCTGCTTCGTTTGGCGGTAATGGGCTTGATGCGCGGACAGCGCTCTCATTAATCAGAGATGCTTCTGAGTTACTTCCTGTATTACTTGAAAATGGTCATTCAGTAATCGCTGGCCGCCTAGCTGGCGCCTTTAGAAATATCGGTCGTGAAAGGATTGCTGATCAGATCATTGAAACCATGCGGCAAGCAGGTTACGATGTACGGGAAGATGATCCTTTTCAGACTAGACTTGCTATAGATCTTTCTTCACGGGAACGGTCTCCTTTTGTTAATCGTATTAAGCTTATGTGGCAACAAATGCGAGAAGAGGTAATACAGGATTTTCCAGCATCACTTGGGCTTCCTAAAGATCATGAAGCTTATCTTGATGATGTGGACTCGATGTATGTTACCGATGCTTATCACTCTTTGTCTATAGAGCGATACAGAGTAACACCTGAACTGATAGAAAGGGTCAGTTCAGATACCTGGAATACCCAAGGGAGTGCGGAGGATAGAAGGCAGAAGGACGCAATGGCTGCGCGCGGCTATTTTCAGACTTTTCAGGTAGTGAAAGAGTCGGTAAAAAAGATCCTAAATGGTAAAAATCCGGGAGGACAGGTTGATCAAGATCATCCGCGTTGGTATCGTGAGTTATTTGATCCAAGCGTTGCCGCAGGTATTTTGAAAGCTTCTGATCTGGCTGGTTATCGCAATAATCAGGTATATATTAGTAATTCACAGCACGTGCCGTTGAGTGTTGATGCAATGAGGGATTGCATGCCTGTACTATTTGAACTTTTGGAGGCTGAGCCTGAAGCTTCGGTAAGGGCGGTTTTGGGGCATTTTGTTTTTGTTTTCATTCACCCCTATATGGATGGCAATGGGCGAATGGGTCGATTTCTGATGAATGCAATGTTGGCTTCGGGGGGATACCCTTGGACAGTAATTCCAGTAGAAAAAAGAGATGAATATATGAAGGCACTGGAACAGGCAAGTGTTGAGCAAAATATCAGTGCATTTTCCAGGTTTGTCACTTATTTGGTAAACGAGGGATTAAATGGGAAACCTGTAGCTGTTCTTCCTCAATAGGATTCATTTGCTTTCATATATTACAAATGTTCCAAGGCAATAATCGCCCAGCAATTTTTTGCTATTACAAGAATGATTAAAAAACTAGATAAAAAATCTGACTATTAACTTGCCTGAACGATTCAGTAGGTAATGATTGGATTCAATCTATCCAAATATGTGTTTAATTATTATTATGAATGAAATGTCACTTTAACTATTTCTTTCATAATAGTTCATTTAATCATACTGTTGAATTATTATATTCATAAGTTGTTAACGGTTATAGATTTTGGACTAAAACTAAACCTTTTCCCCGTAAGCCAGATCGCCAGCATCGCCAAGTCCCGGCACGATATAAGATTTACTGGTCATTTCTTCGTCGATTGCTCCAAGCCAAAGTTTTGCTTTAGGCAGATTGGCGCGTACATGCGCAACACCTTCTGTACTGGCTATTGCGGCAACGATATGAAGTTCTGCAATTTTGTAGCGGTTGATCAGTTCTTTACAGCACATCACCATGCTTTGTCCGGTTGCCAACATTGGATCGGCCATAATCAAAACTTTTCCTTCTAGATCTGGGGTAGAAATGTAGTCCATCTGGATTACAAAATCGCCGCTCTTCTTTACTTTTCGATAAGCAGAAATAAAACAGCATTCGGCTTTGTCGAAGATGTTAAGCAAACCTTGTTGAAGTGGCAGCCCCGCTCGGAGTATAGTAGCTAAAACGGGTTGTTGAGTTAAAACCTCACAGGACGATACACCCAAAGGGGTTACGATTTCTTGAATGGTATATTCCAATGATTTGCTGATTTCGTAGGCAAAAAACTCACCAAGCCTTTCCATGTTTTTGCGGAAACGCATCGAATCTTTCTGAATGTTCTCATCCCGAAGTTCGGCAATAAAGGTATTGGCGATAGATTTTGTCTTGCTTACATCAAAAATCATAATAATGTCTCCGGTATCTTATAGGTTTATTCCTTGGGACGTTTAATTACTAAAATTAGCAATTTTAAGCCGGATAAATTAAATTAAAATCAATTTCCGGCATAATCGAGCATTTCTTTAAACAGCGATTTTAGTTTTTTGTATTTTGCATTTGAAGACAGACTTTTTAGACTCCAACTGCTATAAAAGGTACCGTTTACTACCTTCACTGCACCGATATATTGGTGTATTGTTTTAGTGGCTGCCTCATGCGTTAAAAACTGAAGAATATAATCGGTGAGGCAGTAAGCATTAACGATTAAAGGGGTTACTTTTTCGAGCTGAAGATCATACCAGTTAAATGGCGTACAGGTTCCGGCCCTAAAGCCCGGTACATTACTATAACCCATAGAATAATCGGAAGTAATACCGGAATTAAGAATATTTAAATAACAAATGGGGAATTTTAATACTTCTAACTGCTGACTACTTACAGGTGCAGGGTTTGGGTTGATTTTTTTGAGCTTAACAAGGCCTTCTTTAATCTCGAGCATTTTTTGCTTATCGCTGGCACAAGGCCTTAATAGTCCAACTGATTGATTGCTAAGTATTTTTGAAACGCCATTTATCCTAATGTAATTTATCGGCACGTCAGGAAAATCGACAAAATAGAGCGGATTACTTTTTTTTGAAGAAAATAGCTGGTTTACCTCATCTAAAACATGCTCATTATTAATCCCTACCCCTGTTAACCTGTCAAATTTCGAGCTCAGGTAATTGTTATCTTTTTTAAAGATAGCACTGAAAATAAATTTGGTCCTATTTAATAATCCCTCGGGTAAGTTGGGCAAAATATTGAAGTGAACGGTTGGCTGGTGCTGAAAATTCTTTTCGTGGAACTTAAAATGTGGATGCTTGTTTTTGATCAAACTTTTAATGATCAATGCCCATTCATCAATAATCGGTTTATCTAAAATCTTCCATTTATGCTGATGGCTTTTTGATGGCCTAAATTCTTCTTCATTTTTTTTGGGATAAAAATATTCCTCATAACGGCTTAATATAAAAAATGAGGCAGCAAAAACATCAAATGGCAAGGCAGATTGTGCAACCGGAAAAGGAGCCTGATATTCGCTAAAAGGAATGGTTTTTGGCTTAAATTCTTCTAATTTGTTGGAGAAGAGTAAAGCGGTACACTTAAAAAAAAGTTCCTCACCCAATGGCTCTTCGCCATAACTGATTTTGACATGCTCGCTCTGTAGAAAATATTGGCTATTGCCTGTAAATTCCAATTCTGTTTTAAGAATATCTTTAAAAATAAAATTAAAGATATATTTTATCCGAGACGTTAATATGTTGGAGAAGATGATTAGATGCATAACTTATTTTAACAACACGGTATTTAAAAAAAGATTACAAGAAATATTTCTCAGCAGATATTAACCTAAATAATATTGCCTTCTAAAATTAACGGTAATTTAACATTGAGCCGTAATTTAATACAAAAATTACAATTAAAAGTTTGCTGTGAACTTTTTTTCAGGGTAAAGGATTTTTGTGCTTTTACGGTTAGGGCCTTTTACTAGATGTACAATGCTCATCTGATCATCAAACATATCATATAAAATAGTGTTGCTCACCTCAACCGATTTTACGGACGGAATTTTCTCTACCTCAAGATAAATATTAGTAGCTTCATGATCGATCTCAAATCCGATGTAGTTCATTGAAGCCGCTTTGCCATTGGCTTTTAGCTGTAAATGAGAAAGTAGATATTTTTTCACCAATTCATCCATTGCCTTCTTCATATTCGGATTGCTCAGATCGGTTTTCTGTTTGTATAATCTGGCTAAAATTGCCTCAAAGTCGTCAGAAAAGATTTTACAGCTTACTTCTAAGGTTTTATCCTTGGTATTAAAGTTTACTTCAGTTGTGCTTACATGCAAAGGGTGTTTTATTCCTGCTCCAACAGAAAAAAAAGCAACACACAAAAGCAAAAAGCTATATTTTAATTTACGCATCAACATATTAAATCTTTCCTTAAAGGGGCAAAGTTAACACATAATCTTCTACTTGTTAAATGTAATTAAGGTGTTATGCCCACATTGTTCTACATGTAAGTGCCTGAAATTTAAGCGGGCAAATATTTTACTTAGTTTCTTATGGGATGGATGAACATGTGTAAGCTTAATATTGAAATTTTCATTGAGCCAAAAGCTTATTTTAATGGCCAATTTTCTAAAACCCGATTCTTTTGCAAGTTCTTCACGAAGAAATTTCTCATTGTTAACCACAATAAAACCGTAGCCGTTTTCTTTGATTAAGTTGTAGATACATTTTGCAAAACAGTAATCGTTAATGCAATAATACCAACATATGCGGTTAAAAATAATATCGAACTTGCCATGGGCTTCTTCTAAATAGCCCAATGAAAAATTTACTGTTATATTTTGGTCCCGAGCTTTTGCTCTTGCTATTGTTAAATAATTCTGGCTGATATCGTGCCAGGTTACTTTTGCGCCCCTTTTGGCAAATTCAATACTATATTGCCCGGGCCCGGCACCCAGATCAAGTAAAGTTTTGTTTTCGAAATCACCTAAGTGGGTTTTTATAAAATCTATTACCTTGCTGTCAATTTTTTTATATTCATGAGCCGCATATTTTTCAGCAAAAGCTTTTGGAACAGGATCGAAACCCTTTTCTGGTTTTTGTAAATAATATTTAAGCCAAAGCATAATGTTGAATAGAAGACCAATAGTTATAAGTACCAAGTTACCGTATTGGCTATGTATATTAAACAACAATTTTGTTTACAACTGTAAACCCAGTTGTTTGCGGTAAAACTTCGCCAAAAAGCACTAAATAACCTAAAGAATAGTAACAAATTTGGTATTTAGACTTTTGTTTACAAGATATTTGGGGTTTTTGTAATTAAAAATATAATTTTAGCTATTGTAAACTATTTCATTCTCAATAGTTAGCTTATTATTCATGCCGTTACAAGATTTTATCTTTTATTTTAAATTGGGTTGGACGCATATCATCAGTGCCGATGCTTTAGACCACCAGCTGTTTATTTTGGCACTGGTTGCCATTTACAGTTATGTCAATTTAAAACAGGTGCTTATATTGGTTACGGCTTTTACCATTGGCCATTCCTTTACCTTACTTTTAAGTGTATTGGATATGATCAGGTTTGATAGCAAATGGGTAGAATTTTTAATTCCCTGTACCATTGTAATTACCGCAATCAGCAATTTGTTTAGAAAGAATTTCTCCTTAAAATCAATTAAGATCAATTATTTTTTGGCGCTTGGTTTTGGTCTTATTCATGGAATGGGCTTTGCAAACTCCATCCGGATCATGCTGGCCAAAGATCAGAATATTGGCTGGGGCCTATTTGGGTTCAATGTAGGCTTGGAAGCCGGACAAGTTTTTATGGTAATCATCATTCTTTTAATTACCTTTTTAATTTTTAATTATACCCGCATAAAGCGTATGAACTGGGTTTTATTTATATCAGCAGCCGTATTTAGCCTGGCTTTAAAAATGGCTTTAGAACGAATTCCTTTTTAATAAACCATATCATGAATAAACTATTTACTTTAACCGGCCTGCTATTCTTTTCTGGTAGCCTGGCTATGGCCCAAAATACTCAGAATAACCCAGGGAGTAACCATGGGAATAAGTTTGAGCAGTTGGGCACCATTTTGCCAACACCTAATGAACAACGTACAGCCAGCGGAGCGCCTGGTGTTAAATACTGGCAGCAACGTGCCGATTATAACATCAAATGCGAGCTGGATGAAAAAAATCTGTTATTAACCGGATCTGAAACGATCACTTACACCAATAATTCTCCTGATCCATTAACTTATATCTGGTTGCAGCTTGATGAAAACGAGCATAGCATGGATCGCAATGCGAATTACCAGGATGCGACTAAAATGCCTGCTACCGGAACCACTAAAAATTTAGATCAGTTAAGTGTAACAGGAAATAATGGTTTTGGTATAAATATTACCAAATTAACCGATGCAGCCGGTAAAAACTTACCCTATACGGTTAACAAAACCATGATGAGGGTAGATTTGCCTGTAGCGCTGAGAAGTGGGCAAAAATTTATCTTCAATATCGATTGGAACTATAAAATTTCTGACCGGATGAGTGTTGGCGGCCGTGGAGGTTACGAGTTTTTCCCAACCGATGGGAACTACCTTTTTACCATGACCCAGTGGTACCCACGCTTATGTGTATATAGCGATTTTCAGGGATGGCAGAACCATCAGTTTACGGGTAGAGGCGAGTTTGCCTTAACCTTTGGCGATTTCAAAGTTCAAATGACTGTTCCGGCTGATCACCTGGTCGGTTCAACGGGGGAGTGTATCAATTATAGCGCTGTTTTAAATCCAACTCAATTAAGTAGGTATAATGCTGCTAAAACTGCGGCCGCGCCTGTAGAAATACAAACCTTGGCTGAAGCTAAACTGGCAGAAACCAAAAAATCTACAGCTAAAAAAACATGGGTTTTTAATGCGAACAATGTCCGCGATTTTGCCTGGACATCCTCACGTAAGTTTATCTGGGATGCCATGCCTCAAAAAATTCAGGCCAATAACAATACCGTAATGTGCATGAGTTTTTATGGAAAGGAAGCGTACAACCTTTACAGTAAGTTTTCTACCCGTGCGGTAGCGCATACCATTAAAACCTATTCAGATTTTACCATCCCATACCCTTACCCTGTTGCACAAAGTATTGAAGCCGCAAATGGAATGGAATACCCAATGATCTGTTTTAACTATGGCCGAACAGATACGGATGGAACATACAGCGAAAGCACTAAAAATGGGATGTTAGGTGTAATTATTCACGAGGTTGGACATAACTTCTTCCCGATGATTGTAAATAGTGATGAACGCCAATGGACTTGGATGGATGAAGGACTAAATTCTTTTGTTGAGTATTTGACTGAAGAGCTTTGGGACAACAAATTTCCAAGTAAAAAAGGACCGGCCTATACCATTGTAGATTACATGAAACTGCCAAAGGATGAGCTGGAGCCAATTATGACCAACTCTGAAAATATCACCCGTTTCGGTCCGAATGCGTATTCGAAACCCGCTACCGGTTTAAATATTCTTCGCGAAACTATCATGGGAAGAGAACTTTTCGATTACGCATTTAAAGAATATTCGAGAAGATGGGCTTTTAAACATCCTGAACCTGCAGATCTTTTCCGTACCATGGAAGATGCTAGTGGCGAAGATTTAGATTGGTTTTGGAGAGGTTGGTTTTATGGAACCGATCCATGTGATATATCTTTGGATAGCGTGAAATTTGCGAAAGCCGATTTCCCTAAGGATTTCCCAGAAGCCAAATCGAAAATGGTTAAAATTGATAAGCCCGCCGTTAATGCCTTTGAAGATATTTCGAAAATCAGGAACCGTGAGGATAAGAAAAATAATTTTTATGTAGATAAAACTCCTGCAGCACAAGATTTCTACTATAAATATGATAGGGGAATGGTTACAGTTGATACCACGGTTGCTACCAAAACAGAAACTGCTGCAACATTAGAAGCGGTTCCCTCAGCAGAGCAGGACCAATATGGCAACAAATTTATTTACGAACTGAGCTTTAGCAATAAAGGAGGCTTGGTAATGCCTATCATTGTTGAGTTTACCTATAAAGATGGAACAAAGGAAATAGACCGTATTCCAGCTCAGATCTGGAGACATAATGAGTTGAAAACAGCTAAGTTTTATGTTAAAAATAAAGAAGTAGCTTCTATTTTAATTGATCCATTACGCGAAACTGCAGATATCGACACCTCAAATAACACTTGGGGCGGTAAAGCAAAAGAAAGTAAGTTTAAGGTATATAAAACCAAAGCTGGTGGGGCAGTAAGAGGCCAGTCGGTTGGTAAAAACCCAATGCAGGCTGCAGCGGGTAAATAGCCGCATTATTATCCTGATCGATCGTCATTTCCAAATGATTGGGAACCACGTAGTGCTCATGAATGCCTTTGAATAAAAAGAAAACTTATGAATAATCGTAATGCCTTAGTAGGATTTGTAGATTGCATTAAGATTCCCGTCTGCGCGAGAATGACGATCGCTTAACACCTCGGTCTGTGTCCTGACAGACCGAAACTGAACAATTTCAGCTTGGGTAAATAATAATTAGTGGTTCGTGGGGACACAAACCACGGCCGAGGGAGGAGAAATCTTTAAGCTGGTGGCATTAAGATTCCCGCCTGCGCGAGAATGACGCCTGACAATAAAAAAACCTGTTGATTTCAGCAGGTTTTTTTATTGTATCTGAGGTAGGATGTTCGATAAGAAATGTTTGATATTGGTTACTGTGATGTCGTTTGATGATAGGTAAGTTTCGCTATTTGGCGTAATAATATATCTGTATCTTGGTTCCAGATCATTTATACAATTGACAAATCCTTTAGATATGGTGGGTGCATTTGATAGTTTGATTTCAATACATGCAATTGGAGTAATTCCCTGCACAAGGATTAAATCACATTCTGCCCCAGTTTGTGTACGGTAAAAAAAAAGGCCCGTTTGCTTATCCTTTATTTGATAAATCTGCTCAACTACATAACCTTCCCAGGATGCGCCAACACCTGGATGGCCAAACAAATCACTGTAACTTGGGATGTTTAATAAACGGTGTAAAATGCCCGTATCTCTGATATATGTTTTTGGCGACTTAATTAAACGCTTTTTGGAATTAACAAACCATGGTTGTAATCGTCTGATCAAAAAACCTCCCTCTAAAAAATCTAAATACCGATTTACAGTAGGTGCACTTACTCCTAAAGATCTTGCAAAGGATTCCCCATTAAATAGATTTCCGTTTAAATGCGCAAGCATACTCCAGAAATTTCTTAGAAGCATCGGGGCCAAATCGACGCCAAACATCTTTGCTAAGTCTCTTTCTACATAACTTACGATAAAATCATCAATCCATTCTTTGCTAAGCAAGTCGTTTTCTGATAGTAAGGATTCTGGAAATCCGCCTCGAAACCAGTGTTGTTCAAAACCTATTGTATCAGGTAGTTCAGTTAGTCCGATGGGACATAATTCATTATAAGAAATTCTACCTGCCAGGGTTTCAGAAACCCCTTTAACCAATTCTGGTGAAGCAGATCCTAACAATATAAATCTTCCCGGTATTCTTTTAGCGTCAATTAATGGTCGCAACAGAGAAAATAATGCCGGTAACAACTGAACCTCATCAATAATTACAGTATGATCTTGGAGGCTTTCGAGAAAAGTGTAAGCATCTTGTAGTTTAGCAACATCCCTAGGATTTTCCATATCGAGATATATATAGTCACTGCTTAAATCTTTTGCCAGCGTAGTTTTTCCGACCTGCCGCGGCCCGAGAATAGCAATAGCTGGAGATTTTTTAAGCCTATTTCTTAAATGGGATGCAAGATTTCTAATAATCAACATACACAAACATACACATTAACCTAGTAAATCAAAAGTTTAACTTTCGATTTACTAGGTTTGAACGCCTCTAGTCAGCCTAAAAGGGTATTTGAATATTGAAGGTTATAAAATTCTGAAGGGAATAAATTTCTTCTTACCCCAACTTTCCTGACTTTCTCCTGTTTTAGATTTTGCAGCCTAAACCGTATATTTCCTCCCAGCCGTTTATGTTTTTATAAGCGGAGGAGAGCACATTAAAATTGATTTAAAGATCAATTTTAACTAAGTTTGATTTATCCCATGAAATTTAAAATCACCTCAGAATATCAACCCACCGGAGATCAGCCGAACGCGATAAAACAATTGGTAGATGGCGTAAATGCCAACGAACATTATCAAACTTTACTAGGCGTTACGGGATCGGGAAAAACATTTACGGTAGCCAATGTGATCGAGCAGACGCAAAAACCTACCCTGATTTTGAGTCACAATAAAACTTTGGCGGCGCAGCTTTACGGCGAGTTCAAAAATTTCTTCCCTGAAAATTCGGTGAATTATTTTGTCTCTTATTACGATTACTATCAGCCAGAAGCTTTTATCGCATCAAGCAATACTTATATCGAAAAAGATCTGAGCATAAACGAAGAGATTGAAAAACTCCGGTTACGCACTACCTCTTCGTTAATGAGCGGCAGACGCGATATTATCGTGGTATCATCCATCTCCTGTATTTATGGTATGGGTAATCCCGAAGATTTTTCCCGGATGGTTTTCCGTTTTGGCGTGGGCTTAAGGATTTCGAGGAATGCATTTTTGCATAGCTTGGTTGAGATTTTATATTCGAGAACTACAACAGATTTTAAACGTGGAACCTTTAGGGTTAAAGGCGATACTGTTGATATTTATCCGGCCTATCTTGATCATGCTTACCGCATTTCTTTTTTTGGTGATGATATTGAAGAACTTTCTGCAATTGACCCGGTTTCCGGAAAAACCATAGAGAAATTAGAGGATATGGCTATTTATCCGGCCAATCTTTTCGTTACCCCGAAAGATAGATTCAATTCTTCCATTTGGGGAATACAGGAGGAGCTGGAAATCCGTAAAAACCAGCTAATTGCAGATCGACATTTGTTGGAAGCCAAACGGCTGGAAGAACGTACCAATTTCGATATCGAAATGATGAAAGAATTGGGTTATTGTTCCGGTATCGAAAACTACTCACGTTTCTTCGATGGAAGGCAGCCCGGCATGCGTCCTTTCTGTCTGTTGGATTATTTTCCTGAAGATTATTTAATGGTGATCGATGAAAGCCATGTTACCGTTCCGCAGATCAGAGCCATGTACGGTGGGGATAGATCGAGGAAATTATCTTTAGTTGAATACGGTTTCCGTTTGCCGGCTGCACTGGATAACCGACCTTTAAACTTTAATGAATTCGAAGCGCTTGCCCCGCAAACCATTTATGTAAGTGCAACTCCGGCTGAATATGAATTGGAAAAATCAGAAGGTGTGGTAGTTGAGCAGGTAATTAGACCTACAGGTTTGTTAGATCCTGTTATTGAGATTAGACCTGCCATTAACCAGGTCGACGACCTTCTAGATGAAATAGATATTACCATAAAAGATGGCGGACGTATTCTGGTCACTACATTAACCAAACGTATGGCTGAGGAATTAACTAAATATCTTGATCGCTTAAATATCAAGACCAGGTATATCCATTCTGAAATTAAAACCTTGGAACGTGTAGAGATTCTTCGTGGCTTACGTTTAGGAGAATTTGATGTGTTGGTTGGAATTAACCTTTTGCGAGAAGGTTTGGATTTGCCAGAGGTTACTTTGGTTGCTATTTTAGATGCGGATAAAGAAGGTTTCTTACGGTCTGAAAAATCACTGATCCAAACCATAGGCCGTGCGGCCCGTAATGATAAAGGCCGTGTAATTATGTATGCTGATAGCATTACGGATAGCATGGAGAAAACCATATCAGAAACGAACAGACGTAGGGATATACAGATTGCTTATAACCTTGAACATGGCATTACGCCTAAAACTGTTGGTAAATCAAGGGAAGCGATTTTAGAGCAAACATCTGTCCTTGATTTCTCTCAGAAAGCAAGCGATAATAAAGCCAGGGCTTATGTAGAAAATGCCGAAATCAGCATTGCCGCCGATCCCATTGTACAATATATGGGTAAAGCAGAGCTGCAAAGAGCAATTGATACTACGCGTAAGGATATGCAAAAAGCAGCAAAAGATATGGATTTTTTGCAGGCGGCAAAGCTGCGTGACGAAATGTTTGCCCTAGAGAAAATGTTTAACGAAAAATTCGGTAAGTAACGATTTGGTTTTAAAGATTGATTTTTAGATAATTTGAATTAGAATTGCAGTTCAATAAGTTATCTAAAAATCATCAAATGAAATCTTTTAAACTAGTAACACTGATCGTACTCGGTGTCATGGGGCTAAAAAGTCATGCCCAAAATGCTACGGCAATTTCCCTTCCACTTGGAGGTAATGCCTACAGTTCTTTACATCAGGATTCAGAAAGAACATTATCCAACAGGGGAATCATAAATTGGTCTAATCCAAAAGAATATTTTACAGCTTATTTTCGGGTTTCTAAACCTGGTACCATAACGGTATCGTTAAGCGATAAACCTACGGTAGACGGACAATCGGTTTTGGAATTTACCATCAACAATCAATCTAAAAAGGTAAGTTTCGATGAAACCAAGTCATTTGATGGTAAGATTGGTGAATGGACCATTAAAGATACTGGCTACGTTGCCTTAACCATTAAAGGAATAAGCAAAAGTGGAGCGAAATTCCCTTCAATACAAGCCTTATCCGTTAGTGGAACAGCAACTGAAGGCAAAACGGCTTATGTTAAAAACAATGAAGGCAACTTTTTTCATTGGGGCAGACGTGGGCCATCGGTTCACCTCAACTATCAACAACCTGAAAATATAAATGCAGCGTGGTATTATAACGAGGTAACCGTACCAAAAGGTGAAGATATTTTAGGCTCCTATTTTATGGCGAACGGATTTGGTGAAGGCTATTTCGGTATGCAGGTAAATAGTCCAACCGAGCGACATATCTTATTTTCGGTATGGAGCCCTTTCAATACCGACGACCCTAAGAGTATTCCGGAATCGCACAAGATTAAAATGCTTAAGAAAGGCGATGGTGTGCATACTGGGGAGTTTGGTAATGAAGGCGCTGGAGGTCAGAGCTACCTAAACTATATGTGGAAAGCAGGAAATACCTATAAATTCTTGTTGCATGGTGTGCCTGGAAAAGATAGTCTAACTACCTATACTGCTTATTTCTTTGCACCCGAAACCAATAAATGGCAATTGATAGCCAGTTTTACCAGGCCACAAACTAAAACCTATTTAAAACGCTTCCATTCCTTTTTAGAAAACTTTTCACCTGTACAGGGCGACTTATCGCGGAAAGTTTTGTTTGATAACCAATGGATCTGCGATGATAAGGGGACATGGACTGAATTAAAATCTGCCCGCTTTACTACCGACAACACAGGAGCAAAGGGATATCGGATGGATTATCAGGGAGGAGTAGATAAAGGAGCCTTTTATTTAAAGAACGGGGGCTTTTTTAACGATTATACCACACCAGGAAAAATCCTTACCAGAAGCACTACCGGTAAAAAACCTGAAATAGATTTCAGTAAGTTGCCATAACACTCAAAATAATTATGGAATTTTGAAGCTTTAATCATATTATAGCACAAATGGACGGGCAAAACAGAAAAGACATTTATCCAGGATTAGAAGTCGGAATTATCTTGAAAAAAGATCAGCGGTCAGGAAATATCACTTATGGCGTGGTGAAAGATCTGCTTACTTCATCGGCGTTTCATTCCAGAGGAATAAAAGTGAGGCTCGAAGATGGCCAAGTAGGCCGCGTAGCTGAAATTATGGAAGATTAATGCGGGTATTAAAACCTTTATAGGCTTATTTACGTATTAACCTGAGTTCGATTATTAAATCTCATTTTGTGGCGTTTTAATCAAGTTTTCTGTTAAGACGGTCGTCACCCTGAATTTATTTCAGGGTCTTTCACGCTAAAAAGATGCTGAAATAAATTCAGCAGGACGATAAAGCGGGATTAGGCGTAAATAAGATATAATTT
>NZ_JAUG01000086.1 GCF_000708285.2 Pedobacter borealis DSM 19626
GTCCAGAGAAAGCGATTGAAATTGCAAAAACTATTTATTCATTGAAGGTTCTTAATCCATTAAATAATGAAGTGGTCGAGCAAACTTTAATCTTGAATGAAGAGCAGAAATACTTAAGCCAATTATTCAACTTTTGAAACTGGGTGTCCCAGTGCGGAAGACAGGAAAAAGATTGGAGTGTATAACGGGACTACAGCACCTACGGAGACAGGAATGCTCGTTTTCAAAATATAAAATCCACTATCTCAAACTGGCAGGCTGTGAGGATAGAAAGGCTTTAGAAGTTTTAAGTATTAATTTTTTAGGCGTTTTAACACGCTATCCGCTGTATCTTTTGGCTTTCCTTTTACGGGCTCAGGATGACACCAAAAGGATGCCGCTCCTATCGTTAACGCAGATTTTCTGCCCAAATCAGAAGTTTATAAAGGAATTGAACTAATTGCAAAAGATCTCTCTATTCCGCTGCCCTGCAATCGAGATGACGAAATGCGGAGATTTACGCATTAAATTCTTTTCTCAGGATTTTAAGCGCATCGTAAATGGTGTTATAGGCTGTTTTAATGGTCTGATTGCTTTGCTCGGCAATCTGCTCGTAACTTAACCCATCAAAAAACTTTAGATGTATGAGCTGTTTTTGGCGAAAGGTTAATTTTTCTAGCGCATTTTTGAGCTGATGTTGCACCAGTTCGTCGCTTTGTACCTTAACAATAAACTCTTCGTAGCTCATTTCCATCCAATCGCCATCGGCCCCTGCATTAAAAAGTGCATCGTTAATTTTACGCTTTCTTTCTAATATTCTGAGCAGTTTGCGTTTAAGGAAGGTACGCAGATAGGCTTCAACATTATCAACACGGGTTAGGCTTTCGTGTTTCTCCCAAATGGTGGTAAAAACAAGGTCGGTAGCTTCACTTGAAGTATCGGCATCGGCACAAACCCTGATCCCGAAATTTACGAGCGGGTAATAAAGTGCCGAATAGAGATCAAAAAACGCATCTTTATCGCCAACCCGTAACCGTTCCCATAATAAGTGATGCGCTAGTTTACTGTTCATTAACCTGTTAGTTGTTATCGCAATATTAACTAAAAACAACAAGATTATTACTTAGAGATTGGGAATAAATCTATTAGTGTGCCTAAGATTTGAGAAACATGAGAAGCCTTTAGCCAATTTCTAAACCGCTAAAAAGACTACCGGTAGAGATGGAAAGTTTAGTCTAGACCTCGCAGGTTTTAAAAACCTACGAGGTCTGTAAATTAGATTATTTTAAAGCCGTTCTACTAAAAACGTGATATTCTCCTGGTGCTAAAGTTCTGTTATAGCTATTATGCTGCTTCCAACTGCATCGACCCAAGTTCCTGATGAACCAAAATCTATACTGGCCGTCTGGCTCACCACATCAAAATTCCCAACCACTACAACCGTATTTGTGCCTTCGGTTAATTTAATGTATTTGATCCCACCAACAAGACTATAGGTTGAGCTTGTTGAATTAAAAATGGTATTGTTCTTTTTCAATCTGATAAATTTAGCGTAGGCATCGTACAAAACTTTACGGTTTGGATCGGCATAATAATCCCATTTAATCGGTTTTTCTCCCGTTCTTCCATTAAAATCGATGCTGATATCGTACCCGAGTTCTCCAAACTGCCAGATCATTTTTGGCCCGGGGATACTCAATAAAAATGCGGCTGTTAATTCTTCTCTTTTTAATGATGTAGCTAAATTTCCTTTAATTACATAACTACCTGAAGCATTTCCATAGCTGATGTTTTTAAAATTCAACCTTTCCTCATCATGACTTCCGCCATAGTCAACCAAATTCTCCGACTTGGCAAAACCATGATTGGCATAAAAACCCCATTGAAAATTAGACCCGTCTAACCAACCCATTGTGGCTTCGTTCATGTTGTAATTCATGTTGTTCCAAAGCATCATTCCGTCGTCGGCCAAAACTTTTTCTTCTGCTTCCTCAGCAAAGTGCTCCAAAATCACATAAAAATTAGGATCTAAACTTTTGATAAAACCATTATAGTCTTTCCAAATCCCAATCCGCTCGGCATCGTACAATCTAAACTGGTCATCACTAGTTGACGATTTCTGTGTAAATCCTTTCGACAGGTCAAAACGGAAACCATCAATTTTATATTGCTGCATCCAAAATTTCATAACATCTTTTGAGAATTTTTTAGTAGCCAAACTTTCATGGTTAAAATCATACCCCACATTAAATGGATGTTTTGCATCAACATTAAACCATGGACTTGAACTGGTAGGTTTCGAACCATCAAAATACAATTGCACCATTGGTGACTGACCAAAGGAATGGTTCAACACCATATCTAAAATCACAGCAATGCCACGGCCATGGCATTCATCAATGAAATTTTGCAAAGCTGTTTTAGTCCCATAATATTTATCGGGCGCAAAATAAAACGACGGATTGTAGCCCCAGCTTAAATTCCCTTCAAATTCGTTTACCGGCATTAACTCAATTGCGTTTATGCCCAAACCGATCAGATAATCGAGTTTGGCCAGCGTTGAGGCGTAGTTATGATCGGTGGTAAAATCGCGGACCAGCAATTCGTAAATGACCAGGTTATCTTTAGCCGGACGGGAAAAACTGGTGTTTTTCCAGGTATAAGTTGGCTGATTGGCCTGCATTACACTTACAATTCCTGCTGTTTTACCTGTTGGATAAGCTTTTAAGTTTGAGTACGTTGCTGCAGTAATGTATTTATCATTATCTGGATCGAGTATTTTCTCACAATAAGGATCGGCAACTTTTAAGTTTCCATCTACATAAAACTGATAGGCATATTCCGTATTCGGGTTTAAATTATCTACCTGAATCCACCAATAATTTCCATCTGGTGTATTTTTCATAGCTAGCGTTGTGGTAGACCAATCGTTAAACTCTCCAATTAGCGAGACTGACTTTTTACCTGGCACATACAATGTTACTATTGCTGATGTTCCGTTGTTGATAAATACCGCGCCATCTCTCGCCCCGGCAGGTAAAGCTGCTGTTTGATTTGTTGGCGTTGGCTCTATAACACTATCTGTTGATGCTTTTTTACAGGCGCTATTAAAGGTTACTACCAATAGCAACAGATAAATTATTTTTTTCATTTGGTTAGGGATTTTATGATTTCCAGGCACAGTTTATCTCCTCGGTCTGTGTCTCCACAGACCGAAATATTATTTTTCTATCGGTCTGTGGAGACACAGACCGAAATGTTGTTAGTGGTCTGTGGGGACACAGACCACGGAATAAATCATGGATTTATTACACCGATCTATTTTCTTCTACCTCAAGTTTAGCCGTTAAGACTTCGTCCGTTTTCTTAGGTTCACGGATAAATACATAACAGATTATAGCAGCCAGAATCATTAAACCTCCACCCAATTGAACGGCTAAAAGTCTATCGTTATTTAACACATTCCGCATTAGCCAACCAAAGCCTAAGGAGGCAATAATCTCTGGCAGTACGATAAAAAAGTTGAAGATGCCCATGTAGATCCCGATTTTATCTTTGGGCAGAGAACCGCTCAGCATGGCATAGGGCATAGAAAGTATACTGGCCCAGGCAATCCCCACACCTGTCATGCATAAATACAGCATATTTTTATCGTGCACCCAGGCTACGCTAATTAAACCGATGGCTCCACAGATTAAACAAAGGGCATGTGTGGTTTTACGGCCCAGCGCATCGGCAATTTTTGGCAGCACCAGTGCGAAAAGAAAAGTAATAACACTGTAGTACGCGAGGGTTAAACTTCCAAAATCTGCACCATGCGCATAAACCGGATCAGCAGCATCTTTTCCACCAAAAACATTCACGGCAACAGCTGTGGTATAATAAAACCACATTAAAAACAAGCCTGGCCAGGTAAAAAACTGAACCAACGAAACAATCTGCATTCTTTTTGGCATATTCCTTAAGGCATGAAAAATTTCTCTTGCACCACCACCAAAACCTTTATTGCTTTCTTTCACTTTTTCTTTAAAATCTACATCCTTAGGTGGGTATTCTTTAGTGGTAAAAACCGTCCACAATACCGCGGCAAAGAAGAAAAAAGCGCCGATGTAAAAAGAGAATTTTACATTTTCAGGAATACTCCCCTGTTCTGCGGTATTGGTTAAGTGGAATACATTGTTCATAATCCATGGCAATGCTGATGCCACACTCCCCCCCAAACCAATCATCATGCTCTGCATAATGAACCCGCGGTTAACCTGACTATCGGGTAATTTATCGGTAACAAAAGCACGGAAAGGTTCCATTGCAATATTCCCAAAAACATCCAGAATCCAAAGTAAACCAGCGGCCATCCACAGCACACTGCTATGCGGCATAAAAATTAATGCAATACTGCTTACAATGGCCCCGATCATAAAATAAGGCCGTCTTCTACCCCATTTAGGGTGCCAGGTACGGTCGCTCAGGTAACCAATAATAGGTTGTACCAATAAGCCGGTTAAGGGCGCGGCCAAAAACAATAACGGAACCTGATCGGGATTGGCGCCAAGGTTTTCGTAAATACGACCCATGTTTGCGCGCTGTAAATCCCAACCGAACTGAATCCCAAAGAAACCAACGCTCATGTTGATGATCTGTACAAGTGTTAATTTCGGGTTCTCGAATACTGTTTTTAAGCTCATTTTGCATTGTTTAAGCGCTAAGCGCAGGGCGCATGGCGTTATATATTTTGATTATACAATTAATGTTCAATCGCTAACCGCACGCCGCTTGACGCACCACTAGTGGTTAAAACGCTATCACCTGTGCGCTAACGGGTGTAAGGGTTACGGGTATACTTGTTCCTGCCGGGATATTTAATTTTCTGTCTGTTAACAGGTCTGTAACCGGAGCTGAATGTTTAACTTTTAAAATCTGATCAGGGATTTCGATATTGGCGGTTAAAGTTTCTGTCCGATCAAAATTGGCCACTACCAATAAACGCTGTTTGCCCGAGTAACGGATAAACGCATACATACGGTTATTCATATTTCCTGTAACGGGTACCTCATAAATCCCGCCATTTATTACCGCATCGCTAGTTGAAGTAACTTTTAATAACTGTTGGTAGTAAGCACGTAATTTCTGCTCGTTTTCACTTAATTGTTTACCATCAAAAGCACCATTATTCATCCATTTCTGGTGATTGGGAACACCCCAATAATCAAAAATAGTTGTTCTGCTGTCGTCGCCGCCAAATCCTTCCTGCCCTTTTCCGGGTTCGCCAACTTCCTGACCGAAATAAAGCATCACAGGACCTGAGCCCAATGTTGCCGAAACAACCATTGCAGCTAAAGCCAGTTCAGCTTTGCCCGCAAATCCTGCTGATGCAATGCGTTCCTCATCGTGGTTTTCTAAAAAGCGCAACATGTGTTTGCCAAAACCAGCACTTTCTACCTGCCATACATGTTTAATCGCAGCCACATCTGCAGTTGGTTCATTTCTGATCAGTTTTTTAAGTCCGTCGTACAAACCCACTTTATCATAAAGGTAATCGAATTTACCTTCGTCTAAATATTGTTTGTAAACTTTTGGATTGTAGGCTTCGCCAAGAAAAATTAAATCAGGATTCACTTTTTTTACCTGCGGAATTACCCAGTTCCAGAATGCGATAGGTACCATTTCGGCCATATCACACCTAAAACCATCAACTCCTTTATTGGTCCAATAGGTTAAAATATCGCGCATTTTTAGCCAAACTGGCGGAATGGGATCGAAATATTGCTTTTCGCCATTCTGGTAATCTACGCCGTAATTCAGCTTAATGGTTTCATACCAGTCGTCATATTTAGGCTGCGCAGAAAATACATTGTTACCGGTAGCTTTTGCAGGGTTTTCATTAAACTTACCATCCTGTAAAGCGGAAAGTGGTGTTTGCTTTGCTCCACTGGTTGGCACTGCAAATGGCTGACCAGGGTTATAATAAAAATCATTTCTGGCACTAAAAGCTTTGGTTACATCATCCTGGGTACCAAAATCGATTACATTTTTTGGTTTTGCATAAGAGTGGTAACTTCTGGCTACGTGATTGGGCACAAAATCGATCAGCACCTTCAGGTTTTTAACATGTGTTCTTTTCACCAGTGCTTCAAACTCCTTCATTCTACTTTTAACGTCAACCGCCAGATCGGGATCTACATCGTAATAATCGCGGATGGCGTAAGGCGAACCCGCTCTACCCTTTACCACATCGGCATCATCAGGCTTAATCCCATAGGCAGAATAATCGGTTAAACTTGCGTGGGCAAGTGCACCTGTGTACCAAACATAATTAACACTGAGCTCTTTTATACCATCTAAAGCTTTATCGGTAATATCATTAAACTTACCTGAACCATTTTGTTCGATGGTACCGTAAGGCGTATTTGTGCTGTTTTTATTCCCAAATAAGCGGGGCAATAACTGATAAATAACGATCTGTTTATCGTTCATTTTTGTACGCTGTTTTTGGGCAAAGGATGCTGATGAAATAAGTAAAAAGAAAATTGCCATAATATAGGCTACCGCATTAAGATTGCTTCGTTCCTCGCAATGACGATCAGTCGAGGCAAATCTCCATCCGTTTTCCATTTTACATTTTACCTCTACAATCATACCAACGCTGCGTTATTTACTTCAATTTCGGTATTTCCGGCCAATTTATAAAACTGGTTTCTGATACCGATTTCTAAATCAATGGCTGCATTGTTTTTAATGCTGATACCGTTCTCGGTAATATTAATCTTTAAGGTAGCCCCTCTAAAGCCGATGGTAAACGAAAAAGATTTCCATTTGCCTGGCAAGAAAGGATTAAACTGCAGTTTCCCGTCGCGCACACGCATGCCTGCAAAACCCTCTACCACACTCATCCAGGTTCCCGCCATCGAAGTGATGTGCAAACCATCTTCGGTATCGTTGTTATAATCATCCAGATCTAATCGGGCGGTACGCAAGTAGAATTCATAAGCACGTACCTCGTCATTCAATTTCGCCGCTAAAATGCTGTGCACACAAGGCGACAATGAACTTTCGTGTACGGTACGTGGCTCATAAAAATCGAAGTTGCGTTTCAACGTATCCAGATCGTAATCTTCTTCAAAGAAATATAATCCCTGTAATACATCAGCCTGCTTAATGAAACACGAGCGTAAAATCCTGTCCCAGCTCCATTTTTGATTAATTGGACGTTCGCTGGCAGGAAGATCTTTCACCAAAGTTTGTTCTTTATCTAAATATCCATCCTGTTGTAAGAAAATGCCCAGTTTTTCATCTTGTGGATAATACATTTTCTCGATGATATCGGCCCAGTCGGTAAATTCCTTTTGATCGAAATTTAAGCTTTTTAACAGACTGTTGTATTTTTCAGGCTGCTGTGCTTTCACTACTCCGGCTGTCTCGGTTGCATATTTCAAACACCATGTAGCCAAAATATTGGTGTACCAGTTGTTGTTTACATTGTTTTCGTATTCATTTGGTCCGGTTACCCCAAGCATTACATATTGCTGTTTATCATTGCTCCAGTTAACGCGTTGTTTCCAGAAACGGGCAATACCGATCAATACTTCTAAACCAAAGTCAGACAGGTAGCTTTCATCACCTGTGTAACGGATGTAATTGAAAATGGCAAAAGCGATGGCGCCATTACGGTGGATTTCTTCGAAAGTAATTTCCCATTCGTTATGGCATTCCTCACCGTTCATCGTTACCATAGGATACAATGCTGCACCGTCTTTAAAACCTAATTTTGCTGCATTTTCAATCGCTTTGCCCAATTGTTTATGGCGATAAATTAACAGGTTTTTGCTTACTTCCTGCGGAGCAGTTGCCAGGTAAAACGGCACACAATAAGCTTCTGTATCCCAATAGGTTGAGCCTCCATATTTTTCGCCAGTAAAACCTTTCGGACCAATGTTCAACCGGTCATCTTTACCGGTATAAGTTTGAAAAAGCTGAAAAATATTGAAACGGATAGCCTGTTGAGCCGAAATATCACCTTCGATAATGATGTCACTTTCTTCCCACTTGCTTGCCCAGGCTTCAGTTTGTTCTTTTAACAAGGTATCGAATCCTTTAGCAGATGCTTTGGCAATTACCGATCTTGTTTCTTTTAAAAGTGATTCTTTCGGGTAATTTTCTGAAGATAAATTCGCTGCGATTTTAACCAAAGTGATCTCTTCATTTGCTTTAACATCAAGAGAGATAGTTTGTCCCACAAATTTCTCTTTGCGGACAGCCTCAGGATTGATGTCTAATTTCTCCGCATTTTTATACAGTTCAATATTACTCCCGGTACAAACCTCAAATTCAGTTTTCTTAGTTCTTAATTTAATGTAAGCTTCTGTTCCAGAAATTTCATCTGCAATTTTATCCCAGAATTTTTCGTCGTAGTTACTGTCCTGATTTTTAACATCGCCATCAATAAAAGGCGTTAATGTTAATTTACCATCGAAATTTAATGGCGTAATGCTATAACGGATGGCGCCAACTTCATCATCGGCGATGCTGCAAAAACGGGTTGATTTAACTTTTAATGTTTTACCGCTTTTTAATTTTGCCGTGAAGGTGCGCTCCAGATATCCGGCATGCATGTTTAGCACGCGTTTAAAATCGCTTACCTCAGCTGTTGCCAGATCAAGGATTTCCTCATTTATTTTTACTTCGATACCTACCCAGTTAGCCGCGTTCAATACTTTTGCAAAATATTCCGGATACCCGTTTTTCCACCATCCCACACGGGTTTTATCTGGATAATAAACACCTGCAACATAATTCCCAAGTAAGGTTTCTCCGGTATAAGTTTCTTCAAAATTGGCACGCTGGCCCATACGGCCATTACCCAAGCTGAAAATACTTTCCGAAATTTTATTTAAATGTGGATCAAAGCCTTCTTCGATAATATTCCACTCATCTGCTTTAATGTAATTTTTCATAATCTAGTATCAAGTAGCGAGTAACTAGTATCAAGTAATTAGTATTGTGTATCAAGATAAATTCACTACTTGATACATTCTACTCTATACTTGATACTCCTTTACAACGCCTCTAAATCTTTAACTGTTAATTTGTCTAATCCGCTTACCACCACATCTGCCTGGCTAAGCACGCTTTTTTCGCCGATACCGATGGCTTTCATTCCGCCTCTTTTTGCAGCTTCTACACCGGCAACAGCATCTTCAAAAACCACGCATTCATCAGGTGCAAAACCTAAAAGTTCGGCTCCTTTTAAAAATACTTCAGGATCGGGTTTTGATTTGGTGACCATGTTTCCATCAACTATTTCATCGAAGAAATGAGCAAGGTCTGTTTTCTCTAAAATAATCCCCGAGTTTTTACTTGCCGAGCCCAGGGCCAATTTGTAACCGGCCTTATGAATCGCTGTTAAGAAATCAACCGTTCCCGGTAAAACTTCGGCCGGTGTCATTTTAGTAATCATATCTACATACCAGCTGTTTTTTAAACTGGCGAGTTCTTCTTTTTCGGCATCGGTTTTATCTACACCACCCCAAACGAGAATCTTATTTAAACTTTCTACGCGGCTAACGCCTTTCAACTGTTCGTTCTGCTCTTCTGTAAAATCGAAACCCATGGTATTGGCCAAACGTTTCCAGGCTTTATAATGGTAAACTGCAGTATCTACAAGTACGCCATCTAAATCGAAGAGACAGGCCTTTATTGAGGTAGAAGGCGTAAGATTGAAGGCAGAAGGTTCTATATGACTATTATTTTGCATCTTTATTATAATTTTTAGTACGTATCAGGTTTCAAGGCGTAGCATTTTTTTGGCAAGTGGCAATTACCTTCCGCCTTAAACCCTCAACCTTCTACCTTAATTCGAGCACCAAAGTGGTCTTGGCTGGCACTGTTATATTTTGAAAATTGATGTTTTCGCCGGTAATTACATTTTTGGCAGTTGTAATTCCTGCCGTTCTTTCGGCAAAGCGATCGGTATTTAATGTTTTTTCTTTTTCAGTGTTGTTTACAATAACCATTACTGTTCCTTTTGGTTCGGCATTGTAGCGGAAATAAACATAAATATCATCTTGCGGTACAAACTGCATCAATTTACCCGTTTGTAATGCTGCGCTGTTTTTGCGAAAATTGGCCAATGTTTTAACAAAATTGAAAGCTTCATTTTCTTTGCCTGTACGGCCATCGGCTATAAATTTGTCCTTTTTATCACCTTCCCAGCCGCCAGGAAAATCGGAACGGATCAGTCCATCGGGATTGGAAAAGTTTTTCATTAAAATTTCTGTTCCGTAATACATCTCGGGAATGCCCCGCATGGTTAAGAGAATACTCATCCCCATTTTGTATTTATCGAAATCTTCGCCAACCATTGAATAGAAGCGGCTCATATCGTGATTATCTAAAAAGATGCAGTTGGTATTTGGGTTTTTATAAAGAAAATCGTGTGCTAAGGTGGCATACAAACGATTAATTCCGTCTACCCAACCGTTTTTGCCGTTTATTCCTTCGTAAATTGCATCTTTTAAAGTGGCATCGGTAATCCCTTGCAAATGGGTATCAAAACCGCGGTTAACCGTATTGCCACCAGTAAAAAAGGCCTGGTTCGCCACAGCAGTTACCAGTGTTTCGCCAAAAACAGATAAGTGCGGGAATTCTGCCTGAACTTTTACAGCCCAATCGGCCATATAAACCGGATCGTTATATCCGTAAGTATCTAAACGTAAACCATCAATACCAGCATATTCGATCCACCAGATGTGGTTTTGAGTCAGGTAATTCTGTACATAAGGATTGGTCTGGTTTAAATCGGGCATTGAAGGCACAAACCAACCATCTAACATCTGTTTACGATCTGCCGCAGCGGCGTGTACATCCATCACGGTCTGATCGCGGTAACTCGTTTGCGTATATTTTGGCCATTGGTTTAACCAGCTTTTCATCGGTAAATCTTTATAAAACCAATGTTGGGTGCCAATGTGGTTATGTACAATATCTTTAATCACTTTTAATCCTTTACCATGGGCAATCTCTACGTACTTTTTGTAAAGTGCATTTGTTCCATAACGTGGGTCTATTTTATAATGATCGGTTACCGCATAGCCATGGTAAGAAGCCTGTGGCATATCGTTTTCTACTTCTGGTGTCATCCAAACTGTAGTTACACCCAAATCTTTCAGGTAATCGAGGTGGTTAATTACACCTTGTATATCGCCACCATGGCGGTAGTACATGCTATCGCGGTTTAATGCAGTTTCGGTTAAACCCTGAACCACATCGTTGCTTTTATCGCCGTTCGAAAAACGATCGGGCATGAGCAGGTAAATGAAATCTTTGTTGGTTACGCCCTGAACCCTGCCCGCACTTTTATCGCGGTTTTTTAATTCGTAAGTGTAACTGAATATCTTTTTGCCTTTTACAGAAAAGTTGATCGGGAAACTTCCGGATTTTACGGTAGCAGCAATTGTTAAATCGAGGAATAAATAATTCGGGTTTTCAACTTTGTTAACCTTTACGAGTTTCACCCCTGGATAGGTTAAGTCCACTGTGGTATTGGCAATGTTTTCGCCATGAACAAGTAGTTGTAATTTAGGATTGTGCATGCCTGTAAACCAGAACATTGGTTCTACCCGTTCCAGCTTTTGGGCAAACAGATTGTTTGTTAGAAAAACAACCAGTAGGGTAAAAATGGTTGTTACCCTTTTAAAAAAGGAAGTATTAGTATGATTATGAATTGGAAACGGATAATTTGGATGGGTATGAGATCTGTTCATGCTAAAACTTTAAAGATTTTTAAAAAGCCCCGCAGTATGTAACTGCAGGGACAGATAATAAGGATTAGTTTTTAACCATTGTAGCTTTTTTAGCGGCTACATCTAAAGTAATGGTATAAGTTCCAGGAACGGTTACGGCAATGTTATCGCCATTATTGGTTAAAGCAGTTATACTACCACCGAGATTAACTGTCCAATCATGTTTGAACCTGAATTTCAATGCACCAGCAGTTAAGGTTGTTTTAACGGAGTAATTATTTGATTTTCCATCATTTACCACTTTCATGTCGGTATCATTGTTCCAGCCACCCAAAGTTGCGTCTCCAATAATCGACCATTCGTTCGGTGTTGAAAAAGCTATGGTTTTGGCATTTAAATCAACGGTTACCTGTTTTACTATGGCATCTGGCGATTTTAAGTTATCGCCTGCACTACTGCTGATTTTACCCGAACCGGCATCGCCATAGGCAACATCCCATTTTTTGGCAGGAGTGATTTTAAACTCCAGGTTTCCGGCGGTATAAGCAATCATTCCGGTATAAATACCATTGCTTGATAGTGAAATTAAACTGTCAGCAGTAGCAGGATCCCATCCTTGATAAGCCCCTGGAACATAAATCCATGCTGAAGCCAAATAAGGTGTAGCGGTTAAAGTGATCACGTTTGAGTAAGTTAAATCGTTTACGGCCGCACCCGATTTCAACCTTACTTCAACCTGGGCGGCAACGCCAACTTTTCCACCTAAAGCCAAAATCATGTTGTTGATTTCGGTTACGGTTGGTGCATAAGTTTTTGAGGTAACCACTATTTCTTTTGGAGCAGCAAAGTTAGTGCCCTTTAACGCGAACTGTAAGGTTGAGTTTACTGGCACCACATAACCTGATGACGTAGCCAGTGGATAGCTTAATGTTAATGCGGCCTGCGCACCATTTGCCTGTACCAAACTCAATATATTGGTAGAAGCGGTAAGTGTGCCTGCTGCCCCAATAATTGAAACCGTTTGTGTTTCGTCTTTTTTACACGACCAAAGCGACAGTGCTACAAAGCAAAAGGCCAAGGTTTTGAAAAATATTGATTTCATATCTTATTAAAATATTAAGATTAATAACCTGTGTTTTGAACCAGATTCGGATTGGCAATTAAATCTGCCGCTGGAATCGGATAAATGTTGCGGTAGGCAGGAATAGATGTTCCGGCTTTAACCCCACCTTTAAATGGCCATAAGTAAGTACCACCGGTAAATTTACCATAACGCACCAGATCGGTACGGCGGTGACCTTCCCAGTATAATTCGCGGGCACGCTCATCCAAATAAAAATCGACGGTTAATGCAGCTGGAGTTAGATTACCTGATGCATTGCCATAAGCACGTTGACGTAAGGCATTAACATATTCGAGCGCTTTTGCGGCATCACCACCTGAACCACCACGGGCAACTGCTTCCCCGTAAATTAAATACTGTTCGGCCAAGCGGAAAATTGCAAAATCCAAAGAGCTGAATGTTCCGTTTAATGATGGAGGTATGGTACTGGTACCAATAATGTTTTTAAATTTTGTAACACGCAATCCATCTGTAAATACGCCAATTTCATCAACTGTATTTTTTGCACCGAAGAAAGTACCACGTTTATCTAAAGTTCCATTTGCATCTGGAAATAATGCAGGCAAATTCTGACGGGTCCTGTTGCCGCCCCAACCGCCGTTCGGCACACCATATGATGCTGTACCCATATCGGCATTAATACCTGCATTGATCAGGAATGTGGTGCCTCCATAATTGGTACCTGTTACTCCATCATAGTTAATGGTTAAAATATTCTCGGTATTGTTAATGTTATTATCCGCTTTAAAAAGATCCATATAATTGGATTTTAAGCTATAACCCGCAGCAATCACCTTGCCCGAGTAAGTAATGGCTTCTGTATATTTTGCAGTTCCGGTATACACCTGTGCATTTAAATATAACCTGGCCAATAAAGCCCAATCAGCGCCTTTATCTGCACGGCCATATTCGTTGCCACGCGCATTGGCTAAATCACCCTCAATTGCTTTAAGTTCTGATTCGATATAACTAAAAAGGGCAGCCCTTTGGATCTGCTTTGGGGCTACTTTACCGATTTCATCATTTTCGGTAACAAAAGGAGGATTACCAAAGGCATCTAAAAGTACCCAATATTGATAAGCACGTAAAAACCGGGCTTCTGCACGGTATCTGGTAATATCTGCAGCGTCGGTACCTGTAATGTTGCGTGAAGCCAATTTATCGGCTGTACTTTCGCGAAGAAATTCATTACAAACCGTAATCTGTAAAATACTTCTTGAGTATAATCCCCTTAAAAACTGGTTATCCACACTTGGTGTACCATAATCCAATTCCGGAATACCGGTATCTCCCCAGGCACAGATCGCCTCATCGGTTACCAGCTCTTGTGAAGTCCAGAATAAACGTAGGAAATCTGCAAAACCCGAGTTCAATCCACCGATATCACTATTATCCGATCCTGTAGAACTGGTTAATGCATAAGCCGCATATAATTTAACCAAACCTTGTTTATACCCTGCCGGAGTAGCATAAACGGTTGCCGCAGTAACATCATTGGTGGGCAATACGTTTAAATCTCCTTTTTTGCATGAATTTAATGACAACAATAAAACACCTGATGCCAATATTATTTTAAATGAGTTTTTCATTTTTTGTCTCCTTATTAAAAACCAACATTAAAACCTAAAGTATACGTGCGCGGACGCGGATATAGGTTATAATCAATACCACCGCTCAACTCAGGATCTATACCATTGTACTTGGTTACGGTAAAAACATTCTGGCAGTTTGCCGATATCCTTAACGTGGCTGTTCCGGTTTTAGATAACTTGCCGGCGTTGTAAGAAATACCTGCATTGTCCATTTTCAGGAATGAAGCGTTTTTAATATAATAATCGCTTAAGAACTGGTTGTTCTGGAAATTGGTTGCCAGAAAATCTGTTGATGCATTGTTGATTACACCTGCCGGACTTAAGATATTCGCTCTGACACCAAAGTTTGATGAAACGTTATCATATATGTAGTTACCAAAGTTAGCCCTAAGCGACGTAGTAAAACTCCATTTCTTGTACGAAAAGGAAGTATTGAAACCCAGGGTAATATTTGGATCAGGTGATTTATAAAAATACTGATCGCTGGTATTGATCACGCCATCTTTGTTCAGATCTTCATAAACACCTTCTAAAGGTTTTCCATCTGCGTTATACACTTGTTTGTATACGAAAAAAGATCCGGGGATTTGGTTAACGGCATTATATTTTAAGGTAACACCGGTACCACCTGTAATATCGCCTGCACCAACTTTCGAAGCAGGATCGGGATTTAAGGTTAAATTGGTTACTTTTCTTTTGTTGTATGCAATGTTTACACCAAAATCCCAGCTGGTGTTTTCGGTTTTGATTGCCGAGAAGTTTAAGCTTCCCTCAACACCTTTAACATCCATATTACCCACATTCGTTGTTAACTCGTTGTTAAAGTTCGTACCTACGGGAATATTGATTTTGCTTAAAAGATCAGAAGTCTTTTTGTAATACACATCGATACTTCCGTATAAACGGCCTTTCATAAAACCATAATCCAAACCTGCATTATAGGTGGTAGTAGTTTCCCATTTCAGATCAGGATCGTAAGCTGCCGGAGTATAATAGTTGTAAAAAGTATTGCCGATCTGGTATTGGCCCGTATTGCTATTGGCATAATATTTAGATAGGTAATCATAATAGCCGATACCATCTTTATTACCTGTTTGACCGTAACTTAAACGGAGTTTTAAATCAGAAACCGATGAGCTGTTTTTCAAGAAATTCTCGTTTGAAATTCTCCAGGTAAAAGCAGCTGAAGGAAAATAACCCCAACGGTTTTGCGCTGCAAATTTTGAAGAAGCATCAGCCCTTAATGTTCCAGATAAAATATATTTATCTGCCAAAGTATAAATAAACCTTCCGTAGTAAGAAAGCAATTTATCGCGATCGGTAGAGAAAGGAAAAACAGGCGTTACCAATGCTTCGCCAGTACCTTTATAAGAAGTAAAGTTGAAACCGGTTTTTGAGTTATCATAATATCCGTAACCTGCAGTTACATCAAAACGGCTTTTAATGCTCTCTACAGTGTGTGCATAGTTTAAGTAAAACTCAGAAAGTTTGTTGGTTTCTGTATTCAAAGAATGGGTGTATGAACCTAAAGTTGAAATACTTTGTGCAGCATAAACCGGAATACGAACATCACCGTAGCCCTTGGACAGATCGTAACCTAAATTTAAATTAGCGTGCAATTCTGGTAAAAAGTGGAAAGAGTAATCGAAACGTGCGTTACCAAAACTTCTTTCGGCATTACCATTGTTATCGTTCAACCTGATCAAACCTACCGGATTGCGCGGTGCATTCGGATTTACTGTACCATCGCTTCTTAACCATTCGAAATAGTTACCAAAGCTATTGTTTGCATTTACTGATTGTGTTGGATCGAACTGGATAGCAGCACCAACAGCACCAGCATTAGCAAAATGCGATTGAGTTAATGCACCTTTTAAGTTTAAATCGATTTTTAAATGATCCTGGAATAATTTTGGCGAAATGCTGATTGCACCTGTTCCACGAGAAAAATGATCGGTAATCAAAAGGCCTTGCTGATCTAAATAACCAGCAGAAACACGGTAAGGAACACCTTTAAATGAGCCTGCAATGCTTAAACTGTTATCAGTTGAAAATGCGTTCTGATAAATTTCATCCTGCCAATCGGTATTTGAACCGCCCAGTAACGAAGTAAATTTTTTACCATCGTCATAACTTGCATTTGGGTTCGCATTTACGAAATCGCGGATCTGTCCTGAAGACAGGATATCAACCTTTTTAGCAACCGTAGCGATAGAATTGTTGGTACTAAAATTAAACACCGGTGCGCCTGATGCACCTTTTTTGGTCGTAATTAAAATTACCCCGTTCGATGCCCTCGAACCATAAATGGCTGTTGCATTTGCATCCTTTAAAACGGTAAAGGTTTCGATATCGTTCGGGTTGACCAATGATAATGGGCTTGGCGCATTACCAATAGCGTTACCGCTGAAGGGAACCCCGTCAATTACGATAAGAGGATCGTTACTTGCATTTAATGATGCCCCACCACGGATACGGATTTGGCTACCTACTCCAGGTTGACCACTATTAGAGATAATGTTAACCCCTGCTACTTTACCTTGAATTAATTGTTCAGGCGTTGTAATCGTTCCTTTTTGGAAATCTTTGGCACCTACTGTGGTGATTGATCCGGTTAGGTTTTTCTTTTCTGCAGTACCATAACCGATCACCACCACCTCGTTCAGTTTTTGTGCATCGGGTGCCAATTGAAAATTAACAGTAGCATTTGCTGAAATGCTTACGGCTTTATCAAGGGTTTGATAACCGATAAAACTTGCAGATAACGTTATCGAACCATTCGATAAACCTGCCAGTTTATAATTACCATTAGCATCTGTTGATGTACTTCTTGTTGTTCCTTTTACAACTACAGAAGCGCCAGGTAATGGCAGGCCGGTTTCATCAAGCACTTTACCAGATACCGATCCGGTTTGTGCTTTTACCATTAATGCTGAAAAAACTAACAGCACCAAAAGCCCCTGTTTTAACAGGTAAAATACTCTCATATTTGAAGCTCGTTTAAGTATAAAAATTTGGTTAAATATTATAGTGATTTACACATATGCCTAATTTACAGCTGTTAATGATATTTCAAAATTTATTTAAAAAATATATTTCGGGCCAAAATATCAACAAGAAAATCAATGTAAAAATCAGCTTTTCGCCACAAATAAAAATCTATATTAAATAATTTTTAAATTTTCAATAACCTGATAATCAATAAATTAAAAATGTTAAATTTTAATTTAAAGTGTAAATATTACACTAAGTCATTTTTGAAGCTTTTTTCGGGAACGTTCCCGAAAAAATTGAGGCAAAATTTAGCACTTCTTCGGGAACGTTCCCGAAAATTGGTCAGAATTCTGCTTATTTTACACTAAGTGACAAAAATTTTTGAGAATTTTAAGCTAAAAATCTCCACCTTTTTAAGGGCTTTTTTTACCCGTTTATGGTCGAATTCCGCTTGATAATTTTAGACTCTAAAACCACCTCATTTGGTAGATTCTTATCGGCATGATCATCTAAAATAGTAAACAGTAATTTAGCTGCTTCCTCTCCTATTTCGGTAGCGGGTTGAGTGATTGTAGTGAGTGAGGGATTTAACAAAGGAGCAATTTCCAAACTGGAGAAACTGATCACCTTTAAATCTTTGGGGATGTTGATATTGAGATCGTAACATGCATAGTAAGTGGCAAAGGCCAAACGTTCTACTGAGGTAAAAACACCATCCGGTTTTAATTGCGTTAAAGCCTCTTTAATGATAATGCTATTTTCTTCGTAACTGTTACTGCAATCAACGATCAGATTTTCTTCGAAAGGAATCTGATGTTTAGCCAATGCATCAAGATAGCCCTGCATACGTGTTTTACCTATCGATAAACTTTTATTCACCACCAGGTAGGCAATTCTACTGCAGCCCTGCTCTATTAAATGCTCAGTTGCCAGAAAACTGCTGTTATAATCATTTGTAATTACCCTTGGCGTATCAATATCTTCGTAAATCCGATCGAAAAACACCAAAGGCAACCTTTTACTTCCAAATTTATTGAGGTAATTATGATCGTTAGCTTCTCCTGAAACCGACATTACAATACCATCTGCCCTACCATTGTGCAAATGGCGGATAAAAGTTACTTCTTTTTTATAATCATCATCCGTTACGTAAATCAGAATATGGTAACCGTTTTCTCTGGCTACACGTTCAATACCGTGAATGGCCTGTGAGAAATAATTATTGGCCAATTCGGGTACAATAACGGCAATGGTTTTACTTTTTTGCTCCCTTAAATTACTGGCGTAGTGATTGGGCTGATAGTTTAATTCTTTTGCCTTGGCTAATATACGCGCTTTGGTAGCCCCATTAATGTCACTATTATCCCTAAAAGCCCTCGAAATTGTAGAAGTAGATAAATTTAAAGCTTCTGCTAACTTCTTAATATTAATACTATCCATTTTTGGCTATAAACCCAATTAATTTGAATAAACGCTGTAAATATAAACTATAATTCTCCGAAATATTTTATAAGCTTTAAAATTATGCATTTCACGTTCAATTTATAAGCTTGGCATCCGACTATGAAATCCAGGTGCAAAAGTAGTTGATCAACCCATTGCTAAAATTGTCTAAATAGATATTCATTTTTTTAAAACAAAAAGCATCTTTACCGCTTTAATAATTATACGCTCTTAATCATCTTCTCATTTACCGGTTGAAAAACAAAACAATATGAAATAAAATTTACAAAATGGGAAATAAAAAAATACTCATTGCCGATGATGATGAAGGAATTGTTGATGCTGTGACGATGATTTTGGAAGTGATGGGTTATGATGTTGAATTTACATATGATGGCGGGGCAGTAATAGACGCGGTAAAGAATAAGCCTGATCTGATTATGCTCGATATCTGGATGAGTGGACACGATGGCAGGGATATATGCAAACAGCTTAAAAACGACCCTCAATTTAAGGAAATCCCTATTTTAATGATCTCGGCCAGTAGAGACATCAGACAATCTGCGCTAGATGCCGGTGCCAATGATTTTATGGAAAAACCATTCGAAATGGATTCGTTACTTAATAAAGTAGAGGTATTGTTGGATTAGCTCGATACTACCTAGAGCCGTCACCCTGAATTTATTTCAGGGTCTTTTGTATGATGATTCTATTTGGCAAATTAATAATGATGAATCAATATTAAAAGAATTGCAGTTAAATGGATCCTGAAACCAGTTCAGGATGACGAACACAATGAATAAAACCCCAATATCCTAATTTCTTAATGATCACGCTTAACTAATCTCCTTAAAATAAATCCGTTCAGGCAATTGCTTAAAAACAAATTCCGTTACATGGCAAAGCCAAAGTTTATGGTTCTTAAATTCTCCTCTAAATTTTTCTAACAGATAGTCGCCACCACCGCCCAAATTCTCTTCCCGGGTATAAACAAGATCTAAAATTTCGGCATTTTCAATAGGCGCATCAGCCATCAGTAATTTGCATTCATCCCCGGCAATCGCTATCCAGTTCAATAATTCATCGGCACCCTCTACCATTTGCAGATCGGCTATATCTCCTCCCCATTCAGGTATATCGGCATACCATTCGTGCTTTGCATTTTTATAAAAACGAATTGCTCTCTCCATATTTTGTAAAGAAAAAAAATCTAGATCAATAATCCTGATAAAAATCACGAAATTTAGATCATTGCATGTCTGATTCAACTCTACCGGTTTTAAGAAAAATAATTCATATCGATATGGATGCTTTTTATGCATCTGTAGAGCAACGCGATTTCCCTGAATACCGGGGAAAGCCCTTAGTAGTTGGTGGCAAGCCCGATAGTCGTGGTGTGGTTTCTACAGCCAGTTACGAAGCGCGGCAATATGGAATCCGCTCGGCAATGTCGAGCAGTAAAGCTTACCAGCTTTGCCCGACAGCAATTTTCGTATACCCACGTTTTGATGCCTATACCGCGGTTTCAAAAGCGCTTAGGGAAATTTTTAGCCGGTACACCGATATTATAGAACCCCTTTCGTTGGATGAAGCTTACCTTGATGTAACGGAAGACAAGCTCGGAATTGGGTCGGCTATTGATATTGCACAATCGATTAAAGATGCCATTAAAAATGAGTTGAATTTAACAGCTTCGGCAGGCGTATCGATCAATAAATTTGTGGCCAAAGTAGCTTCAGATATGAACAAACCGGATGGTTTAACTTTTATTGGTCCATCGAAGATTGAGGCTTTTATGGAAAAACTACCGGTTGAAAATTTTTTTGGGGTAGGCAAAGTTACCGGCGCCAAAATGAAGGCCATGCAGATTAATACAGGTGCAGATTTAAAAAAATTGACAGAAGCCCAGCTTGTTGCCCAATTCGGGAAATCGGGAAGCTTTTATTATAAAATTGTTCGTGGTATTGATGAACGTCCCGTTCAGTCGAATCGCGAAAGCAAATCAGTTGGTGCAGAAGATACCCTTTCGGAAGATACCAATGAAGATTCGGTGATGCACGATCTGTTAAAACAGATCAGTGAAACCGTGGCCAAACGTTTGGAAAAATATCAACTAAGCGGAAAAACGGTAACCCTAAAAATAAAGTTCGCCGATTTTAAACTCATTACGCGCAGCCGGTCTTTTGCCCAACCAATAAACAAAGCAGAGGTAATTTATGCCGAAGCGATTAAACTTTTGGAAGAGGCAGCTATCGGCACAACGCAGGTGAGGCTTTTGGGCATTACCTTATCGCGTTTTTATGATGATGTAGAAATCGAAAAGCCAGAAAGTAATCAGCTGGAGTTTGAGTTTTGATCAGATAAATCATCATTGCGATGCGCTATTTCAGCCGAAGAAGTAATCTTACAACAAACACTATGATTTTATTTCGGTCGGTGAGACACCAACCGATAGGATAAATTGTCTATTTGGTCTGTGGGGACACAGACCAAGGAATAGGGACCAACGGCCTCCAAGAACCACAGGCCAACCATTTCCTAATTTAATAGATCTCTCTTATAATTTGTCATTCTGAATTTTATTTCGGTCGGTGAGACACCGACCGATAGGATAAAAACACCAATTTTCATTTGAAGCGCAAGGCTGGTACAAACCAATAAATTCCTTCCCGTTTTACACTTATACGCTTCGCTTCCTCGTACCTCGTTGCTGCAGGGTAACGCTGCAACCGGGGCTAAATAATTAAGACAGTGTTTCATTTTCGGGGCTGCAAGTGCACAAACCATTGTTCCTAAACCAGATTGGAGCGAACACGATTGCAACGGAGTAAAGCGTAAAGCGGGACCAACGGCCTCCAAGAACCACAGGCCAACCATTTCCTAATTCTAATAGATCTCTCTTATAATTTGTCATTCTGAATTTTATTTTGGTCGGTGAGACACCGACCGATAGGATAAGGAATAGATTGCTATGGCCAACCCTACATTAAGTTTATGCATTTTTCCATTCGTGCCGTCACCCTGAATTCATTTCAGGGTCTTTATAGCGGGAAAGATGCTGATCCCGAACATTCCTATCGTGTGGACACATCTTTATATGTGTCCCATCCTTCTTTTGCTGCTCTAAAATACCTTAGTCCGATCCATAGGGTTGTTATTCCTGGTGTCCGCTTGCTTTCATAACCTTTCCAACCTCCCAATCTTGCCAGTACCCATACAT
>NZ_JAUG01000087.1 GCF_000708285.2 Pedobacter borealis DSM 19626
CTTAGTCCAGAGAAAGCGATTGAAATTGCAAAAACTATTTATTCATTGAAGGTTCTTAATCCATTAAATAATGAAGTGGTCGAGCAAACTTTAATCTTGAATGAAGAGCAGAAATACTTAAGCCAATTATTCAACTTTTGAAACTGGGTGTCCCAGTGCGGAAGACAGGAGATTTGTCATCCTGAGCTTGTCGAAGGACCCGCTTAAATACCCTCTAAGGTGTTTCGACAGGCTCTCCGTAGGAGTCCTTTGGACAACATGACAGCATCTGAGGTGAAATCGCCTTTATGATACACCCTCTTTTATTTGAATTAAGGTTTGAGGATATTGATTAAGTGGTAGCAAGACGCTAAGATTAGAAAAGATTCTTTACTGCGTTCAGAATGACATGCTATTATTGGACTAATGAACCAATGACGACTAAACCAATTAACTACCCAACACTTTCAAAATCGCACTGGCCTTTAACAAGCATTCTTCATATTCTAATGCCGCATCACTTTGATAAGTAATGGCACCTCCAACCTGAAAGGATAAATAGCTAGATTCAGCATTGTACAAAATACTCCGGATAACCACATTAAAATCGAAATCACCATTTGGACTGATGCAGCCAAAGGAACCGGAATAAATACCTCTTTTGGTTACTTCATATTCTTCAATTAATTTCATTGCTTTAATCTTTGGCGCACCTGTCATAGAGCCCATTGGAAATGCATTTTTAATGGCGTCGATAAAGTGAACCGCTGGATTTAGTTCACAGCTAATGGTAGAAATCATTTGATGGACCTGTGGGAAGCTGTAGATGCCAAATAACTCGTCGACAGTAACAGAACCTTTAACGGCCGATTTAGTGAGGTCATGGCGCACCAGATCAACAATCATTACATTCTCTGCCTGCTCTTTAATATCATTCCTGAGTTGCAGCTTTATGGCTTCATCTTCTACTAGATCAGAACTTCTTTTAGCAGTGCCCTTAATGGGTTGTGAGGTCAGTTTTGATCCGCGTTTGCATAAAAAACGTTCTGGAGTAGCAGATAAAATATATTTACCCTGAACTTTAAAATAACCAGCAAATGGGGTAGGAGAAACCTGGTTTAAAACCTCGAAAGTTTGAACCGGATCTATTTCTATATTTTCAGCAAAAAACTCCTGACAGAAGTTAACTTCATAAATATCGCCACGAATAATATGATCTCTTAAAGCTTCTACTTTTTGAACATATTGATCTTTTGACAAGCGTTGTGTTATCGTTACTTTTTTAGATAGGATTTCTGTTTGATACTGAAAGGAATCGATTTCAGCTAAAATTGATTCAGCGCCGATCAGCACCTCGGCATTGCCATTTTTGAAGGCAATTAGGTACTTCGGAACAAAAAAGTATAGATCTGGGAAATTTAAATGATCCGAATTATTAGAGTGAAGGTTTTCTATTTCGTTTTTTAAATCGTAGCTGAAAAAACCAAAAACCCACTGTTTATGTGCAGCATAAAAGCTTTCTAGTTGATCAAACGCATTACCTGCCGCGCATTTTAGTTCATAACGTGCATCGGCAGCGATAATGAAATCGTAAGCCGAATAAGCATCTTTGTAATCGTTTGAATCTAAAAAACAACACACCTCGAACTGGTTGGCCCAATGCAAAGCTTTTTGTTTAAAATGGGATATGTTTTGTGAGGTTTTCAAGTTGCGGCAAAGGTAACTAAACGCTACATAAGTGGAAAGATACTCTGGGTAGAATCTTCAATTTAATCCATTTCATTGGACAACCTTTGAAACAAGCATAAATAGTAAAGAATTAATGCTTTTTAGGATTCATTTTGGTGTGTCTGATCCTTAAAATCCTTATAGTTTGATTTTCGTTTCTATAAGATACTCTAAAATGATGTTTTTCAAAAGCACGATACGTTCCATCATTGTCTTTTTTATACTGATCAATTTTGTGTTTTTCAGGATGACTAGCAATATCACCAACTCCTTTAGTTAGGTCGTTGATAACTTTTACTGCATTTTGAATAGACTCTGCGCTGATATATTCGTATATTTTCTTTAATTGGTTTTGGGCTGGTTTAGTCCAAACAACTTTGAGGTTATTTTTTACCAACTTTTAATCTCATTTAATAGTTGATCATGGGTTATATAATTACCTTTTTTGAATTCTGTTTCTGCAGCTAAGAGCTCACTATTATATTCTTCTATGGAAACGTTTGGATTTTCATTCTTACTCTTTATAAACGCTTGAAGCATCTTAACGACAGAGCTTTTTTCGGCATTGTCTAGCTGGGTAAAATAATTAAGCATTTCGCTTTCTAAGATAGTTGCCATAATAAAATGTTTACACTCAAAAATAACTAAATAGATGCTGATAAGCAAGTAACTAAAGTTGATTTGCTATCAATTGGTAAGAGTTGTCAACTTTCTTGTGCTTTTGTTATTAAAGTTGACAACTCTGAAATGAAAAAAGCAACCCAGTTGTAGGTTGCTTTTCTTTTATGAGCCGTCACTCTGATGCGATAACTATCGGATTTATTTCAGGGTCTATCAGTTGATGAACAATATAGATGCTGAAATAAATTCAGCATAACGAATCGAATATTTTAACGTAATTCCAAAGTTTGTGCTCTATCTGGTCCTACAGAAAGGAATTTGATCGGCACTTCTAATTCTTTTTCTAAGAAAGCAATGTAATCAGTTAATTTGGCTGGAATTTCATCTACAGAAGTAATTTTAGTTACATCAGTAGCCCAACCATCAATTGCTTTTAATACTGGTTTTGGTTCGATAGAAATGATGTCGTATGGCATGTAATCGATCGTTTCGCCATTGTATTCGTAGTGCGTACAAGCATAAATGGTATCGAAAGTATCCAAAACATCAGCTTTCATCATAATTAACTCGGTTACCCCGTTTAACATGATGGCATATTTTAATGCAGGAAGATCGATCCAGCCACAACGACGGGCACGACCTGTAGTTGCGCCAAATTCGTGACCTAAAGCGCGTAAATTTTCGCCAACTTCGTTATCTAATTCAGTAGGGAAAGGGCCGCCACCAACACGTGTGCAATATGCTTTGAAGATACCATAAACAGCACCTACTTTATTAGGCGCAATACCTAAACCGGTACAGGCACCTGCAGTTGTGGTGTTACTAGAAGTTACAAAAGGATATGAACCAAAATCTACGTCCAATAACGTTCCTTGAGCACCTTCTGCTAAAACCGCTTTTCCTTCTTTTAAGAAGCCATTCACATAATGTTCGCTATCTACGTGAGGAATGGTTTTTAAGAATTCGATTGCTTCAAAGAATGATGCTTCTTTCTCTGCTAATTCATATTCGAAACCTTCGTAATGAGAAAGGATTTCAGTATGTTTTTCTACTAATTTAGTATAGCGTTCTTTAAAATCAGGTAGTGTAGTATCGCCAACACGTAAACCGTTACGGCCAGTTTTATCCATATAAGTTGGACCAATACCTTTTAAGGTTGATCCAATTTTATTTTTACCCATGCGTGCCTCGTTAGCTGCATCCAATAATTGGTGGGTTGGTAAAATTAAGTGTGCTTTACGGGCAATCACCAATTTGCCATCGGCAACAGGATCATGACCAGCTTTTTTTAAATTGTCTAACTCTCTTTTTAGGATAATAGGGTCGATTACTACACCATTACCAATAAGATTCATGGTTTTTTCGTTAAAAATTCCTGAAGGGATTGTATTTAAAACGAATTTTTTGCCATCGAACTCTAAAGTATGTCCGGCATTTGGGCCACCCTGAAAACGGGCAATAAGATCATATTTTGGACTTAGTACATCAACGATTTTTCCCTTTCCTTCATCACCCCATTGCAGGCCGAGAAGTACATCTACTTGCGTCATTATTTAATAAATTAAGCTGGTTTTATTTGTATTTTGATTTAATTTTGTACAATTTTTGCGGCTGTTGCTGCGCTTTCGTTTACTTTTCTGGCCATACTGCAATCAGAGCAGAAACCATAGAGATTTAATGAATGGTGTTTCACATCAAATTTTAAAAGATCACCAACCATGGTTTGGATCTGGTGGATACGGGGATCGCAGAATTCTACTACTTTACCACATTCGATACAGATTACGTGATCGTGCTGGCGGTAACCATAAGATTTTTCGAATTGTGCCATATTTTTACCAAACTGGTGTTTGGTAACTAAATCGCATGAAACCAATAACTCCAGTGTGTTATAAACCGTAGCACGACTTACGCGGTACTTTTGGTTTTTCATGTGGATATAAAGGGTTTCTACATCAAAGTGGTCGTTTCTTGAATATATTTCTTCCAATATAGCGAAACGCTCTGGTGTTTTACGTAGATTTTTGTTTTCTAAATAAGCCTCAAAAATCTTGCGAACGAGCTCATTTGTTTTTTGTTCAGACATAGTTTTTAAACTCCATTCAAAGGTAGGTAAATTGTTTTGAAAAATGATTACACCGATGAAATGATTACATAGATTTGAATTGTTTGATTGTTATAGTGTTTGATTGTTGAAATGTTGTAATAAGTCGGATGCCCAAAGTCGGAAAGTCAAAAGTCGGGAGCCCTGAGTTCAATTTGCTAATAGTGTAGGTAACAGTTTTTCAATTAAAGTCTTTATATTGCTTGTCAGTTAAATCTTTAATCTCTATCCTAGGGTAAATAAAATGTTGTTTGGGCTTGTCTAAAAATTGTTTTTCCTCTCCCATTGCAAAGCCAAGTTTGTATCCAATATTATCAGAAGTAGTTAAAAATACATTGTCATGCTCTGTGTCATCAGAGGGAATAAATAACATTACTTTTTTATTTGCAACTTTATCAGTTATCCATTGTTCTCCCGTTCTTGTTGTTGCCCAGCCTGTTACATTAAATGATTTTTCAAAACCCATTGGATAACGAACATAATTAATGAAATAGCAGTAAATCTCAAACTCTATATCAAATGGAAAAGTAATTGCAAATTCGTTTTCTCCAAGTTTATAAAGTCTTGGTTGGGCTTGAAAATTCTCTTGATTATACATATTACAAAATCCATTTATAATACTATCGATTTCTAAGTTTGAAATGTTTTTAACTAAAACGAGTTTGTCATTTTTACTTTCTATTTTTTGTAAAAATTCTTTTGAGGGTCTTGCAGTATTATTATCCGGTTCAGTTTGTCGGTTTAGTAATTTGGTTTTAATTAGATAAAACGCAATAGCTACTAATATTATTCCAATAATTAAAGATTGCATCTTCATTTTTAAGTATGGGTAGGGTTTTTAATTGCCATTATACACAAATTCCTATTTATGCAGTCTGAACTGCTGATTGTTAAATTCTGCTATACGACTCAGAACTTCGGACTAACTATGCGTCAAACCTCGTTACTCCTGTAACACCTCTAACTTTTAATAAATTTTTAATCAGGTTTTCCAGGTGTTCGGTATCATTTACAAAAATCATAATCGAACCATCAAAAATCCCTTCGTTAGTATCCACAGTAATTGATCTCATATTTACTTTAAAATCGGTAGAAATAACCCTGGTGATGTTATTGATCAAACCTACATCATCAATGCCTACAATGCGTAAGCCGGTTAAGAAAGTTAATTCCTGCTGTTTGTTCCATTTGGCTTTCACCACGCGATAACCATAATTGGCCATTAATTGCGCAGCGTTAGGGCAGTTGGTACGGTGTATTTTAATCCCTTCACTTACGGTAACAAAACCAAAAACATCATCACCAGGGATTGGATTGCAACATGCGGCTAGCGTGTAATCTATTTTTTGCAGGTCTTCTCCAATGAGCAAAATGTCATTTTCCGAGCCCTTCATTTTGGTTTTAACGATGTCTACCGTTAGGTTTTCAGGTCGCTCCGGTCCACGATTTTCAACTTCTTTCTCACTCGATAGATACTCTTTTATATCTTTCAGTTCGATTTTTCCTAAAGCAACATTAACAAAAAGCTCTTGTGTAGAAGGCAGTTTAAAGAAATAACTTAGCTTTTGAAGATTATCAGTATTGTAGGTGATTTTTAACGATTTCAGCTTCCTTTCTAAGATTTCTTTCCCATTTTCGGCAATTTTCAGCTTTTCTTCTTTTAAAGATGATTTAATTTTCGATTTAGCCTTGGCAGTAACCACCACATTTAGCCAATCTTCTTTAGGTGTTTGTTTGCTTGAGGTGATAATCTCCACCTGATCGCCATTTTGAAGCTTATACGAAATAGGAACCAGTTTGTGATTCACTTTAGCGCCTATACAGGTTGCACCTACATCGGTATGGATCTCGAAAGCAAAATCTAATGCGGTAGCGCCTAATGGCAACTGGATCAAGGCGCCTTTTGGCGTGAAAATAAAAATCTCATCCGAGAAAAGGTTCATCTTGAAATCGTCCAGGAAGTCTAAAGCATTGGCTTCCGGGTTGCTCAGCATTTCGCGAACTTTCTGGATCCACTGATCCAGACCATTATCATTACTCGATTCTTTGTATTTCCAGTGCGCAGCAAAACCTTTCTCTGCAATCTCGTTCATGCGCTGTGTACGGATCTGTACCTCAACCCATTGCCCGCGAGGTCCCATTACCGTGGTATGCAAACTTTCGTAGCCATTTCCTTTTGGTGAGGAAACCCAATCGCGTAAACGATCTGGGTTTGGACGGTATAAATCGGTAACAATAGAATAAGCTTTCCAGCAATCGGCCTTTTCATTTTCAGGTGCCGAGTCCAAAATAATCCGGATGGCAAAAAGATCGTAAACCTCTTCGAAAGGAATATTTTTCTTTTTCATCTTGTTCCAGATGGAGTGGATGGATTTGGGCCTGCCGTAAACATCGGCCACTAAACCTTGTTCGTGAACAATTTCATCAATCGGTTCGACGAATTTTTTGATGAAAAGCGCACGTTCAGCTTTTTTCTCGTTTAATTTTTTTGCAATGAATTTGTAAGTGTCAGGGTCGAGATATTTCATCGAAAGATCTTCCAACTCTGATTTTATGGCATATAAACCCAATCTGTGGGCTAATGGTGCATATAAATAAATGGTTTCTGAAGCGATTTTAAGCTGCTTGTGGCGGGGCATAAAATCCATTGTACGCATGTTATGCAAACGATCGGCAAGTTTGATCAGGATTACCCTCACATCATCTGCCAGGGTAAGCAGCATTTTACGGAAATTTTCGGCCTGTAAAGAGCTATTGGTATCGAAAACGCCAGATATTTTGGTTAAACCGTCGATAATTTTAGCGGTTTTCTTGCCAAATTCGCGTTCAATATCTTCTAAAGTGATATCGGTATCTTCTACCACATCGTGTAATAAGGCACATACAATAGAGGTTGTTCCTAAGCCAATTTCTTCAGCGGCAATCTGCGCTACAGCGATGGGGTGGTAGATGTAAGGTTCGCCAGATTTTCGGCGCATATCTTTATGGCTCTCCAGTGCCATATCGAAAGCTTTCCTGATTTCTTTTTTATCGCCCTTTTGTAAAGTAGACTTGCTTGCCCGTAGTAATGCCCTATATCTTTTTAGAATCTCTTGCTTTTCCGCCTCTAAATCAATCACTAACTCTGTTTTCATTTGTATTTTTTGCGTAAAAATTGCGTCTTATTTATGAATAAAACTTATATTAGTTTTGTGAAACACCTAATATATGAAATAACACCTAACTTTGTAAAAGTATAAATTTATGAAAATTAAAGGGCTCTTTTTTCTTTGTATTGTAATGATTTGTAGCATTTCGCTACGCGCTCAGGATTCTGCGGCACCAATATTCCCTAAATTGGGTAAAAGCGATACAATAAGAGTAGCCTCAACAAATGATAATGGTATAATGATTCCGTGGATGCAATTGCAAGACGTAAGCATATATGCAGCCAGAATCTGGAAATCACCGGCAGAACAGGCCGCCTATAACCGATTAAGGTATAATGTATTAAAAGTAATGCCATATGCACTGTTTGCAAAACGTAGATACGAACAATTAGAGCAGGATATTGCCCGAACTCCTGAGAAAAAGGAACAGAAACAGCTGGTTAAGCAATGTGATAAAGAAATTAAAGACATGTTTAACCGCGAAATAAAAGAATTAACCATTACTCAAGGTCAGATTTTAACGAAACTGATCGACCGTGAGGTGGGCAGAACAACGTACGATATTGTAAAGCAGACCAAAGGTGGTTTCGCTGCATTTTCTTATCAGATTGTGGCCCGCGTGGTAGGACATAATTTAAAAAGCACTTACGATCCGAATGAAGACAGGGATATAGAATCTATTATCCGTACTTCAGGATTTTATCAATAACATATAATGCAGGAACGCATTCCGAATATTTATTCGTTTAAGGTTAAGAAAATTAATGGCGAAGAACAGCCGTTATCAGCCTACCGGAACAAGGTTGTTTTAATTGTAAATACCGCATCAGAATGTGGTTTTACACCACAATTGAAAGAATTACAGCAGCTAAAAGACGAGATTAATAGTCTTGATTTTGAAATTTTGGGTTTTCCGACCAACGATTTTGGAAAGCAGGAACCGCTTAATGGATCTGATATTGCATCTTTCTGTGAGGTTAATCATGGTGTAAAATTTCCGGTTTTTGATAAGATTATGGTACGTGGTGCACATGCCCACCCGCTTTATCAATTTCTGAGCGATAAAAAACAAAACTCAAAATTAAGTTCGAAACCCCGTTGGAACTTTCATAAATATATCGTGAACAAAAATGGCGAGTTGGAAGATTATTTCTTACCATTCACCAAGCCATTGAGTTCAAAAATTAAAAAGAAAATTCAGCAATTGCTGAGCCAAAATACCCAATAATTACATCATGAAATTAGATATTTTAGTTATAGCCGTGCATCCTGATGATGCAGAGCTTTGCTGTTCAGGTACTATTTTAAAACATATTGCCCTTGGTAAAAAAATTGGAATTGTAGATTTAACCAGAGGCGAGCTGGGTACGCGTGGTACTGCAGAAACAAGAGATGAAGAGGCCGCAGACTCTGCAAAAATTTTGGGTTTGCATGTTCGCGAAAATTTGAGAATGAGGGATGGCTTTTTTCAGAATGATGAATTTCATCGTTTAGAAGTAATTAAAGCCATCAGGAAATACCAGCCAGAAATTATTTTAAGCAATGCGCTGGAAGACCGTCACCCTGATCATGGCAGAGCTGGCGACCTGGTGTACGATTCGGTTTTTTTATCAGGCTTGCCAAAAATAGAAACATCGTTAGATGGCGTTAAACAAGAAGCGCACCGCCCAAGGTTATTATTGCAATATATTCAAGACAGGTACTTAAAACCTGATATCATTGTGGATATATCAGACCACATGGATAAGAAAATTGAATCGATTAAAGCTTTTAAAACCCAGTTTTATAATCCTGATGTAGATGGCTTGCAAACTTATATCTCATCGCCTGAGTTTTTCGAAAGTGTGATTGGCCGCGCAAGAGAATTTGGTAAAAGCATTGGCACTACTTTTGGCGAGGGCTTTACCTCAAGAAAATTGTTGGGTGTTGATAGTTTGTTTGATTTAAGGTAGAAAAATTGTCATTCTGAGCGCAGCGAAGAATCTCTAAGTTGAAAAGCACTTACTTGACTTACTGCACAAATTTTCATTTTGTTCTGTTTTGGTTGTAGATTCTTCGCTGCGCTCAGAATGACAGAATCTACCACCCAACAAAACCGCCCTTCGTTTGTTATTCTCAAAACGAATAATAATGGCGAATATATTCTCTTCTCTCAAAAACGCGTACAATCTTTTTAAACATGTAGATTTCGATAAGTTAGAAGCTTTATCAAAAAAAGTCGATTTACCCAAAATGGTCGAAACGATATCCAGTCTGGATGATAAACAGATTCAGGGAATGATGAAAATGATGGGTGGATCAGGCAAAAAGCGAGAATTACCACCAATTGAAGGTGATTTTTATCATTTGGGCGACGAAGCACTCAAAGATGAGGACCGGGAACTCCAGCTAAAAGTGCGTGCTTTTTTAGAAAAAGAAGTTAAACCCATTGTAAACCATTACTGGAACAAAGCCGAATTTCCTTTCGAAATTATCCCAAACCTCGCCGAACTTAATATCTGTGGTTTAACCTATAAAGGTTATGGTTGTCCGGGGAAATCGAATTTGATGGAAGGGATTTTAGCGATGGAAATGGCGCGGATTGATACCTCTATTTCTACTTTTTTTGGTGTACAGAGTGGTTTAGCGATGGGATCGATCTATTTATGTGGATCGGAGGAGCAAAAACAGCAATGGTTGCCACTGATGCAGCAATTTAAAATTATCGGTGCATTTGGGCTAACCGAACCCGAAGTGGGCTCTGCTGCTGCTGGAGGACTCACTACAACCTGCAAAAAAATAGATGGCAAATGGATATTAAATGGTCAGAAAAAATGGATCGGTAATGCCACTTTCGCTGATATCTTAATTATTTGGGCACGAGATGAAGAAAGTGGTGAGGTTAAGGGCTTTATTGTAAAAAAGGATAATCCGGGTTTTGCGGTAGAAAAGATGCAGGATAAAATGGCCCTCAGGATTGTGCAGAATGGAATTATCACCTTAACCAATTGTGAGGTAGAAGAGGCCGATCGCTTACAAAATGCAAACTCATTTAAAGATACAGCAAAAGTATTGCAAATGACAAGAGCAGGAGTAGCCTGGCAGGCTGTTGGCTGCGCCCGTGGCGCTTACGAAAATGCATTGGATTATACCCGCACCCGAAAACAGTTTGGTAAACCCATTGCATCTTTTCAATTGATTCAAAACCATTTGGTTGAGATGTTGTCGAATTTAACAGCAATGCAAACATTATGTTTTAGGTTGTCACAACTTCAGGATCAGGGCTTGTTGAAAGATGAGCATGCTTCGTTAGCCAAGGTATTCTGTTCGTTACGTACACGTGATGTGGTGAGCAAGGCCCGTGAGGTAATGGGTGGAAACGGCATTTTACTGGAATATAATGTAGCGCGTTTTGTGGCCGATGCCGAAGCAATTTATTCGTACGAAGGCACAAAAGAAATAAATACCTTGATTGTAGGTCGGGCTATAACGGGTTTTTCGGCTTTTGTTTAGGGGGAACTCCCGAAGTTTTAACGGGGAAAAGCGTTGGGAGAACTTCGTGAGTTTAAAGTAAGGCCGAAATAGCTAATTAGTACAAGGTAAAGGCAAAGGGTTTTTTTTTGGAAACGAATGTCAGCATTTCATAGGTGCTGTAGTCCTGCCATTTGCTACAATCTTTTTGAGCTACAGTAATGCTGAGGTACAAAGCATCTTTTTCATCGGTTAAAGATGCTTCGTGCCTCAGCATGACAGCATATTCAGGGGTACTGCAAGCAAAAAGGATTTTCGCTGCTGTCAGGTTTATTGAACAACGGTCCTTTTCAAGGCAAAAACTTTGAATATAAACCCGATTGGAACGGATGCTAATTTCCTTCAAATTGGCAGGAGGGAAAGCGGGACTGAAAATGCCAAATGCACAGAACCCTTCATTTCCAAATCAATAAGAACTAAATATTTTTGGGATATCCCTTTCGAGTTTTACCCTTCTATTTATACGGATTTTTATTAAACGCTGTCTGGCTCATTGCGCTTTTTTCAAATAAAGCAATACAGTTTTTGTTAAACTGAGGATCGAAGTTTATTGCTCCAGGCTGTAATGTATTTGGAATATCTCCGTTTTGCATAAAGAAATAAACTTTTGTATTGCCGTATTTGGTATGGGGCATTAAATTGCCATAATCTTCCATTTCTTTCCATACTGAATCTTTAACCGTAACTACATAAATGCGCTGTACCGGACCAGTATTGTTTGCATTTCTATACTTGGCAACTTCTTTAAAACCGGCTTTCATGTCCTCAATCCCAGGCTGATCAAAAACAGCCTTAACCATGAAAAAGATCAATGCTAAAATACCTGCAACCAAGAAATAAACTAACCATTTTCTATTCATGCCTACAATAAAGGCAATATTTTCTCCATAACCGTCAAGCCTTCGTCAATATGCTTTTGCTCAATGCAAAGTGCCGGACGAAAGCGTATTGTTTTTTCACCACAGCCCAAAAACATCACATTGTTTTCCAATCCTTTGCCAATAAATGCATTACGCATTTCTTTTGTCGGGAAATCAAAAGAGCACAACAAACCTCTTCCACGAACATTTGTCATTTGATCAAATTTATGCGATAGGTTTTCTAGTTGATCTCTTAAGTACAAACCTACTTTTGCTGCATTTTCACAAAGCTGATCTTCTTCTACAATTTGTAAAATCTGTGTTGAACGAACCATATCAACCAAATTGCCTCCCCACGTTGAGTTAATACGGCTTGGCACTTTAAATACATTGGTTTCAATTTCGTCTACCTTTTTGCCGACAAGGATACCGCAAACCTGCATTTTTTTTCCAAAAGCGATGATATCTGGTCGAGCTTTTTCACTAAAATGTTGATGGCACCAGAATTTACCGGTTAACCCAACGCCGGTCTGTACTTCATCATAAATCAAAAAGGCATCATTTTCATCGGACAAAGCCTTAAGTTGGATCAAAAATTCTTCGCGCAGGTGGTTATCTCCACCTTCAGATTGAATTGGCTCTACAATTATAGCACAGATATCGTCTTTATTATCTGCAAACGCTTTTTTGATCTGCGCTAAAGATGTTTCTTCGGTTTGAATGGCATGACTTAAATTATTTCCTGAAAGCGGAAATTTAACTTCCGGAACAGCCACTCTTGGCCAATCGAATTTGGCAAACCACTTGGTTTTATCGGGTAGGGTATTGGTTAAGCTTAAAGTATAGCCCGTTCTGCCATGAAAAGCCCTTTCGAAGTGTAAAACCTTAAAACCTTTTTCTTCAGTATATCCCTTCGTAAAATTTTTCTGAACTTTCCAGTCCATGGCTACCTTAATTGCATTTTCTACTGCTAAGCCTCCACCTGCAATAAAAAAAGCATGTGGCAGGTAATCAGGAATACCGACTTTGGAAAATGTTTCAACAAACTGTGCATACTGCTGGGTGTAAACATCAGAGTTCGATGGATTGGCTAATGCAGCGAGGAGAAGGTTTTTTTTAAACGTTTCATCATTGATCATTTTAGGGTGGTTATATCCTAAAGGAACGGAAGCAAAACAAGTGAAAAAATCGAGTAAAGTTCTGTTGTGTTTAGCATCGTAAATGTAAGCACCATGACTTTTTTCCATATCATAAGTGAGGTCGAAACCATCGGCCAAAATGTGTTTACTTAACGATTCGTTAACGCGATCTGCAGGTACTGTTAATTGATACATAAACTTGGTTTTGGTATAATCCAAATTTAGTTAAATGTGCCTAAAATCAAAATTTAAGCACTTTTTGTGCGCTTTACATAAAAAATAGGTTTAAACTGTTTAAAGTATGATTATAGACAAAATCGCGTTTTGGACTTCACCGATGTGGAAAACTTTTTTACTGAAACCCCTTTTTATAGCGTTTTATTTTGATAGAATCAGAATGCCGAACGTGATCCTCCACCGTCCACTACCGAAACCGTTCCTGTTATATATTTAGCACGTGGCGAAACCAGGAAAACAGCCATGTTTGTCTATCCTGCACTTCACCAAAATCTTGCAAAGGTATTTCACTTTCAGCATATTTCCGGCGCTCATCACCCGGGAAATAAGGCCGGATGTTTTCAGTATCGATAAGCCCCGGCTGTAAACAGTTCACCCTGATTCCATATTTGCCCAACTCACCTGCAAGTTGTTTAGACCACATTGCCATTGCGGCCTTGGCAATAGCAGAAACATTCAAGGAGCGTAATTCATAAGTACTGGTTAAATTGAGTATTGTACCTTGTTTGCGGCCAACAAAATTGGAGGGAGATGGAAAATTGTAATATTGGATAAACTTGGAGACCGAAAATTGAAGTTCAGCGAACTGAAAAAAGAATTCCCATATGTATATATATCAGAACGGATGTTAACCTTACAGTTGCGTGCATTGGAGCAAGATGAACTGGTTAAAAGAACTGTTTATGCAGAGGTTCCTCCGAGGGTAGAATATGAGCTAACTCCGATAGCACTGGAGTTTCTTCCGATTTTTTGTCAATTAAGTGCTTGGGGCAAGAAGAATAAAGCGCTAAAGAAGAGTGGATCATAAAACCGTTAATTATGATTATAGGTATACATAAATCAGCAGATATTGGTTACCTTTAATTGATTTGTCAACTATTTAATGTTGCATCAGTTGATTAGCAAATTTTAAAATTATATCGGGTTAAGTATTATGGCAGAAGTTAAATTAAATATCCAAAAAGAAGAACCTAGTGCATTCGAACTTTATGATGATGGCGAAAAATATGGAGAAATGGTTTTTGATATTCAGAGAGAAAATTTAACGGTTTATCATACCGAAATTGATCCCGAAAAAGAAGGCAAAGGTTACGCAAAACTATTGCTGGATGCGATGGTAAATTATGTACGTACAAATAACCTGAAGGTAATTCCACTGTGCCCTTATGTGCATCTGCAATTTAAACGCCACGAAGAACTTTACAGAGATATCTGGAACAAAGTGCGCGAAAACGATTAATAGATAAAATAATACTAGAATTAAATTCAGGAAGCTACACTAATATTTCATGATTTTGGAAAACCGGTTTTCCAACGGTTCTGGTAAGAAGGCCACAGGAAAATTGTAGATGAATTAATTAAACCTTTAAAAAAGAACTAAAAGCCGGTTGTTTTGGACGGTTTATTATTCAATGTGTATAGATCGTGCATCTTTATCTATTATTTAGTGGGCTTGCTCTATTTTTATTTCATTCGAAAGAAAGTATCGATACTTTTGTCACAAGAATCAAATCAACGGGACGATTTAGAGATCTTATTGGGGGTTTTCAGCGATGAGGACCCTTTTTTTATTCAGGGCTAATGATATTGATCAAATAGTTAAGCGCATTTGCAGGATGAATTGGTATCAAAGATTGTATAACCTGTTTAAAACTTATCCTTCATGCCAAAAATGCCCATAAGCCCTCCGGTGTGGATGGCTAATACTTTTTCATCTTTACTAATAATTTCTCGTTTTGATAAATCTTGGATGGCATAAAACATTTTGGAGGTATAAACAGGGTCTAGGAGCAATCCGGTTTTTGCAGTAAAGGTTTTGATAAAGCTGATCAGTTCAGGAGTGGTTTTCGCATAACCTCCAAAATGATAATCGAGGTGAAGTTCGAGGTGACTGGAGATGGGCGTATAATGTGCTATTTCTGCTTTGATAAACGAAGCGCCCTTTAACACGGGGATGATATGTAACTTTGTATTTAATTGTTGTTGTTGAATCCCCCTCAACAAACCTGCAGCTGTGGTTCCTGTTCCGGCAGCGCAAAAAATGTGGTCGTATGGTTCCACTAGCTCTTCAATTACCTCCGCGCAGCCAATGGTGGCTTCAACTGATGCACCTCCTTCGTTTATAAAATAGGCTTGTGTGTCGGATGCAAAATATCGGTCAAACAATTGGTGTTTATCCCGATAACTTTCACGGTCGGTAAAAATGAGTTTCATCCCAAATAAACTGCACAGCAATAATAGCTCATTTTTTACTTCTTCTCCACGTACAAAGGCTGTAGCGGTTAAGCCCGATCTTGATGCTGCGGCGGCAGTTGCCACAAGGTGATTGGAATAAGAACCTCCAAAAGTGACCAGATGCGTTTTTTGATCTGCTTTGGCCTTGGCTAAAATGTATTTGAGCTTACGCCATTTGTTGCCGGAAATATAAGGATCAATAAGATCATCCCTTTTAACAAACAGGTTGTTTAAAGGAGAAAATGCTATTTTTTGTATTGGACTATATATTTCTTCAAACACGTGTGAAAATAAGCAAAGGTTATATCATAAATAATTTTAATTAGAAAATGTCATGCTGAACCTGTCTGAACGACTTAAATGAACTTAAAACGTCTTTCGACAAGCTACTATTGACAGACTCCAATAGAAAAATCGTCATTGCGAGGAGGAAGGACGAAGCAATCTTTCATGCAGTGATTTCACTATAAAGATTGCTTCGTCGGCTGAAAAAGCCTTCTCGCAATGACGATGCCTGGCAATAAACGCTTTTAAATACTATGTTTAATTATTTACCGATACCAAGGCCTATACCTGCATTAACCATACTGTATTTTGCCTGAGTATATGAGCCGTAAAATTTAAAGAAACCAAACTTCAACTGAAAGCCTAAACTACCTCTTACGCCGTCAATATCGGTTTGTTTCACCGATATTGGATCTACATAAGTTGCATTGCTTGCACCATCTTCAAATTTGTAAGTACCAAGCGCTTTTAAATTGGTGTTCGAGGTTTGGTAACCAATGCTGGCAAAAGGCGTGAAAAACATAATTTTCTTAGAAACGATGGCATCAAAATTTACACCATTGAATTTAGCATCAATACGCTGATCTGAATTTGAAGTATTATTGATATTCAAAGGCAAATTGTATTTGTACTGCGTAAAACCACCGGCAATGGCAATGTCTACAGGAATCAGTTTTTCTGTTGTTGAACCCATAAATAAGGGTAAAAGTTCAATTTTGGCACTAAAACCGATCATCGATAAGCTTCCTAAGTCGTTACCTAATTTAATCTTCGGCATTGCTCTTAAAGTAACATCAATGTTTTTGGGTAAGCCCAAAGTAGCCTGTATCTGAGCTGAAGGCACTACATGAAACCCCACTCCCTGAGGTAAGTTGAAAAATTTACCTGTAGGAACGCCACTGCTTGTATAAATTTGCATTTTACCACCTTCATGGTCATCACCAAATGCAGTAGGGCCTATAGAAGAAGCACCAGGAGCAGGTTTAATATTGCTTAAGCCTAGTGCATTTACATCATAACTTCTGCCCGATTGAGGGACAAAAGCTGCTGAAATAGAGCCTCTTATGTCGAATTTTAAAAATCCTTTCGATTTGGCTGTATTCGACCATCCATCGGTTAAACCCAGGCCTAAACCTTTATACAAAGGATCAAAATAGGCATTAACCAGTTTGGTCGCATCTGCTGGTCCGCCCACAAACAAGTCTCCAACATCTTGTTGGGCACTTGCTTTTTGAGCCATCACTAATAGAAATAAGGCACATATGGCCCTTAAAGCGTAGCATTTTTTCATATAAAAAATTTAGAATGTTTTGATTGTGAGTAAAGATAAGGCTGTTTTTTCGAAAACTGCAATCATTGAAAAATTCTTGAAGTTAAAAGTTTATTTTTGCGCCATGGAAAATGTGGTCGAATTGCAGGAATCAGAAGAGCAGGAATTATATGAACATTTAAAAATTATTGTAGATAAGGGGCAATCGCTGCTTCGTATCGATAAATTTTTGATGGTGCGCGTAGAAAATGCCTCCCGAAACCGTATTCAAAATGCAATTGATGCAGGTAATGTACTGGTTAACCAGAAACAGATCAAAGCGAGTTATAAGGTTAAACCTTACGATGAAATATCTATCGTTTTACCTCACCCACCGCGCGATACCGAAGTTTATCCTGAAGATTTACCGCTTGATATTATTTACGAGGATAGTGATCTTTTGGTGGTGAATAAAGCTGCAGGAATGGTTGTACACCCCGGTTTTAATAATTATACCGGAACTTTGGTTAATGCTTTGGCATTCCATTTTGAGCAACTGCCTCAGTTACCTGGCAATGATGGCCGACCAGGTTTGGTGCACCGTATTGATAAGGATACCTCAGGTTTATTACTGATCAGTAAAAATGAAAAGTCGATTACACACCTTGCGCGTCAGTTTTTCGACCACAGTATTACCCGTAAATATATTGCACTCGTTTGGGGTGATATCGAAAACGATGGAACGGTAACCGGTTACATTGGCAGAAGTGCGAAAGATCGCCGTGTGATGGATATTTACGATGATGAAGAAAAAGGGAAATGGTCTGTAACACACTATAAAGTATTAAAACGTTTAGGTTATGTTACTTTGATCAGTTGTGAGTTAGAAACGGGTCGTACGCACCAAATCAGGGCACACATGCAACATATTGGTCATCCACTTTTTAACGATGCAATGTATGGTGGCGATAAGATTTTAAAAGGTACTACGTTTAATAAGTACAAACAGTTTGTAGATAATTGTTTTGAATTGCTGCCCCGTCAGGCTTTACACGCACAAAGTTTGGGTTTTATCCACCCCAGCACTAAAGAGTATATGTATTTTGAGTCGCCATTGCCACCCGATTTTAAAGCTGGCTTAACTAAATGGGAAAATTATATCGCTACATCATAAAATATGCTTCAGGAGTACCTTTTATTTAATGATGAATTTCAAGCAGTTGATTTTCCGATTTTAACGGCTTCTAACAGAAGCTTCAAATTTGGCGATGGACTGTTCGAAAGCATGCGAATGATTAATAATAAGCTGCAATTTGCCGATTTACATGCCGATAGATTAACGGCTGGCATGAAAGCGCTTAAAATTGACGGTCATGCTTTAATGGACGATTATTTTCTGCGCCAAAAAACCGCCGATTTAGCCAAACGCAACAAATGGAATGGTAATGTTCGTTTCCGTCTTTCGGTTTATAGAGGGGGAGCTGGTGTTTACACACCCGAAATAAATAAAGCAGGTTACATTTTAGAAGGTATTCCCTTAAAAGCATCTACATATGAGTTGAACAGCAAAGGTTTGATCATTGATGTTTTTGATGAAATGACTAAACCGGTTAATAAACTCTCGAATTTTAAAACAGCCAATGCGCTGCTTTATGTCATGGCCGGAATTTTTAAAAGCCAAAACCGCTTGGATGAGGCAATGATTCTGAACCAATATGGTTTTCTTTGCGAAAGCATTAGCGCTAACGTTTTTGTGGTGTACAACAAACAGATTTATACGCCGTCGCTAGCTGAAGGTTGTATAAGTGGTGTAATGCGTACGGCCATTATGCAGTTGTGCAAAATGAACGATATGCCTTTAATCGAGGCGCAGATTAATCCCGAAATATTAAAAGAAGCCGAAGAAGTGTTTATCACCAACGCTACGCAAGGCATTCAATGGGTAATGGGTTACGGCAGGAAACGTTATTTTAACGAGGTATCGAAATTTTTGATCGAGAAATTGAATAATTTATAGTGCTATCCCACGATTTGTAGCGCACGCATTACCTTGGTCGTCATGCTGAATTTAGTTCAGCATCTATCATATCCTTAAAAACTGTTCAAATTTTTTGGAAAGCAAAACCTGTAGTGCTTCGGTTCGGGCTCGTCCCGGCCTTTGCTTAATCCCGATAAAATTTACTCACAAGATAAACAATTCTTAATCGGGATAACGCTGGCGGTCGGGTTTATTTAACCCTAAACAGAAGCACTTTTGTGGCCACTTAAACCCGATCAAAGCGGGATGCAAATTTCCTTCAAATTTGCAGAAGCGGGAGCGGGGCTGTATCAAGCCAAAAGCCACTGCAACTGCTTTCCAAAAAGAATTGCTCATATAAGATATTCGTCTTCACCCTGACTGTTGCATCTCTGCTGTCATGTTAATTTCGTTCTGCACCCAACACAGTTCATGAAATCGACTGGAAGAGTTGTCAACTTTCTTGTAATAACGGCTATTAAAGTTGACAACTCAAATTCCCAGCTACAACCGCATTCCCCTTAAAAAGTCTTCGATCAGCATTCGTTTTTTTCCTTCATACTGGATATCTAAAAGCTTGATAAAGCCATCTTTTGCGGCAAATTTCAAATAAGTTTTACCATCGGTTAAAAAGCCTCCGGCTACAATGCCTGGCTCTTTATCTTCTATTTCGGCCCTAAATACCTTTAAGTTTTTCTCATTGAGTACGGTAAAAGCAGTTGGGTAAGGGCTTAAACCGCGGATTAAATTATGGATGGTTTGCGCCGGACTGTTCCAGTCGATTTTGCAATCTTCCTTAAAAATCTTCGGCGCATGCTTTAAGTCATCATTTTGTGGCTGCGGCTGCTCTGTTATTTTATTGGCTTCGATAGCAAGCAATGTTCTTACCAGAAGATTTGCGCCAACAACCATCAGTTTATCATGCAATTCACCCGCAGTTTCGTCGTCGGCAATGGGAACGCTATCACTAAGAATAATATCACCCGTATCAATTTCCTGTTTAAGGAAAAATGTAGTTACACCACTTTCCTTCTCTCCATTTATAATGGCATGGTTAATCGGGGCTGCACCACGGTATTGCGGTAACAACGAACCATGTAAATTGATGGTTCCTTTAGCCGGCATATTCCAAACTATTTCTGGTAGCATCCTAAAAGCCACTACCACTTGTAAATCGGCTTGATAAGATCTTAGTTCTTCAATAAACTCAGGATTTTTTAACTTTTCAGGCTGTAAAACAGGAATTCCTTTTTCTACAGCATATTTTTTTACTGCACTTTCATTCAATTTTTGGCCACGGCCTGCAGGTTTATCCGGTGCAGTAACTACTGCAACTACATCGAAATTGGCTTGTACCAGGGCATCTAAAGAGGCTACCGCAAAATCGGGCGTACCCATAAAAACTATTTTCATAAAGAAAGTGTTGTGTTTCTAAAAATAACGTGGCTACCCACGTTTAAGTTTTGCAAAATAACTAAAAATAAACCCATACTTATAGGCAAAAAATGGTACAAGGCAAAGATGTTGTTCAGGCAAGTGGATTGGTGTACATAACTGATGCCATGCCTGGCATTTACCGTAAAGGAAAACCTGGTAAATTTTATTATGAAGATAAAGAGGGCAACAAAATTACCGAAGAGAAACACCTCGACCGGATAAAAGCCTTAGTTATTCCACCCGCATGGCAAAATGTGTGGATTGCCAGTAAGCCAAATGCATATTTACAGGTTACCGGTATTGATGCTGCAGGCCGGAAACAATATAAATACCATACAAAGTGGACCAGCCGCCGATCGGAGGCTAAATATTTTCGTTTATTGGAATTTGGAAAAGCATTGCCCAATGCACGGAAAAACTTGGAAAAAGACCTCCGCAGAAAAGATTTCGATGAACGGAAAGTATTGGCCATTTCTGTAGATGTACTGCAAAAAACACTAATCCGTGTGGGTAACGAAAGTTATAAGCAATTGTATGGTTCTTTTGGTTTGACTACACTTCGCGATAAACATGTTAAAATCGAAGGAAGTAAAATTACCATGGATTTTGTTGGGAAAAAAGGTGTTCGGCAAAAAGTAGAGTTAAATGATCGGTCGCTGGCGAAACTGGTCAAGAAATGCAGGGACATTCCCGGACAGGAATTATTTCAGTTTTATTCGAACGGGAAAGAACATAAAAGTATCGATTCAGGCAAAATAAATGCCTACATTAAAGAAATTACAGGCGATGATTTTACTGCAAAGGATTTTAGAACCTGGGGCGGTACTTTAGAAGCGTTGCGTCAGTTTTCGAAATGCAGTACTGATGAGGATTTTAACTTAAATTCGAAAAAAACAATTGTAACGGTTTTAGATTGCGTAGCGAAAAAATTAGGCAATACTAGGGCTGTTTGCAAGAGTTCTTACGTATATCCGTTATTGCTCACCGCTTATGAAAACAATGAACTTGATAAATACATAAAAAAAATGAATAATAACAAAACAACCGATAAATTAGGTTTGGCACACGATGAGAAAATTTTATTGTCATTTTTAAAATCAAGTAATAAACAGACAAATTGATATAAAAGATCGTCATTTCGAGGGGTAATTTATTGTATAAAAATCAATATGAATGACGCATATCCTTTTTTGCCCAGAGGCTCATCCTTGCCTCGGCTCGCCGCCGCCAAAGGGCTCTTCTTTTTGGCATGAAAAAGACCAGCGTAGCTAGCTTGAATGCCTTTGAAAAAATAAAAGCCCATGAAAAAACAAAAAACACCGGCTGAAAATTTATTCATTTGTATTATAGTTTTCAGCTGTATTCATGAGGGCTTCGCCGTTTTCTTTCGAAGTTAGTAGGTTGGCTTGAGCAGTGCAGCCCGAAAAATTTGTTAGGCCGGATTTAAGTTGAACGGGGATATGGTGCTATGGCCTAGTTGGGTGGAAATACAAAATCGCATAAGCCGTTCATATTTAAATACCGTTCTTGTTTCGAAGGATAAAACAGACCATATTGCGCTTTCAGGAATCTTAAATCTGGAGCTGAAAAATTTTGATTGTAAGAGTGCGATGATGACTAAACAACTACTAAACACCCTGAAGGAGAACAGGTTCCCGGTACTAAGGATCAAATTCCTGTCCTTAAAAGAAATCCCTTCCGAAGGTCAGAATAGTTTTGTTAAGGGGGATGTGGAGATCACCCTGGCAGGGGTGTTAAAAAGATTCGAAATCTGTTATCAGATAAATGTTAAACGAGGCACTATCGAGCTGATAGGACAACAAGCCATCAATTTTTCTGATTTTCATCTGATTCCTCCACAAAAAATAGGCAGGCTCATCCGGGCTAAAAATCAACTGGTTGTGGCTTTCTTTTTAAAAATGGAACAGGCAGGGTAATTCAGTTTGCTTAAATCCTACTGTCGTAATTCCTGTTAAGATCAATTCGTTCTTTTCTATAAGTCCTTTCTATCGTTACAACAACCAGGTAGGGGCCAAATACTTTGCACCTTATGGCCAGCATTCGCCATCGGATCAATACTTTACCAGTGATTATGACCTATCCACGCTGACCAGTGATTTTTATGGTGCAGGCATCCGTTTTGCTCCACCTAAAGGCGTTTTCGGTTGGCAGCGCTTGAATATGCTTGAATTACGATATGGTCATTATTCCCGGTCAACAAGCCTGGTTTCCAATATCGTATCGTTAAACCTAAAGTTTAAGTAAGCCGGTTTATCTAAACTGTCCTTTTTCCAACAGTGAGATCGTACTGAGCTGAATCTTATTTAACCTTTCCTGAAGTTCGAGCGCTTTGTTCTTTTCAGTGAGCAAAGCCTTCAAACGGTCTACTTCTGCAGTAAGTCTTTGTTTCTCCTGTAGCTCCATCTTCGAGAAAACCTTTCCACTTTCGTAATAGCTGAAAAAATTATAGTTCAGGATTTCACTCACACGGACCAAAGTAAGGATATCGATAGTTGCGGTATTCAGCATCTCCTGCGTTTTTGTTTTGCTGATCTCAAGGGCAGCGGCAATGTCTGAAACAGAGATATCTTTCTGCTTCATTTCCTTCCAGATCATTAAGCCTATATGGACACTCATCTTATATTATGGGATAATTTTGAAACATTGAAATTACGGAAAGCAGGCTGATTTAATCATTTTTTGTGGTAATGATAATTAGTCTAAATATTTCTTTAGCATATCATCATAATGATCGGGCACTTAAATGCTAACACCGGAAGAATCATTTTAATAACTGATGCGGCTCATATTTTTAACACGGGCTTTTTACAAACTTTATATCTATCAAAAAAGACCCATTATGAAAAAAATCCTGGTACCTGTTGATTTCTCTGCAACTGCAGAGAACGCAGCCGATTATGCAACTGATCTGGCCCATGGTATTGGTGCCAGAGTAGAATTGTTAAATGTTTTTCAGGTTCCGGAGTTTTCTCCTGCTGCGGCATCTCTGGTATGGCCGCTTGAAGAATATAAACTTATAGAAGACGATGCTAAAAAGCCTTAGGCAAACTGGTCGAAAAGGTTGAAGAAAAATATAAAAAAGCCCATCATGAGTTTGGTTTTAAAGCAGAAGTGTTTGGAAAATCTGTTCGTGGCGAGGTTGAACAAGAGGTTAGCAAGTATTTTACCGAGTGTAAAATGAACCTCGTTGTGGCCGGATTAAACCATGCAGATAAGTTAACCAAAACGCTTATGGGCAGTATTGCCAGAAAAATTATCGAGGAGGAAATACCTGTTTTGCTTATACCTGCGGGATATCGGTTTAAGAAACCTAAGAAAATTGCTTTTGCCACAGATTTTAGCCATAGTGATATCCCCGTTTTATGTACACTTGCCGAATTTGCAAAACCTTTTAATGCCGATATACTCATTACACATACCGGTAATTCGAAATCAGAACCAGAAGGTGATAAGCATACAGCCGAAGATTTTTTAAACAGGGTTGCCGATCGGGTCAACTATAGAAATATCTACCATAGGCATATAAACAGTGAACGGATTAAGGATGGTTTAGATTGGATCGTAGAAAACGGACAGATCGATATCCTGACCATGGTGCATCGAAAACACGGTTTTTTTCATCGCCTGCTTAAAGGTAGCTATACCCTGAACATGTCAGATCATATTCAGATCCCGCTTTTGGTTTTACCGCCATCACACAACATTCCGATGTAATTGCCCATCAGCAGATAAAATTCAATTATTATAATCTATTGTAAAACAGAATATATGTATCCTAAAACAATGAAAGCTGCAGTTATCCATGAATATGGAGGACCACTGGCCATAGAAGAACTTCTGGTTAGACCGCTCAATCAATATGAGATTTTGGTTAAGGTAATTTCATGTGGGGTATGCCATACCGATCTGCATGCCTGTAATGGAGACTGGCCTGTAAAATCAAAAATGCCATTGGTGCCGGGCCACGAAGCCATTGGACTGGTAGCGGCAATGGGCCCTGATGTTAAAACTGTTAAGGAAGGAGATGTGGTTGGTGTGCCTTGGTTATACAGTGCATGTGGCTGTTGCGAATTCTGCTTAACCGGTTGGGAAACATTATGTTATGAGCAGCAGAATGGAGGCTATAGTGTTGATGGAGGTTTTGCAGAGTATGTAATTGCCGATTCGAGATACGTTGCCCATTTCCCTTCGCATGTAAATTTTGCAGAAATGGCGCCGATTATCTGTGCCGGGGTTACCGTATACAAAGGTTTAAAAGAAACTGATGCAAAAGCAGGTGAATGGGTAGCCATATCAGGTATTGGCGGGCTCGGCCATCTTGGGGTTCAGTATGCAAAGGCCATGGGCTTTCAGGTTGCCGCGATTGATATTTCAAACGATAAACTGGAAATGGCCAGAAAACTAGGTGCAGACATTGTTGTTAATGCGCTAGAACATGACCCGTGTGAATTTCTTAAAAAACAAACCGGGGGTATGCACGGCGTATTGGTTACGGCAGTAACACCTGTTGCTTTTAGTCAAGGGCTTTCTGCATTGCGCAGAAAAGGTACTTTATCCCTAAACGGACTGCCTCCAGGCAGTTTTGACCTTCCCATATTCGATACCGTGTTAAACAGAATAACAATCAGGGGTTCTATTGTCGGCACAAGAAAGGATATGCAGGAAGCGATCGAATTTGCGGTAGATGGAAAGGTAAGGGCGCAGGTTAAATCAGCAAAACTGGAAGATATCAATAATGTGTTCGATCAAATGAAAAAGGGCGAGATTGATGGACGGATTGTTTTGGATATTTCTGGTGATTAGGTGTTTATTAATCAATATTTAACGAATAAGAAGATGTTAGGGACATTAAAAGAAGAGGATATAGAAAAGCTCCTTAAGGAACAATATATTGGCCGTTTGGCTTGCCATGCACATGGGCTAAGTTACATTGTGCCCATCAATTATGTGTACAGCGGCAGCACGGTTTATGCTCATTCTGCTCCGGGGCAAAAAATCAGGATGATGAAAAGTAACCCTCAGGTATGCTTTCAGACCGATCAGATCCGCGATACTTATAATTGGAAAAGTGTGGTGTGCTGGGGCAAGTTTGAAGAAATTACGGATGCTGTAGAAAAACAAAGGGCGCTACAAGGGATTAACCACCGAATGATGCCTTTAACCAATACCCCTTCAGAGCAACCATCGCATGGAACTGGCAAAAAAGATACTTATGATCAAGATATTATCGTGTTCAAAATTATCTTTCATCTTAAAACAGGTAGATTCGAGATAAACGATAGTGTTGAATAAGCAGTTTTAGCAAAATAAATATACCACAAACTTTCCCAAAGGCATATTATAAAACGTTAAAAAGTGACCTCAATTACTTTTCGTTTTGACAGGCATCATCTCCAGATCAGTTCAAATATAATAGTTTTGCTGTCGAAACCATTGAGGGTGTATCATAAAGGCGATTTCACCTCAGATGCTGTCATGTTGTCCAAAGGAGTCCTTTGGACAACATGACAAATCTATCTTTATGATACAAGCTCAGATTACATTACGAAACACCATGCCACATTCATTCCATATCCCTGTATTAGGCCTAGGCTATTCTATTGATACGCCTCTAAAAGTTGCCAGGTACGGTATTTCATCCGTGCTATCCATTGTTGATGACGAACTGATTGAGCGCATGCGTGCTTATCATTCAAAAAACCGCCAGATTCATTTCGAAGCGATTCCTAAAGGAGAAACCGATAGCCGGAGTAAACGCATCACGGCCTACCTCAACTTTTTGTCGGAAACCATAACCAACGATTTTAAAGCCCTAAAACAGCAGGATTTTGCCACTGGTAATGATATTTGCCGTTATTTCGAACTACTTCCTGATACGTCTAAATTAAAACATGGTTATGACCTGATGCTGGACTATCCTGAAGGTGAAACCAAGCAGACCTTCCAGGCGCTTTTAAAAAATTCGATGCGGGTAGGGGCTATTGATGTGAACATCATGGCCAAGGTAGATAAAATGAATTATGTAAATGGCGAATATTCTGGTGATACCAATACCGATGCATTAGCTGCACTCCGTGGTTTTGCCGAAAGTAAGCTGAACGCCTCTGTTGTACTCTCTGCTGGCATGAACCCGAAGTTATACAGCTATATGGAAAATTTTGAAGACTTTTTTCCTGATGAAAATGGCAAGCTGAAAAAGAAAATCATCTTAAAGGTTAGCGACTTCAGATCGGCACTGATCCAGGCTAAATTTTTGGCAAAAAAGGGTTTATGGGTTTCAGAATTCAGGATAGAGTCGGGCTTAAATTGTGGAGGCCATGCATTTGCAACAGAAGGCTATTTACTGGGGCCGATTTTGGAAGAATTTAAGCTCAAAAAAAACGATATGCTTGCTGAGCTTTTTAAAATGTACCAATCTGCTTTAGTGCAAAAGGGAATCCCAACAGAAAAACAGCCCAAACAGCGGATCAGTGTCCAGGGTGGGATTGGTACGGCTGCAGAACACGATTTCCTCCTTCAACATTACAATCTCGATGCCACAGGTTGGGGAAGCCCGTTCCTATTGGTGCCGGAAGTAACGAATGTAGATGCCGAAACATTGGCGCAATTGGCCAGTTCAACAGAAAGCGATTTTTATCTAAGTGGAGCCTCTCCGCTGGGTATTCAGTTTAATAATTTTAAAAACAGTACAATAGAACTTCAGCGTACCGAGCGGATTGAAAAGGGCAGGCCAGGAAGCCCGTGTACCAAGAAATACCTTTGCAACAATACCGAATTTACTGAGCAGGCCATCTGTACGGCATCCCGCGAATATCAGCACTTAAAAATTAAAAGTCTCAAAACGGCTGGTCTATCGGCAGATGAATACCAAAAGCAGTTTAACCTGGTAACCGAAAAAGTTTGCCTTTGTGAAGGCTTATGCGCCGCTACCTATCTCAAATATAACATGGCGAAACCCAAAGAAAGTACCGCAGTGGCCATTTGCCCGGGGCCGAACTTGGCCTATTTTTCTGATGTGTATTCACTTGATGAAATGGTTGGCCATATTTACGGGAAAATTAACCTGTTGAGGCAGGTAGAACGGCCACATATATTCATCAAAGAACTCAATCTTTATATCGATTATCTTCAGGAAGATATCAAACAACAGCTTCAACATTTTAGCGATAAAAAAAGGAAGCAGTTAAACGCATTCAAACTCCAATTGGCTGAAGGGATTAATTATTATAAAAAGCTTTTTGCCGAGGTTGCAGATCAGGCATCTGGAGAATTAAAAGGATTATGTGAACAGCTAGCGAAGTCGAAAGACAAACTGGACGGATTGATTGTTGAATAAGAGAAAAAAGATGGCAAATAACTTTTCTATATTTACAAGGATATACTGATGTATTACATGGATAGATCGAAATTTTTAGATGCCATTATTGAAAATGCCATTGATGGGATTATAACCATTGATGATAAAGGGATTATAGAACATTTAAACCCGGCTGCACTTGAGCTTTTTGGTTATGGCAGAGCAGAACTGGTTGGAAAAAACGTATCGGTTTTAATGCCAGAACCTGATCATTCGCACCATGATGCCTACTTATCCAGATATGAACATACCGGGCAGAAACGCATTATCGGAACTGGGAGAGAAGTTTCTGGTAAACGTAAGGATGGCTCGGTTTTTCCTTTTAGATTGGGGGTAAGCGAAATAAAATTTAGCGACCGTAAAATTTATACCGGTTTTATCCACGATCTGAGTAAAGAAAAGGCCAATGAAGAGCAGATCAGAAGCTACACCGAAAAATTAGAGGTCAAGATCAAGGAACGCACACACGATCTGGTAAAGCTGGTATCCGAACTCGAAATGGCCAAAGAAAATATGCAGGCGCTTTTTCAGAAAGAGAAGGAACTCAATCAGCTCAAAACAAGGTTTGTTTCTATGGCCTCGCATGAGTTTAGAACACCCCTCAGTTCGATACAATTATCGGCTTCTTTAATCGACAAATATACCTCCAGGCATGATGTGGCCAGTGTAGAAAAACATACGCTGAAAATCAAAAATTCGATCAACAACCTCACTACGATCCTGAACGACTTCCTCTCATTGGAAAAACTTGAAGCGGGAAAAGTAGAAGCATCGGCACAATCTTTCAATATCATCAGTTTTGCTGAAGAAATAGCTGAAGAAATGCAGATGATGACCAAAGAGAACCAGCACATTATCTACGAACACACAGGTACAACTGCCGAAGTTTACCTCGATCCGAACCTGTTGAAAAACTGCGTCATTAATCTGATTTCCAATTCGATAAAATACTCTGGCGCAGATACTTTGATCCAGTTCAATTCTATTTTAAAAGATGATGAACTCATTTTGGAGGTGAAAGACAATGGAATCGGCATTCCAAAAGTAGATCAGCAAAATCTGTTCGAACCATTTTTCAGGGCACACAATACGGGCGACATCCCTGGCACTGGTTTAGGCCTGAACATTGTAAAAAGATATGTAGGTTTGATGAATGGCACCGTAGCCTGCCAGAGCGAACAAAACTCAGGTACCATTTTTACACTCACCTTTGCGCTCGGTAAATAATTTACAATTAAACACCCAATCTCCATGAACAAGAAAGTTTTGATTATTGAAGATAATGACGACATAAGGGAAAGTACAGCCGAGGTGCTTGATCTGGTAGGTTACCAGACTTTTACCGCCAAACATGGTAAACTCGGTGTAGAAATGGCCTTAAACCATTTGCCTGATGTGATTCTTTGTGATATCATGATGCCAGAACTTGATGGTTATGGTGTACTGTACCTACTGAACAAAAACCAGAAAACGGCCAATATTCCTTTTATTTTCATTACGGCAAAAACCGAGCGGGCAGACATGCGCAAAGGCATGGAAATGGGTGCAGATGATTACCTCACCAAACCGTTTGATGATATAGAACTTTTTAAGGCCATAGAAAGCAGATTTAAAAAGAAACAACAATCAGCTGGCTTTAATTCTTCATCAGCCAATAGCGAAACGGTGATGGACGAACTCCGTAAAAAGGGTAAATCAAGGCCAATTGCCAACAAACAGATTATTTATGTGGAAGGGGATGAACCGACCCATCTTTATTATGTAGTTAAGGGCCAGGTAAAAACCTACAAACGTTTTAAGGATGGCAGGGAACTTTCGTCGAGCTTGTATCATGATGGCGATTTTTTTGGATATGAAAGTTTATGTAATGGCGAGGTATACACAGACAATGCAGCAACCTTAATTGAATCAGACATTATCCAGATTCCCAAAGCCGATTTTATGGAGTACCTGCTCAACCATCAGGCCGTATCCAAAACTTTTATTGCTTTATTATCTGGAAATGTGCGCGATAAAGGAAAGCAAATGCTTCTATTGGCCTATTCATCGGTACGGAAACGTGTAGCAGAAGCATTGCTGCAAGTGGCCGCTAAATTTGGAGACGGTGTTGAAGATAGCTGTACCATCAGGATTTCTCGTGATGACCTTGCTGCACTGGTAGGTACGGCCAGCGAAACAGTAAGCCGAATGCTTGCTGATTTTAAAGACGAAAAACTGATCGATAAAACAGGCAATGCCATAAATATCCGCTCGATCGAAAAACTCAGAAACATTAAACAGTAGCGCGATCATTAGTTAACTGGCCATTGTGGGGCTAGGCTTGAAGGAGTCGCAGCAAGCTATTTCGATCAGCAATGTGCTTAATCGATTCTGCACTGCCAGCTTCAAACTAATCCTATCCCGGGCAATATAAAGCATTACCCGGGGTAGGGGTTGTTTTTATGGTAAAGTGGTTAAATCAACACTTGGGGCTGTGCCGTTAGCAGTTCTGTTAAAAACCGTCCCGTAAGTCGTGTAAGTAGCAAAGAAACCTCCGTTTTTCAGATAAAAACTATTACCGGTAATGCCACCCTGGTAATCCATGCGCTGCTCTGCAGATGCAGTGGCATCGTAGCTAAAACTGGCATTGGTAACCTCTGTCCAATTGCCACTACTGGTTTTATACCATTGATTGCCATAGTTACAACTTCTTTGCAGGTAGCCCTGGTCTGGGTTAAAGTTCTCGATAAACGAATACATTCCTGTTAAATACGCCGTTGTATTTGGACGTTTCCATTGTGCTATGATCTTCCAGGCACCATTTTCGGGTGCATAAAACCAGGCCGTATAATCCGATCCGCCCGCACCATCGGGTTTGCCCTGCAATAAGAATTTATAGGTAGTACCCGCTACCCAGTTAAATAAGAGATAAGATTGTCCGCCTGTGCCTTCGCCGCCGAACCCATTAGAGGTTATATCAGTTCCCTTCCTTACCAAAGTAGTGCTGCCGGTTGATGGATCCCATACCGAAAATAAAACCCTTCTTTCTGTAGCTGAGTTAACTTGCATGCCAAAGTAACCCCCGCTAAAACCATCGGCCATGAAATAAGAACCGATTCTGTCTTGTCCGCTGGGCACATTCAGCTCACTGTAAAACCATTCTGTGCCCGATGGTACGGTGTAATTTAAATGGCACGATGGGCCTCTTCTCGACCAATAATAACTGGATACGGTATTGGCATATTGCACATTGGAAGCCACTGCAGGTCCGCTAATTACCAGGTCGGAAATGTCGCCATAGTAACTACCTGTTTTACTCACGCCCTGTATATCTACCCGTACATAGCCCGCAGCTGTAATATTTACGGTACCAATGGTAGTTGTGGTGGCAGTGGTACCGGTAATGGTTTTATTAAATACGGTACCATTAATAGTTACCTTGATGTTACTGCTTCCTGAAGGTACGGTGCCTTTTACCGCTACAGTTAAACTTCCGGTAAGCCCCAAACGGAACCATACACTGGTAATCGTGCTGGCTGATGTCCAGTTATGTAAACCAGTATCATTGATTAAGCCACCTGTGCCAGAGGTATAGGCATTACCACCTAAACCGACGTTTAGGGATGAACCGCCCAAACTTTCGGTAACTGCAATGGCGTTTTTAATTTTTGGTGTCTCTGTTTCCGCTGGGGTTTCTGTTTTTTTACACGAATACAAGCTTAGCAATAAGAGCAGGCCTGTGGCAAGTGAACTTGTTTTTTTCATTTTGGTTAGTATATGGTTGTTTATAATTAAGTTGCATCCATTTTACCAATCTGTAATGCAGATGGTTTTTTGCTTAACCCAGCCTCATTTTCAACTGTCGGTATTTATAATTGTCACACATGGCTGCTAAGCCAACCCAAGCACATTAGTGCAGTAAAAAAAAGGAATATTTTGCACTAACCAGAATTGAAGTTAACGACTAACAATTGATAAAAAATTAAGATTCTCAGCGCAAACGTTTGCTCAATACAGGTATATTTTGCAAGGGAAAAAGGCATCATTTTATAGGTAATACAGCTTTTGTAAAGTTTGTAGTTGTAAGTAGTCTTAATATGGGTTTAACAAACCATTTTTGTTAAATGCTGTTTTAAACTATTTGATTTTAGTTTTTTATAGCTTTGTTTTTGAGCTTTTTTTGAATAAACGCAAACGGTTGTGTGAAGAAATGTAATTAATTTATTGATCATTGGTTCACTGGTAATTAGTCAATGTTCATAGTCGTATTCTTCATTGCGGGACCGGAAATGGGCGCCAGCCTGTGGCGATTTCGGTAAAGCAATCTCATGAGGTGATTTATTTGTTCGTTGTTTAAATCGCTTAATTGCCGCTAAACGCCAAACTAAGAAATGTAACTATAATCATTTTTTTCTCTAATCATTCTCACCTGTTGCGGCTTACTTCCACTATAGTTTTGTACATATAAACTCTGTATATGAAAGCTATAGCTTACAACATCAAACCCGATGAAAAGGAATGGTTGGTACTGGCCAATTATAAAAAACACGACATTACCATAATTGCGAACAGTTTAACAGTCGATACGCTTTCATTTGCAACTGGAAAGGAGGCCCTGTTGGTTTTTAACAACGATGAGCTAACTGGGGCGATGATTCTGGGGCTAAAAGCCCTGGGCATAAAATACATTGCAACCTCATCATTCCAAACAGACCATCTTGATTTAAAAGCTGCTGGTTCTGCTGGGATCAAAGTGGCAAATGTTCCTTTGGCATCTGGTGATGCTGATGCTAAACAGCGGATGGAACAGGTGATCAGAAACCTCGATCAATGGGCTGTGGGTAAATGCGTAGGTAGCGCGTGCTGCTGTCAAAACGAATGTTCCACCGTAAAAGCGCTCAAATAATGGAAACTTCTGCATTGCTAAAAAAATACAATGTTGCCACACCAAGGTACACCAGTTACCCAACTGTTCCTTACTGGGATATTGAAAATTTTACTGCAAATGGTTGGTTAGCCAGTGTAGCCAACACCTATGAAAGCCATAAAGATGAAGGGATCAGTTTATATATCCACCTTCCATTTTGCGAGAGCCTATGCACCTATTGCGGTTGTAATACCCGGATAACAAAAAACCATGGTGTAGAGGTACCGTATATAAATGCTGTACTGGCAGAATGGAAAATGTATGTAGAAGTTTTGAGGGAGAAGCCTAAACTAAAGGAACTGCATCTTGGTGGTGGAACACCAACTTTTTTCAGTCCAGAGAACCTGGGATTATTGATCAATGGCATTCTGCAAAATTCAACTTTGGCTGCTGATGCAGAATTTTCTTTTGAGGCGCACCCAGCCAATACCACCAGTGAACACTTAATCATGCTATACAGTCTTGGTTTTAAAAGATTAAGCCTGGGAATCCAGGATTTCGACCCTAAAGTACAGTTCCTGATCAACCGCTTTCAAACGCCCAAGCAGGTAGCTGTAGTTACCGCAGAAGCAAGAGAAATCGGTTATACCTCTGTTAATTTTGATTTGATCTACGGTCTTCCAGGTCAAACAATTCCGGGCTTAGCGGATACTATAGGAGCGGTAATCGATATGAAGCCAGACCGCATTGCTTTTTACAGTTACGCCCATGTGCCCTGGTTAAAACCCGGCCAAAGACATTATACCGAAAAGGATCTTCCCCTGGGCGACGAAAAATTTGCGCTCTACCAATTGGGCAGACAATTGCTTGATGCCGCAGGGTATAAAGACATAGGGATGGACCATTTTGCACTGAACAGCGATTCTTTGTTCCAGGCGATGACTGAACAGAAGCTGCACCGCAATTTTATGGGCTATACCAATCAGCATACCCGTTTACTTATCGGATTGGGCGTGTCTTCCATCAGCGATAGTTGGACAGCTTTTGCACAAAACCCGAAAACGGTAGAAGATTATCTCAATAAAATTGAACAAGGTACGCTACCTGTAGAAAAAGGCCATTTCCTTACCGGTGAAGATCTTGAGGTAAGAAAACATATCCTTAACCTCATGTGCAAGGAAAATACAGTGTATAACGAAGGTATTCCCGAGCCAGTGTATGGCAGGCTGTTGCCTTTATTACGCGATAAGTTGGTATGGGTAACCGAAAAAGAAATCAGGATTACCACCAGAGGACGATCTTTTTTACGGAATGTGTGTATGGCTTTCGACGAGAAACTATGGCTCAAACAGCCCAAAACCCAATTGTTCAGCTCATCAATTTAAGAACAGTCTAAAATGGAAGATCAAAATAAAATTGCAACACGTGCCTTTTGCTATCATTGCGGCGAAGATCTGCCCAAAGTAAAATATCAGGCAGAAGATAAAGATTTTTGTTGCGCTGGCTGCATGGCTGTTTTTAAGATTCTTTCAGAAAACAATCTTTGTAATTATTATGTGTACAATAACAATCCGGGCAGGCAATTTAAAAATGAAAGCCATTTAGAATATCTGGATGAGCCAAAAATTATTGATCAGCTGCTCGATTATAAACACGAAAGTTCGAGCATTATCACCTTTTATATCCCTGCAATACACTGCAGTTCGTGCATCTGGTTGCTGGAACACCTCTATAAAATCAATCCTGCTATATTCAGCTCAAGGATCGATTTTTTTAAAAAACAAGTGACTATAAGTTTCAATCACGACGAAATTTCGTTAAGGCAACTGGTACAAACGTTAAACCAGATTGGATATGAGCCTTTAATCAGTCTTCACGATATAATAAAGGAACATAGCGGTTCGGTAGATAAAGCTTTGGTCTTAAAAATAGCCGTGGCCGGTTTTTTAATGGGCAATGTTATGCTGTTTAGCTTTCCGGAATATTTTGGTTTATCGGGTTTCGAAAAACAATTTCAATCGCTTTTTGGCTGGCTAAACCTTACGTTCTCTATTCCTGCCGCTTTTTATTGTGGTCGCGATTATTTTACCTCGGCAATAACAAGCCTTAAACACAGGCACATTAACCTCGATACCCCTTTAGCATTAATTATTGCGGTACTTTTCCTGCGCACGGCTTTTGAAGTTGTTTTTGGTACAGGCCCGGGTTTTGCCGATACCTTAACCGGTTTGGTGTTTTTGCTTTTAATGGGCAAATGGCTTAAACAGCGTACCTATCATCACATTTCTTTTGACCGCGATTACCGTTCCTACTTCCCGATTGCGGTAACTACACTGCTAAATGGCAAAGAAAAACCAGTATCTATAAACGAAATCAAGATCGGCGATCGGCTGTGGATCAGAAATGGTGAGCTGGTTCCTGCAGATGCCATTCTGATGAAAGGCGATGCCTGGATGGACATGAGTTTTGTTACAGGTGAGTCGGCACCGGTACATAAAGTTTTGGGTGAGATTATTTATGCCGGTGGCAGACAAACCAGCGAGGCCATAGAGCTTGAAGTAATTAAACCTGTTTCGCAGAGTTATTTAACCGGTTTATGGAACAACGATAATTATAAAAACAATTCCGAAAAACAGAATTTTAACGATAGCGTAGCCAGGTACTTCAGTCTGGGTGTTTTTCTGGTCGCATTTGCCGCTACCGGGTATTGGTTGCTTCAAAACGATAGCCACAAGGCTTGGTCGGCATTTACCGCCGTAATTATTGTAGCCTGTCCATGCGTGCTGGCTTTGAGCACGCCATTTACCTTATCCGCAATTTTATCGGTTTTTGATAAGAAGGGTTTTTATGTGAAAAATACAGATGCCGTTGAAGAACTTGCTAAATGCGATACCCTGATTTTTGATAAAACAGGCACGCTGACCAGTAATGAAAATGCAGAGATCATCTTTAGCGGAATGATAACCGATGAAGAAAAGATTATTGTTGCCTCATTGTTGCGCAATTCTATACATCCCTTGAGCAGGCATATTATTAAGGCTTTAAATGTTGACCGGTTTTATTCGCTCAGCGATTATAAAGAGGTGATTGGAAAAGGTTTGACGGCCAAAATTAACGGCCAAAGTATTTATGCGGGGCACCTGTCAATGCTGCCGATCCAGGTAGCGTCTGCCGCTGAGAGCGGGGTGCATATTGTGATCGATCATGTATATAAAGGATGTTTTGATATCAGGCAACAGTGGCGGCCAGGGCTGGAACAAATGATTCCAAAACTTTCTCGATTCAATTTGCAGGTTTTATCTGGCGATACCGATAAAGACCGCTGGATGCTGGATACCATTTTCACGAAAAATACAACCATCAGGTTCCGCCAGAGCCCGCACCAAAAACTGAATGCTGTTCTACAGCTTCAACAGCAAGGAAATAAAGTAATGATGTTGGGTGATGGGTTGAATGATGCCGGAGCTCTGAAACAGAGCAACTTTGGAGTTGCAATAACCGACAATATTAACAGTTTCAGCCCAGGTTGCGATGCCATTCTCAAAGGCAGCGCTTTAAATTTTCTGCCAGATTTTATCCAGTTAAGTAAAGATGGGCTGAAGATCATTAAAGCAAGCTTCGCTATAGCCATTGCATACAATTGTATTGGTATTTATTTTGCTGTGCAGGGCACACTTTATCCCTTGGTAGCCGCAGTACTGATGCCGATCAGTACGGTTACCATTATCTCCTTTACTACTTTGGCAACCAGGTGGTTTGCCCATAAAAATAAACTGATATGAACATCCTTTACTTTTTGGTTGGCTGCAGTGTGCTAATGGCGCTCATTTTTTTGGCTGCATTCTTTTGGGCTTACAAAACCGGTCAGAATGATGATGTACATACTCCGGGTATCCGCATGCTCTTCGATGATGAAGTTGTTGCCGAAAAAAGTGAAGAAGATCACTTTTCTAGTTAACCGTTATCACCCTTTATCCACCTACTGCCAGATACCTTTGGCATACAAAACATACAAAAATTCAGCTTCTATTATGCAGTTAGAAAAATTTACTTACGATAACAGGATTGTTCGGAACTTTGGTATTGCCACCCTGGTTTGGGGAATTATAGGCATGACGGTTGGCTTGCTTGCAGCCATGCAACTGTTTAAACCCGCAATGAACATGGGCAGTCAGTACACCACATTTGGCCGCATCAGGCCGCTGCACACCAATGCCGTAATTTTCGCCTTTGTGGGCAATGCCATTTTTATGGGCGTTTATTATTCCCTTCAGCGTTTGTTAAAAGCACGGATGTTTAGCGATGTGCTGAGCAAAATCCACTTCTGGGGCTGGCAGCTGATCATTTTATCGGCAGTAATCACGCTTCCCCTGGGCTTTACTACCTCACATGAGTATGCTGAACTCGAATGGCCGATTGATATTGCCATTACCATCATATGGGTGGTATTCGGCGTTAACATGTTCGGTACCATTTTCAAAAGGAGAGAACGCCATTTGTATGTAGCCATATGGTTTTACATTGCCACTTTCGTTACCATAGCCGTATTGCACATCGTAAACTCTTTTGAGCTGCCCATTTCTTTCATGAAAAGTTATTACGTGTATGCCGGCGTACAAGATGCATTGGTACAATGGTGGTACGGGCATAACGCGGTGGCATTTTTTCTAACTACACCTTACCTGGGCATGATGTATTATTTCTTGCCGAAGATGGCCGGAAGACCCGTTTACTCTTATAAATTAAGTATCCTGCATTTTTGGTCGCTCATTTTTATTTACATCTGGGCCGGCCCGCACCATTTATTATATACTTCATTGCCTGGTTGGGCACAGTCTTTAGGTGTTGCCTTTTCGATCATGCTAATTGCACCAAGCTGGGGCGGTATGATTAATGGCTTGTTAACCTTGCGCGGTGCCTGGGATAAGGTAAGGGAAGATGTTACCCTTAAATTTATGGTGGTTGCCCTTACCGCTTATGGTATGGCCACCTTCGAAGGTCCGTTATTATCTTTAAAACAGATTAACGGTATAGCCCACTTTACCGATTGGATTGTAGCCCACGTACACGTTGGTGCTCTAGGTTGGAATGGGTTTTTAACATTCGGTGTACTCTATTGGTTAATTCCGCGTATTTACAAAACAGAATTATACTCGAAAAAGCTTGCCGGTTTCCACTTTTGGATAGGTACTTTGGGTATACTCTTTTATGCCGTGCCGATGTATTGGGCAGGTTTTACGCAGGGGCTGATGTGGAAAGAGTTTACGCCCGAAGGTTTATTAAAGTACCCGAATTTCCTAGCTACTACACTGCAGATTATCCCGATGCATGTTTTGCGTTCAATTGGTGGTACACTGTATTTAATAGGGGTAATTGCCATGACTTATAACCTGGCCAAAACCATGTTGGGTGCTAAATTGCTTGCCAACGAACCGGCCGAAGCCATGCCATTGAGTAAAGTGATCATCGAAACCTCTCCCGCAGATAAAGCCTGGCACAGGGTTTTAGAACGCAAGCCGATGAAATTTATGGTGCTCTCGCTCATCATTATCCTTATTGGGGGGATGGTAGAAATGATGCCCACTTTTACCATTCAATCCAATGTTCCAACTATAGCCAGCGTAAAACCATACTCGGCACTAGAGCTTCAGGGCAGGGATTTATACATCAGAGAAGGCTGTGTAAACTGCCATTCGCAAACGGTAAGACCTTTCCGCTCAGAAACTGAGCGATATGGTGAATATAGTAAAGCCGGAGAGTTTGTTTACGATCACCCGTTTTTATGGGGAAGTAAACGTACCGGACCAGATCTTCATCGCATAGGCGGGAAATATTCTGATGCCTGGCATTACAATCACCTGGTCGATCCTACTTCAATGTCGCCAGGAAGCATTATGCCGCCTTATGCCTGGCTCATCGAACAGAAACTTGATATTACAACCACAGCCAGCAAGATCAGGGCCATGCAAACATTGGGGGTTCCTTATCCCGATGGTTATGATAAACGCGCCAACGATGATTTAAAAGTTCAGGCCGAAAAGATTACACTCGACCTAAAACAGAATAACATTAAGGTTAAAAGCGACAGGGAAATAGTAGCCATTATTGCTTACCTGCAACGTTTGGGTACCGATATCAAAGCAAATAAAGAAACCATTCCTTCAAATCAATAAAATATGTTCAACCAGATCAAAGATTTAGCCGGTGGCGAAATATACCTCATCACCTCTCTGCTCATGTTCATGGTGTTTTTTGTAATCGTGGGTATTTACCTGCTCAAACTAAATAAAAAACATATCGAAGTAATGAGCCAGCTTCCCATTCAAAACCATCAACCTAATGTATATGAAGAAGATTAAACTTTTGTTATTATTCCTGTTCGTCTCAATTACAGCCTTTGCTGCTGATGAGAAAGCCGCAGCGCCCGTAACACCTGCTCAGGCAGGCTTGGGACTAAACCAGTCGGAAATACTGATTATAATCCTCCTGGTTTTTGCAGTTGTGCTTCTTCTTGTTTCAGTAACCCTGTTAAATGCATTCAAGGTAATGTATCAGGAACAGTTAAATCCTACACCGTATACCAAACCTGTAAAAGAGCCGGTTTTGGATTACGATAGCTGGTTAAAGCAACAGCCTGTTAAACCTTCAATCTGGACAAAACTTTTAAGCTTAAGGCCCATCGAAGAAGAAAAGGATCTGGTAATCGATCATGCTCACGATGGCATTAAAGAGCTTAATAACCCAGTGCCGGCCTGGTTTAACTTCCTTTTCTACGGTACAATGATTTTTGCTACGGCATATCTTTTTTATTACCACATTGGTGGCTATGGAGACCTGCAGGATCAAGAATACGAAAATGAAATGGCCAGGGCGAAGATAGAAAAAACAGCCTACCTCGAAAAATCGGCCAATACCATTGATGAGCGTTCGGTTAAGTTTGATAATACACCAACCGTGCTGGAAGAAGGAAGAACTGTTTTTACTACCAACTGTGTGGTTTGTCATGGCGATAAAGGCCAGGGCATCATCGGGCCAAATTTAACCGACGAATACTGGCTACATGGTGGAAGCATTAATAATGTATTCAAAACCATTAAATATGGTGTTCCTGAAAAGGGAATGATCAGTTGGGAGAAAAACTTAAACCCAAAACAGATCAGTGCAGTTGCCAATTTTATCCTATCGCTAAAAGGAAGCAATCCTGCAGGAGCCAAAGCACCACAGGGCGAGAAATACGAAGCAAAAGATTTAAAAGACAATGAGATGAAAACACCAACCGACAGTGTGAACCAGGCCAATGTTACCAAAAAATAAAAAAGAAAATAAAGGCAGGGGCAGAAACTTTATCTATCCTAAACAGCCATCGGGCAGGTTGTATACCTACCGGAAATGGGTAAGTTATGTGCTGCTTTTATTTTTGTTTGTCTGTCCATTTGTAAAGCTTAACGGCGAGCAACTGGTACTGCTCAATTTCATAGAAAGAAAATTTGTATTCTTTGGATTGATTTTTACCCCGCAGGATTTTTACCTCTTTGCCCTTGCAATGCTCATTTTTATCATGTTCATTGTGTGCTTTACGGTAGTGTTGGGCAGGTTGTGGTGCGGATGGGCCTGCCCGCAGACAATTTTTATGGAAATGGTTTTTCGTAGGATTGAATACTGGATCGAAGGAGATGCCAGTAAACAGCGGAAATTGGACCAGGCTGATTGGAATGCAGAGAAAATATTCAAAAAAGGCAGTAAACATTTCATCTTTCTGGTGATTTCTTTTGCCATTGCGAATACTTTTTTGGCTTATATGATCGGTTCTGATGTACTCTTTAAAATTATAACCGAACCAATTGCTGGCCATATATCGGGCTTTGTATCCATCTGGCTGTTTACATTTATATTCTATGGGGTATTTACCTATGTACGCGAAGTGGTGTGTACGGTAATCTGTCCGTACGGTAGGTTACAGGGCGTTTTGTTAGATAATCAAAGTTTGGTAGTAGCCTATGATTTTACCAGGGGCGAACCACGTGGGCATCTTCAAAAAAATGCTAATGAGTTAACAGCCGGCGACTGTATAGAATGTGGACTTTGCGTGCAGGTTTGCCCCACTGGTATTGATATCCGCGAAGGTACACAACTCGAATGCGTAAACTGTACGGCCTGTATCGATTCGTGCAATGAGGTGATGCTTAAAATAAACAGGCCCAAAAATCTGATTGGTTTTTTTAATCAGGATTTCATTAAGGAACGCAGACCATATAAAATTGGCTTAAAATCTTACGCTTACGCTGCGATACTGTTTGTGGTAATGATGGTTTTTTCTTCACTGATCTATAAAAGAGAAGATATCCAGACCACGGTATTAAGAGCAAGTGGTACTTTATACCAGAGTAGGGGAGCAGATAAAACGAGCAATCTTTATAATGCAGAGTTGATCAACAAAACCAATAAGGCTGTAAAGTTTACTTTCAGATCGAAGGAAAAGGGAGATGAAATTAGTTTCATCCAAAAAGCTGATGTTTTGCCAAAAGAAGGTTCGGTACACCTTACTTTCTTTCTGATCAGGAAAAATAATGCCATTAAAAAATATAAAACCGATGCCATTTTCGAAATTATTGCCAATGGCAAAGTGTTAAGCACAGCAACTACAAGTTTTTTCGCACAACCGGAAGGAATTGAGGATTGATGAAAGAATGATTGAAGGGCCGAAAATGATATTTGCATGTGAACTATCACTCATTCAAAATTCTCTCATTCAAAATTAAAAACAAGAGATATGAACTGGGGAACAAAAATAGTGTTGGGAATGCTTACATTCATGATGTTTATTGTGGGGATGGTAGTTTATATGTTCCATGTACACGGAAGAGATGCCCTGATAGAAGAAAATTATTACGAAAAGGGGATCAATTATAATGCAGAATACAATGCCAAAGTGAACGTTATAGACGATAATGCCAGTCCCAAAATTACCATTACAAAAACTCAGATTATCATTCAGGTAAAAGATAGTGCAAAATACGATCTTGTTTTAATGCGACCTGCCAATAGCAACGATGATGTTAAGTTAAAGGGAAGGACCTCAGGAACGGCGAATCTTATTCTGGTTGATAAAACTAAAATGCCCAAGGGAATGTGGTTTTTAAACCTCCAGTGGCACTCCTCAGGAAAAGATTATCTGTTTAAAAATAACATCACCCTATGATGGATTTTTTACCACTGGCATTTTTGATGGGGCTTTTCGGGAGCCTTCATTGCGCAGTAATGTGCGGACCGATTACGCTGGGTATGCCATTCGCGAAACAGAATTTCTTTCGAAGTGGATTTCAGCTTTTGTTGTACCAATTTGGCAGAATTGCCGTGTATACTGTGTTAGGATTGTTGGTGGGTGCTTTAGGGAGCAGTATCCGCATCTTTAGCGATCAGAAAATGCTGAGTATCTTAATCGGTTCTATACTGATTTTATTTACAGCGCTACAGTTTAATGCTGTTTATAGAAATAGGTTTTCTCAGGTCCAGTCATGGGTACTCAATCCGCTGAGCAGGCTTATGGGAAAGGTATTCAATTTGCCATTGTGGGGATTGTTTGCCGGAATGCTTAATGGCATCATCCCCTGCGGGATGGTTTATCTGGCACTTGCAACTGCGTTAAATACTGGTAGTATTAAATCTGGTGCAACTTTTATGTTCCTCTTTGGATTGGGTACCGCGCCACTGATGCTCATGATTTCGTTGGGCGCGGTCTTTCTGAAGAAATACATCCGCTTTAATACCAATAAACTTATCCCTTGGTTTATGTTTTTTATGGGGGCATTGCTCATATTACGGTCGGTCGATCTGGGTATTCCCTTTCTATCACCAAGAAATACGGGTGCCTATGGTCATGTTATAGATTGCCGGTAAAAATCGCCAAAATGAAAAACTAAACCGCTAATCATTCTTAATAACCTGAGTTCGATAATTATTTGCTGAAAATTATATCTTATTTACGCCTAATCCCGCTTTATCGTCCTGCTGAATTTATTTCAGCATCTTTTTAGCGTGAAAGACCCTGAAATAAATTCAGGGTGACGACCGTCTTAACAGAAAACTTGATTAAAACGCCACAAA
>NZ_JAUG01000088.1 GCF_000708285.2 Pedobacter borealis DSM 19626
ATATTCTTTCATGGGAACATGCAAATTGCAAGGCATTAATCCAATGGTGTGGATGGTAGATGTGCTGAAAAGAATAAATACATATCCATCAGCGCAGATTCAAGAACTTTTACCGCACAGATGGAAAGAAATGCAGCAAACTGAACCTGCACTGTAGTGTTAGCTTACGACATTTCAAGAGATATCAGTATAGATAGTTTGACGAAAGGAATTTCAGATGGAGTTTTTGCCAATGTTACCGATATGATGACTATTGCAAAAGATGCTGGCATTGGGCTTTTGGAAATCTTGATGGAACCTACCTACGAGCCCCCACATACAGATTCCGCTGAGGAAGCTGAGAAACGGAGGCGTAAAAAGTTGCAACAGTCACAGGGACTTAGCAGGTAGGTTCGGCAAAACAGTAAAAAGAATATTTTTTTTTAACAATTATTCCTATTCCACTGTTTAATGAAAAAAGGAACTTGTTAATTATGCACTGTTAGAACTAGAATCATCAAAATGGTGGTGATTCTAGTTCATATTTTCTTCAAGTTTAGTTTAAGATAATAGTAGGATGAGTTGGGAAAACTCTTAAAAACCAGGAAGGGTTTCCCTGCAGAAATGGTCAAGCATGTTATCTGATTGCAAGAGAAACACTAGCCAGGAAATATCTTCCCAATATAGTTGAATTAGAATACGACTCCCCAACATTGCTAACGTCTATATAATCGATTGATTTTAGATCAAAAAGATTTTTCGCATATAAAGCATATTTAAAATTTCCTTTTTTGGGAGTGTATAATAATTGAGAATTTAATAACTTATAGTTTTGATTCCCTATTTTATACAAATTGAAATCTATCAAGCCGTAGATTGTTTTACTTAGATTGAGTTTCGGTTGAATGCCAAATTTAAAAGAACTCTGGTCATTAATTTTTTCATCACCTAATTTTGTCGTATTATTTTGATATTGGAATTCAAGAGCAAAATTTATTGGAAGTTTAAACCCCGTATTACTTTTTATCACTAAAATTTGTGAAACAGACTGATACTTATTCACAACATCATTTACTTGCGCAAAATAGTCGGATACAACAGGTGTATAGTTCAATGATAGATTGTTGGAAATAGATGGAAGAAACTTTTGCAAGCCAATGCTAAAATTTAAAGACCTATTCCCCCCTGACGGACTTTTCTCATTATAAAAAATTGTATTTTTAAAAGAATTCGTATTTAAAAACCCTCCATTATTGTACCGAAATCCAAAAGTTGAGTTTAAACTAAGGTACTTATCAGATAAAATATTGTTGCTATAGGTCAAATTGACTGCATGTGTACCATAATTATATATATTGGAAATGCCTGAATTAATTGTCCGAATGTCCGTCAAAATTAAATCCGCATAATAATCCAATGGATTGGCTAGTGTATTGCGATAATTATAGATTAAACTTAGGTTTTGCAACTCACTAAATTTTGTATTTAAACCTACTTGTGGTTCCACAATGAACAAATTTTTGCTATCATTAATACTTTTTTGATTAACAAGCGAAACCTTTAGCATTGTAAAAAATCTCGTTTTTTTTCCACCGTAATTATACTTTCCAGTTAAATATGCATTAGTAATAGAAAACTCATTCTGATTTGCAAAATTGGCAAAAGTTCGAGTATTGTCACTATTACTCAAACCGCTGTTCAATGTGGTTTGAGTAGATTCCGCTCCTAGGTCCAAATATAAATAATTGCTTTTTAATTTCTTTAAGGCCTGAATGTTAATTTTGAACGTCGAGTAATCTACATCAATGCTTTGCACCAAATTTGTTATTCCATCAAATAAAGGGATATTGGCATAAAGATTTGACGATGAGTTATAATTTTGAATAATATCATTCTTAGCAAACTTAGTACTGAAAATAATGGCAGAATTACCATTTGCCTTTACCGTATACGTTAAGTCTGCAGCGTAATCGTTTAGCTTATCAGCCTGTAATTGAGAAACCTTTTCATTTTGAAAATTATTGAAGTTTGTATAAGCGTCTGCATTAAATTGTTGAGGCCTAAATTTATAGACCATTTTCAGCGTGAGACGTGCATTTTTTTTTACTAAATAATCAGCATTCAAATCTGTCTGGAATAATTTGTTATTACTTTTCTGATCTTGTCCATTTATTATGGTAGCATTTAGAGGCTCATAATAAATATTAGTACTTCTGTTCTCCGCGAACAATTTATTTTCACTTGCATAAAAACTTCCACTTACTTTAAAAAAATCGTTTATTCTGGTAACTGAATTTAAACTACCGCTTATGCTATTATTTAAGCCTAGTTTTGCTCCTTCAAAAGGGGTGTTACTAAATATTTGATGATTGATTAATTTGTTATCACCTTGAAGCTTTCCATCTGAGCCAGCAAGCTTAAAAGTATTTTCGTAAGATGAACCGGTATTGTTGTTGCTTAAAAAGCCAAAGGCTTTCGTTTTATTCAGATAGGTAATTAGATTACTATTTATTTCACGTCTATTATTTGTTCCGTAACCAATATCTACATCACCTATCATCTTTTGTTTTCGTTTGTCTTTCAATGTTAGGTTCAAAACAATATCATCACTATTTATTATACCCCTAAGAAGATCGTCCTCGACCCAATTTTCGATAGCTTGAACTTCATCTACAAGATCTGGTTTTAGATTCTGTGTTATAGACTTGTAGTTATCACCAGTCAAATCATCATTCTCCAGTAAGACTTTACTTATTTTTTTTTTCTTAAAATAAATTGTGCCGTCAGTGCTTATCTCCATACCGGGCATTTTTTTGATCACACCTTCTAAATTTCTATCATCTTCAGAACTAAAGTTTTTAACACTATATTTAGTTGTATCATTAACTTCTACTATGGCAGATTTGGTCGACTTAATGTTAATATCTTTAAGTTGTGTTTCGTCTGGTTCTAATATAAAATTATGAACACTGACAGGACTTTCGAACGTTGAAATCAGAATGGTATCTCGTTTAAACCCCAAAGAACTCACTATTAGATAAAGATCTGGTTTGCCGGTTATATTTGCAGATAATTTATAACTACCTATATCATTTGTAAAACTATAAGTGAGTAGATTTAAATTTTTCTTTTCCTTTAACTGTATAGTTGCAGAAATGATTTTCTGCCCGTCATTAGCACTTACTGAGCCTGTTACCTGAACATTTTGCGAGTAACAATATTGATGAAAAAATAGGGGAAACAAACAATATAAAGCTTTCGAGTACATTAAAACTTTTCCATTAGAGGAGGGATCGTTATATTTGTGATACCCGTTACATTTCCTTTTGCTACATACGAGGCCCTAGACTGCGCTTCTAGGTCTTTCACTTTCTTAGCGTATAATTCTATAAATTGACGATGTGTAATGCCACTGTCTTTTTTAGAATTTTCAGGCACAGCTATCTTTCTCGGATCAAATTTAGTTTCAAAATCAGCAGCTGTAAGTTCAAAAGTATAAATATTGTCAATATCATTAACTTTAACAATTAAGCCAGGCAAACTGTTAAATTTCCAGGGTCCAACACGTGTTGGAACATCTTCAGTAAACCAAGCCTCATACTCTCTACCTCTGAATTTTGTAGTTGCTTTGATACAAGTATATTTTAGGATTTGCTTACGTTCATTTGTTATTTTCCAATCAAAATTTACCAGAGTGTCATTGATCAGGTAATCTTTAAATTGAATGTTATTAGTAAGGATTATTTTATGATTTCTAAAATCCTTAAACAGAAATGGTAAATTATTATTCTTAGTATTAAATACGACTGTTTTTCCACCAGTATTATCATCTATCTGTTTAAATTCTTCCTTAACGACTTGGGGCATAAAAAATTGAATTGATTTGTCGCCTGCAAAAAACAATTGATAATTTTCTGTGCGAGGATTATGGGTCCTTTTATCATTAGTTGTGAGCTTGTAGTACAGTATACCTTTGTTCTGGGCAACAACTGGGCAGCTAAAAATTAATAGGCTGGTAATTATTATATAAAATATTTTCATCTATTTAAAATCTTAAAAAAACGCTATACAATTTTAGTTATTTAAATTGATTGTTTAATCTGCTGTCTCGATACTATATAACCAGCCCAAAGTTGCAGCATCTGAATTTGCAGCCGATTGAGCCATAGCGCCCGCTAGACTGCAAAGCATACTTGGATCATCAGAGCTTGCGGTATATGTTGATGATATTGTTGTAATATAACGACCATTTGAGTCGTAAACGTCTGAGTACCGCGTCTGAGTACATGAAGCTACTGTGTTATCGCTTTTGAGTTTTAGAGAAAAGTTATTATTGGTTTTTTGTCACCTGTACTGGCGTTACTTACAAAGCTAACTAGGCATGTTAAGCTTAGAAGCGTTAATGTTAGATATTTTTTCATGTTTTTTTTATTAAATTGAGCGTATAGCGTTTTTTACAAATAAAGTAATAAAATGCTACATTTTAAACAACAACGAAAAATTTAACAATTTATCTTTTTAATAAAGTATATCGGCAAAAAAATGGGCAGACATAGAAGCAAGGCAAAGTCGTCATGGCTTAAACTACATAGATAATGAGATTCTAGACATGCCATATTAACTCGGTGATATCAGTCATTTTATTTTGATTAGGCTCAACCGCCCCAGCGTTTCTCATTAATTAAGGATCGGATTTGACAAGATAAAGTTTATTGAAGTTAGGACTAATAAAAGCTTTCTACCTAACAGGGGTATTAACCTTCAATCGTTTTGAATGTGTCCTATTTTTTCTGCGTTCCCAATCAAGTGTATGGGATACTCTTTATTGACTGGCCATTGGAAAGAAAGACTTTTATTTCTAAAAAAGTAAAATACTCACATTAAGATGGTTAGTCTGCATTTGGTTGTGTGATAATAAATATTATCTTTGAAAGTAATTGGATCAAAATTATGAAAACAACATTCTTGATTGCACTATTCATCATTTGCCTATTCACCAGCAATGCGCAAACCCCTGTAACCTCCAAATTTTCTAATCCTTTTTTAAACGGTTTTTACAAAAATCCACCTTTAAGGGATACCTTACTTATTCATAGATTCTCAACAACTAAGCCTCAGCGGAGCAAACAACAACATGTTTTCAAAACAGATTTACTCTTAAGTGATAGTACCAACGATATACAGAAATCTTTTGTCCCGAAGATTACTAATCCTTTAGCCGATAATTTTCGCATAGAAACCTCTTTTAAAGATTCATTATTGATTGATAAATTTTCAACAATAAGGTTTCAGAAGAATCCACAATTAGGTTTTATTACAAGAGACTTGCTCTTGAGAGATACAGATAAAGAAATAAAGTTGATTTACCCCTCCGGTGAAAGAAACAACCTAGAATAGAAGTAGTCCTTAAGTTTGGATTATTCCGAGATAATATTGCAGTGATGGGAACAACAGATTACACCTACTGTGACTCCAAGTGGGCAATCTGTTTTTCTTTACCCAATATGGATATACTGCTCTCGATCGCATACCCTCCTGTGATAAAGATGAGCAGGGAATAGATCTGAGGTTACCTTTTTTAAAAAAGAAAATTTCTTCTTACTGATCGACAAAACCAGTTTTGCCCAAGTCCAGAGTACGCGTGCATCAGATCGATGTGTATTTCGATGAAAGTGGTTCTTCCCCACTTTTGGTGGTAAAGGAACTATTTGCAACTCGACAGCCTTGATAATATCATTTCAAAGTGGTTTTAGTAATCACTATTAAGTAGAGAACTTAAGCCACCACCAAAAGTGGGGAAGAATCAGCTTCGAGCGCTTAACGATGGCCACGATCAGCATGATATCCAATTGAACTTCATATATAATCTATAATATACCCGACAAAGTGAAAAGTCAATATTGGTTAATTAATAAAGCGAAGATTGTATTTCAATCATAGCTTTCTCAGAAGCTCATTTTTTTCTTTTTCGCTTGCCAACAAACGTTCATACAATTCAACTATTTTTTCGATAGGATTGAAATTGTTCTGAATCGAATTATCATGAAAATTGTTGATGTTGTTAAAAATTGTCTCTTCTGTAAAATGCTTAATGCCTTCAGCAGTTACACCTAAGGCCTTTGCCACTTTATCAAGAGTAGATTCTTCAATTTCCTCACTTTGTTCCAGTTTACTAATTGCCTGTTGGCTTATCCCAAGTTCAGCCGCAAGTGCTTCCTGTTTCATTCCACGCAGTTCACGGATACGGCTTATTTTTCTACCAAGATGCATTCTGTTCGTTTTTTCTGAGGTTTCCATGTCCAAATATATTTAAAAAATTCCGACAGTTAAAAACAACTTTGTGCTTGTATTTAACAACCATTGTTGGTTCGGTACGCGCCTTTTCCAATCGAAATTGGTCTTCATAATAACGATGAAGATATGAAAAAGAAATCATTAAAGCCAGTAGAGGGCCGGCAAGAGCCGTTCTCCAATTTTGTTAAAGAACTTGCAGAGCGGTTCACGCCCCTGCATATTCTTAAGTTCGGTGAAATAAATTCTATAAAGAATTCTTGTACTTCGTTTTCACCACAACAGACGAGTAGCAATTTTCACTATTACTTATTAATGGTAATAGAGGGCACCACAAGAATCGAGCATGGCGTTCAGGATTATGTAAATACGCATTTCAACCATGGCAAGATCACGATTCTGGTTCATAGCAAAGAGAGCATAGACACCGCGATCGACGCTAATAACAGATTCTTTATAACTGTGTTTAATACAGGTATTCAGCTATACAGTCATGATGGTACGCTGAACCTATTTCCTGAATATATTCTTGATAAAAAGATATCTCTTGAAAAAGCCCGTAAGCATCTATATCATAGGATTCCAATGGCGCAGGGATTTTTGGACGGAGCGGGGGAATGTTTCAGTAACGAAAAATTCAATGTGTGCGTATTCATGCTTCACCAAGTTGTTGAGCAATCCTGCATTGCGATGATCAGGGTTTTTATGGCTTACAGGTCGGATATTCATCATTTGGGTAGGCTACTGGATATTTGTGCATGTTTCTCGGAGCAGCCGAGAGAGCTTTTGCTTGGAACGCCAGAAAATAGAAGGCTTTTTGAGAAGCTCATGAACAGTTACAGCCACGCCAGGTATAAAGATAATTTTAATGTCGAGATGGGCGATGCTGATAAACTATATAGCCTGGTTCATCAATTTTTAATTCTCGCTAAAGATCTTTGTGATAAAAAGATTGATCTTCTAACTGCCGAATGTGAAGAGGCGAAAGCATCGAAAGGAGAAACTGAAAATGGGTGATGAAATGATGCTTGCCGGAAAACCTAAATGCCAGTTCTATAAAATTCCGTTTGAGAAGAACACCCGCATATTGAGATTAAATGTTTTGGAGTCACACACAGAACTTCGAGCTGGAAACCGACCATACTACATGGTTGAAAGAAAGGCGCTCTCATTCAAGAAGGGCGTCTTGACAATGAGGGTTAAGCTCGAAAATGAGCCGCCGGTAAAAGTTTACCTAAAGGTCGAGTATGATCATTTATTGGTAAGCTGCAATATTGATACGGATGAAAATTATCTAGGGAGATATGTCTACCGTACATTGAGGGCAATGTTATGGAATGAATTTCATGACTTTCAGCAATATTATTGGCCGGAATGTTTTAACGAAACGACCGGAAGAGCAAAATATCTTGATGTTATCTGTGATAGGTATGGAGTAGACATCAGGCTCAAAAAGGAATTTAAAGGTTTTTTCAGACCCGGTGATTATTTCCTACACATATCCGAACGGAAGGTATTGGAGAGAAAGTATGTAAATGATGGATTAGCTACTTTAAACCCGGAGTACCTTATTGGTTATTGCCTTGCAAATACCGATCCTGTCAGGTTCCATTCCAACCATTATCCATTTCTGATACCGTATAGCTTTTCCCTAAATGCGGATAATAAGACTGTAAAATCTTTCACTGGGTTTCTTTTCGAAGAAGACGATAGTTTTGAACAATCTAAACTGTCCGCAAATCAAACTGAGCTGAACAGCATCTGCTACGAAATGAAGAAAATTGCAAGGATTCAGTTTAGGGAATACGGAGACAGTGATGAACGTTCTGACGAAATAGACGATCTCAATTTCGAGAATAAGAGGAAGATTTTTGAACTATTCAATAACGCGCTCCCAATGCTATCGACTGAGCCATTTACACATTACCTGTTTACCTATGGGCTGAGAAATATTCAGAAGAGACCTATGAAAAAGGACATGCAGGTTGCCAGATTCTCAGGTGAAGTACCGAGTTTAAATTTTTTACTTAGTGATAAGGGTGATTATTATGAACTTAAGTTAAGGTTCAAGGTGAAAGGAAAGGTCTTGCATTTTTGCGAAGACAGGATTGCTATGTTTTTCATCTGTTCGTCTTCAAACCCTATTGTTTGGTATCTTTTGGAATCCGAAACGGATTCGAGGGTAGTTCTGTTTTTTAGTCGTAAAAACTTTAAGATTCAAATCCCTAAGGGTTATTATAAGGAGCATTTCGAACCGTATGTAGATGAAATCAAAAAACAATATGAGCTTGAAATCAGATAGAAACAGCGACATGGAAGAGATTAAAAAACTACTCGATTATCAACCTTCAGGGCTTTCTGATGAAGAAATTGAAAATGCGGATTCTGAAATGGAATACTTCTTCGTCAACTTCCCATTGCACGATGCAAGGGCAAATTTATGGGAACTTTACAAGGGCTGGGTGCATTTGGAAGCTGAATCTCCGGAGGGAGAAGAAATGACTAACATGCTTTTCTTCTGTAACCAGATGATCAGCTTCCTGAACTTTTCTTTTATAGTAACCAGACAGAAACTAAAAAAATGAGAAAATAACAGAAAGCAAGAGTATTAGTTGGAGTTGCTTTTTGTTATCATTAAGTTTTTTTTCCGCTATTAGGAGAGTAGGCCCTCCCGCATTTTCGGCCTGTGAAAGCCCACTTCACTATCCAAGGGTTTTCACTATGGTATATACGGAAAAAATCTAACTATCCTCGATGTCATTTCTATATTCTAAAATATCGCCTGGTTGACAATTCAATGCCTTACAAACCGCCTCGAGAGTACTTAGTCGTACAGCTTTGATTTTACCCTGCTTAAAAATAGATAGGTTCGACAACGTGATATTCGTAAGTTCAGAAAGCATATTAAGGGACATCTTTTTCTTTGCCATCATGACATCAAGATTTACAATAATGCCCATTATACAGTTAGTTTGTGTTCATCTTCCAATTCAATTCCAAGCTTGAATATCTCTATCACTGAAAACAACATAATTCCTGAAATGAAGAGACCATAATTAAAAGATGTTGACAAATTAAGGAAAGGTCCAAGTTTTAAATTATCCTCAATTATATGATTTGCTACCAGCATTAATATAATTTGCAGGATGGGCGCTATAGTGATAATTCCAGCAATCAATCTAAGGTGAATGATATTATTATTGATAAAATGTTGGTTGTTCTCGAAGTTCTTAAAGATTTGCCTTATATGAAAAGTTATGAAAATTAAAATTCCTATAAGTAAAATATATACCCCCGTCATGCTAGCGATGTTTTTCCAATTGGATTCAATGTGAAAAACCAATGTTCCAGAATAACCGTCTAGTCTCGCATTCTCAAAATTGTTGTTGAGCGACTCTATTTTCCTTAAGTTAAGCTGTGCAAAATCTACCGGCAGCATTAACAGAAATTGCTTTCTAATATTTGCTGATGCTAAAAAAGCTGCTATAAATGTTGTACCTGCAATGATTTCTAAATACCATATCACGTTTACAGCCTGTGATATTCTTTTAAGAATTGATTTTGAAGTTGTCATGATTGTTTTACATAAACTTATCTGATGAAGCGCTGATAATTGGAAAAGCGACCAAAGAAGTAAAAGCATCAACTAATTGTGTCAGGTTTAAAGCCTATACGTGTTCTAGTTTTTGGCGTCGGCTCTTTCTGTTCCAAAAGCTCATCAAGATATTGAAATACAATTTCCATGTTCTTGTCTTGGTTTTCCAGCTTGTTTTTTATCTTTTCTATCTCCAAACGAAGTTGGGTATTATCAGCTACCATATTCCGAAGTCGTGCAAATATTCGGATGACTTGAATGTTGACACTAATTGCACGTTCACTATTAAGTATGCTTGATAACATGGCTACGCCCTGTTCAGTGAATACGAAAGGGGTTGACGGGCTGAATTTTGCTGACTTTGGGAGGTTATCACAAATTGTGATAACCTGCTGCCATTCCTCTTTTGTCAACTGAAACATGAAGTCGTCGGGAAAACGCTGAATGTTGCGCTTGACTGCCTGTTTGAGCGCACGAGTCTCGACCTCGTAGAGTACAGCAAGGTCAATATCTAGCATTACTTTTTGATCCCGTATATGATATATCTTTTCCAGTACAACTTGTTCTTGAATTAGGATATTACTTATGGTCTTATTCATAATTTTTCGAATTTGCCAGCACCAAAACGTGCTGGCATAATGAGTTATTATTTTATAGAGAATCGGTTTTGCAGGATCGCCATATCTGCACCTACCTTTATATCAAGAACCTTTGCATAAATCTGGGTAGTCCTGATATTGGTATGCCCAAGCATTTTGGATACACTTTCCATGGGAATGCCATTGAGCAGGGTTATGGTTGTTGCAAAGGTATGCCTTGCAATATGTGAGCTTAATGGCTTATCGATTTCACAAACTGCGGCAATTTCCTTAAGGTACTCATTTAGCTTTTGATTGCTCGAAACTGGTAATGCCCTGTCCTTTGTGACGCAATATGGGTGGTCGCTGTATCTTTCCAATATTGCGATTGCCGGTGGTAATAGAGGAACAGCCGACCGGGTTCCCGTTTTGGTTCGGTTTGTACAAACCCATTTTTTGCCATCTACACCTTTTTTAATATTCGATAGGCTTAATTTTTCTACGTCAGAATACGCAAGCCCGGTAAAACAGCAGAAGATAAAAACATCCCGTACCTGACTTAGACGTTCGGTTAAAAACTGCTTTTCCGAAATTTTTGTTAACTCATCCTCTGTAAGAAACGACCGCTCTACATTCTTGCTTTTTAGTTTGTATCCAAACATTGGATCGCTGTCAATCCACTTTAAACTCATTGAAATGCGTAAAATTTTCCCGAGGCTTTTCAGATACCTTACTGTTGTGTTGTTTGCACAACCGTTTACTGACCTCAAGAAAAAATCAAAATCTCTTATAAACGCATGGTTAATATTTTTGATGTTAATATCTGTTATCTTGTATTTTTCATTCATGAAAGCGATAAGATGCCTTTCCAAGACCTGAAAGCGCTTCAAAGTACCAATGGCGTAGTCACGTCCAACTAAGGCTTCCATCTTTTCGTTGTGAATTTTGATCCCTTCCATCAAGGTATGCTTCCGGACTTCCCGCCCAATAAATTTGCACTTAATTCTTTCGGAGGTAATAATTTCGCCTGCATCAAAAAGGTCCCTGTAAACCTGGTTGATCATTGACTGGAGATTGTCCAGGTAAGCATTAAAGCTTCTGACATCTTCCTTTTTTCCATCCTGTCTGCCTGATTTGGTATTCCACTTTTCGGGATCGCACTCAAGCCCGCTGGTCATTTCTGCCCTTTTTCCGCCAACAGTTATTCTTAAATAAACTGGCACATGGCCGCCACGATAGTTTTTCTGCTTTTTAAGATAAAAAAGCAGGTTAAAATTAGTTTTCATATAAACTGAATTAAGGTTAACAAAATTAGCCCTGCAGTCTGAAAACGTCAAGATGTTCGATGGCCGAACGACTTGTTAAACAAGTGGTTATAAATAATTCGGTGAGTTCTTTTAGTACCTAAATTACTCACCGAATTACACACTTTTAATATGAGAATCGGTGAGTATTTTGGTTTTTCCACTAAAACAAAAAAGCCTGCAATCATTTGATTTGCAAGCTTTTACGTAGTTTTGATACTATCTTCTGTGATCCCGCTGGGATTCGAACCCAGGACCACTACATTAAAAGTGTAATGCTCTACCAGCTGAGCTACGGAATCATTTCCCTTTGTTTAAGGAGGTGCAAATATAGGGATTTATCCTTTTCTTGCAAATATTTTTTGAAAATGTTTTTTTCGTTGCATAAAACAGGCTATTCTAACTGCTTGATTTTAAATTTTGTATGCGTTAAAATAATCTTAAAATTTATTTTAACGCCATTAACAATCAGCGCTATTTACTTGCTTTGGGGATAAAGTTTAAAAACGACTGAAACTGTGCCTTGTGTTTGTTTTTATCCAGTTTAAAATAAAAGGCCCCACGGCGCGAACTCGATTTGTCCTTATCAGTTTGTTTAATTAACAATCCACTGGCTGTAATCTTACGGATAAAGTTCCGGTTATCAATCGGCGAATCGTAAACCTGCTCGTATAAAGCCTGCAATTGCGGTATAGTAAACCGTTTTGGTAAAAGCTCAAATAAAATAGGATGGAGGGCTGCCTGATAGCGGATTTTATCCATGGCGGCCTTAACCATTATATCGTGGTCGAAAATTAATTCAGGAACTTCTTTTAGCTTAAACCATTCCGCATGGTACTGGTCATTGATCTGTTTACTGTATTTATTAATATCGATCAGTGCGAAGTAAACTACTGAAACGGTACGCTCGATAGGATCTCGATCTGGACTACCATAAGCATGAAGTTGCTCCAGGTAAACATCGTGTAATCCTGTTAATTCCAATAAAATTCTTTTGGCGGCACCATCAAGATCTTCATGTTCACCTATAAAACCACCCATCAAACTCCACTTATCTTTTACAGGTTCTATTGCCCTTTTTATTACCAAAAGTTTTAGCTGATCGCCGTCATAACCAAAAATAATGCAGTCTACTGCAACAAGAACAGGCTTTTGATTTAAATATTTTCCCATGTTAAAATAGCGTATTTAATTTAGCATCGTTATAATCTGTAATATAACCCAAGATATTCGGATAACCTTCAAATTCTTCGATAGTATGTGTTGTGGTTAATACAATACAAGGCATACCTGCATTTAAAGCCGATTCTACACCCTTTGGTGCGTCTTCGAAAACCAGGCAATCTGCCGGTGTTATATTTAACGCTGCCGCTGCCTTTATAAAAGTTTCGGGATCTGGCTTGCTTGTTTTTACATCATCCGCACTCACTATTGCATCCAAATAACGACGGATATTCAATCCATCTACTACAAAATCTATATTAAAAGGTATCGCAGCAGATCCGATCGCCATTGGAATGTTAGCCTCTTTTGCGCGTTCCAAAAAATGATCCAGTCCTTCAATCAGCGCTAAATGCGGCATGTAGCCTTCCTGATAACGCTTTTCTTTATCAATAGAAAGGCGTTCTATTTCTTCGGCGTTAAATTTATCTTTTCCGAAAACGCGTTCTAAAACTTCGTGGTTTTTACCATACATTTCCTTTTTTACGTTTTCGTAATCAAGTTGGGCACCTAAATCTTCTGTCATGATGCTGTACCAGGCTAAGGTATGGTATTCCATATCGTTAATCATAGTGCCGTTCAAATCAAAAAGAAAAGCCTTTGGCTTGAAATTTAAATTATGCATATGGCTGCTAAATTATGTGATTTTTTTTTACTGTTGAGAATCCGCACCGATATTATGAAAAAATAAGTATAATCGTTACTTTAACGTTAATAATTTTTTCCTACATTAGCCTTAACCAAAAATAAATCAATATGAAGCCGTATCTAATTTTGTGCGTAATTGCAGGTCTGCTTCCTCAAATTTTTAATCAATGAAAAAAATATTTCTTAAGGCTTTGCCCTTCGCTACATTGTGTTTAGCTGTAGCTTTTACTTCTTGTAACCAAAAATCGGATAAAGGGACACAAACAACCGAGCAAACTGATTCGTTAAAATATACCACTACTATTGATGGGAAAAGTGTGAAGCTTTATACTTTAAAAAATAAACAAGGTGCTTCAGTTTCTATTACGAATTATGGCGGGAGGGTAGTTTCACTTTTGGTACCCGATAAAAATAATAAGTTAACAGATGTGGTTTTGGGTTACGATAGCGTAGGTTCGTACCGCAAAAAAGGCGAACCATTTTTTGGCGCCTTAATTGGCAGATACGGAAACCGCATTGGTAAAGGTAAATTTACCCTGGAAGGAAAAGAATATGCTTTACAGCTTAACGATGGTGTTAATACCCTGCATGGTGGCACGGATGGCTTTTTCTCGAAAGTTTGGGATGCTAAACAATTAGATAGCCAAAAATTAGAATTGACTTATGTTTCAAATGATGGCGAAGCAGGTTATCCAGGGAAACTAGACGTGAAGGTAACTTATACCTTAACTGATGATAATGCTTTACAGATTGATTATTTAGCTACTACTGATAAAACTACTGTTGTAAATTTAACCAATCATGCTTATTTTAACCTAAACGGTGAGGGAAACAACACGATTTTGGATCATGAACTAACGATTGATGCAAATGCCTATACACCAGTAGATTCTACCCTTATTCCAACAGGTAAATTGCAGCCTGTAGCCGGAACAGCATTTGATTTCAACAAAGCGAAAACCATCGGAAAATCGATCGAAGAAAATGATCAGCAGTTAAAGTTCGGCAAAGGTTACGATCATAATTTTGTATTGACCCATCATGATGGCAAAACAGCTATTGCAATCGTTAAAAGTCCTGTTACAGGAATAACAATGGAAGTTTATACCACCGAGCCAGGCTTACAGTTTTACAGTGGCAACTTTTTAACAGGTGCTGATAAAGACGGTAAAGGTGGGAAATCATATCCTCACCGTTCTGCTTTCTGCTTAGAAACACAACATTTTCCTGATGCGCCAAATCATGCAAATTTTGCATCGACAGTGCTTAAACCAGGTGAAACTTATAAAACGAGTACTACTTATAAGTTTTTAAAATAACGTTAACGGGTTGTATCATAAATATAGAATTGTCATCATGAGGGGTAATTTATTTTATAAATCAATATAGATGACAGGAGAATTTTTAACGAACTGTAGGCTGTGAGGAATCGTCATTGCGAGAAGGCTTCTTCAGCCGACGAAGCAATCTTACAACGATCGCTACTGGTGTGAGCATTAAGATTGCTTCGTTCCTCGCAATGACGATTTTCCTGTTGGAGTCTGTTAAATAGTAGCCTGTAGAAAGCAGCCAATGTATTATGTGACGCATCTCGACAGGCTCTCCGTAGGAATCCATTAGACAGCGTGACAAACTTCTAGAAAAACTAAGATTTATGATACAGCCTTTTTTATACTGCCAATAACCGATCAGGAAATTGTGTAATTTTCTCAATGGTTAATTGTTGCATGATCTGGTATAAGTGAGTTTTGAACATATTGATGGTATGATCGCCTCCTTCATTACCTAAGGCTCCAACTCCATACATAAAAGGCCGGCCCATAAAGTTGAATTCAGATCCAACGGCATGTGCTCTTGCTAAATCAACACCTGAACGGATACCGCCATCTAACATGATCTTCAATTTTGATTTGTATAGTGGATTGTTCGCCAATTTGATCAGTGAATTGATTGAGGATTCGCCTGCATCAATTTGTCTGCCGCCATGATTGGAAACAATCACACCATCGGCACCGATTTGGATAGCAGCCTGCATATCTTCATCAGTCGCGATTCCCTTCAATACTAAAGGTCCTTTCCAAAGATCACGAATGGCAGCAACCTTTTCAATATCAACCTTACCGGTAAATGTTTTGTTCATGAATTGTCCCAGTTGCGACATATCCATTCCTTTTTCCATGTAAGGCTTTAAGGTAGCAAACGATGGAATTCCATGTTGTAGGGTTTTAATTCCCCATAATGGACGGGCAAAAGCCTGCAGGATATTATTGATTGACATTTTTGGTGGAATGGATAAGCCACTCTTAATTTCTTTATATCGTAAACCAAATGCAGGCACATCTACCAGAACAACTAATACCGGGCATTCAACGGCTTTTAAGCGATTTAAAATATCATCTCTCAAGCTATTCTCCGTAGGATGGTACAATTGAAACCATGCTTTTCCTTCAGATACTTCGGCAATTCGTTCGATACTACTGGTGGATACGGTGCTTAATGTATAAGGAATATCGGCTTTAGCGGCGGCCTTAGCTAAAATTTCGGGTGCATTAGGCCACATCAAACCTTGCAAACCAATAGGAGATACCCCAAATGGAGCACTGTAACGACGGCCAAATAATTCGACCGACATGTCGATATCTCCACCAACACGTAAGTAATTCGGTTTAAGGTAAATATTATCGAAGTCGCTCTCGTTTCGCGATAAATTAAGTCCCTCATTACAACCACCCTCCAGGTAGTCAAAAGCAAATTTAGGAATCCTTGACTTTGCCTTTTTTCTTAAGTCGGCTACAGAAGGGAATTGAGGATTGTATGGGAATGTAATCTTTTTACTCATATTTAATATTGTATTGGTCAGATCTATTTCAAAAAGTGAAAACTAATATTTTATATTCTATTTTCCATCCTAATCTATCTGCTGTTTTGTATTTATCGTTTTATGTCGGAATTTGTTTGCGCTCGTCTCCAAACGAGTGCATAAATAGCAAAACGATTATATCGTTATAAATGATAAAATATTCAACGCTTTAATTTTAGTCACGGAGAACATAAAAAAGTATTGTTTCCTAGGGTTTTGATCTGTCATTCTGAACGCAGTGAAGAATCCTTTGCAATAAAGCCACATCAAAAGATCCTTCATTGCATTCAGGATGACAAATGTGTTGAAGACATGTAGTTAAACTCCATAAAAAGCTTTCGCATTATCAGTAAAAATTAATTTCCTTTCAGTTGCAGAGAATTGCTCAGCGTACTTAGTAACTAAATTAAACCAATCCTGATAAGGCCTGCTGAGCAGCATTACCGGCCAATCGCTACCATACATTACCCTTTCAGGACCAAAATGTTCGAATACCACATCAAAGCAATTAAAAAGCTCTTTTTCTGTCCAGTTTTTCCAGTCTGCTTCAGTAAGTAAACCGGATACCTTGCAAAGTACATTTGGATTTGAAGCCAATACTTTAATATTTTCAGACCAAGATTTTATCTCCTGACTTTTAACATCTGGTTTGCCACAATGATCTAATACAAATGGTTGATCGGGGATTTGATCAACCATTTGTATGATAGCTGCTAATTGATCGTGATAGCACAATAAATCGTAAGTGTAATTGTATTTTTTTAAAAGATTAACGCCAGCAATAAACTTTTTATTCAGGATAAAATCTGCGTTTTCAGCTTGTAAAATATGTCGCCAGCCCTTAATCTTCTTGAAATTACTCCAGTAAGTTAAACGTTCGTCTAAATTCGGATCGAGTAAATCGACCCATCCAACAATCCCTTTTACAATTTCATTTTGCGCTGCCAGCGATAACAAAAACTGGTTTTCCTCTTCCGATTGGCTAGCCTGCACAGCTATACATCCCGTGATTTGAAGATCGTTATATACCCCCATAAGATCTTTCGGAGAAAAATCATTACGGATGGCAAACATATCTTCATTTATCCAGCTATCTCTAACCGGATCGAAATTCCAAAAATGTACGTGTGTATCAATCATAAAAAAAGCAATTTAAAGTTTAAAGATCCGATCCATCAGGATCCATTTTTCTCCTGGTTTCGAGCCTGGCAGTGCCTGCTGGAATTTCCACATCAAATTTTCCCATTCCTGCACTTTTGGATTGGCTAAATCGGCTTTCGATTTTTCTTCAAAAGAAAAGCTTTCATTCACTTCCATAATCATAAATAGCCTGTTTCCTAATAAATAGATTTCCAGATCATCAATTCCAGAAGAAATAATACTTTCTTTAATTTCAGGCCAAATCGATTGATGATACTGCTTATACGCTTCTATAAGCTTTTCATCGTTTACAAGATCGAGTGTTAAACAGTATCTTTTCATATTAGTTTCCACTGTAGGCTTTAACAGTTTGCTTGCTCGAGCCTAAGCCATCAATACCCAATTCTACCACATCACCAGCTTTTAAATACCAAGGTTCAGGTTTTTGACCTAAACCTACGCCTGCCGGTGTTCCCGTCGTAATTACATCTCCTGGTAAAAGTGTCATAAACTGACTGATGTAAGCAATCATAAACGGAACATTAAAAATCAGGTTTGAGGTATTACCATCCTGCAGGGTTTTTCCGTTTACCGTTAACCAAAGGCGAAGATTGTGCACATCGGCAATTTCATCCTGGGTAGCAATAAATGGTCCGATAGGTGCGAAGGTATCGCAGCTTTTTCCCTTTACCCATTGTCCGTTTCTTTCAATTTGGAACTCACGCTCGCTATAATCGTTATGCAAAACATAACCAGCAATGTGGTCTAAAGCATTTTCTTCAGCAATATAGCTCGCTTTTTTACCAATCACAATGGCCAATTCCACTTCCCAGTCGGTTTTTTTACTGTTTTTTGGAATGATCAGATCATCGTTAGGTCCAACAATCGCTGAAGTAGCTTTGAAAAACAAAATGGGCTCTGAAGGGATAGGAGCATTGGTTTCTGCTGCGTGGTCTTTATAGTTTAAGCCCACACAGATAATTTTTGAAGGACGGGCCAAAGCAGGACCAAGGCGTACACCTTTATCAACCTGTAGTAAATCAGCCGATGCAATAGCAGCCTTTAATTGCGCTAAACCATCACCACCAAAAAATTCTTCATTATAATCTCTAACCAATGCAGAAACATCGAAATAATTATCGTTTATAATTACCCCAGGTTTTTCAGCTCCGGCTTCGCCAAATCGTATTAATTTCATTATAAAATGCTTTATTGTATTTGAAAATATTTATTAATTGTTTAAGGTAGTAAATCCACCGTCAATTGGGTAATCGCAGCCTGTAATAAATGAAGCTTCATCGCTACATAGGTATAAAGCCAGGGCACCAACCTCTTCTGGTTTGGCCATTCTGCCGATAGGCTGCGTTTTAGAAAGTTTTTCGAACATTTCAGGGATATTATCAGGGTAGTTTTTCTGTAAGAAACCATCCACGAAGGGCGTATGAACCCGTGCAGGCGAAATAGAGTTACACCTGATGTTTTCACCAATATAATCTTTCGCCACACTCATGGTAATTGCTTTTACCGCACCTTTTGCCGCACTATAAACAAAACGATCTGGAAGACCAACTAATGCCGCAATTGAGGCCATATTGATAATTACACCTCCGCCAGACAAACGGATTTGTGGGACAGCTGCATGCAAACAGTTATAAACACCTTTTACGTTTACGCGCATTACGCGATCAAAATCAGCTTCTTCTGTAGTATCAGCTTTGCCAATATGTGCAATACCCGCATTATTAATCAGGATATTGATATTTCCGATCTGCTTAAAAACTTCGTGAACCGCATTATGGTCTGAAACATCACAGCCATAGCTGAAAGCTTCTCCACCATTTGTTTTAATTTCATCTAAAGTATCCTGGGCGTGTTCAGTCCCCAGTTCGATGATGTGAACCTCGGCACCCTGTTTGGCTAAAATAGTTGCAATAGCTCTTCCTATGCCGCTTCCCCCGCCTGTAACTACGGCTTTTTTGTTTTTTAGTGAAAACATGTATATGATTATAAATTATAATTGATTAGAATACAAATAAAATAAATATTCTTGATTAAAAATTTTATCTTCTTGCCTAAATATTAACAGATATTGTCATATGTTATTCTGGATATTCCAATAGCCTTACCTTGCATAAATTTTACAAAGCCATTCGGTATTATTACTTATATTTGAATAATATATTTATATTTAAAGATATTATTAACCAAATATCACATAAAAAACCTGTTAAAATAGGTTTTGTTATTAGAGCCAATTTGAATGAGAAATTTTCTGATTTTTATTTCCTGTTATTTTTTAGCTGTACCATTTTCTAACGCTGCTGAGCGTGCGCAAAAAACAATTGTAATTTCTACAGAAAATCATGTTCGTGTGCGTTTTGGCGCAGAAAAGTTGTCAAAAGCCTTAGTTAAATTAAATTATTCGACCAAAATCGAACAAAAAGATAAACTTACCGCTACTTACAGCGGCATCGCGATTGGTGTGTTTTCGGATAAACTTTTTATCAATCGCCTACCGCTAGAAATCAAGAATAAAAATCACCCTGTTGATTTTATCCGTTGGTATTTGCCCGATATTGAAGAAGTTATGGGTTACGGCATGTTGAGTAGCAACGGTTTAAAAAATCAGGATACCATGCACTTTATCTTTAAAGCAAAAGATGGCAGAATTGCAAGAGTTAGCGGTGCTTATACTGGCCCAACACAGCCCGCAAATCGCGATAGTGGAATGAGCTGTATCCTGCGTTGAACAGAAGGCGCTAGTCAGGCCGACTATCATGAACTGCGTTATTCGGTTACAAGCAAAACCGGCGAAGAAAAGATCATCACCTGGGGCGATTCTGCTTTAAAGCACTATTTCCGTTTCGAAGGGCAAAGCCATCATGCCGGAGAATACCAAAATTATTTAGAATATTTTGCAGATAGCATCAACAATAATTTTACCGCATACCCTGATTTAAAAGAAGGCATCGGAACTGTTGCGCTCTTACAAGCGATGGATCAATCTCTAGCAACAGGTTTGCCAGTAAAAGTTGATGATATTTTGAAAGCTAATCACATTACAAGGGAATCGATAGGATTGTAATTATTTGCCACGGAGACACAGAAAACCACGGAACATAATGCCCCATGGTTCGTGCCTCCACGAACCAGTAATGAGAAATATCGTCATTTCGAGGCAAGAAGCAATCTATCCAGTAAAATAGATGCTGAAATAAATTCAGCATGACGTAACGATAAAAATGGTCGTCACGACTCCGTGAGTTCGGTAATTCCGTGGCAATACTAAATAACTAACCAATTAAACCTAATGGGAAACATTGTAGAATGTTTAACCAATTTAGATTACTTTATCGTAATTGCTTACCTCATTATCCTGATCATCATTGGTTATCGGGCCAGTTTTTCGAAAAAGAAGAACAATGATGAGACCCTATTTCTGGCCAATAAATCATTAAACTGGAGCAGCATCGGTTTCAATATGTGGGGCACTAATGTAGGTCCGTCGATGTTATTGGCTTTTGCCAGTATTGGCTATAGCACTGGTATGGTAGCCGTTAATTTCGATTGGTATGCCTTTATCTTTTTATTCTTACTAGCCATCGTTTTCGCGCCAAAATACCTTGCCGCCAAAGTGAGTACCATGCCCGAGTTTATGGGCAACCGTTATGGCGATTCTACACAAAACATCCTCGCCTGGTATGCACTGGTTAAGATTTTAATCTCGTGGTTGTCGCTCGGTTTGTTTGCAGGTGGGTTTTTGGTCCGCCAGATTTTAGGCATACCCATGTGGCAATCGGTTACCGTATTGGTCGCTTTTGCCGGACTGTTTACCTTTTTCGGCGGTTTAAAAGCCATTGCCAAAGTAAATGTTTTCCAAATGATTTTATTCAACTAATACCCCGAAGCTCTGCTTCGGTGGTCTCAGCGGAAAGTTTGAAAACGAAGAGTTTTCAAAAAAGGTAGATTTAACACAAAAAGCGTTATTTTCGTTTCATGAGCGATCATATCCACAAGAGCCATAATAAGAGTTTGTTGCTTTATCATTTGGTAT
>NZ_JAUG01000089.1 GCF_000708285.2 Pedobacter borealis DSM 19626
ATCTGGTCACTAAGGGAAAAAACGGTAGCGGATTGCATCATCTCATAGGCATAAAAACCTTGACGAACTTTTAATGTGCCGCTACCGCTTTAGGTAATCTGATTTATAATTTAAGCAAAGTAAATACTTGTGATCCTTAAATAAAATATCAAAACAAATCTAAAGGACGATCTTTCTATTGGATTCTGTTAATGGTAGCTTGTCGAAGGACAAATGTTTTTTTTCGATTATAAAAGGTCTTCGACAGGCTCAGACTGACAATTATGCTTAAGGTAATAAAATTTAGGAGCGAGATAAAATGAAAAAGCCCCAATTCTCATCGAGGCTTTCCGTTTTACTTTAAAACCAAATTAAGGGTTTATATTGTCCTTTTTAGGTTTTGTTTTTGTTTCTACAATTTCTGCAACAGCTACCACTTCTTTACGTTTTTCCGGATCCATTAATTCCATCAACTTCAATCCCAACAGCCCATCCATTGCTGAACCGCCGTGATTACCTCCACTACCACCAATCAGTACATCAGGGATCAGTTTCACATTACCTTTTGATAATTCTTCGGTAATTTTGTAACGGGTAAAGTTTTCGCCGCCCAGAGCTTTCACCGCAAGTTCGTAAGCTTCGGCGGTTGATTTACCTACCGCTAAAATTTTACCTGCTTCTGCATTACCGGTTAACGAAATCTGTTCAGCCTCTGCCGATGCCCTTAACTTAATCGCTTCCGAATCGGCCTGCGCTCTGGCTTTGGTGGCTTCAGCCTCTGCATGTGCCCTCATTTTAGTGGCCTCAGCCTCTGCTCCTACTGCGAGTTTTACACCAGCGGCATCCCCTTCCGATTTTTTCACGGTTGCACTTGCGGTGCGTTCGGCAATCTCTACACTTTGTTGTGCTTTTACAATATCTTTCTGCATATCGGCAATCGCGGTTTCTTTCTCCATCCCCTGACGAGTTTCCTGCGCCTGTTTTTGAGTTTCGTAAGTAACCTTTTGTTCTTCTGCAATTTTACGGTCGGTTAAGGTTTTCATTAACGATTCTGGCGGAACAATATCACCAATTAACGTATCAACCGCATTTACGTTATACTCATCAAGCACTTTACGGATGTGTTCTTTAGCCGATTCCTGACGCTCTTTACGGGTACTTAAGAAAGCAATCACATCACTTCCCTGTGCCGAGTTACGGAAATAGTTACCAATTGTAGGCTCTAAAACCTGCGAAACCAGATTAACCATATTACCGAAACGGGCAATTACCTTTGGTGCCTCAGTAGTGGGTACGTGGATGATCTGCGCCACATCTAAATTGAAAGGGAAACCATCTCTTGAACGTACCGTAATGGTCGACAGGTTTTTATCCAGATTGTGTGCTTCGCTACGTGCTGATGCCCAGTTTAACACCAAATTGGTTGTTGGCACCAATTCTACCTTCATAATGTATTTGTTAATTGGGTATTTACCAGGGCCAAGTGGTTCCAGCCAAACACCTTTAGAACCTTTACCAACGATATTACCGTGTTTAAAATCGGCACCGGTTAAATCATTTCCATCCGTACCAATAAACGAAATTACAACGCCTACGTAACCGATTGCGATTTCGGTCATCGGGATTTCCTCCAACTGAATGGCCCATGGATTAAGGTTGTAAGATCCTGCTAAAATTACCTGAGGCTGTAAACCACGATTACCACCTTGTTTTATAAAGGCATCGAAATCCTGAAAGTTGTTGTGTCCTTCAACCAGTTTACCAGCGATCTGGTTGGCCTCAATGGGCAGACCATCCAACGTGGTTACAATACCTACCATACTTTCCTGAATCCTGATCATATCGGTTACCGAAACCTGAAACAGCATCGTATTGATACGATAAGAACCCGAGGTAATGTAAGACGTTTGCCGGCCTCGCTGACCGCCATTTTCGAGAAACTTCACCGCATCCTGAAAATTATCAGACTCTACCCTTTGCCCAAGGATATTCCCCGTCGGGATTTCAGAACCATCTTTGGCCATAATCAGTCCGATTTTACCTTCAGGAATAATGGTAAACTGTTCCATTGTTACGCTGTACTGCCAAAACCACATCCCAAAATACAACCCTGGGGCTAAGGTTTTTCCCTGGAAACCGGCTTCTCCTTTAACCGCGATGATGCGGCCATCGGGCAGCTCCCGGTCGGAACCAAAGAGCACGAATTTTTTGGTAATCAACCCGATCCTATCTTCGGGAACGATGACCATCCCGAATAAGAAACGTAAAATATATTTGTATAAAACTATGCACAACAGTGCCACCAAAACCCACCAGTAATTAGAAATGAGCGCTTCCATAATCTTTTATATTTTCTATTTTTTTAACCTGATAAACCATTTATCAAGCACGATATAGATATCAAATTAAGTGCTTTGTTACCATTTTTAACACTTATTTTTAAATTATTTTTTATTGGCTTTAAGCCCTCAAAGATGACTCAGGATCGATTATCACAAGAATACCACCTGCAGATGACATTTTGAAGAATCCCCTAACTGAACGCTTATAAACGCCAAAAACTAACCTTTTAGGTTTTAGGATATAGCTAAGGAAATTTTAAATGTCTAAATTACAATTAACAGGAAAAACATGTCCTTTTTTAGATCTATACAATTGACTAGATTGGGGGACACATTTCATGAATTGCAAGCTAAATAAAATGATTTGAAATACCGATTTTCAGATGAACACAGAACTTGAGTAAACTAAACCCGATTGCACGAATGCCCCCGGTTTTTTATCGGGGCAGAAGGAAAAGCGGGACAGGAACCAACCCAAAAGCACAGGAACTTGCTTTTCAAACTATTTCGACTACAAAGGCACGAAAACACAAAGATTAAATGCCTATTTCTACACGATACTCTTGCTGTAACTCAAACAGGCATTTGGCGCAGAGGCAGCCATCGTAGCGTTCGGATATATATTGTACTTCGTTTATACTGAGCTGTACCACACTACACTGGCACTTGGTATATGCATTTGCCTTGCACTCAATAGCATTATTACACCGTTCGCAAGGAATGATTTCGTGTTTGCTATGTTTCAAGGTTGAAGGCATAAGGTTTAAGGTGAAACCTAATTGTTATACAAAAGTAAGGACAAAAAATAAGGTTTTGAGCGTTTGCCCAAAACCTTACGATATTATTAGATTCGTCATCCTGAACTTGTTTCAGGATCTTGTTTGATAGATGCTGAAATAAATTCGGCATGACGGTCGCTCTTAAAAGTCCCCTTTAGGGGATTTAGGGGTTTAACCAGAGCAGCTGATACAGCCTTCTTCCATTGAACAAACTGGTCCGTCAACGATTTCTTCTGCCACCTGATCTTGTGTCATTTCAGCAGGGATAACCGCTTCAATTGCTTTTCCACCCTGGTTCTCTACTGTAAATTTAACAGCCTGAGACGCTGCTTGTGTACGCAAGTAATACATACCGGTTTTTAAACCTTTCTCCCATGCATAGAAGTGCATTGAAGTTAATTTTGATGTATTTGGCGCGTTTACGAACAAGTTTAACGATTGCGATTGGCAGATATAGGCACCACGATCGGCAGCCATATCGATGATATTACGCATCTTGATCTCCCAAACAGTTTTGTACAATTCTTTAATGTAATCTGGAATCGAATCAATAGCCTGGATTGAACCGTTAGCTAATATGATCTGGTTTTTCATATCGTTGTTCCATAAACCTAATGCTACTAAGTCTTTCAATAAGTGTTTGTTTACCACTACAAACTCTCCGCTTAATACACGACGGGTGTAAATGTTAGAAGTATATGGTTCGAAACATTCGTTGTTACCTAAAATCTGAGAAGTAGATGCAGTTGGCATTGGTGCAACTAATAATGAGTTGTACACACCATCCTTAACTACTTTTTTGCGCAATGCATTCCAGTCCCAACGGCCGCTATCTGGTGTAACATTCCATAAATCGAACTGGAATTTACCTTTTGATAATGGCGAACCTTTAAATGTTTGGTAAGGACCATTTTTCACAGCCAAATCGTGCGAAGCCGTCATCGAAGCGAAATAAATCGTCTCGAAAATATCTTTATTTAAACGTTTAGCCTCATCACTTTCAAAAGGTAAACGCAATAAGATAAAGGCATCAGCCAAACCTTGTACACCTAAACCAACGGGACGATGGCGCATGTTTGAGTTTTCGGCTTCTGGCACCGGATAATAGTTATGATCAATGATTTTGTTCAGGTTTAAAGTAGCCTGATAAGTTACATCGTATAATTTTTGGTGATCGAAAGCACCATTGATTACGAAACGAGGCAATGCCAACGATGCTAAGTTACAAACCGCAACTTCATCTTTAGAGGTGTACTCGATAATTTCGGTACACAAGTTAGAGCTCTTAATGGTACCTAAATTCTGTTGGTTAGATTTGCTGTTCGCTGCATCTTTAAACAACATGTAAGGCGTACCAGTTTCAATTTGCGAATCTAAAATGGCAAACCAAAGTTCTTGTGCTTTAATGGTTTTACGGCCACGGCCTTCTGCTTCATATTTAGCGTATAATTCTTCGAATTCCTTACCGAAACAATCTGCCAAACCTGGTGCTTCGTGCGGGCAGAATAATGTCCAATCGCCATTATCTTTAACACGTTGCATAAACAAATCGTTAATCCAAAGGGCATAGAACAAATCGCGCGCACGCATTTCTTCTTTACCATGGTTTTTACGAAGATCTAAGAATTCGAAAACATCTGCATGCCAAGGCTCTAAATAAATAGCAAAGGCACCTTTACGTTTACCTCCACCCTGATCTACGTAACGTGCAGTATCGTTAAATACACGTAACATTGGAATAATACCGTTACTTGTACCGTTTGTACCACCAATATACGATCCTGTTGCACGGATGTTGTGGATGCTTAAACCAATGCCACCTGCACTTTGCGAAATTTTAGCTGTTTGTTTTAAAGTATCATAAATACCTTCGATGCTATCATCCTGCATGGTTAACAAGAAACATGACGACATTTGAGGTTTTGGTGTAGCTGCATTAAACAAAGTTGGCGTAGCATGCGTAAACCAACGCTCGCTCATTAAATTATAGGTTTTGATTGCGCTTTCGATATCTTCTTTGTGGATACCAACAGAAACACGCATAAACAAATGTTGCGGGCGCTCTACAATCTGACCGTTAACTTTTAAAAGGTAAGATTTTTCCAACGTTTTAAAACCGAAATAATCGAACCCGAAATCGCGGTCATAAATGATAGAACTATCTAAAATATCCTTGTTTTTTTCTATAATCTCATAAACATCATCAGCGATAAGAGGAGCATCTTTCTGCGCTTTCGGGTCGAAATATTCGTACAACATTTTCATCGTACCCGAGAATGATTTAGTGGTGTTTTTATGTAGGTTGGAAACCGCAATGCGTGATGCTAACAAAGCGTAATCAGGGTGTTTTGTTGTTAACGAGGCAGCCGTTTCTGCAGCAAGGTTGTCCAACTCAGATGTTGTTACACCATCGTATAAACCTTCGATAACCTTTTTGGCTACATCGATTGGATCTACCAGATCTGAATTTAAACTATAGCACAACTTTTGAATACGAGCTGTGATTTTGTCAAATTGTACCGCCTCTTTGCGGCCATCTCTTTTTAGTACGAACATATTTTATGAGATTTAAGTTTTATTATTAAGTCGTGAGTATCAAGTATCAAGACTTAATCATCACTTTGTATTTTTTGTTATTTATTTATTAGTATCGAGTAGCAGGTAACAAGTATAAAGATCTAAGTATCTAGTATCAAGATTAGACCTTCTGCCCTCAACCTTCTAACCTTCTACCTTAAAAATCTTCATCTAAAGAAAACGCCTGTTTGTTGTTATCAGCAGAGGTTAATACACCACTTTTCTGATAATCACCAACACGTTTCTCGAAGAAGTTGGTTTTACCCTGCAATGAAATCATTTCCATAAAATCGAATGGATTGGTTGCATTGTAGATTTTTTTGTAACCCAGCTCCTGTAACCATCTGTCGGCTACAAACTCGATATACTGGCTCATTAATTTTGCATTCATACCAATTAGCGCAACTGGTAATGCATCAGTAATAAATTCCTTTTCAATTTCTACAGCATCGCTAATAATGCCATGAACTGCTTCTTCGCTTAATTTATTGCTCAACATGCTGTAAAGTAAACAAGCAAATTCGCAGTGTGAACCTTCGTCTCTCGAGATCAGCTCGTTACTGAAAGTTAATCCCGGCATTAAACCGCGTTTCTTTAACCAAAAAATAGAGCAGAAACTTCCGCTGAAGAAAATACCTTCAACCGCAGCAAATGCCACTAAACGTTCGGCAAAAGTTCCGTTTTCGATCCAACGTAAAGCCCATTCTGCTTTTCTTTTTACCGCAGGTACGGTATCGATGGCGTGGAACAAACGGTCTTTTTCTTCAGGATCTTTAATATAAGTATCGATTAACAGCGCATAAGTTTCAGCATGGATGTTTTCCATCATGATCTGGAAACCATAAAAACAACGTGCTTCTGGCAATTGAACCTCACTCATGAAGTTTACCGCAAGATTTTCGTTCACAATACCATCACTAGCAGAAAAGAAAGCAAGGATGTGCGAAATGAAATGCCTTTCGCCATCGTTTAAATTGTCCCAGTGTTTCTGGTCGTCAGAAAGATCAATCTCTTCTGCAGTCCAAAAACTAGCTTCGGTCTTTTTATACATTTCCCAGATTGCCGGATACTTAATCGGCAAAAGCACAAATCTATCTTTGTTTTCTTGTAGTAATAATTCCTGTTCCATACGCTGATATTTTAATTCTATTTTTTTAACAGAGCCGACAAAGGCACGCATCCATCAATTTTATATGATGATTGTAATGTCTTTTATCAAAACGCTGTTGTGAAAGTGCTAACCCTATTGCCTGACAAACAACTGAGTTTTTAGTTAGGGAAAATTTAAAATTGCAATCAGGTGATGTACGTATAAATTACTAAAAACTAAGCTTTTATATTTGTTTTCAAGCGCAAGAAGTTAAAGAACTTTGTTATAACAAATATATATACGGTGGCCCTTTTTTGTGAACCAAAGTTGTTAACACCCTGTTCAATTGCTGGGGAAAAACGATCAGTCGAATATCATTTTCAAGCGAAAAAAAAGCTAATCGTTTCTTTTCAAGGGCTTAGCAAACCAAAATGAGTGTTAATAACTTAAATTTGAGGGGTATAATCGGCACTAAATAGAGCCAAAAGGAGTATCACTCAACCGTATAACTGAGGCTTACTTTAGCTATGCCTTTATGGAAGATACCGATCTGTTTTGCAGCACGTTCAGACAGATCTATAGCCAATCTTTTAGAGAAAGGACCACGGTCATTTACCTTTACTACTACTGATTTTCCGTTATCTGGATTGGTTACTGTAACCATGGTGCCGAATGGCAGCGTGCGATGGGCAGCGGTTAGCTTTTTTGCCCGGTATTTGGCGCCACTGGTGGTGCGGCGGCCTTCGAATTTTCTGTGATAATAAGTGGCGAGAACTGTTTTTTTAATACTATCCGGTTCATTTGATGAATCAGAATCTTGTGCTTTACCTTGTAAAAACAGGAAACAAAAACTTAATAACAGTAGATACTTCATAGGCTAAATTTTCTTTATCGAGCCTGCAAATATAAGCATTTAGTTTATAATCAATAATTTGTGGAAAAACAGCCCGGTTTTGTGCATTAAAAAAGGCGTACAACTTATCGCTGTACGCCCTTACCTAACCCTTCTACATCCACCTTATTTTTGATCTGGCACGAAATTCATTGAGATCGAATTTACGCAATGACGGGTGTCTTTATTGGTAAATCCTTCGCCCAAAAATACGTGCCCTAAATGCGCGCCACAGTTGGCGCAAATAATTTCTGTACGTGAGCCATCGGCATCAGGAATACGCTTTACGGCGCCTTTAATTTCGTCATCGAAAGCAGGCCAGCCGCAGTGTGCATCAAACTTACTTTCCGAACGGTATAAGGCCGCATTACAACGCTTACAGGTATAAGTTCCTTTATCTGTTGTATGTTCATATTTACCTGTACCGGGGTATTCTGTACCTTTATTTACAATTACTCTTTCTTCTTCGGGTGTTAGTGGATTCCAGTTCATTTTCTTTTTTGGTATGATTTGTTCTGTTTCCTTCGATTGTTTTACGGCTTTCTTATCTTGCTTTTGGGCACAAGCAGAAATACCTGTTATTAAAACAACAGCAGAAACCAAAAATAGTTTATTTAACATCGTTTTCATACCTCAATATACGCTATAGATTTTGTTTTGGTTTGCAGGTTTAGTGGTTTGTATTAGTGTTTACCTCACCCTGACAAAGTTGGTGGGTTATTTCCTTTTTCTGCACAGAGGATGTATCATAAATATAAATTGTCATCCTGAGCTTGTCGAAGGACCTGTTTAACTACTCTTAAGGGTGTTTCGACAAGCTCTCCGCAGGAGTCCTTTGGACAACATGACAGCATCTGAGCTGAAATCGTCTTTATGATGCAAACTCAAACAAGGGGTAGTGGCTTTAACCTTAAGCATTAAGATTCCCGCCTGCGCGGGAATGACGGTATAACAAGAAAGACGGCAGTAACACCCCAACTTTGTGTTCTTTGTGCCTTAGTGGTTAAACATAAATTGCATCCTTTGCGGTTAAAAATAGCGCCAAACAAAAAAGCGTCCCGAAATTAATCGAAACGCTTTCTATAAAGAGATTTTTAAATCTTATTTTGCTAATTCTTCTGCCATTGCAGCACCGATTTCAGCAGGACTTTCTACTACACGGATACCACACTCGCGCATGATTTTCATTTTAGCAGCTGCAGTATCATCAGCACCGCCAACAATAGCACCGGCATGGCCCATTCTACGTCCCGGAGGCGCAGTTTGACCAGCGATGAAACCAACAACTGGTTTTGTACCATGTTCTTTGATCCAACGGGCAGCTTCTGCTTCCATTCCACCACCAATTTCACCAATCATGATGATACCATGAGTTTCAGGATCGTTCATTAATAATTTAACTGCTTCTACCGTAGGTGTTCCAATAATTGGGTCACCACCGATACCGATAGCCGTTGTTATACCTAAACCAGCTTTAACAACCTGATCTACCGCTTCGTAAGTTAAAGTTCCTGATTTAGAAACCACGCCTACATGACCTTTTTTGAAGATAAAACCTGGCATGATACCAATTTTAGCTTCATCAGCAGTAATTACACCCGGGCAGTTAGGGCCGATAAGTGTAACATCGCGGTCTGCAATATATTCTTTAACCTGAATCATATCTTTAGTTGGGATACCTTCAGTAATACAAACAATAACTTTAATACCGCCTTCGGCAGCTTCCATAATTGCATCAGCAGCAAAAGCTGGTGGCACGAAAATGATAGATACATTTGCACCCGTTTTATCAACGGCATCTTTAACAGTATTAAAAACAGGCTTATCTAAATGCAATTGCCCACCTTTGCCAGGCGTTACACCACCAACTACGTTTGTACCATAGGCCAGCATCTGCTCAGCGTGGTAAGTTCCTTCGTTTCCGGTAAAACCCTGAACGATAACCTTAGAATCTTTATTTACTAAAACGCTCATGTATCAATATTTTTTTGTGCAAAGCTAATATTATTGTAATGGAATTCAAATCTAAAACCATATTATTTAGTCCGTTTTTTCAGGAAAATGTAAGGAAATGGTTTACGGCAGCTGTAGCCCACCATACGCTTTATCCTGAACTAAAGTTGAGGTACCAAAATAAACGTTTTTGGCGCCATATCAGGAGCAGACCTTTCGGTTATAAACCTGACAGGAACGACAGCCTCCGATTTCTTCTATCGGAGCTACAGTGGATGGCAGGGCGGAACCCCACCTAAGCACCACAAACCGTTCGTTTTCAAATCAAAATATTAACATTTAGGATTAGGAAATGAGCAGTCATGCGCTTTTGGAGGAGTTCAGTCCCGCTCTCCATTTTTTCCGATGAAGAATCGGAACCACTGCGATCGGGTTTAGTAACAAAGTGCTGATACTTGTGGCAACATCCATGCAAAACGCCTAAATTTACTTTTTGAGCGGAAAGTCTAAAGACCAAAGCGGAAAGTCTAAAAACCCAGACGAAGCTTTAAGCCAATTATAAAACGTATATGATCAAGAAGCTAATCCCAATCGTAACCTTTTTTGTTGCAACCTTTATTTCAGTTAAGACCAGCGCACAAAGTACCGATACCAGCAAATACATCCTCCAGAACGATATTGAAGTAGCCAAAGAGGAACCTGGTACGCATAACGGCGGGGGTAAAACCATCGGCTTTAACTTTTTTAGTGATGCCAAAAATCTTAAAACAGCATTCCGAAAAAGAACTTTAAAATCGGGCTCCTCTATCGGCTATCATTTGCAAAAAGAAGATGAGATTTATTACGTACTCAGCGGAAACGGAACCATGCAGATGAATGGAAAAACTTTTGCGGTTAAACCTGGTGATGCCATTTTAACCCGCCCAGGTAGCTCGCATGGTATTGCCCCAAATGCCGGTAATGATTTGACTATTATGATTGTTTACGAGAAGAAATGATGATATTCGAACCTAAGCCACTTCCCTCCCCCTTCGGAAGGGATAAGGGAAGGATAGCGCTATTTTTCATCCCCCTGCCCCCTTCAAAGGGGGACATTAGACCTACAACTAGAACACATTAGCAAAAATGGAACTGGAAAAACATTATACCAATAGAACGGGCTGGCTAAGGGCGGCAGTGCTTGGTGCCAACGACGGCATTATTTCTACAACCAGTTTGGTTATTGGCATTGCCGCAGCGAGCGATACCAGAAGTCCGATTGTATTAGCGGCACTGGCCGGTTTGGTTGCAGGAGCATTATCTATGGCAGCAGGAGAATATGTTTCCGTAAGTTCTCAGGCTGACATTGAAAAAGCAGATCTTGCACGGGAGAAAATAGAACTCGAAACCATGCCCGAATTGGAGCTGAAAGAGCTCGCTAAGATATATGTTGTGCAGGGGCTTGATGAAGATCTGGCCATGCAGGTAGCCATAAAATTGACCGAGAAAGATGCCTTAGGAACACATGCCAGAGATGAACTGGGTATTAACGAAATTACACAACCCAAACCGCTTCAAGCTGCTTTTGCATCTGGAGCCTCCTTTATTACCGGTGGTATTTTACCTTTTTTAGTTGCTTTTCTTGCGCCGATAAAATTGATGGTGTTTTATCAATATGGGTTTGCTATTGTATTCTTAGCTTTATCGGGCGCAATTGCAGCAAAGGCAGGGGGCTCTAGTATGATTAAAGGGATATTACGGATTTGTTTCTGGGGAACGGTTGCCATGGTAGTAACCGCTCTGGCTGGGTATATTTTCGAGGCCAGGACCAGTTAATCAGTAGGCAGTTCTATAGTTGCAGTACGCAATATTGTGAATCTAGCATTCAATTAAAGGATTATAAATCCTTAGTTCTCAAATCGGGATTGCAAATCCCGACTAACGTAAAAAGCCGGGCTAACTTTAATCGTTAATCCGGCTTTACTTTATTATTTATCAGAAAGACTTTTAGCTTCAGCTTTAGGACTATCTGCTTTAGGTTTTGGTTCAGTTTTCCAGGCTTTTACCCATAGGTTGGTCGGGAAATGTTTTCCCGACCCTTGAACTGTGGATCTATAATCCACCTAAGAGGATTACAAATCCTTAACACCTGAATCGGGATTGCAAATCCCGACTAACGTAAAAAGCCGGGCCAACTTTAATCATTGATCCGGCTTTGTTTTACTATTTATTACACTAAAGACTTTTAGCTTCAGACTTAGGCTTTTCTACCTTTGGTTTTGGTTCAGTTTTCCAACCTTTTACCCATTCGGCCTGTGCAGCTTCGTCATGGAAAGTCCATGCTACGAAACGGCTTATTTTTTGTCCCTGGCTCATTTGAACGGTGGTTACCTCAAAAGCATTTGCTTTAACCAATGCGCTGTAGATACTTTTTAAGTTGGCACTTTTTGATACCAATGAGGTAAACCATAAAACCTGATTTTTGATCTGCTCACTCTGGATAATCATTTGCTCTACGAAAGCACGCTCACCACCCGGACACCAAAGCTCGGCCTTGTTACCACCAAAGTTTAATACGTGTTTTACCTCCTTTTCATTTCCGCCCAGGTTACGCCATTTCTGACGGGTACCTTGCTCGGCTTCTTTTAAGGAAGCATGAAACGGTGGGTTACAAACCACGGCATCGAACCTTTCTTTACCACCTACAATACCTCTAAAAATACCCATTTTTGAAGATTGCTGACGGATTTCTACTGCCCCTTGTAATGGTTTATTGGCTTCGATAATGCGCTTAGCCGAATCGACCGAAAGTGGATCGATCTCAGAACCTACGAAACTCCAGCCATATTCCTGGTGACCAATAATCGGGTAGATACAGTTTGCACCTACACCAATATCCAATACATTAATATTAGCTCCTTTAGGGTTTTTACCTTTATTGCTTGACCCTAATAGATCGGCAACATAGTGAATATAATCGGCCCGGCCCGGAATAGGCGGACAAAGAAAATCCTGAGGAATGTCCCATTGTGAAATGTTATAAAAATATTTCAACAATGCCCTATTAAGTGCTTTAACGGCGCTTTGATCTGCAAAATCGATAGAATCATCATTGTGTTCGTTTTTAAAAACGAAACGTTTTAATTCTTTTGAGATTGCAATAAGTTGTTTGAAATTGTAACGCGAACGGTGTTTGTTGCGTGGGTGTAACTCGCTTTTTTCTTTGCGGTTATTTTGTTCTTCTTGAGCCAATGTGCTATGGATTAATTAAACAAGCTGTGTGCATGTTTCTAGCACAAAGGTACATAAAAAAGGTTGAAGGTGTGAAGGTTGAAGGTAGAAGGCTTTGCATGTGCTATAAAAACAAAGATTTACTATAACATAAATGCAAGAAATTTTCCGTGATTTCTGTGCTTCCGTGGCTAAATTATCTGCACCCAGAACTGAAAATTCACAACTGAAAACTCCAAACTACACCTCCTCTGCTTTTTCTATCATTGCAGGCTGAATTGCTTTCTGATACTTTGCCTCATCAAACTGGTTTTCACTTTTAGCAATTACTATGGTGGCCACGCCGTTTCCGATTACATTGGTTATGGCTCTGGCCTCGCTCATAAAACGGTCTACACCAATTAATATGGAGATATGTTCTATCGGCATAATTTTCAAAGCGGTTAAGGTTGATACCAAAACAATAAAACCACTCCCCGTTACCCCAGCTGCACCTTTAGAAGTAACCATGAGCACACCTAAAACTGTAATCTGCTGACCTAAGGATAAATCGACATGAAAAACCTGACAAAGAAATATAACAGCCATGGCCAGGTAAATTGCAGTTCCATCAAGATTAAAAGAATAGCCGGTAGGGATAACCAAGCCAACAACCGATTTATCACACCCAATAGCTTCCATTTTCTGCATCATGCTTGGCAGTGCCGATTCGGAAGAAGAAGTACCCAGTACAATTAAAATTTCCTGTCGGATATACTTCAGGTAAGCCCACAAGCTAAAGTTATAGTAGCGGCAAATTCCATTTAAAACAATAAAAATGAACAGGATGCAGGTTAAATAAACCGAGCCCATCAGTTTGGCCATGCCCACTAAACTTTCCAAACCATGGGTACCGATGCTAAAAGCCATCCCGCCGAAAGCACCAATTGGCGCTAAACGCATAATCACCTTCATAATTTTGAAGAGTACTTTCGATATTTTATCGAAGGCATTTAAAACGCTTGTTCCCTCTCCTCCTAATTTATTTAAACCATAACCAAAAAGAATGGCAAACAGCAAAATCTGTAAAATATTTCCCTCAGCAAAAGCGGCAATCACATTATGCGGGATAATATGCAGAAAGAATTCTGCCCAGTTCATATCTTTTGCCTGCTCGGCATAACCAACAATTTTTGTAGCATCGCTAGCCTTGGTTATCATTCCGGCACCTGGCTTTAAAACATTGGCCACCACTAAACCAATTGCAATAGCCACTGTGCTTACAATTTCGAAATATAACAATGCTTTGCCCCCTACCCTGCCTACTTTTTTCATATCGCCCATGTGTGCGATTCCTAAAACAATAGTAAAGAATATAATTGGTGCAATTAACATGCTAATCAGGTTGATAAAACCCTGACTGATCAATTTAGCTGTAGGTGCAAAACCGGGGAAGAAAATCCCAACATTAATCCCTATTATGATGGCTATGATAACCTGAAAGGTTAAATTGGAGAATACTTTTTTTACAAGTTCTATAAATGTCATCTTTATTTTTTTAGGTGTTTTGGCTTGCTATTGAATAATGAACAGACAGTAAGCTTAAAATAATTTTATTTATAAATACTGACCTCAATTTTCCCGTCGGCAGTAATTGCACCTCTATACATCCCCTCGGTATTAAAGGGCATAGTCATATTTCCTTTTTTATCTAAAGCAATTAAACCACCGTCGCCACCCATTTTACCTACTTTATCTAAGGCAAGTTTCGATGCCTCTGTAACAGATAGGCCCTTATATTCCATTAAATCGGAAATCGTTTTTGCCACCACATTACGGATATAAAACTCGCCCCAGCCGGTACAGGAAATACCTGCTGTTTCATTATTGCAGTAGGTACCTGCCCCTATAATTGGTGCATCGCCCACACGTCCGTATTTTTTGTTCGTCATACCACCGGTTGAAGTTCCCGCTGCCAGGTTTCCAGCCTGATCTAAAGCCACGCAACCCACCGTGCCGAATTTGTAATCGTGGTTTTTAATTCCAAATAATTCCGATTTTTTACTTCCATGATCTAACACCGCTTTGGTAGAATCTTCTTTAATGGCCTGTTGTAAGCCATCCCAACGTTCCTTAGTCCAGAAATATTTAGGATCTACGATTTCCAATCCCACCTCTTTTGCAAACTGATCGGCACCTGCGCCAACCATCATTACATGCTCGGATTTTTCCATCACGGCCCTGGCAGCAGAAATTGGATTTTTTATGGTAGTTACCCCCGCAACAGATCCCGCCATTAAGGTTTTTCCATCCATTATTGCGGCGTCGAGCTCATTTCTGCCATCATGTGTAAAAACAGCACCTTTGCCGGCATTAAAATGTGGATCGTTTTCTAAAACGTGAATGGTTGCTTCAACAGCATCGAGGCTCGATTTACCTGCTTTAATTTCTGCATAACCTGCATTTAATGCTTTTGTTAAGGCAGCGATATAAGCAGTCTCTTTTTCGGGACTCATGTTCTTTTTGAGAATGGTGCCGGCACCACCGTGAATCACCATTACATATTTTTTCTGTTGTGCAGAAACCTGCAAGGCTAAAGCCGAAAACAAGAACAAGGCAAGTAATTTTAACCGTTTCATCTTCCTATGGGGTTTAAGAAGCCGTTAAATTAAGAAAATCCTTGAGAATAAATGCGTTTAAACTTTGGCTATCCCTTTGGATGAGAACTGCAGATCGTAAAGCTTTTTATAGTAGCCATTTAATTTTAACAGCTGTTGATGCGTGCCTTTTTCTTTAATCTCACCCTTATCGAGCACAATAATCTGATCGGCCTTTTGAATGGTGGATAAACGGTGGGCAATTACAATCGAAGTTCTACCTTCCATCAAGTTATCAATGGCTTTCTGGATCAATAATTCTGTTTCGGTATCCACTGATGAAGTGGCTTCATCTAAAACCAAAATAGCCGGATTATGCACGAGGGCACGGATAAACGAAATCAACTGGGCCTGACCAGCTGAGAGTGTAGCACCTCTTTCCATCACGTTATATTGATAGCCACCCGGTAAACGTTCGATAAAATCATGCGCACCAACTTTTTTGGCAGCATTCACCACTTCTTCGATGGTAATTTGGGGGTTATTTAGTGTAATGTTGTTTAAAATGGTATCCGAAAACAAGAAAACATCCTGAAGTACAGTAGCAATATTGCCCCTTAAATAATCCAGATCAAAATCTTCGATATGAATGCCGTCTACGGTGATATCTCCCTTTTTCACTTCATAAAAACGGTTCAGGATATTAATTGTGGAAGATTTACCGGCACCCGTTGCTCCTACCAAGGCCACAGTTTCGCCAGCCTTCACTTCGAATGTAAGGTCTTTCAGCACGTAGTTTTCGTCGTTATAGGCAAACCAAACCTTTTCGAATTTAATATTTCCGTCTAATTTGGTTGGCTTTTGCGTCCCCGTATTTGGCGTAGTTTCATCAGTATCTAAAACTTTAAAAACACGTTCGGCACCCACCATTCCCATCTGCAGCGTATTAAACTTATCGGCCAACTGGCGGATCGGTGTAAATACCATACCCAGATACATAATAAACTGTGTGATGGTTCCAGGCGTTACATCCAACGGTTTGGAAAGAATACTTTTTGCGCCGTACCACACCAACAAACCCAGCGACATGGCCGAGATTAACTCCACCACGGGAAAAAAGATAGAATAATACCAGTTAGAGCGGATATTAGCATCACGATAGCGCTTGTTAATGGCGTAGAATTTTCTGTATTCCTGTTTCTCCCTGGCAAAGTACTGCACAATAGATACACCCGTAATGTGTTCTTGCAAAAAAGTATTCAGGTTAGAAACCTCATTTCTAATTTCCTGAAAAGCCACTTTAATCGCTTTCTGGAATTTCCGGGTAGCAATAATCAACAATGGAATGGGCAAAAGCACCACTAAACTCAATTGCCAATCGGTATATAACATGACGCACACAATCACCACCACCTGCAAACTATCGCCTATCATCGAGATTAAACCTTCCGAAAAGATATCGGCAATAGTTTCCAAATCGGAAACAGTTCTGGTAATTAATTGTCCGATGGGCGTTTTATCGAAGAATTTTAGGCGGAGTTTTGTAATGTGGTTAAAAACATTGATCCGAAGATCGCGGATAACCGATTGACCCAATGTATTGGTTAAAAGCGTGTGGTTATATTGAATCAAAGTTTGTAAGATCAACATAAAGATCATCAACATGGTCATATTCACCAGGCCAGAATAATTTCCTGTTAAAATATAATGATCAAGCGTATACTTAATTAAAAACGGACGTACCGGAGAAATAGCCGCAAGCAGAATGGTTAAAATAACCGACCACACAAAAACGGCACGGTAAGGCTTTACGTATTGAAAAATACGTTTCAGTAATCTGGTGTTGTATACGTCTCCTGTAACTGCCATGTTTAGGGTTTAGGGTGTAAGGTTTAGGGTTTAAGGCCTTACGCAATCTTAAAAAATCAAATACTAATATCTTTCTAATAAAGTGGCGACCTAGCCTTCTATTTCTTTCATGGCGGTCGCTGTACCTTCCGCCTTACGCCTTTAACCTTCTACCTTATATAATCGTATTCTATCTTCACTAAATACAAACCGCAGGCAGGCACCGATTGCCCAGCCTTACTGCGGTTTTTACTTTCTATTATTGCTTTAAAATCTGTTAAATTTATTTCTTTTTTACCGATCTGTACCAAAGTACCCATAATGGCTCTTACCATGTTGCGTAGAAAACGGTCAGCCTGAATGGTAAAAACTAATCCATCTTCCTGCTGCTCGAAAACGGCTTTGCTTATTTTACAATTATTGGTAAAAGTTTGCGTGTTTGATTTACTGAAACACGAAAAATCGGTATAATTTAATAACAGTGCCGCTGCCTCGTTCATTGCTTCTACATCCAATTTATCTTTAACCAACCACGATCGGTTAAGTTTGAAAGGATTCTTTTCGAAGTGAAGGTAATATTTATAAGCACGGGCAGTGGCATCAAAGCGGGCATGGGCATCATCATGTACCGGTATAATCCGTTTTGCTGCAATTTGGTAAGGCAGCATGGCATTAATACCGGTTACTGCGCTTAAAACCTTTGTTTCTTCTACATTTTCAACATCAAAATGGGCATAAAAATCAGTAGCATGTACGCCAGCATCCGTTCTGCCGCAGCCCAAAGTTTCGATAGGCTGCCTAAAAAAAACAGACATAGCCTTATCTAACAATTCCTGAACGGTGATTGCATTAGGTTGTGTTTGCCAGCCATGGTATAAGCTGCCATCATAAGCCAATTGGATGAAGTACCTTTTTTTACTCAAAGCGATGCAAAAATACTTTTTTCCTTTTACTAGATGGTGCAGTAAATTGGAATTAATATATTTCGACTATAAAATATTAAATAGCTTAGGAGGAGTTAAAAACAAAAATGCTACTGACCTGAAGCATTCTATTTCTCTAAATTTTCTATAAATCATTAATAAAACCCTTTAAATACATATCTTTAATCCACAAAAACTGAACTGAAAAAATGGTCGAAATATTTAAAAAACAAATCCAGCAACTTAAAGAAAAGTTTAATTCAGCGCCAGCTATATACAAAAAAGTCCAAACCTTGTATTTAAACGGCTCATGCCAACTACTTACACGCTCTGCACAAGCTTTCGAGCTATTGGTTAATGATGAAGATACTGATATTGAGGTAAAAATTACCGTTGATGATAACGAAACTGTTAATTATTTTCAAAAAAACAAACTTTGCGAATGGGATAGTTATGCATTTGCCTCTTTGTTGCAAATGATAGAAGAATTTAACAAACCATTGGCAAAAACGCCCCAAACGGGCAAAAGTTATACCCGTGAGGGGATGATTAAAAGAGTGCTTGCCGAGCGCATTACAAAGGCCGATAAGGCTAAATATAATTTGATTTATGCCGATAACATTTATGGCGAACACACCTTAATTAACGAAAAAGGGCACAGCTATAAAGTTACACTACGAAATTTTGATGATGAAACAGGTTATATCAACAATCCTGATTTACAAACCAATAAACTGGGCACAACCAAGCATTTAATATACGCCTTTAAAAAACTTAAGGCCGATACCATCCAATTTAAAAAACTAAGCAAAACCTATCCTTTTGTTGAAATTTTTTTAGACCCACAAAACGATTACCGCATTACTTGGCATTATCCACACCCGTTAAAGCCCGAAATTGAGCTTTTACTAAACAAATACTTTGGAAGCAAAAATTATATAGAACCAGAAAAGATAAAAGATTTTACAGCATTTATTCGTGAAGCGGTCGATTTTAAACAAATCACCATTAGACCAGAGGTGGAAGAAAAAATACAAAAAGCCTGGGATGAAGATATGCTCAAAAATGCTACAACCAATGAAAAAATTGATTTTTCTATTATAAAAGCCGATTTATTTCCCTATCAAAAAGAAGGTGTCAGGTTTGCCACATTCAAATCGGGCGCCATACTGGCCGATGAAATGGGACTTGGTAAAACTATACAGGCCATAACAACGGCTGTACAAAAAAAGAAGATTTTTGGTTTTAAAAAAACATTGATTGTTTGTCCGGCATCCCTAAAAGAACAGTGGAAGCAGGAAATAGAAAAGTTTTGCCACGAAACTGCAGTAATTGCCGATGGAATGCCCCAAGCAAGAGCAGAAATTTACCAGAAAAGCAAAGCCTATTTCGTAATTGTTAATTATGAAACCGTAATGCGCGATTGTTTGGTTATTAACCGGATGGGCGCCGATTTTATTATTTTAGACGAAGCACAAAAAATAAAAAACTTTAATACCCTAGCGGCGCAAAGTATAAAAAAACTGCAAAAAAAGCATGCCCTCGTTATTACAGGCACACCTATCGAAAACCGTTTGATTGATTTATACTCGATTGTACAATTTATTGAACCTCATTTTTTAAGCCCATTGTGGGAGTTTTCTTATCAACACTGTTATTTCGATGAAAGTAAAACTGATAAAATTACCGGGTATTATAACCTTCAACAGCTAAATGAAAGATTACAACCTATTTTGCTTCGCAGAGAAAAACATAACGTAATTAAAGATTTGCCTCAAATAACCGAAATTACCATCCCGGTAGAGATGCATTTGGAGCAAGAAATATTACACGCCAATTTTGCAAGAGGCGTTGCCTCCATCATTACTAAAAAATTTATTTCGCCATTCGATATGCAGAAATTGATGTTGTTGATGAACAATATGCGTATGGTATGCAATTCTACTTTTCTGATTGATAAGGAAACATATTATTCTCCAAAACTGGTAGAATTAAAGGATATGCTTTTAGAAAAACTCGACATTAAAAATAGCGGAAGCAAAATTATTATTTTTTCTGAGTGGGTAACGATGTTAAATCTTATTGGAAAAATGTTGCACGAAAATGGTATTGGCTTTGCTATGTTAAGTGGCAAGGTAGCTATAAAAAATAGGGATGCCCTAGTTAAAAAGTTCGAAGCCGACCCCAACTGCAGCGTTTTCCTATCAACAGAAGCAGGAGGAGCAGGTTTAAACCTACAAGTAGCCGATACGGTAATTAATTTTGAAGTACCCTGGAACCCCGCGAAGAAAAACCAGCGCGTAGGTCGCATTGATAGGCTTGGACAACGCAGCAAACACCTAAATGTAATCAATTTCATTACCAAAAACTCAATTGAAATTAAAATTGCATCTGGACTTAATCTTAAACAAAATCTATTCGATAGCGTATTAAATAATGGAAATGGCACTGATGAAGTAGATTTTTCAGCGTCGGGCAGGGCACAGTTTTTACAACAGCTAGAAGAAGCCATAAACGGGTTTGTAACAATAGAAAAACCACCCATTGAAGAAGAAGTATTACAAGAAAATACAGCTGATAAGGAGTTAATTACCAATTACGTATTGATTGAAGAAGAAGAAACTAGCGAAAAAAATATAGATGAAATACAACAACCCATTATAGACCAGAAAATAAAAGCACAGCAAATGGAACAAGTGATGAACCATGGGCTTGATTTTTTATCTGGCCTGTATAAAATGGCAACAGGCAGTACCAACGGCTTGGAAAACAGAAAAATGGAATTTGATGAAGCAACAGGAGAAATTGTAATGCGTTTTAAATTACCAAATGTATAAGCATTAACTATTTAAAGCTAAACCTTTTATAAATCGAAGATGATCGCAGCAGTGTTAAACAAATTGTTAGATCTTCTCATCCTAGAGGATAATTTATTCGAGTAATAACATCCCGAGGCAAGCCCGGGACGTTATTACGCTATAAAAATCGACACAAATATCTCGAAACATTCAAAAGGTATTGTACAGTGCACGCTATAGCAAGAAATTCACCCCATATAAGAACATGTAAGCTTATATGGCCCAGGGAAATCGCTTTTAAAAAATGTGCAAAAATTAATTAGCCACGGAAACACAGAAATCACGGAGAAGAAGTAAATTTTTCCGTGTTTTCGTGCTTCTGTGGCAAACATAATGCTTAGGTATGCGCAGAAAGAGGAAGAATTATCAGAGAAAAGTTAAAAGCGATTTCCCTG
>NZ_JAUG01000090.1 GCF_000708285.2 Pedobacter borealis DSM 19626
TTTTGTGGCGTTTTAATCAAGTTTTCTGTTAAGACGGTCGTCACCCTGAATTTATTTCAGGGTCTTTCACGCTAAAAAGATGCTGAAATAAATTCAGCAGGACGATAAAGCGGGATTAGGCGTAAATAAGATATAATTTTCAGCAAATAATTATCGAACTCAGGTTATTAATTGCACAAACCTTTGTTTCTAAACCCGGTAGTAGCGGCAGCCCCCTCCCAATTTTACATCGGGATTCATCGGGGCTATAGCGAATAACGGGACTACTGTTCCCGAAATCTCACTCAGCGTTCATTTCCTGATTATTAAGAATAACTAATAGCGTTTTACCATATAAGGCATATGAGATCATTTAAGCTTCGTGTTCTTAATGAAATCTTTTTGCTTTAGTCTTTGTGCTTTAACCCAGTTCAATCTGACGCTTAATGCTCTCTTCTAACGAGATTAAAGTCTCCGTACGCTGAATACCGTTCACGGCCTGTATTTCTTCGTTTAAAACGTGGCGTAAGTGATTGGTATCCCTGCAGATAATTTTGGCAAACATACTGTAGGCACCGGTAGTATAATGCAATTCTACCACTTCTTTAATTTTGCTCAATTGCGCAACTGCATCTTTGTACTGGATTCCTTTCTCCAGGTAAATACCCAAAAAGGCACAAATATCATATCCAGCCTTCTGCGGGTCAATGATTAAGTGCGAGCCCTTAATAATTCCCATTTCTTGCAGTTTCTTCATCCTAACGTGTATCGTTCCGCCCGAAACAATCAGATCTTTAGCGATTTCTGTATAAGGTTTAGTGGCATCCTGCATCAATTGTTTCAATATATCGATGTCGAGGTTGTCAATTTCTAAATTGGAATTGTCTTTTTTAAGCATATTTTTGAATTATGATAAGCGAATTTACGAATATTTATCAATATTATAAAAATAAAATTAAATGTTTAAAATATTTGCAAGGTATTGGTTGTTCCTTTACATTTGTATCAAGCAATTAATAAAAAGGAAACGTTCTTTCAAAATTGCATAACATAATGTAGGGTGGTGAAACAGGCAGACACACCTCCTTGTCTCGGTGGCGGAGAATAATGGGAATATACCGGTTTCGGTACTAACCACTCCTTGAAGGTTCGATTCCTTCCCCTACAGCGGCTTTAGTCCTAAGTCAAGAGTCCATAGTCTTTAGTAGACTTACGACTGCAGACTTTGGACTAATGACTAAAATTGTTGGGTGGTGAAATTGGCAGACACGCCTCCTTGTCTCGGTGGTGGGGAATAATGGGACAAACGCAGTTTATTGGGTTGACCACAAATTAATTTTTTGAACTGTAGCTAACTACCCCTTGAAGGTTCGACTCCTTCCCCAACAGCATTTTTTATGAATAATAAGTTAGTTAATCGAGCAATCCTGGATAGGTTGCTCTTTTTCTTTTTTAGGCTATTTTTTTTCGTATCCCTCCTATATTTATAGATATATTGTTATATTACAGATCAACTTTTATTCGTTCAATGCCTGTGATGAAGAAACGTGTTTCGATTAAAGATATCGCTAAACAATTAAATATTTCCATTACAACCGTATCGTTTGTAATTAATGGGAAAGCAAGAGAAAAAAATATTAGCGAATCGCTTACCAAAAAAGTTTTAGAACTGGTTGCTGAATTAAATTATCAGCCCAATACTCTTGCAACAAGTTTAAGAACAGGCAAAACAAAAATTATCGGATTCTTGGTTGATGATATTTCTGAACCTTTTTTCTCGGGTATAGCACGCCGAATTGATGAAATTGCATCGAGCCTTGGTTATAAGATACTTTTTAGCAGTACCAGAAACGATACCGAAAAGGCAATAGAATTGCTGCAGATTTTTAAAGACAGGCATGTTGATGGCTACATTATGGCCTTGCCTGAGGGATTAGAAGAAGAAGTTAAAAAATTGATTCAAACAGACGCCCCAGTGGTCCTATTCGATCGGTATGTACATGACGTTAAAACAGATTATGTAATAATCGATAATCTAAGCAGTACCTACGAAGCTACCGAGCACCTCATTAAGAATAATTATAAAAAAATAGGTTTTGTAACCATCGATACTTTACAGCAACAGATGGTAGACCGCTTGGCGGGTTACGAAAGTGCTGTAAAACAATATAACTTGCCGGCAATTGTAAAGAAGATTAAATATGTAAACTCTGCCGAATCAATTGAGGAGATGATAAAGTTTTTTAAAGCAGAGAAACAGCTAGATGCAGTAGTTTTTGCAGCCAACTATATTTGTTTAGACGGTTTAAGAACTTTTAGAAAACTAGGTATTAAGATCCATAAGGATATGGCTGTTGTTTCTTTTGATGATTTCGAAATCCTGGAGTTTTGCGAGCCTCCAGTTACGGCTATTGCACAACCTCTTGAGGCCATTGCAGAAAACGTGATGAAAATTTTATTGAACAAGCTTAAGAAAGTAGGAAAGCCTGTCGAAAACATTCAGGTGTCGTTACCCACTATCTTAAACGTTAGGGGCTCAAGCGTAAAGCAATAAAAAAGGGAATAGATTTAAGTCCATTCCCGTTCTGATTGCATTTTATACAGATTAAACTGTCATTACATCTTTTTCTTTAGCTTCGGCGTGTTTGTCAACCTTGATGATATAAGCATCGGTTAACTTTTGCACTTCGCCTTCACCTGTTTTAATCTCGTCATCAGAAACACCTTCGCCTTTCAGTTTTTGAATTTTGGTATTGGCATCTTTACGGATGTTACGAACGGTAATGCGGCCTCTTTCGGCTTCTTCCTTCACTTTTTTCACTAAGTCTTTTCTACGCTCTTCTGTTAAAGGCGGCACAACCAGGCGGATAACAATACCATCATTTTGTGGATTGATACCAATATTGGCTACCTGAATAGCTTTTTCAATCGCAGTTAAAAGTGATTTTTCCCAAGGTTGGATTACGATTGTTCTGGCATCAGGCGTATTAATACTGGCTACTTGTGATAATGCTGTAGCTGCGCCATAATAATCCACGAAAATACCATCCAACATTCCAGCTGATGCTTTACCAGCTCTGATTTTAGTTAATTCAGATTCACAATGATCGATGGCTCTATCCATTGCAGATTGAGCATCCATTAATTGTAATTGTATGAGGTCGTTCATAATTGTGTGTATTTCTACAAAAATAATAATTTTTATTCCTTATTTAACCAGGGTTCCAATAGGTTCGCCATTGGCGATTTTCATGAAATTGCCATGTTTGTTCATATCAAACACAATAATCGGCACTTGGTTTTCCTCGCAAAGGGTAAATGCGGTCATATCCATTACATTAAGCCCCTTATCATAAACTTCCCTAAAAGAAATTTCATCGTATTTAGTGGCCAGCGGATCTTTTTCAGGATCGGCCGTATAAATTCCATCAACACGTGTTCCTTTTAAAACAACATCAGCTTTGATTTCGATAGCACGTAAAGCTGCTGCAGAATCGGTTGTGAAGTATGGATTTCCCGTTCCTGCACCAAAAATAACCACACGGCCTTTTTCTAAATGGCGAACAGCTCTTCTGCGGATAAATGGCTCACAGATCTGCTCCATTTTAATGGCAGTAAGTAACCGTGTTTTAATGCCCACTTTTTCTAACGCATCTTGCAAGGCCATAGAGTTGATAACTGTTGCCAACATGCCCATATAATCGGCCTGTGCCCTGTCCATCCCACTTTTTTCGGCGCTTAAACCTCTAAAAATATTCCCTCCTCCAATTACGATTGCGATTTCTAAACCTTTATCGTGTACGGCTTTGATATCTTCTGCGTATTGTTTAACGCGTTCATTATCAATTCCATATTGTTTGTCGCCCATTAGCGATTCTCCGCTAAGCTTTAATAGGATGCGTTTGTATTTCATGACCTCAAAAATATTAACATTTTTTTAATACCAAGCTATGCTTTTTAATAATTGATGTAAATATTTAAATAGAAATACTGATTTAAAGAAAAAGGAACAATACCCTGAGATATTGCTCCTCTTATTATATTACTTTTATTGAAGATGGCGAGCCATAATAATCTGTTTAACGTTAGTTAAAGATGTAACGGACACCAAACTGTGCCTGCCAGCGCGAAATCTGGTCAGTAATATTTTTATACGTTGTAGTATATGGGGTTAAATTTGCTTTGTCTTGATATGGAAAAGAATAAGTAGGTTTTCCTGAAGCAGGGTCTAAACCTTTATAGGCTAGCAATACCGCCGTGTTATAAGTAGATAAAGGGATATTTGGTGTTTGATATAGGCCCCAGTCGCTATTTAACATATTACCTAAGTTGATAATATCCAATGTAAACTGAAGTGTATTTCTTTTTCCTTTAGGACCGACAAAAAAATCCTGTGCGATGTGCAGATCGGCTCTTTTAAAGTACGACATGATGGCACCGTTTCTTTTTGCAAATTCGCCCCTGTGTTTGCTCAGGTAACTATCTTGATTGATGTAAGCATTTAACTGGTTCCAGATCTGTGCCGGTGTACGGGTATCGCCTACAAAATCAGGAACCAAAGTAATATCGCCTTGATTTTGTGGGATGTAAAGCAGATCATTTGCGCCGCCGTCGTTGTTAATGTCGCCAGATGAAACATAGCTGAACGCACCATTATTGGCCGATTCGAAAATTAAACCGATTGTGGTTGCTGCATGTTTAAAATATTCTCTTTTGTAGCTTAATGAAGCAATAACTCTATTCGGTTGGATGAAATTGGTGTTGGCTAAAACATCCGAGTTTGCATCTCCTGCAATGGCCCTTTGCGACCAGATTGAGCTTGCTGTAGAACCGCCATCGTTCACAGATCTAGATTGGCTATAAGTATAGGCCGCACTTGCATTAAATCCGTTTAAAAAAGATTTTTGTAGTTGGCCCGTGATGAAATACGAATAACCTTTTTTGGTATTCTGCATGTAAATAAACGGCGATATAGAAGGGTTTGCCGCAGTTGTACCTGTTTGTGTAGATTTTGCGGTGTAACGTTGTTGTCCTTCAATGCCTGGAAGTGTGACCAAACCTGTAGAATTATTAGGCAATGCTGCATTTGAGAAATTTACAGCATTGATATCTTTGGTATATGAGGCCTCTATGGTTGCAATGATACCCATTGGTAACTTCTGATCAACAGCAACATTGGTTCTCCAGATTTGAGGGTATTTGAAATCTTTAGAAGTTGCGTCTACTTCATACGAAGTATTGGCATTAACTGTACCTGGAGCAGGGCGGTTTGCATTTACATTTGGATTAAAAATCAATCGGGGATCTCCAACGGTTGAAACAGTACTTGAGCTGAATAGGGTCCCGGTGTTAGAGGCCTGGTTAGAGATCCAAACATAAGGCACCTGACCGGTAAAAATCCCTGTACCGCCTCGCAACTGTGTTGTTTTATCACCAAAAACGTCATAATTGAAACCTACACGTGGAGAGAACAATAACTTTTTGTTTGGGAATTTTGAAATATCTACCTGCAAACCGTTTTGAAAGGTTAGTGCCGCCAAATTTGGATTCGGATCTAACTTGGTAGGGAAATAGGTATAATCTGCCCGTATACCGTAGGTTAATTTGAAATTATCGCTTACCTGATATTTATCCTGTGCGTATAAACTCAGGTTATAAGACGACATTTTTGCGAATGGAAATGCACCATCCGCCAATGCAGAATTGCGGTAAGAATAACTTACAGCAGGTGCATTGTTCATAAAATCATCGGCAGTTTTGAAATAATACAGACCATTATAGTTTGGTGCAAAACCATTTAAAAATTTATTCAACTGGTTACTGGTCCCAATGGTGATTTCGTGTTTACCGGCATAGATCGAGAAATCATCAGAAAACTGATAAATGTCGGAGTTTAATAAGTTGTTTGCTGTAAAAACTTCGTAGCCGAAACTCGTTAAAATGCCTCCATTTCCGTTACCAATATCAACCATTGGTAGTTCAGCGCCATTTGAAGCCCGAAAATCTCTTAAGGCAGAATAACCAAGCGTTAATTTGTTCGACATGCTGTTCCCAATCCTGGTGTTTAACTCTACGATACCAATGTTAAAGTTATTGTTGATGGTGTAACTCGATCCAAAGTAAGGCATAGAGGTTGAAGAAGGCGAACGGCTACCATTTAAGCCTGCCGGGATACCCGAACCGCTGGCTACCACCTGTCTGTTCGATTTTAAGTAGAAATATTTCGCGCTTAAAGTATTGTTGGCATTGATGTTCCAATCTATCTTCGCGGTTATTTTATCACTTTTCGTCTCGTATGGATAATTCTCGTATGGACCTGTGGCATAATTGTACTTGCTCATTAAATAGTTCGATAGCTTATCTAAAGTTGCCGCATCTGCTGCTGAAACATTGGCTCCTGATAAACCTGGTCTTGAAGCTACAAAGGAGGTAGAAGGCGTGCTGATCCGCTCTTGTTCGCCCGAAACAAAGAAAAATAATTTATCTTTAATGATCGGTCCGCCAATATTTAAACCACGTTGGTTATACTTGAAGTCTACAACTGGTATTTTTGTAACCCCTGCTGAGTAGCCTGTTAAATCGGTCCCTCTCGTATAGTAATAGGCCGAACCCTTAAAGTTATTTGTTCCCGATTTTACAATGGTATTGATGCCCGCACCGGTAAAAGACCCCTGACGAACATCGTAGGGTGCAATATCTACCTGAATTTGTTCAATCGCATCCAGTGATATCGGCTGAGAGTTCGCCTGTCCACCTAAACTACCAGATAGTCCGAACGAGTTGTTAAACAGGGCTCCATCCACGGTTAGGTTATTATAAGAACCGCTTCTGCCACCAAAACTTAAGCCGCCAACGGTTGTCGAATTTGCTGATGGGGTTAGTTTGGTAAAATCGGATAATGAACGGCTAATCGTTGGCAAATTATCAATCTGCTGCCGGGTTATGGTTTCCCTTGCCCCCGTTCTGGATGAGTTTATTACTTTATCCTGCGTTCCCTTTACTACAACATCGGCTAAGTTTTGCGATGTTTCGGTTAATGAAGCATCAACCCTTAAATCCTCTCCGATAGTTGTGCTTAGATTTTCTTTAACCAGCTCGTTATAGCCGATATAGCTTATTTTAACGGTGTATGGCCCACCTACACGTACGTTCGGTAAGTTGTACCGCCCATCGGCCCTGGTAATTGTTGCGTATTTTGTACCTGATGGAATATGCACAGCGGTAACTGTTGCACCAGGAATTACCCCTTTTTGATCTTTAACTGTACCAATAAATGATGCAGTTGTAACCCCCTGAGCAAAACCACCAATGGTTATTGCAATCATAAATGTGAATAATAGTAGTAGTTTTTTCATTAGTTTATGTTTTTTTGTTGGCGATAAAGCAATTATAATTTGTTATTGCCCTACGGCGCTTAAAATTATGATGTTTTATTCGCTTTTTTACAAAAATACATGCACTTAATGCTGCTAATGTTCTATTTAGATTAATTAATTGTTAAGTGCTTGCCCTGTTCGGGTAAAATCAGTATTAAATCTTTCAATTTCCCTGAAATCAGTTGCTTTTTTACCTTTTCAGCAGTTTTCTGTGGCGGTTTAATGTGTGTTACAATAAAAGATATTTTTTTAAAAGCTTTTGAATCAGTTAAACTTTCGAGTTTTGATAATTCACTATAAAAAAGCTTTGGAGTAAGGTGTCCGAATAATTGTTTATCAGGTTGTTCATTGGGGAAAGAAACCTCCAGGAAAATTGCTTTTAACTGTCCTGCATTAATAATCGGCGCTATAGTTTGCCATAAGTTGGTGAGTTTGTCCGATTTTTCAATTTCATCTGCACCGGTATCACCAAGGTACAATACATAACTATCATTGTGACTGATCAAAAAAGCAGTGCTTTTATAGGGATTGCCATGACTTAACTCAAAAGCCCTCACTTTCATTTCCGTTCCATCAAGCGGATAAGTTTCACCTTCATTAAGTGGTGAATAGGTATACTTTTTTAATTGTGGCTTCTCACCTTCATTAGCAAAATTGGCCCAGGCATCCCATGTAAAGTATTTATCCCTCAAAATATTCAGGACAGAAGGTATTCCGTAGATGTTTTTGGATGTATCGGCCGGAGCGTTGATAATCAAACCGGCTACATGATCTAAATGGGCATGTGAGATCAAATATCCCTTAATCTGTTTTCGCTGAATCTCTTCGCTTATTCCTCTTAATGATTTATATCCAATGGCCTTTTGAATACCGGCATTTATGGTACCTGCATCTAAACAAACGTAACTTTCGCTGCCTTTTGGAGCAATCATATAAGAGGATAAATTACTCTCATCATCTCCGCCCTTCACTCCGAGGGGTATTATTGTAAAAGCAGTACCTATTTCTTGTCCCCAAGAATTACTGGTATAAACTGACAAGAATATTATCGCTGCGAGGATTTTTTTGAACATGTTAAATTAATTATATCGTTTCGCCTTTAAATATGACCTCTTTTAAATTCAGGTCATCATCAAGTACCAATAAGTTTGCCTGATGCCCGGTTTCTATCGTTGCAGTAAGATTTTCGATGCCGATCAATTGGGCAGGGTAGCGCGTTCCCATTTTAACCGCATCGTTTAAGCTGATGTCACAATGTAATACGCAATTTTTAACAGCTTCTAGCATCGTGAGCGATGAGCCGGAAAGTGTACCATCAGGCATAACATATTTATTGCCTTTTTGAACATGCTGATACGGCCCTGTTGAACAAGCAGTAACCGCATCGGTGATGAGGAACAAACGTTCTTTTAAAAGTTTTTGGGCAAACTTAACCACTTCGAAATCTACATGCTGGCCATCGGCAATAATACTGGCCATAGCTTTGTCGTGGCTAAAAACAGCGGTCGGGATACCCGGTTCGCGGTGATGGATAGGACTCATGGCATTAAAAAGGTGTGTGGTGGTCTGGATGCCTTTGTTATAAGCAGCTATTGCCTCATCGAAGGTTGCATTACTATGTCCTAAAGAAACCAATACTCCATTAGCTAACAAATATTCGATCACTTCGTCATCCTGCAGTTCTGGGGCAATGGTCATCATTTTAATTACGCCATCCCCAAAATCAATTAGTTTCTTAATTTCATCTAACGAGGCCTTACGTACAAAGGCCGGAACATGGGCACCTAAGCGCTTTGGATTTAAAAATGGCCCTTCTAAATGTAGCCCCAAGAAATTTTTTGCAGCTGTACGGTGTTCTTTAGCTGCTTTGATACATTCATCAAAAACTTCAGGAGAATTTGTTGCCATGCAAGCTAAAAAGCCTGTAGTACCTTTTTTAAGCAGGTCATTTTCCATGATGCTTAATGATTCGGTGCTTGGCTCGGCTGAAAATAACCTGCCGCCGGCACCATAAATCTGTAAATCTATAAAACCTGGTACAACGAGCGAATGGCTGGTTTCATTGTAGTCGCTTTCCTTAATATTGGAAATTAGAGCGCCATTAATTATGATGTTCTGACTCTTTTTTAAATCGTTGCCCTTAAAATAGGAGGTATTGGAAATTACTTTAGGCATATCAAACGTTTGAGTAAATTTAATCTTACACGGTCAAAGTTAAATATTGTAGCTATATATTTGGGTAATAAGATAAAATAACCAAATGAATGAAAATCAGTCTAATAGAAGAGGTTTTTTAAAGGCCGGACTAACTTTAGGTGCTGCTACTTTGGTAGCTCCAGCAATAGCGATTGCAGATGTACCCGCTGAGGAAGAAGGTTTTAAAATTGCAGTAGGTCCTTATCTCCAAACCAATTTCAATAATGAAATGACCATTCTTTGGTTAACCAATAAAAATGCTGCGGGTTGGGTAGAATTTGGGGAACAGACTGATCAGCTGAGTCAAAAAGCATACGGAAAGGCCGAATTGGGTTTAATGCAGGCTAATAGCAAGTTAAATGCCGTAACGCTCAAAAATTTAAAACCAGGAACAAAATATTATTATAAAATTGTTTCCAAAGAAATTAAAGATTTCCAACCTTACAAATTAACCTATGGTGTAACGGTAAGCAGTGCTGTTGAAGAATTTGTGAATGCAGACCGAGCGAAAGAGGAGGTTTCATTCTTAATGATGAATGATACGCACGATCGCCCGGAATCAATCCCTCAATTGTTAGCGCTTGTTCCCGATAAGAAGCAAGACTTTATTTTCTTTAATGGAGATATATTCGATTATCAAACCGATGAGAAACAGATTATCGAACATATGCTGCAACCCTGTGTAGATAATTTTGCAAAGCGTACACCTTTTATCTATGTAAGGGGCAATCACGAAACACGTGGTAAATTTGCACGTGAATTTCCGCAGTATTATATGCATGTTGGCCATGCAGCTTTTACCTTAGGGCCTGTTCGCTTTGTAATTTTAGATACTGGTGAAGATAAAGAAGATGCGCATCCAGTATATGCCGGTATTGTAGATTTTGATGATTATAGAGCTCAACAGGCTGAATGGCTGAAAACAGAAATAAATTCAAAGGAATTTAAAAAAGCACCGTTTAGAGTTGTATTGATGCATATTCCACCACGCTTTTCGGGCGATGCACATGGACCAAAACATTGCACTGAGCTATTTGAGCCATTGTTGAATCAGGGTAAAGTTGATTTGGTTTTAAGTGGTCATACCCATAAGTACATGGTGCACCAACCTGATAAAGCATTAAACCATTACCCTTTAATTATTGGCGGCGGGCCAAGGACAGGAACAAGAACAATTACCAAAATAAAAGCTGATAAGAATAAGTTAGTAGCGAGTATGCTCGATGATTCTGGTAGGGAAGTGGGCGCTTATACTGCACTTAGAAAGTAGACAAATACTATCGTCATGCTGAATTTATTTCAGCATCTTTCTCACAAATCAGACCCTGAAATAAATTCAGGGTGACGACTGGAGGCATAACGCATAAAAAAAGCCCCAAGAAATTGGGGCTTTTTAAGTATGTTTTTATTAGTGCTTATGCACCTAATTGTACACGTTTGAAAGCCGTTACTGTTAAACCTTTAGAAGTGTTATCTAAATATTTACGCACATCGATAGAACTATCTTTAACAAACTCCTGGTTTAATAAAGTACTGTCTTTGTAGAATTTATTCAATTTACCAGCAGCAATTTTCTCAACCATTTCTTCTGGTTTACCTTCTTGACGGATTACGTCTTTTGCAATCTCGATTTCACGTTCGATAGTAGCAGGATCAACACCGTCTTTATCAACAGCAACTGGGTTCATTGCAGCAATTTGCATCGCAACATCTTTACCAGCTTCAGTAATATCTGCACCATTAGCGCCTTCAAATACCACTAAAACACCCATTTTGCCATTAGAGTGGATATAAGAAACGATTTTTTCACCAGATATATTTGCGTACTCCTGAATAACGATTTTCTCTCCGATTTTACCGGTTAGTTCAGTTATGGTTTCGGCAACTGTACGTCCATCTTCCAAAGTAATCGCTGATAATTCTTCAGTAGTAGCAGGATTGTTGGCAACTGCAGCAGCTAAAACAGTCTGAGCTAGATTACGGAAATCTTCAACTTTAGAAACCGGCTCAGTTTCACAAGCTAAAGCAACTAATTTGCCATTTGTGCCATCCGCTGAAACATTGATTGATACTAGGCCTTCAGAAGTAGCATTACCAGAACGAGCGGCAGATACTTTTTGACCTTTTTTGCGCAATAAATCAACAGCAGCTTCGAAATCGCCATTAGCTTCTAATAATGCTTTTTTGCAATCCATCATACCAGCACCAGTTTGTTGGCGTAGTTTATTTACATCAGCGGCAGTAATTTGTACTGTAGACATTTTATTTCCTTTTTTAAATTTTACAATCTTGTTATAACAATTACAGGTTACAAGTTACAAGCGCCAAGTTAAACTCATGTTAAGCCAACTTAAAACCTGAAACCAGTAACCTGCAATTAAAAAATATTACTATTCTTCTGTTTTAGTTTCTTCTGATGAAGGAGCTTCAACTTCTGCTTCAGCAGTTACCTTTTTAGTAGTTGGTCTTTTTTCACCAGCTGCTCTAGGCTCTTTTGATTCAGGTGCATCAGCTGCAACTTTCGCTGCTACTGCTTCTTTTTCAGCTTCATCATCTTTTTCGCGTTTACGCTCATCTAAACCTTCTTCAATAGCTTTGATAATTACATCAGTAATTAAAGAAATTGATTTTGTAGCATCATCATTCGCCGGGATAGGGAAATCGATGTTAGAAGGATCAGAGTTAGTATCAACCATCGCAAAAGTAGGGATGTTTAATTTTAACGCTTCAGTAACTGCGATGTGTTCTTTCTTAACATCAATTAAGAATAAAGCTGCAGGTAAACGGTTTAAATCAGCAATACCACCTAAAAGTGATTCTAATTTAATACGCTCACGTTGAATCATTAAACGCTCTTTTTTAGATAAGATCGAATAAGTGCCGTCTTTAGTCATTTTATCGATGTTAGACATCTTTTTGATTGACTTGCGAACAGTAGCAAAGTTAGTTAACATACCACCTAACCAACGCTCGGTTACGAAAGGCATGTTTACTTTTTTAGCTTGTTCAGCTACGATTCCTTTTGCTTGTTTTTTTGTTGAAACAAATAATACTTTACGTCCTGATTTTACGATTTGTTTAATCGCAGCCGCAGCTTCTTCAGTTTTAGTTAAAGTTTTATTTAAATCTATAATGTGAATTCCATTGCGCTCCATGAAAATGTAAGGAGCCATTTTTGGATTCCATTTACGGGTAAGGTGACCAAAGTGTACACCTGCATCCAATAAGTCTTGATAAGTTGTTCTTGCCATTGTCTTTGCCTCCTGTGATTAACGTTTACTGAATTGGAATTTCTTACGAGCTTTAGCACGTCCTGGTTTCTTACGCTCAACCATACGCATATCACGCGTCATTAGTCCTTTAGCACGTAATGCAGGTTTTTTCTCCGCATCTAGTTCAACAATCGCTTTAGCAATAGCTAAACGAACAGCTTCTGCTTGTCCTTTTACTCCACCACCCTGTACATTTACAGTGATATCATAACGACCTACAAGTTCAGAAACTTCTAAACTTTGGTTTACGATATATTGCAAAGGTAAAGTTGGGAAATATACTTTGTGATCTTTACCGTTAACGGTAATTGCGCCAGCACCATCTTTTAAGTAGATACGTGCAACAGCTGTTTTTCTTCTTCCTGAAGTGTTAGTAACTGACATTTCTTAAAGTTTAATGGTTTTTGGAGATTGAGCCGCATGAGGGTGAGTTTCACCAGCATACACAAAAAGATTGGTGTATAATTTTTTACCCAATTTAGTTTTCGGTAACATACCACGTACCGCTTTCTCGATTACACGTTGAGGGTGTTTCGCCATTAACTCCTTAGGAGAAATAAAACGTTGACCACCTGGATAACCAGTATAAGAAACATATTGCTTTTCGCTGAATTTGTTTCCTGTCAATTTAACCTTGTCTGCATTAATAACGATAACGTTATCGCCGCAATCTACGTGTGGGGTGTACTCAGGCTTGTTTTTACCACGGATGATCATAGCGATCTTCGATGACAAGCGCCCCAAAATCTCGCCTTGCGCATCAACAACAATCCACTGTTTGTTAACAGTTTTCGCATTGGCCGAGACAGTTTTGTAACTTAACGTATTCACTTGCTTGTATTTAATTTATTAAACAATTTATTATTCCCATTAAATTTGGGACTGCAAAGATAGATAGAATACTTTTATTATCAAATAGTTGATTGAAAAAAGTTTTGGATTTTTACCTTTCGATCGTCATGCTGAATTTATTTCAGCATCTAATAAGCTGTATCTTTTTGAGGTTGTGAAAAGCAAAACCAGAAATTCTTTTGATTGGTTCCAGCCTGGCTTTACGCTAAATCTTTTTTGTTTTTTTAAGCTTTGACAAATTTCTTGCCCCGGTGCTATTAATTTGTCAAAGCAAAAAACAAAAAAGGATATCGCTACAATCCCGTTTAAAAACCCTGGCTAGTACAATTATTAAAGGTTAGGAGTAAAGTGTATAAATATTTAATACTATAATATCACAAATCATCAGGCATGTAGCCAATCCTTTTCCTTGGTCCAATTTTCTTATTGATGAGTCTGTCCAAGTAGGTGAAAACTAACTCGATGTTTTTATCATGATTATTCAGCGTCTTTTTAATCTCTTCGATTTCAAGTTTGAGCTCGCCATTATCAATAATAAATTGACGGATACGGGAGAAAATCCTTACAATTTGAATATTTACTTGAATCGCTTGCTTACTATTTAATACACTCGAAAGCATGAGTATACCATGTTCGGTAAAAACATTAGGTAAATAGGTTCTTCCACCTCTTTTACCTTTTGAGGTCACAATTTGTGACCTCAAAGATTCCCATTCTTCAACGGTTAGCTGGAACATGAAATCATCGGGGAAACGTTCCATGTTTCGGCGGACACTTTGATTTAAAACCTTAGTTTCTACACCATAAAGCGCTGCCAGATCACTGTCGAGCATCACTTTAAGACCTCTTAGCTCGTAAATTTTATTAACTACAATATTGTCAGGGATGATAGGAAGCACTTGTTTAGCTGTCATATCATTTTTGGATTTGAATTGAAGATACAAAAATAGATTTATTTACATTAAGGTTTAATCCAAAATATTTTAAAATACGCTCATGCCGTTTTAGAATAGCTCCGGTATTCCCTTATCCAGTGCCACAATGCAAAAGCAGCAATTATGGTGAAGATGAAATATTCTACCCCCATAAACTTGATGCCTTTTAAAAAGTACAGGTAAGTAGCTACAATATCGATAATCAGCCAGATAATCCAACATTCTACTCTTTTCTGGATCATCAGAAAAGTGGTGATTACACTCATTACAAAAATAAATGAATCGACAAAAGGATAAGCACTTGGCAGGTTGAAGAGTAGCGGAAGCCAATTGTGGAGCTGACTGGCTAGGGTACCCATCAGCAATGTGCCAACAATACCTATAGCCAGTAAGATTAAAAACTGCCTTACAGGCATAAAACTAATTTTAAGTTCTTTGTTTTTGTCTTCTTCTTCTGGTTTTGGATTTGTCCATCGCCACCAGCCCATAATGTTGGTTATAAAAAAGAAAACCATCAAAAACATATCGGGGTAAAGCTGGTTTTGGTAATATAAAAAGGCGGATAAAAATACATTAACAATGCCAGCGGACCAGCTCCAAACGCTGGCTTTTGCTGAAAGAATAACTGAAATAATCCCCGTAATTACCGCGAAGAATTCCAGATAGCTCATTTTATATTCAAGAACCGTGAAAAATATACTTTTGGCATCGAAAAAATCCATCTTTTTCTTCTGAAGGTCTACAAAATGCTAATGTATATAATTTATTTGTAGCAAATGATTTTTGTACCACCCAAAAGGTGGCAGCAAAGTTTGCCACAGAAAGACTGGAGATACCTTTGTTCAGATGTAAATCTATCTTATGTCAGTCTGAGCCTGTCGAAGACTCGTTAAATACTTCGACAGGCTCAGTATGACAATCGATGGAAATTATTTAAACATCCCTTTCAGCTTTGCTAATTTTTCCTGCAGATCGCCATCAGCGTCTTTGGGCTCATTACGTGGCTTGAAATTGGATTTACTGTTATTCTGCTTAAAATCTTGTTTCGGTCTTTCTTCCCTTGGCTTTCTGCTTTGGTCTTTTTGCTTTGAGCTTTCTTCTGTTTTCATCGATAGCGAAATCCTTTTGCGTGCTGCATCAACTTCCATAACCGTAACTTGGACCTTTTGGTGTACTTTAACCACATCATTTGGGTTAGCCACAAAGCGGTTAGCCAGCTGACTGGTGTGAACCAATCCGTCCTGATGTACGCCGATATCAACAAAGGCACCGAAATTGGTAATATTGGTTACAATTCCAGGGAGCTTCATGCCCACTCTTAAATCTGAAACCTCATTCACGCCATCGGTAAAGCTAAAAGCTTCAAACTGTTCACGTGGATCGCGGCCAGGTTTTGCAAGTTCTTTTAAAATATCCGTTAATGTTGGTAAGCCGATTTCTTCGGTTACGTATTGCTGTGGTTTAATCTGTTTTTGCAGTTGCGTATCTTTCATCAAAGCGGAAACGGTAGTGCCAAGATCTTTCGCCATTTTATCTACTACGGCATAACGCTCAGGGTGTACACCACTGGTATCCAAAACATTTTCTGCATTGCGGATGCGCAGGAAGCCTGCTGCCTGCTCGTAGGCTTTATCGCCCAAGCGTGGTACTTTTTTCAAACTTTCACGGTTTTTAAAAGCACCATGCGTATTTCTATAGTCTACAATATTTTGTGCTAAAGTTGGACCCAAGCCAGAAACATAGGCTAAGATCTGTTTTGAGGCCGTGTTTAATTCTACACCAACAGCATTTACCGCACTGATTACCGTATCATCCAAACTTGCCTGTAATTTATTCTGATCTACATCATGCTGGTATTGACCAACACCGATAGATTTCGGATCAATTTTTACCAATTCTGCCAATGGATCCATTAAACGGCGACCGATTGAAACCGCTCCCCGTACGGTAATATCCTGTGTAGGGAACTCTTCTCTGGCCACTTCCGAAGCCGAATAAATCGAAGCGCCGCTTTCATTAACCATTACAATAGTGATGTGGGGTAAATTTAACGCACGAACAAAAGCTTCGGTTTCTCTTCCTGCGGTACCGTTACCAATGGCAATGGCTTCAACATGATGTTTTTCACAAAGCTGTTGGATAGTAAATTCGGCATTTTTCACATTCCCTTGTCCGGTATGCGGATAAATGGCTGTATTCTCTAACAGTTGACCTTGTTTATCTAAACAAACCACTTTACAACCGGTACGGAAACCTGGATCGATAGCCAGTACATTTTTTTGTCCCATTGGAGCTGCCAATAACAATTGACGTGCATTTTCGGCAAAAACCCGAATGGCTTCTTCATCCGCTTTCTGTTTGGTAAATACACGAAGTTCGGTTTCCATGGCCGGTTCCAGCAAACGTTTATAGCCATCTTCTAAAGCCTGTTGAACCTGCTTTGAAGCTGCATTATTGCTTAAAATAAACTGGTTCTCTAAAATAGCAATGGCATCTTCTACTGGTGGAAGGGCGTCTAATCTTAAAATCAGTTCCTTTTCGCCACGGCGCATAGCCAGAACACGGTGTGATGCAGCTGTTTTAACGGGCTCGCTCCATTCGAAGTAATCTTTATATTTAATACCTTCTTCTTCTTTTCCTTTGATCACTTCTGATTTAAAAACAGCTTTTTCCTGAAAATAAGTGCGCATTTTGGTCCGCGCCTCCACATTTTCAGAAATCATTTCGGCAATGATATCCCTTGCACCCGCTAAAGCTTCGTCGAGTGAGTTTACACCTTTCTCAGCATCGATAAATTTATCAGCTGATGCCTCTAAATCAAAAGTATTTTGCTCAAATATCTGCAAGGCCAAAGGTTCTAATCCTTTTTCTTTTGCAACTGATGCACGTGTTTTACGCTTAGGTTTAAATGGCAGGTAAATGTCTTCTAAAAGCGAAATGGTTTCAGCTTCGTTGATCTTTTTTTCCAGTTCGGGGGTTAACTTGCCAAGCTCGGTCATCGATTTCAAAATCGCTTCCCGGCGCTTGTCTAAATCGCGTAACTGCAAAACCCGATCACGGATTGCAGCTACTTTAACCTCATCTAAACTGCCTGTGGCCTCTTTACGGTAACGCGAAATAAAGGGTACAGTTGCACCTTCATCTAACAGATTTATAGTTGCCGTTACTTGTTTTTCTGCAACTTTTAATTCGGCTGCAATTATTTTATGGTGGGTTAACATATCCTAAAGGTAAAAATTAAAGGAAGCAAAGCTAATCAGGATTTGTGGGATTTAATGATTTTTAGCATGAAGTTTTCCACCGAAATTTGTGAGTAAGTTTTTGAAAAAACAAGGATTCTATTTACCGGCGTTCGATCATTTTTCCATTTATGATCAGCCAGTTGTTGGGAAACAGTTTTACAAGTCTTTGCTTTTCAGCCTCTGTAATCTGTCCGGTAAGTTCTAATCTTCTGATTTGAATTTTACCCAGTTCGTCAGGAATAGCAATATTTTTAGTGAACTTAATCCTCAGCGTGCCTATGCTTTTTAATGCATACAGCTCTTTTGGAATTTCACTGATATTACTCATTGAAAGATCATCGGCGCTGGTTTTATTGCCAAAAACGGAAGTTTCGGATGGTGCTCTGTCTTTATTTACAATAGCCCAGCTCATTTCCGGTTTCATAGTGAAATCTTTGTTGTTTTGGGATAAACCGATAAAACCCGCCCAGATTTCCATATTGTGCTTTGTATGGTGCTGCTCGTCTTCCAAAATAAATGGAACTTTTACAATTTCAGAAGCCAAACTGTTTACGCTCGTAATCGGCTTTAAACCTGTTTTATTTCCTTCTTTGGTGTAAGGGAAAAACTTTACAATCCATCCGTCGATTGTGTTTACCGTTCCATATTTCTTTTCGGTATGGTATTTTACCATGTTCATCCAGAAGTCCTTATCTACTTTTCCTTTTTTAGCCGCTATAATTTCTTCGAGAATTGGGATGAGCTCATTTGTCCACCAATCTAGTTTGTACTTGGCAAGGTATTTGGTCTTTTCCAGTAATTTTTTCCAATCCTGGGTTGTGCCTTCTATGGTGATTTTCGGAATTCCACAACCAATGATAATCACTTTGAATTCGAAATAAGATTTTACGGCTTCCATAATCGTAACCTGGCTCACAATTTTTGAAGTTGGTGTAGTTGTAGTAAAATCGGAAGTTAAAATGCCAACCAATTTTTTGCCTGTATAATCGTTAATCTGCTCGTTAAACTGCGGAAAAATTGATGCCCAATCTGATTGAGGACTGCCAATCTGGATTTTATTTGAAACAATAGTCAAGGTTTTTCTACCCTCAAAGTTTACCATCTGCGACCTGAGTTCTTCTGCATTTTGAGTGATATGCCGGGCAAAACCCTGGCTGATCAATAACCAGAAAATATCGGGAGAAATCACAAATGGCCTGTGATCTATATATGAATTTAAAATGCCCGTTAGGAAAGGGTGCTCACCATAATAAACCAAACTGTCGGGTAGATTTTCAACATTTCTTTCTACATCTGCTTTCAACACTTTGAGTATTTCCGAAGTAGGAACAACAGGAATAAGTTTTGCTGGTTTCGAAAGTGTTTCAATTTCTACAACTGTTGTTTTCTGGCAAAATGATTTGGTAGAGATAAAGAGGACTAGGAGTAAAAGTATTTTTTTCATCTGTTTGGCGTCGGTTTAGTAAGGTTTTACCAAACGGATGCTTTTTTGAACTGTTTTCCATAATTATGCCTCTATTTTTCCCAGATAGGAAGCCAGGAATATTATGACTTTTTCACTTTCTCTAAATCTCTTTCTGCTTTAAACTTGGTGATTCTGGTAATCAGATCTAGCGGTAAAGGTTTGTCTAAAGGAAACTGTACTGCTCCTTTACTCCATTTATACTGGGTAAATTCTTCTTTAAATGCTTCAATTCCTGAACCGGTTGGATAAAAGCCAATGTGTTTAGCATAGCCCGCAAAATAAACCAGCACCGTGTTTTGTTTAAAAGCGGGCATACCATAACTGATTACTTCTTTGGCTTCTGGTACGGCTTTGTGTATAGTTTCACGGATTTGCTGTAATAGCTTTTGCGTTTCTATTGGGAAATTAGCAATGTATTGATCAATGTTTTCTGGTTTGGGCTGTTCCATGGTCGGTGGTTTTGTAAGCTGAATTTACAAAATTTCTTAAAAACCTATTCGCTGATCTGAATATCGTATTTCTGTAAAAGGCCTGCGATGCCCGATTTTGAGAATCTTGCTTTTTTAATCCTATTGTTATCCGGATCGATGGAATAGTTATATGCGGTCCTAAAATCTGCTTTTTCGAGGATAGTCCTATCGAAAGTTGCGTTTAATAAATCGCAGTTATCGAGTACTGCGCTGGTTAAGTCGCATTCGGAAAAATCCACCTCGTGCAATTGTGAATTTTTGAAGTTCGTTTTCTTAAGCTTCAGTTTGTAGAAAGAGGAATGGTCTAGTTTACAATTACCGAAAGAGAATGCCAGCCCAAAATCATTGCAGTTTTCGAACCTTAATCCGAGCATTTTACAGTCTTGAAAGTTTACATCAATAAATGAGGTTTTGGTAAGGTTTGCCATACTTAAGTTACAGGAGATAAATTCGCAGTCTAAAAGCTTAACGCCGCTTAAATCTGAACTGGAGAAATCACAATTGATGAATTTACAGTTTTCGTATTCTGCTTTTGGCAGTGCCCGTAAGGTAAAATCGGCTTTTTCAAAGGTTTGATCGGTTATGTATTCGGACATGGAAGGAGTTTCTTTGTGCGACGAATATAAAAATTATCACGCATTTTTTTTGCTTTGAGCAGGAAACTGAATTGTGTTTCTTATACAGGCCATGGTTCACTAAACCTGACAGAAATGGAAATACTTTTTGGTGCGTTTTACGGGAAAAGATTGCTTCTTCGTCCCCCTCTCGCAATGACGATAAATGGAGTAGGTAACCGGCCAAAAAGATTGCAATGAATGGCGGGGCTGATGAAACCGAAGGATTACTGATGTTGATTTTCAAATTTTTATTAATGTAACTATCTCTAAAAAGCATAGCAGAGCGTTACTAATAACCTGAGTTCGATAATTATTTGCTGAAAATTATATCTTATTTACGCCTAATCCCGCTTTATCGTCCTGCTGAATTTATTTCAGCATCTTTTTAGCGTGAAAGACCCTGAAATAAATTCAGGGTGACGACCGTCTTAACAGAAAACTTGATTAAAACGCCAC
>NZ_JAUG01000091.1 GCF_000708285.2 Pedobacter borealis DSM 19626
TTTAAGTAGAACGGGGATACCGTGGTGCGGCCTAGTTGGGCGGAAACACAAGATCGGTTAAAATGTTGATTATTAGTAGTTTGCAAAATAACGTCAATGGTAGCGGAGTGCAACGCAGCCGAGAAATCTATCCAGATAGATCTCTCTCCCGAAAGTTCGGGACTGCGCTTCAGTCGAGACGACGACCATGCCATATAAATCTGTCATTAATATTTTCTACAAATACCATTTTTTATACCTGGCCAATGCTTCCAGATAATAATAATCGGCATAAATTAAAGGTACATCTATTTCGCTGTTTAATGGGTAAGCGCCTGTGCTGTGCATCAACAAAAAGCCACCGTTCTCACCTAATTTAGCATGATAAGCGCTGCTCGAAAGCGAATAGATCATGGTTTCGGCCGCAGATTTGAATGCTGTTTTTTCGCTTCCTGAAGTGTACTGACCCAGCTCTAACAATGCCGAAGCCATCAGTGCGCCTGCAGAAGCATCGCGTTTGGCAAAGGGAATCCCCTGTGCATCGAAATCCCAAAAAGGGATTTTATCGGCCGGTAAATTTGGATGATTTAATATAAAGTGTGCAATACCTTTGGCCTGTTTTAAATAGCTTTCATCTTCGGTAAAACGGTACATCATGGTGTAACCATACAAAGCCCAACCTTGGCCACGCGACCATGCAGAGCAGTTTGCGGCACCCTGCCAGGTGGCTTTCCTAATTACCGCTCCGGTTTGAGGGTTATAATCTACTACATGATAAGAACTGAAATCTGGGCGGAAATGATTTTTTAAAGTAGTATTGGCATGTGTAACCGAAATTTCTTTATACTTCTTATCGCCACCATTATCGCTTGCCCAGTTCATCATTTCAAGATTCATCATATTATCTATAATTACCGGGCACTCCCACATTTTGCTTTTGTTCCACGATTGGATAGATTTTACAACCGGGCGATAACGCGTAGCCAAAGATTCTGCCGAATGCTGAATCACAGCCTTATATTCTGCTTTGCCGGTTAAACGGTAAGCATTGCCAAAACTGCAGTACATCATAAAGCCCAAATCGTGGTTTCCGGTATAAGTTTGGTTCGGTGCTATTACTTTTAAGGCGGCCTCCGCCTCTCGTTTAATGTTCTGATCTTTAGTTTGTTCGTATATATACCACAAACTGCCTGAATAAAACCCGCTGCACCACCACTTAATATCGTAGTTGATAGATTTACCTTTATCAAAACTCTGAGGTGTTTTACCTTCGGGTATATTTTTAGCGAGTACTTTATATTGGTCAGCGGCGAATTTAAATTCATCGTGAATTAACTGGGCCATCGGCTTTTTGGCGGTTTGGGCAACTGAACTCCCCCCGCAAGCATGAGTAATGCGGCAATTAAATTGATTTTTTTCATCTGTATATTTGTGTTTTAAAGGTAATGAAGCTCTCCTAACAGAGGAAATATCATATCCTGTTTATTATTTTTTGTATTGCTGAGGATATGATGCAGGGAAATCGCTTTTAACTTTTCTCTGATAATTCTTCCTCTTTCTGCGCATACCTAAGCATTATGTTTGCCACGGAAGCACGAAAACACGGAAAAATTTACTTCTTCTCCGTGATTTCTGTGTTTCCGTGGCTAATTAATTTTTGCACATGTTTTAAAAGCGATTTCCCTGAAGGATATATGAATAATTACCGTTTATATTGTTAAATAATTACCTTTGAAATAGTTCATCTAACCACTTTAAAATTGCAAGAATACTTCCTCGTTGTTGATACCGAAACTTCAGGTCTGCCTAAAAATTGGACGGCGCCTTATTCTAAAGAAAAGAACTGGCCTCATATTGTCCAAATTGCCTGGATTATTTATGATCAATTTTATCAGGAAATTAAGCGGGAGAATCACTACATAAAAAATACATATTTCACTATTGATAAGGCTGCATTAAAAATCCACAAAATTACCCCTGAATATCTGCATACACATGGCGAAAACAAAGAAAAAGTGATGTTGCAGTTTTCTGAAGATATAGAAAAATACAAGCCTTTAGTGATCGGACATTTTATTGAGCTCGATTATCATATGGTGAATGTTGAATTATACCGCATCGGAAAGGAAAATATATTTAAAAACCTGGCTTTTTTCTGTACGATGAAGGCAAGTGCACCTTACATCACCAATACAGTAATCAGTCATTTAAAACTGGATAAATTTTATACCATTTTATTTAATGAAACACCGGAAAATACGCACAATGCTTTATCTGATACACTGAATACAGCAAAGATTTTCTTTCATCTTTTAAAAACAGGCAAAATTAGCTTAACTTCAGCCTACCATCAGGAGCATACTTTTAACCTGGAAAAGAAAAAGACAAAAGATTTTTCGTTTAAGAGAATTTTACAGGGATTTTTTAATGGAAGATAAACTAGCCGATCAAATTTATACCGCTCGTATTGGAGACATTACTTTTAAAAAGATAGTAAGTTGCAGCCCAGGCACACCTATTTTTGAAGCTGCAATTAAAATGTCAGAACAGAAAACCAGTTGCCTCTTTATTAAAAATGATCAGGATGTTTATCTGGGCTTCGTAACCGATATTACTTTAAGGGATAATGTAATTGCCAAACAACTGAATTCAAATTTACCTATTGACGAAGTTATGGATACCAATATTGTTACCATAACTCCGGGTGCTTATGTTTATGAGGCGATATTGATGATGTTCAGTAAGAAGTCGCGCTATTTATTGGTAAACGACAATGGTAATTATGTTGGCTTTTTAAGCAGGAACCGCCTTTTAAGCGAGCAGGCAGAATCTCCATTAGTTTTTATCCAATCAGTAAAATCTGCTGTAAATACCAGCGATCTAAAATTAAAATGGCAAAAAGTACCAGGCATTGTATCGCAATTATTGGCTAGAGGTGTACATTCTAAAATTGTAAATGAGTTGGTAACTACTATTGCCGATACCATTTCCTTTAAAATTATTGAAGAGGTAATTGCCAAACTAGGTCCGCCACCTGCAAAATTTGTTTTTATGGTTTTGGGTAGCGAAGGGAGAAAGGAGCTTAGCTTAAAAACCGATCAGGACAATGCCATTATTTATGAAGATACCGGAGAAGATAAAAGAGCAGCTGTACGTTCTTATTTTCTAGACATGGCTACCCACGTTTCTGATAAATTAAATTATGTTGGTTTTGTATACTGTGATGGCGATTATATGGCAACCAATCCAAACTGGACGCATTCGCTATCGCACTGGAAATACAATTATAAAAACTGGATAGAAGAAGCTTTACCCGAAGCTGCCGTAAAATTTGCTGCATTTTTTGATTGTAGGGCCATTTATGGCGATTTAACCATGATGGAAAGTTTACGGGCTTTTGTTGATGAAGAACTGCAGAAACCCATCGAAAAATTCTACGTATACCTGGCCAAAAATGCCTTACTCTATGAGCCACCACTCACCTATTTTAGAAATATAAGAACACAAAAAATCCATAAAAAAGAGGTATTCGATATTAAAACAGCCATGACCCCTATTGTAGATCTGGCAAGGGTTTATGCCTTACAGAACAGGATTTTCCAAAAAGAGAATACCGGCGAACGTTTAAAGGCCTTAAGAGAACTTGGTGTTTTTAGCGAAGAGCAGTTTAACGAACTTTCGCAGTCTTATTATTATTTAATGGGTTTAAGGTTGAAACATCAGGCTAATCTGATTATCAATGATCAGGCGGTACCCAATAACTTTATCGAAATTGATAGTTTAACCAAAATTGAGAAAGTAACCTTAATCGAAATTTTTAAAATTATCCAGAATTTTCAAAGTGGCATCCGCATGAAGTTTACCAATAGCCTGGGTTAAATTATCATTAATTCTCTTGTCTGCTTATTGTAATTGCTTACAAACTTTAATAACTTTAGGAATAAACTTATATAGTATAAGTCTACTAATCAATTACTAAATTAAAATCAGAGCTATGGGAAAATTTGTAATTACTAAAAGATCAAACGGAGAATTCCAGTTTAATCTAAAAGCCAGCAATGGCCAGACTATTCTAACCAGCGAAGGCTATTCAGCTAAATCGAGCTGCGAAAATGGAATCGAATCTGTTAAAAAAAATGCGCAGGATGATTCTAAATTTGAGAAAAAGACATCGTCTAACAGCAAGTACCATTTTAGTTTAAAGGCTACAAATGGTCAGATTATTGGCTCCAGCGAAATGTACGAAAGTACGGCAGCCAGAGATAATGGCATCGAATCGGTTAAAAAGAATGCTCCGGATGCAGAAATTGATGATCAGTCATAATATTTCCATTACATTAGACCGTTCCGGATATGGATATTCAAAAACATTATTGAGAAAACTCTAAAGAAAAACAAAATACCAATAGCTTTTGATGTTAGCTTCCGAGTTAAAATTTTATCGTCAATTCAGGAAAAAATAGCATCAGCAGGATTTCTTTAAATAAAACAATTACAGAATTAAATGATTTAATAGGGATACGAATAGTATTGCTTTTTCCTAAGTATAAAGATAAAGTAGTCGAGTTGCTTTCTAAGGATTTCAAACTACTTAATGATCCTTATAAGTCTACTCAAAGTCCTGACAAATTTGGTTATAGTTCTGTTCACTTAATTTTAGGAGTTCAAAAGGAATGGCTTAATAGTCCAAATTGGAAAAATCATGCTAAAAAAAAGGTCGAGGTGCAGATCAGAACGCTATCAGAGCATATTTGGGCTGAAACTTCTCACTCACTATTCTATAAAAAAGAAGAAAACATTCCAAAAATCATAATAAGAGATTTATATAAATTATCAGCTATCCTTGAGGTTGTAGATGATAAACTTCAAGATCTCAAGGCAAAAGTTGAAGAGTACTTTGAATATGTTAAAACCGCATCTTTTGAAGAAATTCTAAAAATGGATTTAAACTCTGAAACATTCAGAAGAGTTATGGTAGAAAACTCAAACAATATTTATATTGCTGACGACAACACTAATAAAATCCTCAGTTCTAGAATAGAAAAAGAATATAACATATTAAATGTTAACGTACTAAATGATTTAATAAAAGGTAAAATCAATTCAGACTCAATGAATGAGTCTGAATATCTTGAAAATGTGATTCAAATATTAAATGCCGAAAAAATTAGGATTGATGAAGGCCAGAAAGAAGGCAGTTTACAGTCTTGATTTAAAAATTAATTTAATAAAAAAAGGGAACTGTTTGTTCCCTTTTTTAAATATGATTATCGCCTAAGCGAAAATTTCTATTTTACTGCATCAATTACAGCTTTGAAAGCTTCTGGATGATTCATTGCTAAATCAGCCAATACTTTACGGTTTAAACCGATTTCTTTAGAAGCTAGTTTACCAATTAATTGAGAGTAAGAAATACCGTGCTGACGAGCACCTGCATTAATACGTTGGATCCATAATCCGCGGAATTCTCTTTTCTTAACTTTACGGTCACGGTATGCATATTGCAAACCTTTTTCTACTGTGTTTTTAGCAACAGTATAAACCTTACTTCTTGCTCCCCAATAGCCTTTGGCTAGATTAAGGATTTTTTTTCTTCTTCTTCTCGAAGCTACTGCGTTTACCGAACGTGGCATGTTGTTGTTGTTTTTTGGCAAGCGGCGTTCCGTTTAACCGGAAACTTAAAGCCTGATACCTGGTGAATTAATAAATTACTTTCCGATACAAAGCATACGTTTAACGTTACCCATATCAGCATCAGATACGATACTTGCTTGACCTAAGGCACGTTTACGTTTAGTACTCATCTTGGTTAAGATGTGACTTTTGTATGCGTTGTTTCTTTTGATTTTACCTGTTCCAGTAAGCGAAAAACGCTTTTTAGCACTGGAATTGGTTTTCATTTTTGGCATAACCTGTTTTTTAATTTATAAACCTATTTTTATTTTTTTGCTACTTTAGGCGCAACTGTTAGGAACATACGTTTACCTTCTAACTTAGGTAACAACTCTACTTTTCCTACATCTTCTAAAGCCTGAGCGAATTTTAACAATAAAATTTCTCCCTGCTCTTTGTAAACAATTGCTCTACCTTTAAAATGCACATAAGCTCTAACTTTCTCACCGTTCTCTAAAAAGCTTACTGCATGCTTCAATTTAAACTGGAAATCGTGATCGTTGGTGTTAGGACCAAAACGGATCTCCTTAATTACAGTTTGTTTCGCATTAGCTTTAATTTCTTTCTGCTTTTTCTTTTGCTCATAAACAAATTTACTGTAATCAATAATTCTACAAACTGGTGGTACGGCATTTGGAGATATCTCTACCAAATCCAATTCCAGTTCATCAGCAAGTGCCAAAGCTTTTGCCAAAGGATAAATCCCCGGTTCAACATTATCGCCAGCTAAACGCACTTCGGGCGATTTAATATACTGATTAATGTTATGCTCTGCTTCTTTTTTCTTAAAAGGTGGACGTGGTCCCCTGTTAAATCCTGGTCTTCCTAATGCCAAATTTGTACTATTTAATTTAAACTGTTATTTCTTTTCTTAATAAATTGTTGAACTCTTCCAACGTCATTTCGCCTAAATCTCCCTCACCATGTTTGCGGACAGAGACTTTTCCTTCTGCCATTTCCTTATCACCGATAATGAGCATGTATGGGATCTTTTTAACTTCCGAATCGCGTATTTTGCGACCGATTTTCTCATCACGAAAGTCAATCAGCCCGCGAATATCGGAATTATTTAGTTCATCTAAAACTTTTTTTGCATATTCTTCATATTTTTCTGAAATAGGAAGAACAATAAATTGCTCGGGACTTAACCATAACGGGAAGTTTCCGGCACAATGCTCAATCAAAACAGCAATAAATCTTTCTAATGAACCAAATGGTGCACGGTGAATCATTACTGGTCTGTGCTTTTGGTTATCGCTACCAGTGTATTCCAATTCGAAACGCTCTGGTAGATTATAATCAACCTGGATAGTACCTAACTGCCATTTTCTACCTAAAGCATCTTTCACCATAAAATCGAGCTTAGGGCCATAGAAAGCGGCTTCGCCATATTCTACAACAGTATTTAAGCCTTTTTCTGCAGCTGCTTCGATAATGGCATTTTCAGATAGTCTCCAATTCTCGTCAGAACCAATATATTTCGATTTGTTCTCCGGGTCTCTTAATGAAACCTGAGCAGTGTAGTTATCAAAACCTAATGATTTAAATACATAAAGCACTAAGTCGATTACTTTTTTAAACTCTTCTTTCACCTGTTCTGGCATACAGAATAAGTGTGCATCATCTTGAGTAAAGCCACGTACACGGGTTAACCCATGTAATTCGCCACTTTGTTCGTAACGGTAAACCGTGCCAAACTCGGCAAAACGAACCGGAAGATCTTTGTAAGAACGAGGTTTTGTTTTGTAAATCTCACAGTGGTGAGGGCAGTTCATCGGTTTTAGGAAGAACTCCTCTCCTTCTTGTGGCGTTTTAATTGGTTGGAACGAATCTTTACCGTATTTCTCCCAGTGACCTGAGGTTACATATAAATTTTTATGTCCGATATGTGGTGTTACTACTTGCTCGTAACCTGCTTTAGCCTGTGCTTTGGTTAAAAAGTTCACCAAACGCTCGCGCAAAGCAGTTCCTTTAGGCAACCATAAAGGCAAGCCCATTCCTACTTTTTCTGAGAAAGCAAATAACTCCAGTTCTTTCCCTAATTTACGGTGATCGCGTTTTTTTGCTTCCTCAATCATTAAAAGATATTCAGTAAGCTCGCTCGCCTTAGGGAAAGTTACCCCATAAATACGGGTTAACTGTTTTTTGGTTTCATCGCCCCGCCAGTAAGCACCAGCCACATTCATCAGTTTTACTGCCTTCACAAAACCAGTATTCGGAATATGTGGACCACGGCATAAATCGGTAAATGAACCTTGGGTATAAAAAGTAATTTTACCATCTTCCAGGCCGTCAATTAAATCCAGCTTGTACTCGTCGCCTTTTTCGGTAAAGTATTTTACCGCATCAGCTTTGCTCACACTTTCGCGCACAAAAGTTTCCTTTTGTTTAGCCAGTTCGATCATTTTGGTTTCGATGGCCTTGAAATCGTCCGAAGAAAATTCGCGGTCGCCAAAGTCTACATCATAATAAAAACCAGTTTCGATAGCTGGGCCGATACCAAATTTGGTACCCGGATAAAGTGCTTCTAAAGCCTCAGCCATTAAGTGAGCTGATGAATGCCAAAAAGTCGATTTTCCGGCAGCATCATTCCAGGTCAATAATTTTACTGATGAATCAGATTCGATTGGTCTTGTTGAATCCCAAACTTCGCCATTAACCTCAGCGGCTAATACGTTACGGGCCAAGCCCTCAGAAATTGACAATGCAATTTGGTGGGCAGAAGTGCCCTTTTCATACTGACGGACAGAACCGTCAGGTAAAGTAATGTTAATCATCTACAACTATGATTTAAATTTTAAATAAAAAAGTTTTAAAGATCACTTACAATGTGATTTTATTTTGTGCAAATGTATGCATTTTTCGGCTAAAAAGCAAGGTAAAGCATAACTAGTAGGATTACATTAGAAAGATTGCTTCACTCTAGCGCAATTGCCATGGCTTCAGTTCGCAATGACGAATCTTTTGTTGTGTTTGTCTCGGCTACTAATCAATTTTGTTATTGAATTAAGATCGTACGTGAAGCATGGTCCGTGTCTCCACGAACGATACTAGATTAGCTTAAAAATTTAGCCTTCAAATATTTACGTAATGGAATATCTACGAATTTCATTACCAGATATGCCAATAATACCAACAAGGTTACCGAAACGGGGATAACGACCCATAAGGTGGACATTGCAGGTTTAACTTCGGCTACATAGGTTAAAAATATCCAGACAAATGGATAATGTACCATATAAAGCGGATATGATATTTCGCCTGAGAGATTACAGATCTTTTTAAACGATGGGTTTAATACTGTACCTGCTCCTAATGCCACTAAAAGTGGAAAGTAAAACAGCACAAGTATCGGCTCGGAAATCCAATTGTATTTATCATTAAAAGGAACTAAAAAGGCTGCGAGCAAAAGTACGATCATGCCTAAAAAGCCAAGTTTATTTTTGATTACCCAATTTAAACGGTAAACCAGCATACCGGCTGTAAAAGAATACAGCACACGTGCTCCACCGTCCCAGAAATTCTGTCCTCCCCAGCCGCCACCTACGTTGGTAGCGCGAACAGCTACATAACAAAGGCATACCGCTCCTATAACAACCAAAGCGATCAGTGATTTTTTACCCAGGCGGTAAAGTATAAAAATGTAAAAGATATTGGCAATATATTCCCAAAATAACGACCAGGCCGGTGCATTTAAGCAGAATAAGTTGGTATACCGCTCGGGCATGGCCGGATAAGGGATTAAAAAAGCTGAGGATAAAAATAACAGCAAGGTTTTCCCGAATCCATAAACCTCATAAAGATCGCTGTATGGATCGATCAGAAAAGTGATCAGTCCTAAAACGGAACCAATAACCACCAGCGGGTGCAAACGGATAAGCCTTAATTTAAAGAACTGTGTAATCCCGATATGTGGTGCACGGCTATCGTAAGCATAGGCAATTACAAAGCCGGATAAACAGAAAAAGAAATCGACAGCGAGGAAACCATGTGAAAGAAAATTCTTGTTATAATTGGTAATCGCAATTTCCATGAAATGATAAATTACCACCACAATGGCAGCTACTCCTCTTAATCCATCTAAAATTTCGAAATGTTGCTTAGTCGCTAATAGGTTAGTTTTGTTTTTCGCTGTAATCACTTTTGGTCAGTTATATTTAACCCCAATAATAGTTATTCTCAGTTTAGATGCAAAAACTAAAGCCAACCTTTTCAAAAATGATACAAAAAAAGCCCTGAACGCTTATACTTTCAGGGCTGATAGAATTATTATGATGGTCTTTAAACTTCCGAAGTTTAGCCACTGCGCTATGCCATGCCAACTTCGGAAGTCTAATGCTTAATTCATACCAAATGATCTTACCTGGCCACCGCCACCTGGTCTGTTCTGTCTAAAACGTTTCATCATATTCTCCATTTTAGTTTTATACTCTTCAGCAGTGATCAGTTTTGCTTTTTTAGGTGCGGTTACATCTTTTGCACTTACATTTCTATACTCGATGCTTTTGGCAATTGAGCTATTACCTCTACCTTCGATCGCTAAAACTGCACCTTCAGTCCACATATTTGGATTTGGAGAAAAGTCGAAGCCCAAATCTTTTGTATACCAGATTTTGGTTTCTTCTACTAAGTTTTTATCCATATCCAAGATTTTAATAGCCCTTGTAGATCTTATAATCGCCTGGTGACAGGTAAAACCAATAATCTGTTTAGTAGAATCTGTTTTAATCACTTCTATGGTTGGTGCCGGAGCTGGTTTTGCTGTAGTGGTATCATTAGGATTTCTACCGCCCATTCTCATTGAGCCAATCGGACCAGAAGTAGATAAAGTTAATTTACTCGGCATGTAATATGTGGTATCGTTCAGATCGAAAACCTCTGTAAGACCCTTATCTGCAAATGTATAGTAATATTCTCTGTTACCACCGCCTCCACCAAAACGCATCATCATACGGCCCATGCCGCCACCGCCACCACCGGCTCCATTACTATCCTCAGTTTCTTCAACTGGCATATAACTGGCATTTGTAGCCGTAAATAACAACTCGAAGTTGCTTTTGCTAGATGAGGGCATTCTGGCTTTCATCTGATCGGTTAGCTGGATACCACTTGCCGAAGCCATAGCTGCCGGATCGATAATATTTTCAAATTGTATGGCTCCTGAAGTTTTTTTCTGCTGTGCATCTGCAATTGATGCAATTGATAAAACTCCCAGTAAAGCGAAGATTATTTTTTTCATTACGATTTTGTTTTGTTTGTTAGATACCAAAGCCTTAAAAAGGTTTAACAAAGATATTGTTGTTTGTAATGTAAAACGTGTTAAATTGTGTTAAAGATTACGTTTAGAACGTTTAAGTATAGATTTAGGCTGAAAGTAATTTAAATATTACAATACGAATCTTATTGAAAAAGCAGTGTTTGAAATTCCTGGACGTGGGCGCTGATAAAAAATGTAAGGTGTATATTGATTTGGGCGTTACCTAAGCTGCGCAAAGGTCGGGCTTTTCAGGGCTGCACTACGCTCCGGTACCGATGAAAACCTGTGAAACAAGCAAGCATACCATAATTAAATAAAAACAGATGCTTAATCGGTACTGAACCCTTACAATCCCTAACGCAAACGCAGCGTAAAAAACTGCAAAGTTTAATTTCAATAGCACTACTGGCCTGAGTTAAATAAACCTGATAGAACGGAAAGCCCGGAGCGAGGTACGAGTGAGGACTTGGAGTGATAGCAGGACTGTAGCAACCGAAAGGTACCAAACCCCGATTTTCAAAATAATATTGATCATCTAAGTCAACTTAACACATTTAAATATTTGTGCCCTGTCTTAAACTTCTCCTCGGTCTGTGTCCTCACAGACCGAAATTTTTGATTATGATAATGATGGTCCGTGAATATACAGACCATGAACAACGGTGGTGCTCTTACGAGAAACCTCGCAGGTTTTAAAAACCTGCGAGGTTTAAACTAATATTCTTCTCCTCGGTCTGTGTCCTCACAGACCGAAATTTTTGATTATGATAATGAAGGTCTGTGAGGACACAGACCTTGGAAAAAGGTTTTGAAAACCTGCGAGGTTTAAACTAATATTCTGTACTTTCTAACCAACCGTTACACAATACATCGGCAATATGCATGGTTTTAATGGCCAGATTATTTTTCTCAATATAGCCTTGAAGATGTAAAAGGCAGGATAAATCGGTCGAAATGATGTAATCTGCCTGTTGTGCGAGCGCATGATTAACTTTCTGCTCGGCCATTGCAGATGAAATGGCGTCAAATTTAACCGCAAATGTTCCGCCGAAACCACAGCACATATCGGTATCTTCCATTTCGATCATTTCTAAGCCGTGTACTTTAGAAAGCAACTGGCGGGGTTCATCTTTGATTTTGCACTCACGCAATGCACTACACGAATCATGATAAACAGCTTTTCCTTCCAATTCGGCTCCAAAATAATCCCTTTTGGCTACGTTTACCAGAAAATCAGAAAGCTCCCATATATTCGATTGCAAACTCCGGCATTTGTTATGTACAATGGTATTGGTAAACAGATCGTTAAATCCACCTTTCACCATGCCCACACACGAAGCTGATGGCGCTACTACATAGGTGTTTTCGGTAAAATCGTTTAAAAATTTTGTACCCACTTCCTTTGCCTCATCCCAATAACCTGCATTATACGCAGGTTGCCCACAACAGGTTTGTTTTGAATTATAGGTTACATCACATCCCGATTTTTCTAATAACCTTAAAGTATTAAAAGCGGTTTCAGGATAGAGCTGATCTACAAAACAAGGCACGAATAATTCTACTTTCATAATATTCTTAACGACTGCAAACTTACAATTTTAGCGATTCTTTATGTTCGTTTTTTCTTAGAAGTACTAAAAGAACTAATCCAACAATAAAAAATGATGCCAAAGCGATAATTGAGTAGCGAATATTTCCGGTTAAATCTTCAATGTAAGCAAAACTGAAAAGGCCAATTACAATAGCCAGTTTTTCTGTTACATCATAAAAACTGAAAAATGAGGTGCTATCTATTGTATCAATCGGTAAATATTTAGAATAGGTAGAGCGCGATAAAGATTGAATTCCGCCCATAATTAAGCCTACAATTGCAGCCAATGAATAAAATTGATATTCGCCAGTGATGTAATAACCAAAAACACAACAGCCTATCCATACTACAACTACCATAATCAATACGTTTATATTCCCTATTTTTTTTGCTAAATACGACATGAGCATGGCGCCTGGAATAGCAACAAGCTGAATGATCAATATCACCGCAATCAATTTTGCAGTTCCGAGTTTTAACGTTTTTTCTGCGAAACCTGCTGCCGCCAGCATAATGGTTTGTACACCCATAGAGTAGAAAAAGAAAGAAACTAAAAATCCTTTTAAAACCCTCATTTGCTTCACCTGTGCCCAAACTTTCGATAATTCGCTAAAACCATCTTTAAGGATATTCGTTTTTACCTTATCGTGCTGAGGTGTTCCGTTCGGAAGTGCTGAAAAAGGAATCTGAGAGAAACCGATCCACCATACGCCAACTAATAAAAATGATAACCTTGGTGGAAATGAAGCATCGGTAATACCAAACCATTCTGGTTTTAGCACAAATAGAAAACAAATCAGTTGAAGTAAAACTGAGCCGATGTAACCATACGAAAAACCCTGTGCACTCACGCGATCCTGATGCTCTTCGGTTGCGATTTCTGGCAGATAAGAGTTGCTGAACAATACTCCACCGATATAACCCATTGCTGCCAATGCAAACAAAACGATACTCATTTCAAGTGTATCTAGCTTAAAGAAATATAAACCGATACAGGCCGCTCCACCTACATAGGTAAAGAATTTCATAAACGACTTTTTATTCCCTCTTCTATCGGCAATGGATGAAAGCATTGGCAAAGCAAAAGCCATAATCAAATAAGCAAGCGATAAGGCATAATTGGAAAGCGAGGTATTCACAAAGGTCCGGCCAAAGAACTCCACTTTATCACCATGTTCTTTAGTGGTGGTAATAATGGTATAATAAGCTGGAAAAATAGTAGAAGTGATGACTAAGTTATAGGCAGAGTTTGCCCAATCGAAAAATGCCCACGAACGGATGGTTTTCTTATTGTTTTTTGTTATCATTTGTTTTTTCGCTTCGCGGAAGATTATACTGATTGTTTGATTACACAGATTAAATAGTTCATTACAAAACTAATATTTTATTGGTAACTTGATTGGCATTTTTCTCACATCTCACATCTCACATCTCACATCTCACATCTCACATCTCACATCTCACATCTAAAGATAATATTTCTTCCCATCTGTTTTAATCTTACCGGCATCTAATAATTCTCTAATGGTATCAATCCTTTCGGTTTCGGCTCCATTTTTAATATTTATAACCAGATCATCAAGACTTAAAGGCTGTTGTTGAAGCAAAGAAACGATCTCAAATTCAATCTCCTCTTCTATCTGGCTTTGATTTTCGGCTCTTTTTTCAGCCAGACAAACATCGCATACCCCACATTTTGCAGCATGATGTTCGTCGAAATAATGAAGCAGCTGAATACTCCTGCATAAATTTGATGAAGCATAAGCTACCACAGCGTTAATCTGTTTGTGTAGGATTTCTTTTCTCAGTTCGAGGTATTTCACATCCAGATCGAAATGGTCCATATCTACCCTCGGCCTAATGTATTGTAACTGCGGCTGATCGGTTTGCTGAGTATAAGTAAGTAACTCAATGGCCTGCAATTTATTAAGCAATGCGATAATTTCTTTATACGACAATCCTGTTTTCTTGGCTAAATCGGCTTCATTAATCTTAACAAAACCGTCGAAAGCGCCACCATGCGAACGCAGAATGGTTTTTATAATACCATCGTAAGCTTTGTTTTCAATCTGAAAACGGTAAATGTCTTCATGACTGGCAATAAACATCATTCTGGATGGTAGAAAAACACTTTCAGATAAGGTGAGGTAGCCATCATGTTCTAAAAACTTCAAAGCAGAAATTGTTTTTAAAACACTAATATTAAACCGTTTACAGAAATCAGCTATATCAAAAGTAAAAGTTAAACCTTCGCCTGCGCCAAATGCCAATTGAAAATAATTGCCGAGATAGTGATAGGTTTTTCTGATCTCATCTGGAGTAGGAAAACTATCGAGATATCTGGATTCTAAGCCTAGAACATCAGATTGATTAGCTAGAAGAACCGCGTAACTTCGTTTTCCGTCGCGCCCTGCCCTGCCAGCTTCCTGATAATAGGCTTCTAAACTTTCGGGTAAATCTAAATGCACCACAAAACGAACGTCTGCCTTATCAATTCCCATCCCGAAAGCATTTGTAGCCACCATAATCCGGGTTTTGTTATTTTTCCACTCTTCTTGTTTTAAGAAACGTACATCCCGTTCCAGTCCGGCATGGTAAAAGTCGGCCTTAATCTGATTCCTATTGATAAAATTAGCAACCTCGGCAGTTTCCCTTCGGTTACGTACATAAACTAAACCTGTGCCTTTTACTTTCTGGCAAACATCAATCAGCTTTTTATACTTGTCTTCATTGCCGAAAACCACATAGCTTAAATTATCCCTGGCAAAACTTTTAACAAAAACCTGCGGGTCTGTCATTTCAAGCTTCTCTACAATATCTTTCCGCACAAACTCAGTAGCGGTTGCAGTAAGTGCCAAAACCGGAACACCTGGAAGGATTTCGCGAAGTTTGGCGATCTGTTGGTATGGCGGACGAAAATCGTAACCCCATTGCGAAATACAGTGGGCTTCATCTACAGCAATTAAATTTACATTCATGTACGAAATGCGAACCCGCACTAAATCAGCCAATAAACGCTCTGGAGATAAATAGAGGAACTTGATTTTTCCGTAAATACAGTTATCCAGCAAGATATCGATTTCACGTTTACCCATTCCCGCATAAATGGCAATGGCTTCAATCCCCTTAGATTTCAGATTCTCTACCTGATCCTTCATCAAGGCAATTAAGGGCGAAACGACAATGCAAATCCCCTCTTTAACCAAAGCAGGAACCTGAAAACAGATCGATTTACCCCCCCCTGTAGGCAACAATGCTAAACTGTCTTTTCCTTCCAGAACCGAGGAAATAATATCTTCCTGTAAAGGCCTAAAAGCTTGATGTCCCCAATATTTTTGTAAAATCTCTATTGCTGTCATAAATCGGCGGTATCAAAACTATACATTTAATCCAAAATCGCCATTTATTATTACTAGAAATTGAAAAAATCATCTATAAAAGATTATTAACTTTGCTCACTAAGAAAATTACATGTTAGAAACGCAGTTTGCAGATATTATTAGCTTAATTAAAAATGCCCGAACGGTTGCGTTAAAGACTGTAAATTCTACATTAATTAACTTATATTGGAATATCGGCGAATATATTCACAACAAGGTCAAAAATGCCGAATGGGGACAATCTGTCGTAAAGCACTTGGCGGAATTTTTATCAAAAAACGAACCCGATTTAAAGGGTTTTTCAGACAAAAATCTTTGGCGGATGAAGCAGTTTTATGAAAGCTATAAAGATTACCCAAAACTCTCAACACTGTTGAGAGAAATTAGCTGGACTCATAATCTAATTATTCTTTCTAGGTTAAAATCTATAGAGGAAAAAGAATTCTATTTAAAACTTTGTCAAAGAGAAAAATATAGCAAGCGAGAACTTGACAGGCAAATATCTGCTAGTTACTATGAAAGATCTATAATGGGAAATACAAAACTCTCACCACTGGTGAGAGTTTTACAAAATGATATTGAAACTGTTTTCAAGGATAGCTATGTATTTGAATTTCTTAATCTTCCAGAACCTCACAACGAAAGCGAGCTACAAAAAAGCTTAATTAAGGAAATAAGAAATTTCATTCTTGAACTCGGAAAAGACTTTTTGTTTATCAGTGAAGAATACAAAATACAGGTTGGCAACAGCGATTTTTATATCGATTTACTTTTTTACCACCGTGGCTTACAATGTTTAGTAGCTTTCGAATTAAAAGTTGACAAATTCAAACCCGAACATTTAGGACAATTAAATTTCTATTTAGAAGCATTAGATAGGGATGTAAAAAAATCAAACGAAAACCCAAGCATCGGAATTCTGCTTTGCAAGGATAAGGACAACGAAGTAGTAGAATATGCATTAAGCAGAAGTCTGTCTCCTACTTTAGTAGCCGAATATAAAACCCAGCTACCAGATAAAAAATTACTCCAAAGAAAAATACACGAATTGTTTAAATAATCATCCAAAATATAATGAAACATCTCTATTTCCTATCCGCTCTTTCCCTATTATTTTTTAGTTCAAACGCCCAGGAGAAAAAATGGGATATTGAAAAATACCAGGGCACCACAAAAAACTTCACTTTAAATACTGATGAAGGTACCTGGATGAACCTTGATGTAAGTGCTGATGGACAGGAAATTGCATTTGATTTACTTGGCGACATTTACGTGATGCCCATTAGCGGAGGAGTAGCAAAACTAGTTAGTGGTGGCATTGCCTGGGACGTTCAACCCCGTTTTAGTCCTAACGGAAAATACATTTCTTACACCAGCGATAAAAGCGGTGGAGATAATATATGGATTATGAACCGTGATGGTTCTGACAAAAAACAGGTTACCAAAGAGAGTTTCAGGTTATTGAATAATGCCACCTGGATGCCAAATAGCGAATACATAATTGCAAGAAAACACTTTACTGCTGGTCGCTCCTTAGGTGCCGGCGAAATGTGGATGTATAGTATAAACGGTGGAGATGGCGTGCAGTTAACCAAACGTAAAAACGACCAGCAAGATGCAGGAGAACCCAACGTTTCACCAGATGGCAGATATGTTTACTTTAGTGAAGATGTAAGTCCGGGTCCTAATTTTGAATATAGTAAAGATCCTAACGGGACTATTTATGCGATCCGTCAACTGGATTTAACGACAGGAAAATTAACTACTTTGATTAATGAACAAGGTGGTGCCTGTCGCCCGCAAGTTTCTCCAGATGGAAATTTAATAGCTTTTGTAAAGCGCGTAAGGTTAAAATCTACTTTATATGTTCAGAACCTGAAGACTGGTGAAGAATGGCCGGTTAATGAAGATTTATCACACGATCAACAGGAAACCTGGGCGATTTTTGGTGTTTATCCAAATTTTGCCTGGACTCCAGATAGCAAAAGCATCATTTTCTATGCAAAAGGAAAAATCAGAAAAACAGAAATTGGTACTTTGATCAACAGCACCATTCCTTTTCAGGCCAATACCATTCAAACCGTTCAAAAAGCATTACATTTTGAACAGCAGGTTTTCAGCAATGAATTTTCAGCCAAAATGTTAAGACAATTAACCACTTCGCCTGATGGAAAAATAATTGTCTTTAATGCCGCAGGATACTTATACAAACAAGAATTACCAGCAGGAACACCAGAAAGGTTAACCAATGGATTGGATTTCGAATTTGAACCTGCTTTTAGTCCCGATGGAAAATATGTTGTTTATACCACCTGGAGCGATGAATTACGCGGGGCAATAAAGCGTACGGATGTAAAATCAGGAAAAACCATTATGCTAACTGATGAAAAAGGTTTTTATTATTCTCCTCAATACTCAACAAAAGGTGATAAAATCGTTTTCAGAAAAGGAAGTGGCAACGATGTTTTAGGTTATAACTATGGTCGCGGAACAGGTATTTTTATGATGCCAGCCAATGGTGGTGCTAAAACTTTGATTTTAGATAATGGAATCCGTCCACAGTTTAATAATACCGATACACGCATTTATTTCCAGAGTTATACAGACGGCAAAAAAGCATTAAAAAGTATCGATTTAAACGGAGCGAACGAAAGAACACACTTTACTTCTCAATATGCAAATCAGTTTGTTATCAGTCCGGATAATAAGTGGGTGGCATTTAACGAATTGTTTAACGTTTACATCACACCAATGATCAACATTGGTACGGCACAGGATGCATCAGCAGGCAATAAAGCCATTCCGGTTACAAAAGTGACTACCGATGGCGGGACATATATTCAATGGAGCGCCGATAGTAAAAGCTTACATTGGACGTTAGGGTCGAAATATTTTACCGTTGATGTAAATAATGCATTCAACTTTGACGGAACTACACCTAAAACCGAAGCATCTTCTATCGACATCAATTTGGTTTTAAAATCTGATATCCCTACCGGAATAGTAGCGTTGAAAGGCGCAAGGATTATCTCGATGAAAGGCGACGAAGTAATTGAAAATGGAACCATTATTACCGATGGAAATAAAATTACGGCAATAGGAAAAGCAGATGCTGTAAGTATTCCAGCAAATGCCAAAGTAATTGATGTTAATGGCAAAACCATTATGCCAGGCATCGTTGATGTTCATGCGCACTTGCGTACTAGTCCCGATGGAATAACACCACAGAGCGATTGGAGTTATATGGCCAATCTGGCTTTTGGTGTAACCACTTCACACGATCCATCAAGCAATACCGAAATGGTTTTTAGCCAGAGCGAAATGCTTAAAGCGGGCAGAATGGTTGGTCCGAGGGTTTATTCAACCGGATCTATTTTATATGGTGCTGATGGTGATTTCAAAGTGGTAATTAATAGTTTAGATGATGCCTTGGCTAATCTGCGCAGGTTAAAAGCAGTTGGTGCATTTTCAGTAAAATCGTATAATCAACCGCGTAGAGAGCAGCGTCAACAGATTTTAGAAGCAGCACGACAGTTAAATATGGAGGTTGTGCCTGAAGGTGGCTCTACTTTTTTCACCAACATGAATATGGTTGCCGATGGGCATACGGGAATCGAACACAGTATTCCTGTTATACCGGTTTATAAAGATGTTACCACGCTCTGGAACAATACCGATGTAGCTTATACACCTACTTTAATTGTGGCTTACGGGGGGCAATGGGGAGAAAATTACTGGTACGACAGAACCAATGTTTGGGAAAACGAAAAATTGATGACTTACACCCCACGTTCGATTATTGATGCGAGAGCGAGACGCCGGACAACTTCTGAATACAGCGATTATAACCATATAGACATTGCCAAGGCTGCTAAACAAATTGCTGATGGCGGTACAAAAATTAATCTTGGCGCACACGGGCAGATCCAGGGTTTAGGTGCACATTGGGAACTTTGGATGTTTGTTCAGGGTGGCTTTACGCCAATGCAAGCCATCAGAGCTGCAACATTAAACGGTGCAAGTTATTTGGGGATGAACAAAGAAATCGGCTCACTAGAAGTGGGAAAACTAGCTGACATGGTGATTATGGACGCCAATCCTTTAGATGATATCCGCAATTCGGAGAAAATTAAATATGTAATGATCAATGGTCGACTTTACGATAGTGCTACCTTAAATGAAGTCGGAACCAGAGAGAAACTTCGCGGTAAATTGTGGTTCGAAAATATTAGAGGAAATGGCTATATTATTCCAAACGGAGAATCAGAAACCTGGACATTTACTGTTCCACATTGTGATTAAACTATTATAGTGTAATTGTTAAAACCATTTTTGACCATGTAAGATATATGAGAAAATATAAGCTTAAATGTTCTTACATTCCTCATATGGTCAAAAACAAGAATAGATACAATATTGAACTTTACAGATAATTTAACGCTATGAAATACTGTTTTACTTTAGTATTGCTTATTTTGTTTTTCAGTATATCAAAGGCTCAATATCTTTATCATCAATTAGAAGAAAAACATCCTATTTCCAACATCAGAAAAGACATCGATCAATTATACACCGATTTAAAAAAGCATCACCTTAAACTTTATCAATATATCAAAAAAGGTGAATTGGATTTTAAGATCGATAGCCTTAAATCATCAATAAATAAACCTTTAACATCGGCGGATTTATATCTTCAGTTATTACCGATTTTAAGTAAAATTGGAGATGGGCATTTAAAGATTGATTTTTTTGAACCAACACTGGTAACTGAGAAGGATTATCTGCAATACGGCAAAGCCTACGCCTCGCCATTTGAACAATTGAGCTTGAAATTTATAGCAGATAAAATCTTCCTGACAGAAAACAGGAGCTTAAACACAAATCTAGGCGCTGGATCAGAAATCGTTAGCATCAATAATATTAAAGCAGTAGACATTATTAAAACTGCTTTACAAAATTCTTTTTCAGATGGTTATAACAACACATTCAAATATTTCTTTTTGAATTATGGAAATCTGGACAATGTTTGGCGCATTTTTAAAAACAAGGACAGCCTGAAAATGGTGTTTCAAAATGGCGATCATATCGACATTGCCTATCTGATTGGTAAACCGTATGATATTAAATCCGCATTACAAACCGGTAAACAGCAAACAAACAATAAATCTCAATTTTTGAGCTATAAAAAACTGGATACTCATACTTCATATTTAAAAGTGAATACTTTTACAGCTAAGATGGAACAGTATGATGTTGACCTATTTAATAATACGCTATCTAAAACTCAAAATTTAATCCTTGACTTAAGGAACAATACAGGAGGAGATATTTTTTTAATGTGCCATTTCTTAAAATTCTTCATTAATAAATCCATTAAGCCTATTGAATTTCCACAGGAATTGATTAAAGGAATGTTATTACCTACATTGGATAGCAACAGAAAAAAGCAAATCAATTATGTTAAGGAATTTAATCAAAATGCTTACGGAAACCTGATTCCTTTTAACAATGCTTATAAAAACAAGCTGTACATTTTAATAAACGGTGGAACATTTTCAGCAGCTAGCATATTTGCCAACACATTGGCATTATCTCAAAGGGGGATTTTAATTGGTGAAGAAACCGGAGGTGGGAGAAATAATATTAATGCAGGCACTTATTTTAACGGGAAATTAAAAAACACAGGAATTACTTACAGTATAGGTCTTATACCTTTTAATTTACCACTGCAGTCTACCACAATTGGTCGTGGGGTAATGCCCGAAGTAAAAATTAATTATACTTTAGTTGATTATCTGGCAAAAAGAGATCTCGAAATGGATTGGGTATTAAAGGATATTGAAAAGAATAAATAATCTTAAAGCGCTGAACATGAAACCGAATAAACTCTATACTACCGCTTCAGTTGTATTCTTAGTGCTTAGTGCGCTCGTTTTTTCATACAGCGGATATTACATTTTGGGTATCCAAACTGTAAACTTATTCCTGGCGCTAATTGCAATGGCTTACATTACTTCTTTTATAACGGTGATGAAAGACCGGAAATCGATCATTTCCTGGTTGCTTTTAATCTTAAATTCGATTATACTGATTTGCATTATTTATTTCCTGACGCATTTTAAAATGAAGATGTAGTAGCCTATGCTTTAATTTATGATTTGTTCTTACAGTTCTTTCTAAACTTTTTTTTATAAGCGGTCGTCACCCTAAATTCATTTCAGGGTCTTAATAGCTAGAAACCTGAGTTCGATTATTAAATCTCATTTTGTGGCGTTTTAATCAAGTTTTCTGTTAAGACGGTCGTCACCCTGAATTTATTTCAGGGTCTTTCACGCTAAAAAGATGCTGAAATAAATTCAGCAGGACGATAAAGCGGGATTAGGCGTAAATAAGATATAATTTTCAGCAAATAATTATCGAACTCAGGTTA
>NZ_JAUG01000092.1 GCF_000708285.2 Pedobacter borealis DSM 19626
CCATGGGTTATATTTATACCTTTTTCTATATTCTTAGCAGAAATTTTATATATCTCCAAATTCACCAAAATCCCTATATTTCAAATTTAATTTTTTTATTAAATTTGAAATTCCATAGATAAAAACTATAATGACTCTGATTCAGTTAAAATATATTGTCGCTATTGACACTTACCGCCATTTTGGTTTAGCTGCGGAAAAGTGCTTCGTCTCTCAACCAACGCTGAGCATGCAGGTACAAAAGGCAGAAGATGAAATGGGAGCCAAGATTTTTGATCGCAGCAAACAGCCCGTTATTCCAACAGAATTGGGTGTTGAACTGATCGAACAGGCCAGAAAAATCCTATCAGAGGTGGAGGTACTCGATCAAATGGTTCAGATGCGGTTAGGCGTAATTGCCGGCCAATTAAAAATAGGTATCATTCCAACCCTGGCGCCCTATCTACTGCCATTGTTTATCCAATCCTTTACATCCAAATATCCCCGTGTAAAACTTATTGTGAACGAATACACTACGGATATGATGGTTGCCAGCCTGCGTAGCGGAAAGATTGATATTGGCATTCTGGTAACTCCGCTACAGGAGGCAGGAATAAAAGAATTTCCGTTATTTTATGAAGAACTGCTGGCTTATGTTTCCAGGAAGCATTCGTCCGAAAAGAAAGCTTATATGCTACCGCAGGACATTGATCCGAAGAAGTTATGGCTGCTTGAAGAAGAGCATTGCTTCAGAAGTCAGATCATGAACCTTTGTGCCCTGAAAAATTCGATTAACGACCAAAGCCAGTTCATTTATGAATCAGGTAGTATTGAAACATTAAGACGAATGATAGATACCAATGACGGTATCACTATCATACCTGAACTGGCAACAACCGATATGAATGATGAGCAGTTAAACCAGGTTCGTTACTTTGCAGAACCAGTTCCTATGCGCGAGGTTAGTATTGTAGTTCACAGAGATTATATCAAGAAGAAACTAATCACGATACTAAGCGAGGAGATCAAATCCTGTTTGCCTCTTAAAATCCGGGACAATAAAAACAATAATATTATCCCTGTGATCACACCATCCTAATGCTGCTACTTTTTACAGCGTCGTTAATAAAAACCCCGCTATCATTCGCTTTATAATATGACTGGTATCATATAGCGTTCATCAGCTTTGTTAAACCTGCCCTACCTGCTGATAATATTATTTAAATCTTCAATATTTAGCGCTGCGTTTCTTTTAATATCGCAGCTACTTCTTCATTTTCCTGATTTACGGCATAGTCTAAAGCACTTTTGCCCCATTTGTCTTTGACCGCTTTTTCCGCGCCATTTTCCAGCAGGAATCTCACTATCTGTTTATGCCCGAATGTTGAACTAAAAATTAACGCTGTAGCGCCATTATAATTGACGCGATTCAGATTAGCTTTATTTCGGTGTAAAAACATCACCATATTTAAATACCCTTTAAAACAGGCCCCCATCATTGCTGTATTTCCTGACCGGTCCTGAGCGTCAACCCTGGCACCATGTTTCAATAAAAGCTGTGCCGCATCCTGATTTTCATTATATACAGCAATGATTAAAGGCGTTGAACCTCTTGCATCTGTGGTGTCTATTTTATTTCCCGCTTTTAAACAACGGATCAAGCCAACAGTATCATTGTTACGCGCCGCATTAAAGATATCCTGGGAGAATAAACTGACTGGTCTGACAAAAATCAGTAAAATGGTTATTATGATGTATTTCATCGTCGATTAAGCAGCCTTCGCGGCTTGTTTTTGGTATGTTAATTTTAAGCGGGTTGCCATCCAATCAAAAAAGGTTATCGCCTCCTCAGCTATAATGCCCCTCACCTGCTCTGTGGCTTTTAGTTGCTCGTCAGACGTATTTTCCTTTAGCAGATTCAAATGATCGAGTGTTAGCATATTGGCCTTGCTTTTCGGTGGAATGATACTGCGAAAGGTCGTTAAATCTATAAATACGATCTGTTGAAGTTCGGCAAGCTTGCCGGCATCTAAAATATCCTTTGATGCGGCACAGGATATGATCACGGAAAACCGTGTTAAAAAACCGGGGCTTAAACAGTAATCTGCAAACTGGTACTGATAACGCTCAGCAAGTGAAACTGCTTTAGATGATGTTCTGTTGATCACCGTGACGTTTGTAAAACTCATGGAAGAAAAATATTTGATGAGATCAGCAGCAATTTCTCCGGCCCCTATAATTAGTACCGGTATATTACTACCCCTGTATTTCTTTCTAATCGCATTCACCGCGAGATAACTTATAGACTGGGAACCCTGGTGATATGCCGTTTCTTTTGTGATCCTTTTATGTGAACGGAAGATCGCCTGAAATATCCTTTCCATCAGACCGGTGATGGTGTGATGTCGCTGACTTACCATAAAAGCTTCCTTGATTTGCCCAAAAACCTGTTTGTCTCCGAAAGCCATGGAGTGTAAGCCGTTAGCTACCTCCATCATATAAGCCACAGCGGCCCGGTTATCCTCAATGAATTCAAAATGATTCAGCGGCAGATTAACCTGCTTGTAGTCCTGCAGGTATTCCAAGACATCGTATATTGTGAGAAGGCTGTTATGATTGAGGTAAATCTCGGTACGGTTACAGGTGGAAAATATAACGAGTCCAGCTAAGCCATTTTTATATTTTAAGTGTTTATAAACTTCACCTAATTCATCTTTGGTGAATTGAAAACAGGAACGGACCGAAAGTGCCGCTTTTTTAAAGTTGAGGGATGCTACGCTTATTTTCATGATCAGGAAAACTAAGGAGGACCTGCCTCCTTAGTTTTTAAAGATTAATTAATTAGACCGAAATGCGGCTTCGCCCTCTTCTCTTGAAATTTTAAGAACTGATGCGAGTCTTTTTCCAAAATCTGCATCGGCCATATAGAAGTAACCTACCATTTTAAGCACAACTGACCTATCATTAACGACCGACAGATCGCCAGTTAGGTTTTTAACCAGTTCTGATTTCTCAGCGTCGGATAACGATCTGTAAAAGTCCCCGGCCTGTTTAAAGTTATCCGGTTTGTCAATCTTATGCTGAACTGTGCTGGCCGGGTTATAAGTTGTTGCAGCATATTTGTAATTGCTGTTATCTGTATATTCCTTTTCTGACACACTGGGCTGGTAATTAACATCAGATGTTTTTTGACGATTACTAAGTGCCCCGTCCTGATTGTATGACTGAACAGCGACCTTGGGCGCATTTACCGGTAAGGCCTGAAAATTTGCACCGATCCGATAACGTTGGGTATCGAAATAAGAAAACAACCGGCCCTGGAGCAGTTTATCTTCGGATGGTTCTATGCCCGGTACCAGATCACCAGGTGAAAATGCTGATTCTTCTACTTGTTCGAAGAAGTTGTCCGGTGCTTTATTTAAGGTCATGGTGCCTACCAATATGCTTTTCGCATCTTTCTCGGGCCAGATCTTAGTTGCATCAAGCGGGTTAAAATCCAGCTTATTCAGCTCCTCGGGCTTTAACATTTGCACGTACAGTTGCCAGGATGGAAAATCACCGCTTTTAATATGATCATAAAGATCATGGGTCGCATGCTGGAAGTCTTTCGACTGAATTACGCTTGCTTCATCGCTTGTTAAACCTTTAACGCCTTGCATTGACTTCCAGGTGTATTTAGCATAGGTAATTTCTCCTTTATCATTAACCCACTTAAAGGCGTGCACACCAGATCCGTCCATCTGGCGGTAATTTGCAGGTATTCCAAGACTGGTGTATAAACGGGTTAACATGTGAGTAGATTCCGGTACATGGGAAAAGAAATCAAAAAACCTGTTGGGATCTTGCCTGTTAGTGATCGGCGATGGCTTTAGTGAATGCACCATGTCTGGAAATTTAATGGCATCCCTGATAAAAAAAACAGGAAGATTATTGCCCACTATATCGTAATTACCCTGGTCTGTATAAAACTTAACAGCAAATCCGCGCGGATCACGAAGCGTCTCCGGCGATCCGTTTCCATGGATCACAGTTGAAAATCTTGTAAATACCGGTGTTGTTTTACCCTTAGCAGCAAATAAAGAGGCTTTGGTATAAGCTGAAAAATCACCTACGCTGGTAAACACACCAAAAGCACCTGCCCCTCTCGCATGAACAACCCGTTCCGGGATTCGCTCCCTGTCAAATGATGCCAGTTTCTCAATTAAATGAATGTCTTCCAGCAAAACAGGCCCGTTGTTTCCAATCGTTTGGGAGTTTTGATTATCGCCTACCGGCGCGCCGGTGTTTGTTGTCAAAGTCTTTTGCTGCGCATAAGTAAAAACGGACAGGCAGAAAGATGAGAGTAATAAGGGAATTTTTTTATTCATAGCTTCTTATTTTTAAGTGGTCAAAGCTATATTGCCCGGCGTTTGAAAACCAATCGATTCATCTGATGAACTCATAGAAAAAACCTATCTTGAAATTGCAATATCATGACTCAAAACCCTTTATAAATGAAAAACGATCCAGCTATCTCTTCCACTGAACTATCTGCCTTTATGGATTTTTATAAACTTAAAGACGGTTTTGGAAACGCGCACTTTAAGGCAATCATACAATTTGACTTAAAAGATGGGGACTATGAAATAGAAAGCCATGTAATGATCAATCGCGGTGGATATAATAATGACGGTAAATTAACAATCTTAAGTAATAGCAGCATTTTATAGCAAAGGGAGCAAAATTCAGTACTGGAAAAAATCTACAGATATGAGATACTGGGTGCCGGACAAAAACAAGTTAGATGTACCAAGTGATTCCGTAGCAAATGAATACTATGTTTACAATCGCATATACTCAAGGGCAGACTCTGCTCAGGAAATAGTGAAATCAACCTGGTTCGATTTGGGGAAATACGATGAAGATAGCCCAATGTATGAGTTCTGTGTAATTACACCGCGATACAATTCTGTGTTAAGTGTCGTTTGGGAAAAATAGCGAAACTCGAATGTAAAAAACTTAAACAACACATATTGTAAATTATAATATTGTAAAATCTTCGCCCAAATTTCCAATTCTTCGCAATTTCTCAATGAATTGGTTCGAAAAAACACCATTGTGGGGAGCCAAAACCCACAACTTTCGTTGTGGGTTTTTTGCGTTTATGGGATAGGTGAAATTATACTGAATGTAGTAAGGCCTTTAATTGTTATATTTTAATTTCAGTTTTAAATACTACCGTAGCATCACCTTTTATCTTAATTAGCGAAGGTAGACCATTTTCAATTCCGACACTAACGCTGATCATTCCGAGTCTGTTTATCTTTTCTCCTTGTTTGCCATTGAATTCGAAGAGGCTATCCTTAAAATCAACAATTTTATTTTGTATGAGGTATCCGCCTAAAGGTCCATTTGCATTACCTGTAACCGGATCTTCATTTATTCCGATTGCAGGGGCAAACATTCTTCCATATGTTAATACGTTATCATCATCCGAGTCAAATGTGAATACAAAATAGCCATTGCAATTAATCTGTTTACTTAGATCAATCAAACTATTGTAATCAGGGGTAAGATTGTTCAACTTTTCTCTGCTTTTTATTCCAATCATCACTTTCGAATGTCCTGTAGAAGCAATCTGTACCGGGCATCTTTCATCAGTATCAGCATTGTCAAGCTTTAATGCTGATAGTATTTGTTGAGTGGTAGCGGTATCGAATATCGGGCTGAGTTCAAATTTACCCTGGGTCATTATTATCTGATAGTCCCCGTTTTTCTTAATGATCTCAAAAGGCAGCGTGCCAACCTTAGTTTTGTATTTCAAAATACAAGAGTCTAAATTGTATTCAATGGCTTTTGCGTACATCGCGGCAATTGTAGCATGGCCACAAATGGGAACTTCGGATGCTGGTGTAAAATACCTGATTAAGCCATCAGAATCATAGTCGTCGGGAGAAAAAAGAAAGGCTGTTTCAGAATTGTTTAATTCTTTGGCAATCTGTTGCATTTGAGCATCAGTGAGCCCGTCGGCATTCACAACTACGCCTGCTGGATTTCCACTAAATCTCTCCTTTGTAAAAGCATCTATCTGGTATATTTTATAGGTTTTCATGGTGTTTCGGGTTCGTTAAGGGGGACTTTCTTCTCTTTTGCATGTGCTGATCAAATATATTCAATTTTATAAACAGGATCCTGATGCTTTAATAGATATGACGAATGAAACCAAACTTATGACGATCTGTTGAAGAAAGCCTTGTTAAAAAAAAACTTTCATAAAAATTTGCGTAGTTAAATGACTACATGTATATTTGTAGTCAAATAGCTACATAATGAATTTAAGAAGAGATGTATTTCAGGCCATTGCCGACCCTACGAGAAGGACAATATTGCTTTTAGTTGCTTCACAATCGATGACGGCTGGTGCAATAGCTACCAATTTCGACACCGCAAGGCCAACTATTTCAAAACACCTACAGATCCTCACGGAGTGCGAGTTGTTGGAGCAAAAACAAAACGGCAGAGAAATTCATTACCACACTAACGCAAAAAAAATGAAAGAAATTGCCGATTTTATTGAGCCGTTCCGCAAGATGTGGGACGACAGATTTAATAAACTGGAAGATATCATGAAAAACTATAAACCAAGCAAATAGCATAACATGGAGCAGAAAACAAAAATTGATGCCGAAAATGGCAAACAGGAAATGATCATTACCAGAGAATTTGATCTGCCTGTAGAATTGCTTTTTAAGGCTTATGTTGAACCTGAAATTATAGCGCAATGGATGGGGACAAAAGTATTGAAACTTGAAAACAAAAAGTATGGCAGTTACCAGTTCGAAACTGCTGATGCTAAAGGGAACGTAGCATTTGTAGCCACCGGAGTTATACACGAGTTTGTGCCTGATGAAAAAATAACGCGGACATTCGAAATGGAAAATACACCTTTTGGCGTTCAGCTTGAGTTTTTAAAGTTTGATAAACTAACCGATGATCGTAGTAAACTTACTATGCATGTAGTTTATAAATCAGTGGCATTAAGGGATCAAATACTTGCCTTGCCTTTTGCTCAGGGTATTAATATGGCACATAACCGTTTAGAAAACATTGTAAACCAATTAAAATAGTACATTATGACAAAAAGAGACAAAATTATCTATTGGATTGCCACCGTTTGGCTATCGCTAGGCATGTTATCAACAGGAATAGTACAGTTGATAAAAATGAAAGAAGAAGTGACATTGTTTACGCAATTGGGTTACCCGCTTTATTTTCTGACTATATTGGGGATTTGGAAGATTTTGGGTGTGGTTGCGGTGTTAATTCCTAAATTTATTTTACTGAAAGAATGGGCTTATGCAGGTTTTTTCTTTGCCATGTCTGGTGCTGTTTTCTCACATATTGCAATTGGCGATACCAGTTTTTCGGCATATTTTGGGCCAATATTGCTGCTCGTGTTAACTGTATTGTCGTGGTATTTTAGGCCTGCAGATAGAAAAATTAGCTCAGTTAACTAAAATAATTTAAATTATAAGGAAGGAACGGGGTAAAGGAACAACAAATTCGACTGATATGAAAACGAATCCAAAAGTTGATTTTTATTTTAACAAAGCGAAAAAGTGGCAGGAAGAACTGTTGCTGCTACGGACAATTGCCCTAGATTGTGGGCTTACCGAAGAATTAAAATGGGGAGTGCCTTGTTATACCTTACACAACAGCAACATCGTTTTAATACATGATTTTAAAGAATACTGCGCATTTTTATTTTTTAAAGGCGTTTTATTGAATGATGCCGCTGGGATCCTGATCCAGCAAACGAAAAATGTACAGTCGGCAAGACAGGCACGTTTTACCAATGCCCTAGAAATCGTGGAACTGAAACCTATTTTGAAAACTTATATTTATGAAGCCATTGAGGTAGAAAGAGCTGGTTTGAAAGTAGATTTGAAAAAAACAGCAGCGTATACCATTCCAGATGAGTTTCAACATAAATTAGATCATATTCCTGATTTAAAAACAGCATTCGAGGCATTAACACCTGGGCGACAAAGGGCGTATCTGCTTCATTTTGCTGCGCCCAAACAAGCTAAAACCCGTGAGGCAAGGGTAGAGAAATTTATGCCGCAGATATTAAGCGGCAAAGGATTGAATGACTAATCGTTCCTCATTTCGTATTGTCGGATGTTATCACTATTGGTTTGTCATCCTGTCCAAAGGACTCCTGTGGAGAGCGTAGTCGAAGGATCTTTTTAATGTAGTGTAAAGGCATTGTGCTCCAGGTAGAGATTAGTGTTTTTTGAAATTAAGAAATGAGCGGTTTGTGGTTCTTGGCGGTTTCAGTCCCGCCATCCGCTATAGCTCCGATGGAAAAATCGGAGGCTGTCGCTGCTGTCGGGTTTAGGAGCAAGGGTTTGTGCGCCCTGTCCCCCCCCAAAAAAATGAAAGGCTGCCTTAGCCATTTAGCCCCGGTTGGAGCGTTACCCCAATGTTGTTAAGTTAAGAAGAAAACAAAAAACATTGTCATCCTGAGCCTGTCGAAGGACAAATGTTTTTTTTGTTTTCGACTAGTAAAGGTCTTCGACAGGCTCAGACTGACAAATGTATGCTTAACTTAATGACATTGAGCGTTACCTGCAGCAAGGAGGTATCCCGAACTTTCGGGAAAGCGTAAAAGCAGAAAACGGGAAGAAACTTAGTATTTTGTACAGGCACTGCGCTCCTAACCTATTTAGTAAAAAAGTGGTACTGAAAGATAGGGTAAGCCTTATACTTGATTAGGATAGAATTATAGACGACAGGATTTTTAACCAAAAAAAACATATGAGTAAAATAAATAATAATAAAAAAGAGTTGTCGGCAGAGCAAGCCAAAGAACTCCTCCATACTTTAAAAGTCCGTTTTGAAAAAAATATGAATCGCCATAAAGGCATTGAATGGGCTAAAGTAGAGGAAAGGTTAGTAGCCGATCCCGGAAAACTATGGATACTCGATGAAATGGAAATAACAGGTGGCGAACCTGATATAGTTGATTTCGACAAAAAAACAGGCGAATACATTTTTTACGATTGCTCGGCAGAAAGCCCTAAAGGCCGGAGGAGTATTTGTTATGATTTGGAAGGACTGGAATCGAGAAAAGAGCACCAACCGGAAAATAATGCTATTGATATGGCTGCTACGATGGGTGTCGAACTTTTAACAGAAGAGCAATACCGCTTTTTGCAGCAACTCGGAAAGTTCGATACCAAAACATCGAGTTGGCTTGTTACCCCTCCAGAGATTAGAAAATTGGGTGGTGCCTTTTTTGGCGATCGCCGCTACAATCATGTGTTCGTGTATCACAATGGCGCACAATCGTATTATGCTGCAAGAGCATTTCGTGGTTTGTTAAAAGTGTAACTGATGATTACAGTAATTTTTGATAACAAAAGAAACGTAGTCCAGGGCGTTTGGCCAAGCTTATTTCACCGCTAAACTGATAGCCGAGCTTCGGGGAATTGCTTGAGTGGCCATATTTTCGCTATTGGTATCAACCCTTAAGATAGAAATTCCCGAAGCTTTTGCTACCACTTCGGCCTGGTTCATTAAAGCCTTGGCAATGTCCATGCCCTGGCTGTCAGGGTCTACTGCTAAACGGTGCGTAACAATGGCTTGTTTGTTAATATCCCAACCCGCATCGGCATACTCGGGATCTTGATCTGTAGTAATTGCAGAAACACCAACAACCTGATCTTGTAGCTCGGCTATCCATAACTGACCGATGGTAATATCATTATCAAATACCTCTGGGTTTGGGTAATCTTCTCCCCATTGGAAATTCCCTGCCGCACGCATAAGCGGTACAACCTTGCTTACTAAATGCATTATCTTCGGGATATCTGCTGTTACAGCTAATCTAATCGTCATGGTTCCAAAGATAACAGAATAGATTTAATGGTTCGCTGGTTAATTGGGCATTGGTTACCAGGCGGCCACCTAACCATCAACTATGGGTCAGAGACGATCAAGCTATCTCACTTTCATGAAGCTACCAAGGCTGGTAACATGCCTTAGTTTTTTCTTTAAAACGATTAAACTTTTCTTTTAACCAACCGTCAAAATAAAACACACAGCATAAAGCTTGATTTATTTTTCACTTAAAAGGTTAGGTTATGAAAAGGATTGTAAATGCATTGCTCTTATTGGTTATGGCGGTTAATTTTAGTGCATGCGTGGTAAGCGCACATGCACCAAGGGCACACTGGGTACGCGGGCATTATAATATTGGCCCTCATGGCGGTCGGTATTGGGTACCCGGACATTACCGTTAAATTTTTGCTAGAGGCTGTATCATAAATATATATATGTCATCCTGAGCTTGTCGAAGGACCCGTTTAAATACGCTTTAAGGTGTTTCGACAGGCTCAACATGACAGCATCTGAGGTGAAATCGCCTTTATGATACAGCCTCTTGTTTTTATAAGCATGTTAAAAATGTAATTCCGTAACTAATGCGATTGTTGATTTAGATTGTAGGAATAAAATAATACATTAGCGTTATTAACACGATTTTAGCATATGCAAGAAGAAATTCTTTTACAGATTAGCCTTAAAATTAAAGAAAGACGTAAAGAACTGGGGATTACCGTTCAGGAGCTTGCAGATAAAGCAGAGGTAAGCAAGGGGCTGATCTCTCAAATCGAAAATAGCCGTACCATTCCGTCTTTAATGGTATTAATGGATATTATTAAAAGTCTGCAGATAGATCTGAACAGTTTTTTTAAGGATATCAATTTTCATAAAAAAGATGCCCCCGTTCTGGTGAAACGAAAAGATCAGTACCAGAAGTTCGAAAAAGAACAGGCCGTAGGTTTTAACTACTCGCGTATTTTAACTAAGAATATTAAGTTTTCGACTGCCGATTTTGTACTGCTCGAGCTCGAAGTGAATGCGCATCGCCCAATGGTGAAAACCGAAGCTTTCGAATTTAAATACATGATAGAAGGTAAAGTAGAGTATCAGTTTTCGAAAAAGAAAATTATACTCGAAAAAGGAGACTCTATGCTTTTCGATGGAAGGCTTTCTCACACCCCGGTTAATATTGGCGATAGCAGGGCGCTAATGCTGGTGATTTATTTTTTTGAATAACATTTATGTAAACAAAGTTTATTAATACTTAACAAATACTTATCTTCATCTTTATAAACCAATCTTAGGTTTGGTAATAGAAAATATGAATATGAAAAGATTTTTGAAAAGTACTTTAGTGCTACTTTGTTTATGTGTATTTGCCCAGGCACAACCTAAAAAAATTAAACACGTAATCTTAATTGGTTGCGATGGTTTTGGTGGCTACGCTTTGCCAGAGGCGAATATGCCTAATCTTAAAGCACTAATGGCTAACGGCTCGTGGACTACACAGGCACGTTGTGTATTGCCATCTTCCAGTGCTGTAAACTGGGCTTCCCTGTTAATGGGTGCTGGGTCAACCGAACATGGTTATACCGAATGGGACAGTAAAGTGCCCGAAATTCCATCTATCACCAAAACATCTTATGGTTTGTTTCCAGGGATATTTAGTGTAATCAGAGATCAAAAAAAACAGGCTAAAACAGCTATTGTGTATAGCTGGAGTGGTATTGGTTATTTATTTGAGAAAGAAGCAGTAAATATCATCGTTAGCGGAAATGACAAAGATGATTTTTGCACTGATACCACTGTTGCGATTATCAAAAAAGAAAAACCTTATTTTACCTTTCTGCATTTAGACGAACCTGATGGTACGGGGCATTCAATCGGTCACCGTACACCGGCTTATTATAAACAACTGGAGTTGGTGGATCAGCGGATCGGTAAAATTGTAAAAGCGGTTAACGATGCAGGCATAGCTGATGAAACCGTTATCCTGGTTACTGCCGATCACGGTGGTAAAGGTAAAGGCCATGGGGGTAAATCGCTTGATGAAGTGCAGATCCCGTGGATTATCTCAGGCCCTGGCGTTCGTAAAAACCACGAATTAAAAGATGCAATTATTACCTACGATACGGCCGCAACACTAGCCTGGTTAATGAGGTTGCAACAACCGCAATGTTGGAGAGGGAGGCCGGTATTAGAGGCCTTTACGAAATAAATACAGGCCCTACACGGTTAAAACTTAACAATTTGATAATCTTTATATTGTTTACTAAAAATAAACAATGTTTACTATTGTGTTTTTAGATAAATACATATTTCAATCAAATTAATGGTGTTCGGTATGATAAACAACATAAGCAGATATTAGGATGAGTTTACTTCATCTTGCCCGAAAAAAAGCACTTAATTGGCCTTATTGGTTAATTACAATGCTTGGTGGTATAGCAGCATTTGGTTGTTATACCAGTATGTATGCCTTTCGTAAAGCTTTTGCCTCTGCTACTTTTGAGCATCAGGAATTTCTGCATATCGATTATAAAGTTTGGTTGGTTATTGCTCAAATGGTAGGTTATACCTTAAGTAAGTTTTATGGTATCCGTTTTATTTCCGAATCGGGGAAAAGTAACCGGGCAAGGAGCATCATTTTTCTGATTCTTTTTTCTTGGCTAGCCCTGCTCGGATTTGCTTTGGTACCTGCTCCTTACAATATTGTATTTCTTTTTCTCAACGGTTTCCCTTTGGGCATGATCTGGGGTTTGGTATTCAGTTATTTGGAAGGAAGAAAAACAACCGAATTTATGGGTGCGTTAATGTCGATCAGTTTAATATTTGCCTCAGGTTTTGTTAAAACGGTAGCACGTACGCTGATGTCGTTTGCTTCGGTAAGCGATTATTGGATGCCTTTTCTTACCGGACTGGTTTTTCTGCTTCCACTGTTCCTGTTTGTTTTTTGTCTGGAGGTTATTCCGCCGCCTTCAAAAGAAGATCAGGAGTTACGTACCAAGCGGGTGCCAATGGATGCGAAACAGCGCAGAAAGTTTATCACCACATTTTTGCCAGGTATCATCTTAACCATAATCATTTACGTGCTGCTTACCTGTATCCGCGATATGCGCGATAATTTCGAAGTAGAAATCTGGAATGGCCTAGGTATTCATAACAACCATATCTATACGCAGATTGATACCCTGATTTCGGTTGTGGTATTGGTGATGATGGGACTTTTGATCCTGATTAAAGATAACCTCAAAGCTTTTACCGTGATCCATATCATGATTATTTCGGGCTGTTTGCTAATTGGCGTATGTACATTCTTTTTTGATAGGGGCTACATTGGGCCTGTTAGCTGGATGGCTTTACTGGGAATGGGACTGTATATGGCCTACATTCCCTATAATGCTATTTTCTTTGAACGGATGATTGCCAATTTTCATTATAAGAGCAACATCGGTTTTATTATGTATGTGGCCGATTCTATTGGTTATGTAGGTAGTTTTTCAATACTCCTGTTTCATGAGTTCGGTGATACGAATGCCAGCTGGATGCACTTTTTTAAGCAGTGTTTGTTTGCCATACCATTAATTGGAGGGATGTGTAGTGTACTTTCTTTGATCTATTTTAGAAGAAAAACTTTGGTTACAAACAAAAAGATGCAGGCGGCTGGGAGTGTAATTTTAGCAGGAAAGTGAAAAGATGTTTTTTTTTGGATGTCATTTTTTGCCATGTAAGGAATATAAGGTCATTTAAGCTTATATGTTTCTTACATTTCTTAAATGGTAGAAGTACAGGGCGCGGTGGTCCTCAAGAGATCGTCATTCTCAACTTGACTGGGAACCAAGTAGTGCTCATGAATGCTTATGAAGAAAAGAAAGCTTATGTATAATCGTAATGCAATAAGCTTTAAGATTCCCGCCTGCGCGAGAATGACGCGTAATTTTTAAAAGATAAAGTAGCTAAACAATATTAACTCAACATTGATGTCTGGATGAATTAAAAACATCCTGAGATCAGCAAAAAATAAACAATGAATAAACATTTCGATCTTATTGTAATTGGTGGAGGGATTCTAGGAACATTCCATGCTTACCATGCTTTACTTTCGGGCAAATCGGTACTACAGCTCGAAAAAGACAATTTTCCGGTTGGCGCTACGGTACGCAATTTTGGTCAGGTGGTACCCTCAGGTATGGAGGCCGAATGGTTCGAATATGGGGTGGCTGGCTTAGATATTTATAAATCAATTCAGCAAGAATTCGATATTTCCGTGCAGCAAAATGGTAGTGTGTACATCGCATCAGATAACGATGAGCAGACCTTGATCCACGAGCTGAAAGCACATTACGATACCATTGGGTACGAAACCGAATTGCTTAGTCAAAAAGCGGTTTTAAAGAAATATCCTGCTATTAAATCTTCTTATGCCAAAGAAGCCATCTTTTTTCCTCAGGAAATTAGTGTAGCACCAGATCAAATGATCCACCGCCTGCATGAATATATGCAGACTAAGTTTGCACAATACACACTTAAATACAACAGTCCGGTTACCGCCTGCGAAAGCAAAGGCACTGGTGTTGAAGTAGGTTTAAGAAACAATACTGAACTTTTTACGGCAGAGAAAGCCATTATCTGTAACGGTTACGAATTTAAACTGCTTTATCCCGAACTGTTTAGCGAGAGCGGTATTGTGGTAAGTAAGCTGCAGATGATGCGCAGCATACCTATGCCAGAAGTAGCTTTAACAGGTAATATTTTAACAGGGTTAACTACCAGGCGTTATGAGAGTTTTGAGTACTATTGTCCGTCTTTTAAAAGCATTAAAACCCCTGAGCATTACGAAGAGCTGAAAAAATGGGGTATCCATATCCTGTTTAAAAAGGCGGCAGATAATACGATTATTATTGGCGATTCGCATGTGTATGCCGATGTAAACCATTTCGACGATCTGGGTTTCGATTTAAGCCACCACATTAATGAGCTCATGCTCAAAGAAGCAGCCCGGATAGTTGATTTCGATGTGCGAAAACTGCAAAGTACCTGGGCCGGATTTTATCCGCAGCACGCAACAAAACATATTGTAACTTACGATCTCGACGATCGCATCCATATCCGTACAGCTATTGGCGGTAAAGGAATGACTGCCAGCGCAGGTTATGCCGCAGAAAGCATTAAGAAAATATTTGGTTAACAAATACTAAACAGAAATAGGGGTTTTTGTTAACTAAAAGTTGGCATTAGGCTAACATACACATCTTATCATTGCATCTATAAAACCTAAAAAAATTATAGATAAATGAAACATCTCTACAAGATGAAGATGTGCATGGTAGCTTTGCTGTTGCTGTGCCTCACGCCTTATTTTTCCTGGGCACAAACAAAAATAGCTGGTCTGGTTAAAGACGATGCGCAACAGCCGGTTCCAGGCGTTAGCGTAATGGTAAAAGGGACTAAAAAAGCTACTTCTACCGATTTGTCGGGCCGCTTTACCCTCGATGCCAAAACAGGCGAAACACTTGTTTTTAGTTCGATCGGATTTCTTCCGCAAGAAGTTCAGGTTACTGGCGCAAACCTTACCGTAACTTTAAAAACAGACTCGAAAAATTTAAACGAGGTAGTGGTTACCGCCCTCGGTATCCGTAAAGAGAAAAGAAACCTGGGTTATGCCATTCAGGAAGTAAAAGGAGCCGATCTGGTAAAAGCCAGAGAAGCTAATCCGGTAAACGGATTGGTGGGTAAGGTTGCCGGTTTAACTGTTGGGGTATCTTCAGAGCTTTTGGGCCGTTCGTCGCTTTACCTTCGCGGTAACGATGTTAATTTGGTAGTGGTAGATGGGGTGCCGATCAATTCGGATACCTGGAATATCAATCCCGATGATATTGATACTTATACCGTGCTTAAAGGCCCAGCAGCAGCGGCACTTTATGGCTATCAGGCTTATAATGGTGCATTATTAATCACCACTAAAAGAGGTAAACTGAGCGACAAAGGTTTTACCGTAGAACTAAATTCGAGCACGCAGTTTAACAAAGGGTTTATCGCTTTGCCGAAAAGCCAGGACGAGTACGGGCCAGGTGAGCACAGTGCCTACGCTTTTGGTGATGGAAAAGGTGGTGGCTTAAATGATGGTGATTACGATATCTGGGGGCCAAAATTCGACGGTCAGTTGATTCCTCAATATGATAGTCCGATTGTGAACGGCGTGCGCCAGGGTACACCATGGGTAGGCCGTGGAAAGGATAACTTAAAGCGTTTTATTGAAACAGGATTGCTTTCTGCAAACAACATTGCCTTATCTTCTGCAACAGATAAGTATAATTTAAGGGTTTCCATTTCCAATAATTATCAAAAAGGAATTATACCTAACACACAATTAAATATCAACAATTTTAATGTAAGTGGTTCGTATAACATCAGTCCGAAATTAAGGGCCGAAGCCTACATCAATTACAGTCGCCAGTTTTCTGATAACATTCCTGATGTAAATTATGGACCGAACAGTGTGATTTATAACATGACACTTTGGGGCGGTGCCGACTGGAACATCGACGATATGAAAAACTACTGGCAGCCAGGTAAAGAAGGAATCCAGTCTATTTACGCCGAATACCAGCGTTACCATAACCCTTATTTTTTATCTTACGAGTGGTTACGCGGACATAAAAAGAACGATATTAACGGTTATGCCTCTCTAAACTACAATGTAACCAAAGGATTGGATGTATTGCTGAAAACGCAGATCTCTACTTACGATCAGCTAAGGACCGAGAAAATGCCGTTTTCTGCTCACCCATACGGACGTGAAGAAGGCTTGGGCGATTATAGGGAAGACCGCCGCAGCATGTTCGAAAACAATACGCAATTGATTTTAAAGTACAATAAAAACATTGGCGATTTATTCGAAATCAGTGCTTTCGGCGGTGGTAATGCCCGTAACTTCAGTTACAATTCGAGCTTTACCACAACCGATTATTTAAATGTTCCGAATGTATATAACTTCTCGAACTCTAAAAACCCGGTAAAAGCATTCGATTTCAATTCACAAATGTTGGTGTTAAGTGCTTTTTACTCAGTTGATTTGAGCTTTAAAAAGTACCTGAACATCAATACCACTGGCCGTGTAGATAAAAACTCTGCACTTCCTCCGGGCAACAATTCAGCATTCTATCCTTCGGTTTCGCTAAGCTCGGTAATCTCCGATTATGTAAAAATGCCTGCTTTTATTTCATTTGCAAAAGTAAGGGCATCGTATGCAAACGTTAAAGATCCGGGTTTGGGTACACAGGAATTTATTGGTGCAACACCACTGCAAACTTATCCAATTGGTTATGGTGCAGAATATACTTCGTCATACGGTGGTCCTGGTTATGGTCTTTCTTCGCCTTACAGCATCAGGCCAACCTACAATAACCAAACAGGTGCCTATTATACCAACAACCTTATCGATCTGAACGCAGTAAAAGCGCAGAGCAGAACCAATTACGAAGGTGGTATCGATCTGAAGTTCCTGAAAAACCGGTTAGGTTTTGAAGCTACATATTTCAGGTATCTTGATGGGCCGAAAATTATCAGACAAAATATCTCAGCAGCAACAGGTTACCAAACCAATACCATCAACGGCCGTAAAACGCAAAACAGTGGAGTGGAGTTAAGTTTATCAGGTGCACCAATCATGACCGACAAATTTGGCTGGGATGTTATGATCAACTGGTCTACCTACAAACAGATTTACAAGGAACTTGCCCCGGGCGAAACATCGGTTGATCAATTCTTTAAAACCGGTGACCGTATCGACAATATCTATGGTTCTGTTTTAGCTAAAACACCAAGCGGACAGGTGATCCATACTTCAAGCGGAACACCGGTTTCGTTACCGGTTAACCAGCTGCTGGGGCATGCCGATCCAAACTGGGTATGGAGCATCGGTAACAAATTCAGGTATGAGAATTTCTCTTTCAGTTTCCAGTTAGATGGTAAAGTGGGTGGCGTAATGCAAGATTATGTTAGGTTAAAATCGTTCCAGGGCGGTCGTCAGATCGAAACCATCCAGGGTAAAATGGGCGAAGCCAGATATCAGGATTACCTGCGTGTAAACGATCCAACTTATAAAGGTACATGGGTAGGCGATGGTGTGGTGGTTGCCAATAACGGTAAGCTCAATTTCGATCCGGTTACGGGTGTAATTACCAATTATGGCGACCTAACTTTTGCGCCGAATACCACTCCGCAGTTGTTGCAGGATTATCTGGGCGTTTTTTATGGTGCCAAAGAGAACACCATGATGAGCCGCACCTATGCCAAATTGCGCGAAGTAACTTTTGGCTACCAATTGCCTAAGAAACTATTGGAGCGCACGTTTATCAAATCGGCCAATATTTCGGTAGTGGGACGTAATCTCCTGTACTTTATCAATTCTACTTATAACGATGTGGATGTAGATCAGTACTCGGGCAGAGAAGGTACCTCTACACTGCAAACACCAACTACAAGAAGTATAGGTTTTAACCTGAATGTTACTTTTTAACCTTTAGCAATAAGTATTATGAAATCAATATATAAAATCCTGTTCCTCTTCATCATCGTTGCTGTTTGTGGCGGGTGCAAGAAAGAATTTGAAGAAAATTTTAAAAATCCGAACCAGGCCGAAACCGTTCCGCCAAACTTATTATTGAACGGTATTTTGTTCGATATGTACGAGGCACCTTTTTCGGGCTCAGAAAGATGGAACCAGTACACTGCGGCCAATTATTTCTATTACGCAACCAATAACTACGATTGGACAGGTGCTTCGTTAGATTATACAACTTTAAAAAATGTGGTAAAAATGGAAGGGGAAGCCAACCGTTTAGGCGGTGCAGTAGCTAAGCCTTACCTGGCACTGGCTAAATTCTTTAAAGCATATTATTTTGTGAAAATGAGTTTGAAAGTGGGCGATTTACCAATGACTGACGCCTTAAAAGGTTTCGCCAACTTAACCCCGAAGTACGATACCCAAAAAGATATTTTTAAACAATCGTTAACCTGGTTAGAAGAATCGAACAACGATTTATCGGCTTTAATTGTTGCAGGCAACAAAGAATTAAAAGGCGATATCTACCTTAAAAATGACCTGGCAGCTTGGCAAAAGGTGGTAAATACCTTTAAATTACGGACTTTGATCAATTTGAGTACAAAAGCAGATGATGCCGACTTACAGGTAAAACAACAATTTGCTGCGGTATTGGGTAACCCGACCAAATATCCGGTTATGGAGAGTATGGCCGATAACCTGCAGTTTGTATACAATGAGAGTTTTAACAAATACCCGAACAATAAAGATAATTTTGGTAATGATGCCCTGCGTTACAATATGGCGGGTACGTATTTAAATACGCTTTCGACCCTTAAAGATCCCCGGGCCTACATGGTTGCTGAGCCGGCAAGAGGAATAGCCGAAGCCAATGGTTACGCCATTACCGATTACCGCAATTTTATTGGTGCACCTACAGGTGAAGACCAGGGGGTAATGTTGGATAAGGTACAGAAGGGGCTGTATTCGCTGATTGGCCGTTATCGCTACTATAGTGGTTATACAGCAGAAAATACTTTTATCATTGCTTATCCTGAGCTTTGTTTTATCAAAGCAGAGGGTATTAACCGCGGTTGGGCTACTGGCGATGCAGAAAGCTGGTATAAAAAAGGGATTCAGGCTTCTGTCAGTTTCTATGGTATTAAAGACGGCGTTAATGTGGTCACCTTTTTGAAAAAGGATGGGAAGCTGGGCGAATTTGAAAATTTTAATATTAATTTCTCTTTCGAAAGCGATTATTATGCGCAGGCCGCGGTTAAATATGCCGGTAATACAGCCGATGGTTTAAAGCAGATCCTGACACAGAAATACCTGGCTTATTTCCGTAATTCGGGCTTCGAAGCTTACTATCAGTACCGCAGAACAGGTGTGCCAACTTTCGATTTAGGCCCTGGCGTAGGCAATAGTAACAGGATTCCCAAGCGTTTTCAGTACCCCAATATCGAAAGAACAACCAATGGCGAAAACCTAAAACAGGCTTTACTTCGCCAATATAATGGAATTGACGATATTAACCTCGCACCTTGGATTGTTAAATAGAAAGAGGATAACCTGTTGATATTCAGTTTGAAATTCGCAAAACGATCCTCCGCCGTAAAGGGAGGATCGTTTTCTTAAATAATAATTGAATTAATTTTTGCATAAATAGTTTAAAAGCGCTAATATTGCACTCCCAAAATGAACAAGGGTATTTAACTGTAAAGTATAAATAAACCTCATTTTAGGAAACGACCAGTACTCCTTCTTAGCTCAGCTGGTTAGAGCATCTGACTGTTAATCAGAGGGTCGCTGGTTCGAGCCCAGCAGAGGGAGCCAGAGTGGGCAAGCACGTTTTACGATCGCTTGCCCTTCTTTTTTTATCTCCTATTTCGCTGTTAACCTAATGATTTCTCGACTACGTTACACTCCGCTACCATTGACAGACTCCAATAGGATGGTCGTCATTGCGAGGAACGAAGCAATCTTAATGCGCACGCTGGTAGCGATCGTTGTAAGATTGCTTCGTCGGCTGAAAGAGCCTTCTCGCAATGACGATTCTTCGCAGCCTACCACTGCAAAAAAAAAGCTTCTGTCATCTATTTTGATTTTTAAACAATTAATTAACCCTACCATTGACGTTATTTTACAAACTACTAATAATCAACATTTTAACCGATTTTGCGTTTCCACCCAACTAGGCCGC
>NZ_JAUG01000093.1 GCF_000708285.2 Pedobacter borealis DSM 19626
GCATCAGCCTCAACCGCTACACCGGCATTGCCCATGCCAGCAATGCGGGCACCAGGAGTAATCCGTAAAAAAGGAGCTGCAGCGATCAGGCTGTTAGATCTGTCATCATTGTCGATTTTTCCTGCCTGCTGGGCATCAGCCTCCTTAACAACTAAGGCAAGCAGGGCCAAAAGAAAAAATATTCTGTTCATCGGTTATAAGTTAAAATCGTCAGCTTACTATCAAAAAACAACCATCATTTCTGCTGTTATCAATCCTGTTAGTTCTATACCAGCTAGATCAATCCAGCTGGATATCGATAACTAACATCTTAAGGTAAAAAGCTGCAAAAAATGGAATTGTCCACCGTCAATGATATTATTGCATACATTGATTTCAGGCAGGCCCTTTCCTTCAGGAGGTCACATTTTGTAAAAACTGGTTTATTGGTTAGTTTGGTTATATCGTAAAATTGTATAATCACAAGAATATTACATAGCGAAAATCTTAAAAAAATAGGGGGAAAATCTTAAAAAAACAGCCTTTTTCGCCACTTTATTAGCAAGTTAGCCTATCGAGGCGTCTAAAAGAGGGATCAACTACAATCAAAAAGGAAAGCTTTAAGAAAAGGGACAAAAACCAAGGCTCGAGCAGCAGCACCGCCTATACAAAACAAAAAACTTAAAATGGAAAACAATTCTTACTGACAAAGACTCAAACCCAAGCCCCTCCATCAACACATCGGTAGTGCTCAGAATCCGATATAAATAACCAAAAAAGCATCAAAGAATTGATGACACAACAAGCTGGATATCCACCGAAAAAGAAGATAAATTGCTAATTTTAATAGTTAAAGCCCTAGTTAGGTCGGCATTAGACAAATTACATGGAAAAGAAAGCAATTAGCTAGCTAGGTATCAGTAACAAAAACAGGATGAAAATTCGATCGAACGCCAAAGGCCCGTAACGGATCATTATCGAATTCAATAAATCATCTGATAAACGCCATAGATTAAAATAGGCTATCTTACTGCTTTGACATCCCGATCATCATTAAACCAACCATTATTTACATCGCCATCACATTTTTCAGCTAATATCTTTTTTAAAGCTTCTACTTTACCTGGCTGTTGCTGCACAAGATCATGTTCTTCTTTATAATCGTTGGGTAAATAATAGAGCTGATAAATTTTCTTCGCCGCAAGGTACCGGAGCTTCCATCCGTCATAAGTGATTAATGCCGGTCCCATGGGCGATGCGAATGCAATGGCATCATGTTCTGCTTCATTTTTCTTGCCTTTTAAGGTTGATAAGAACGAAGCGCCATCTTTTTTATCTTTTGGCTTTATATGCAACAATTCTGCTATGGTTGCCATAAAATCGTAATTGCCCACTAATTGCTGCAACACTACATTCTGTTTAAAATACCCTGGCCAACTTATAAACAAAGGGACTCTGGCACCGCCTTCCCAATTCATACGCTTTAAGCCTGCCATACCATTATTGCCATCAAAAACATCGCCACCAATATTGCTATAAAATTTTTCGGTAATGTTATCGAATCCCTTTCCGGTCTGCATGTTCTTATAGGGTTTCTCTACACGGCCTTTGTAGCTATAATACAGTTCATGGCCATTATCTGAAGAAAAAACGATAATGGTATTTTTATCCAGTCCCGTTTTTTTCAACTCATCCATAATTATCCCTACGTTATCGTCCAGTTTCTTAAGCATAGAAGCATATTCTTTTTCGATCTGCGTCAGTTTGTTGTTAAAAACAAAATCAGGATGAATAGCCGGGATAGACACCGGGCCGTGAGGCAATTGCGTTGGATGATAAAGAAAGAAGGGTTTGTTTTTGTTCTGATGGATAAACGAAAGTATCTTATCTAAAAACAGATCCTGCGAATAAACCGTTTTCCCCTCCATGTTCCAGCGTTCTTTTTCTCCTTCTTCCGAGCCCCATTCGCCAGTCTTGCCTGCATCGGGCCTGGTGTTGCCAGGAATAGAAATCATCTTACCGTTTTCATGCAAAAACATAGGATAAAAACCATGGCATTGCTGATGGTCGTAATAACCATACCAGTAATCCCATCCGTGTTTTTTCATCTGATTGGTAGTGGTTACAAAACCGTAATCCAGTTTCCCTATTTCGCCAGTAATATACCCAGCTTGTTTAAACAACTGGGGTAAATAGGTAATGTCGGGTTCACCGCCAACGATACTATCTACTTTAGCCTGTGCCCGCTCATCCGACAATAAACCTTTCGCTACCTTTTCATAAATACCCGCCTGGGTCAGTATATATTTTCCTTTTCGGCAATCACTATAACCCGTGATCAAACTGGCCCGGGATGGCGCACAATAAACACCTGCGTAGGAACGGTTAAAGCTTACGCCCTGTTTTGCAATCTTATCAATATTCGGCGTCTTAACAATTTTCTGCCCATAATAGGAGAGCATACCACGTCCCATATCATCGGCAAGGATATAAATAACATTGGGTTTTGATATGGCCGCGTTTTGTGCGCTCGCCATAAATCCAAGTATGGAAAACAAAATATAAAAGGTGATTTTCTTCATTTCTCTTAATAATTTATATTGCTACCTAATGAATAGAACAGCATTCTTCTTCTATCTTTTAAATCATTGGAGATGCGATTGAGCTGATATCATAAAAGAGGCTGTATCATAAGTTGTGATTCCATTCGAACTTGTCGCATTGAGCTTGTCGAAATGCTTTGAAGGGCATTTAAACAGGTCCTTCGACAGGCTCTCCACAGGAGTCCTTTGGACAGGATGACAATTCTATATTTATGATACAACCTCTTTTATCGCTGAGCTACCAGCCTGGGTTTTGTTTAATGTTTGGATTAAGCGCAATCTGCGCAGTGGGGATTGGGTACAAATAATATTTGTCCAACCATCCTTTTCCTCCTGCTATAGGATCATCCCAAACATAGCACCTGCCAGCATCTTTTCCGGCAGTAACAAACTTGAGTGAAGACGGCAACCCACCCTGCCAGGAGGAAGCGAGTCTTGCGCCCAAGGGCTGAACATTGATGAAATAATCCGCCTTCTTCCATCTCCTTACATCATGAAAACTGAAGCCTTCCCCCATCAGCTCAACCATTCTTTCTCTTCTTATTTCCCAAAGTAGGGGTTGCACCGAAGGATCACGTAAAGGATCAAATGCAGAATTGATATCCGACGTTACCATTTTACCGACATTTACGCGCGTGCGCAGTTTGTTAATGGTCAGGTCGGCTACGGACTGATCGAATTCCCCAAGCTCATATTTTGCTTCTGCATAGTTCAGCATGGTTTCTTCTACATGGAAAAGCGGAACATCCGTTGTTGAAAAATTAGCGCCACCGGTAACATTGGTCTCTGTATTGTAGTACATGTAGAAATAATAACCGGTATTGCAGGAAACAGGCGCCTGGTTGATTTGAGCTCCCTGTATATTGGGAGAATTCAAAATAACAAATGGTTGCCAGCTTTTTACCGGAAATGGTCTGTTAGCAGTTTTGTCCAATGCATTCATCACATCGATGTATTCTCTATCTAGAGGAGCACCAGTATGGCTCCAGGTAGTGGTATTTAATGTTCCGTTTACCTTATATGGAGGAATTACCCGATATAAAAGACGGGGATCCCTATTCCTGAATTCATCATTTATGGTGGCATCACCGCTATACAAAGGACTCTTTGAAATGGTTTTACCATCTGTGCACAGATACCTTTCTAAAGTCCGGGCATGCATTTCCACTTTCTGGCCACCGCCTCTTTCCGCTCTTGAAAATGGCTGCATAATAATGGAGTTTGTATACTCCTTGAACAAAAAGACCCCGGGATAATCTTTCAATACTTCAGTAGACCATAACTGCTGATAACTGCTACCGATGGTCGGTGTCGCGTCTATCAAAAGTTTTGATACACGGGTACACTCTGTCAAATAGGCATTTGCGTTATCCAGACCATGATACTTCCTCCATGTTCCTTCAAACAGGGCAAACCTTGACAACAATGCCCTTACCACTTTTTGATTGATCGTATTGCTGGAAACACCTTCGCCCTGAACTTTAATATTTGTTTCAGCATATTGGAGATCCCTTAAAATGTTAGCTGCCACTATATCCCGTCCTGTTCTTGAACCGTAGATGATATTTTCGTCTGATTCTTTCACAACATGCTCCAGCCAGGGTACATCTCCAAAACGGGCCAGTAGCTCAACATAATGATACGCCCTGAAAAACAGACCTACTGAGCGCCAGTGTTTCTTGTCGATATCACTCATTGTCGACTGGTCAATGTGATCCAGCATGATGTTGGCCCTCCGTATGAAAGAGAAGTCCCAGCCTCCGGCATTTTGTTCAGGGGTAACCAATTGCCATGCCCATGGATTTCTCAACTGACCTTTATTCTGTAAAACGCCACTCAAAAAATCGCCGTTATACATACAGCCTACTGCATCATTGGTACCTACATATTGTACGTGGGTGGGGCTTTCGAATATATCATACAACGACCACCCATAAGTTTTAAAATTATCATAGGTAATAAAAGCCGTTTCCTCTATAAGCCGGTCTTTGGGATATTTATCTAAAGAATTCTTTTTGCATGAAAATAAACTGATCAATGCAAGTATATAAATAGTTGTTCTTTTCATTACGTTTAAATTAAAGGTTAACATTTATTCCAAATGAATAGGTGGCCATCTGAGGATATTGCCATTGCAGTTCCGGATCTTTTCCGAGTATAGGCTTGGATTGCGGATCTTTTTCGGGTATAGGCTTGGTGAATTCAGGATCTATTCCGGGTATAAACTTGGTGAAGGTGAAAATGTTCTCACCACTGAAAAATATCCGGGCACCCGTTAAAGGGATCTTTCCAAACCATGATTTTGGAATAACATAGCCAAGGGAAACATTTTTTAAACGAAGATAAGAAGCATTCTGAAGGAATTTGGACTGAACTCTTTGGTTAACTATATGTGATTCTCCTGCATCTTTATACAAGCGGCCATAGTATGCGTCCTTATGTTCCGGTGTCCAGTAATCCAGTTGATATTGGTTGAAAGTGGAGAATTTTCCAGCATGCGGGAACATCAGGTCTCCACCGACCCAATAATCCCTTTTGGCTACGCCCTGTAACAAAACGGACAGGTCCAGATTTTTCCATCCAATAGAAGCGTTAAAGCCAAAATTGTAACGGGCACTATTATTACCTATAACTTTTCTATCACCGGGATTGGCGAGGGTACCATTGCCAATATCGATCTGATTGATAGAATTCGCATCATCACGGAGGTTTTTATATTTTATATCCCCCTCATGCGACATCACTCCCTGAATAGCAACCACATTTTTTTTCAAAGCACCATTTGATTCAAAATCATCGGCAGTGTAAAACCCATCGGTAACATAGCCCCATATCTCGCCCATTTCCATACCTTCATAGTAATCAGTCAGCACTTTGTTTTCATTGCGGTACCGGGTAATAAAGCTCCTGGAATCGTAGAGATTAAAGCCCGCAGAATATCTCCAGTCATTTATTTTATCACGCCATTGTATCGAAAGCTCCCATCCTTTTGTTTTGAGATCTGCAGCGTTCTGCAGTGGTGCACTGACGCCGACTACTGCTGGAAAATCAAGCCCTGGGGATAACATCCCGAGTGTATTCCGTCTGTACCAGTCAAAACTTGCAGAAAGCCTGTCCTTTAGAAAGGCAACATCAACGCCAAAGTCAACCGTATTTACTTTCTCCCAGGTGAAATCTTTACGCACCAGGCCTGGCGTTGTCAATGAGGTAGGCCGAAGGCCATTATATATCCAGAATGGCTGATATGAGTTCATCACAGAATAAAACTGGTAGTCATCAATACTCTGATTGCCCAGTGAACCATAAGATGCCCTCACCTTAAGGGTATTCATCCAATTAAATGATTGCATGAATGACTCTCTGCTGATCACCCAACCTGCGGATACCGATGGAAAAAAACCGTAACGGTGATCGGCAGGAAATTTGGAACTACCGTCGTATCTCCCATTGGCTTCAAGTAAATATTTGTCCTTAAAATTATAGTTAAGGCGATAAAAACCACTCTGGATAGCATACTCACTAAACCGGTCCTTTGATTCAACTATTCCCGTACCTCCCGAAATGGAAGGCAGACCATTGCTGATCATGTAATAGTTCTTTGACGACAGCCCCTCGGAAGTACTTTCCTCCTGGTTAAATCCAGCGGTAAGTTTTATGGTGTGGGAGTTCAGAAAACTTTTCTCATAGGTTAGATAGGCATTCAGGGATTTATAGGTAATCTGGTTTATATCTTTAAAGTAAGCAGTGGATTGGTCAGATGGATCCAGTGCATTTTCAACTCCCCGCTGCAACCAGTACAGATTGTTATACCATTTATTATCCTGGATATTAGTTTCGTAAGTATATTCAAGATAGCCTTTAAGTCCTTTAAGAGGTGAAAGTTCTGTACGGGAAAAGATGCGGGTATTTTTATTCAACCAGCTTTCTACATCACTGTTCTTGATAATATTTGCCGGGGTGTTTACAGGATACATTACACCATTATACGGTAAAGAATCTGTAGGATAATAGGAAGGGTGCGTGGTTCCATACAAAGCAAATTCTCCAGCATTTTTCGGCATAGTCCTATAACCGCTGGCATATTTAACATCAACTGAAGTGGCAAGCCACTTGTTAATGTCTGCATTTACATAAGCAGATACATTGGTTCTTTTATAACGGTCTTTATCGGTTATAAATATACCATCTTCATTTGCCTGCCCGAGCGAAAACCGATAATCAATATGCTCACTACCTCCTGATGCGGATATATTGTGATTGTATTTGGTAGCCGCCCCTGAGGTCATATCTTTCATCTCATTATTGGCCTTTAAAAAATAGCGATAACCGCCATCCTCAACCCATCCTGCCTCCGGAAAATTGCCCGGATTAGCATTATACTGTTTTAGCAGGCCAAGCCATTTATCTACATTCTGGCCTGACCAATAAGTTGTATAGCCCATATCTTTATAACCCTGGACGGTTTCCAGAGGCGACGCCTTTTCAGGAATATCGACTGGCTTTTGAAATGCAAAACTTCCGTTGTAAGTTAACTGCGTTTTTTGATTTTTTTTGCCTTTTTTGGTCGTAATGATCACTACGCCGAACGAAGCCCTTGCCCCATATATTGCAGCCGAAGCTGCATCTTTTAATACAGAAACGGTCTCAATGTCCGCAGGATTTATCAGGTCCAGGTTTGTCGTCACGACGTTATCCACTAAAATCAATGGGCTACCGCCGTTTATAGAAGTTATACCCCGTATATTGATACTTTTACTTGCTCCCGGATTTGCACTTCCCGAAACGGTAAGCCCCGGTACAGCACCCTGTAATGCAGATCCAACATTTGTAACCGGCCGGTCTCCAAGAACTTTGTCCATAGAAACAACAGAAACTGCTCCGGTCAGGTTACCTTTCTTTTGTGTTCCGTACCCCACTACTACGACCTCACCTAACTCCGATTTATTTTCTTTGAGGACCACACTAATGCTTGTTTGGTTTCCAACAAGTATAGTCTGCGTAATATAACCTACAGCGGATACAACGATTTCCTGTTCCCCGTTTGCCAGTGAAATCGTGAAACCACCGTTTTCATTTGTATAAGTACCATTTTTTGTGCCTTTTATCAGAATACTAACAGATGGTATCCCTTTACCATCCTCATCTACGACCTTCCCTTTAATATCAATTGCCCCGACACTTTTATCAATGAAGGGCTTTACGGAAGAAATGCTTTTTTTGCTGAGAATGATTGATTTTTGTCTTAATTCGAAGTTTAAATTCTGATCTTTTAAAATAATTTTCAGGGCCTGCTCCAGTTGGATGTTTTCTAAATCAACACTTACTGCCGTTGTCGTCTTCACAAGATCAGACTCATAGAGTACAATATATCCTGTCTGCTTTCTTATCTGACTGAAGACTTTCCGAAGACTTATATTATTTTCTTTAAGCGTAATATGCTGCGCAAGAGTAGATGCACTTAACTGTAACAGAAAGGTTGTCATGATGACAATAATCAACTTCATAATGCGCAAAATTTGTTTAGGTGCGACATATCGGATATTGCATCTAAATAGATGAATAAATTTCATACTTTTGGTTGTTTTGGTTGGTTTTGCGGATGCTTCCTGATCGTCGAAAATTTGTAAGCCCGCGGTTAAACAATTAATAGTTCCTTTTTCGGGAACATAAGATCAAAACACACTATCAGTCCCGGTATACATCGGGATTGATAGTTTACCATAATGGTTCTTTAGGGTGAATTGATATTTGAGTGATATACAGTAGATCTATTTCGTCACCAATATCCTCCTTCCCTTAACTTTAAAGTGTATATTTTTTGTTGACTCCAATATTTCCAGCACAGAAGAGACATTGGTGTACCTTGACACCCCGCCCCCATATAACTTATCCTTATCTACATTTTCAGCATATTCAACCTCAACATTATACCACCTGGAAATCCGTCTCATAATACTCTGCAATGTTTCGTCTTCGAAAATAAAGGCGCCGTCTTTCCAGGCTACGGCATCTTCAGCATTTACATTTTTCACATTGAAACCACCGTCAGTAAATACGGATTGCTGATTGGGTTTAAGCAGGCGTGTTAATTTTTCGGTAATTATTTTTACACTGCCCTCAAGCAATGTCGTAGTGGTTGAGGATTCTTCCGGATAGCTATTGACATTAAAATGTGTCCCTAAAACCTCTACATCATGATTTGCAGTACTTACTACAAAAGGATGCTTCTTATCTTTAGCTATTTCGAAATAGGCTTCTCCCTGAAGGCGGACTTTCCGGATACCGTGGTCCAAAAGATCCGTAGAGTAAGTTAGGCTGGAAGCCGCATTTAACCAAACCTTGGATTTATCCGGCAAAATTAAAATGTAGGTTTCCCCACGGGCTGTTGAAAGCGTATTCATCTCTTCTTTTTCCGCCCTCTTATCAGAAGAAGTTCCTAATCGGTACACCAGATACCCCTCTGCTGTTTTGTTAACACTGATTCCCGACTCCTTTGCTATTTCTCCTTTTACCGCATCGGCCAGTCTTATTTTTTTTCCGTTTGCAAGGGTTAGAGTGGCCCCTGTTTTCCCTGGTGCAATGTCCTTTACATAGGCGGTGCTTTTTTCAGGTTGAGGACGGTATTTTGATAAGAAAAAAAAGCTAATGCTGCAAACTGCTACAAAAAGTGCAGCGACAGCGGCAATGCGCGGCCAAAGTTTTACAATGTTTTGTTTTACAGGATCAGCTTCTTCATCAGGTGAGGCAACAATTTCTCTGTAAATATTAAGTGCATTTTCTCTATTATAGTCAGGAACTGACAAATCGTCCCTATCCCATAAATCCTGTACCAGAATATCAATTTCAGCATATGAATCAGCTTGAGATAACGCCGTTTTCCACTCCTCAAACTCATCAGAGGTCAAACGCCCGGTCAGGTACTGCTCATATAAATAGCTAAATCTATTATTGTCCATTTTGTCGTTTTATGATAAACATGAGGTCATATTTAACCTTGCTGTCAGGTGACTTTATTAATAAGTCGGAGAAATAAGAAATCGAGGTAATTTTATTTTAAAAAAAATCACTGGTTAACAGAGAGGGCCGTGATTTATAAAAATTTCAGGATTATTGCGAGTAATACAAACTGCGAATGCTTGCGAACGTATGTCCTAAGGAACTTTAAAGCTAATTTCATATGTGTCTGAACTGTTCCATGACTTATATTCAGCTTATCGGCCACCTGTTGATATTTTAAGCCTTGCTGATAACAAAGCTGATATACCTGACGCTGCTGGTCTGGCAGCTTGTCAATCCCCTCTTCCAATGCAATATGAGCCGATTCAAGTGTAAAAACTTCATTGTTATCCGGTTCTATTGCTATCAGCATCCCTAACAGTTCCTTCTGGGCATTGAAACTTTGCTCTTTTATCCTTAGCAGATCAATTGCTCTACGCCGTGCTATTGTTTTGATTAAAGCTTCAATATTATTGATCGTTTTGAGTTTGTCTCCAAGGTGCCAGATCTGAATCATTGTCTCCTGAATTACTTCTTCAGCAGAAGATTCACATTGCAACAACCGGAAAGAGAATTTAAAGATTACCTCATAGTATTTTTCGTAGAGGATTTTAAATGCAAAATGATCCCTCTCAGCTATTTTCGCCAGTAATTGGCCTTCATCAAAAAGAGGTTTAGTTTTCATTTCCAGTAATCAAAGAAAACAATAATAACTAATCTTTGAGAATATTGTTATACTTTCTTATTCTATAGCTTTTTATCTCCATGTTAAATAGAATATCAAATCTTCCAATTTTTATTTGTACCGGCTGGATATCGTAAGCAGATAAGCCCATTAAGCGAGGTGGCGTATTTAGGAACCGTGCATTAGCAACCATAAATATGCTAAATAACTATTTATATTGCATCAATAGCCCAACAGTTCTTTTTAAAACTTGAATCTAATTCAATTTTTTACTTATGAATGGGATTTTCTTTAAAGGGGATCGGGTGTCCAAATTTTTCTTAAAAATACTATATTTTTAAGAGACCTAAAGAACCAATCATATTATTTTTGTCAATATAAGAACTCAAAGAACCTTTATACACATAACCCATATATCTTTTGGCAAGAAACGCTGCATCAGCTTTTATTCTCCTATTGAATTGACAAACCTTAGATCAATATATCTTTCGGTTTTTGATAAGAGTTTAACCTGTCCAAAAGACTTACAATCGATTCAGCTCAAAACTTTAAATTTAAACACTTCAAATAATCTGATGAGGAATTTGCCACCAAAAACGAAGGATAGCATCAAAATGGAATTCAGAATTGATCTTTAATAACAATGTAATCACATAGGCTCGCTAATTTGCAGTAGCATCTATTTGGTTAGACAGTTCTTTTATTTGGAACTTCGAAGGTGGTGTCCAGATCTGTTATGTTAAGAATATTGAGCTAAACGCATTTGAAACTGCCAGACCTGCCATTGCCCTAAATTGCCGCATTGAGACGAAACTTTTAACCAAGCCAGCGGATCTCTTGCTCTTTAATCAGCCTAAAATCAATATCCTGAAAAACGTATACCACCATAATAACAGTCACAATTGCGGCAAGTTGATTATAACAGCAAGGCAGTTTTTGCTCGATCCTCTAGACTGAAATGGCATACCTTATATTATTTGGCCTATTTTCATTTTCTGCAATAATTCTTCAATTACCCTCATCCCTGTGTTAACAATCACTTAACCAACATTTAACATGCACTTTCTTTTAGGCTATTACTTTTGTCTTGCGTTAAAAAAAGTCCAATCATGACATATAAGGGTTTGCCAGACGGTACATTGATACACCATTGCAAAGAAGGCAATGATCTGGCATTCAATGAGCTTTTCAGACGGTATTTCAACAAACTCTATCAGTTCTCCCTAAAATATATAAAAGATGAGGCTGTTGTGGAGGAGCTTGTACTTGACCTCTTGCTGCGCATCTGGCAAAAGAGTGACCAGATCATGGTCGAAGGGGAACTTGCCCCTTACCTGTTTACCGCGATGAAAAATACCCTGTTTAACCATATCCGTAAAAAGCAGAAAATCACAGTTCCTTTAGAATCAATTTCTGAACAGACATACGTTGGTTCTATGATAAGCGAAGATTTTGAAGCTGGCGAATTACGGTTGGCCTACTCCAACCTGTTAAAGCAATTGAGCCCACAACGTAAAAAGGTATTTGAAATGAGCCGTGATATGGATATGAACCATAAGGAAATCGCTGGCGAACTTCAGCTTTCTGTGAATACCATCGAAAACCACATCAGTGCAGCCCTACGGTTCCTACGTCAGGGCCTACAAAAACACACCGATATCGCGCTGGTACTTGCCCTTTGTCTATATCTTTAATTTTTTTTCAAAAAAGTTTATTTCCCATTAGTGGCTGCTGTTAAAATATGTGTACTTACATATAGAAGCATCTTACTAATGAAATGGAGCAACAGGTAAACAAGCAATTAATCCGAAAATACCTCAATGGTAAATGTTCGGCATCAGAACTTCAGGTCATGGGTGCATTTTTGCAAAGGGCCGATGCAGAGCAGCTTATCGACCAGGTGTGGGCAGAAGAATGGGCAGAATTTCAGGAGACAGAGATTTCCGATGAGAAAATAGCTGATTGGAAAAACAGATTCTTAGAGAAACGCCTTCAAGATAGTCCGCTACAGATTAAGTTAAACAAACCCCGAAAAAGATTTTTCTCGCTCCGTTATGCTGCTGTATGGCTAACGCTGTTCGTTGGTTTAGGGGCATGGTATGGAATTCACAACGTACAAAAGGACAGCGCAAAAGCGGGTGCTATTGCTATGCTTGAGCGCATTAACCCCAATGGACAACGTGTCCAGATCAGGTTATCCGATAGCTCTATTGTTTATCTAGCGGGAGGCAGTAAGTTAAGATACCCTTCGAGTTTTTCGGGCAGTACACGCGAGATCAGTTTAGACGGAGAGGCCTTTTTTGAAATCACCAAAAACCCCAAAAAACCATTTATCATTCATACAGGAGATATCAAAACACTTGTGGTCGGTACTTCGTTCCGTATCAATGCTTTTAAAAGCAAACCGTTTTTAATAGAGGTCGCGACAGGGAAAGTCCGTATCGCGCATCAAAAAGAACGCAGCTCGGTTCCTCTGGCCATACTTACTCCGGGGCAAAACATGTTATGGAAAAACAACCGGGTCATAATGGGCCAGGTAAACGCTGGTGAGGTAAGCCAATGGAAGAACGGAAAACTGGTTTTCAACCATGCGTCATTAAGTGAAATAGCTTCCGATCTGGAGCGCTGGTACAATGTGAAGATAAGCTTCAACAATCCCAGAACTGCGAAAATGCATATAACCATTACGCTTACTGCAAATGTTCCTTTATCCGAAATTATGGATGTGCTTGCACAAACAGTCAAATTCGAATACCATATTAAAGAAAGAGAAGTAATTATTAATTAACAGCCTTTAAACCGACAAAAAAACATGTAGCAAGGATAAAAAAAACAAACCCGCTCCCGAAGCTGGGAACGGATTTTAAGACAAATAAGCCAATAGTTTTCGACGACCGACTGGCTTAATGCATCAACAACAGATTTACCGCCATAAGCGGAAAAACCCATTAGTTAACAAAAATATGAAAAAAGGTTCAACCCTTCGCTTTAGTATAAGTCACAATTTTATTCTTCTCATGAAATACACCTTTATTTTATCAGTTGCACTCCTTACCCTGTGCAGCGTACTGTTCGCAAACGAGGCGAACAGCCAAGATATAAACAGGTTGAAGATTTCCCTGCACTTTGAAGACGTAAGCATCAAAGAAAGTTTATTAGCGGTAGAAAAACAGTCAAAAATACATTTTTCCATACCAGACGACCTGTTACGTGCCTATCCGAGGAAGATCCGCATTAATACAGAAGAAATCAGCGTTAAAAAAGCTATTGAAACCATTTTAGATGGCACAAGTCTTCAATATAGGATCATCAACAATTTTATTCTGATCGAAGCAAAACCAGTTCCACGGGCACCGGGAAAAATAACCGGAAAAATAACCGACACCAAAGGCGAGCCCCTGCCTGGTGCCAGCATAAGAATCACCCCGCTGAACAGGACTTTCACCAGCAACAATGACGGATCCTATAATATAACATTAGAACCGGGCAACTATAACATTGAGGTGAGATATACCTCCTTTGTTACACAGCTTAAAACCGCTGTTGCGGTAGAAGAAGGCAAAAACACGCCTATAGATTTTGTGCTAAAAGATGACCAGAGTACCTTGAACGATGTGGTGGTAACTGCATTGGGTATCAAAAAAGAGGTAAAAAAACTGGGCTATGCTGTGCAGGAAATAAAAAGTGAAGCAATAAGCCAGGTACCTACAAACAACTTCGCTACGCAGTTAAGCGGAAAGGTAGCAGGTCTGACTGTTTTCAATTCTCCAAACCTGATGCAACAGACCAAGATTGAACTTAGGGGGAGACAGCCACTGATCGTAATAGACGGGATACCGGTCAACTCCAACACCTATGATATCAATGCGCTCGATGTGGATAATATCTCTGTTTTAAAAGGCGCCACAGCGGCCGCACTTTACGGTTCCAAGGGGCAGAACGGGGCAATCCAGATCACCACAAAATCGGCAAAGAAAGGTACTTCGATCGAGTTGAGTCAAAGATCGATATTCAGGGCTGGATGGATCGTTTTCCCGGAAACCCAATCTCAGTACGGTAACGGTGAACAGGGGAAATATGCATTTGTTGATGGAAAAGGCAACGGAACATTTGATAATGATTTCGTGTGGGGTCCAAAGATGGATGTAAAAGATCCCTCTACTCCTAGCGGTTATTGGGAAACGCCACAATGGGACAGTCCATTGGATGCCAATGGCAAAAGAATACCAACTCCGTTCGTATCCAGAGGCAAGGATAACCTTAAAAATTTTCTGGAAAACGGCAGTACAGTTAGTAATTATGCATCGATAGCCTCATCTAATGAAAAAACCAGTATGCGGCTAGGTGTAGGTTATGATTATACCAACGGGGAGGTTCCCTCTACCGAACTAAAAAATTATAGCACATCTTTAAATGTATCATCCCAGGTTACAGACCGTCTAAAACTGTCCTCAACTATCCAGTTCAACAGACAGGATTCCCCTAACTTTCCACGTGTTGTTTATGGCAATACCAATATCCTTTACGGAATGTTGATATGGGCCGGTAATGACATTGATATGAGGGCCTTTAAAGATTACTGGAAACCAGGCAGGGAAAACTACGAGCCGATCTATTTTAATTATTCATGGATCAACAATCCGTACTATATGGCCTATGAACAGACCCAGTCACTAAAGAGAAATAAGCTTTTTGGTGTTGTAAGCGCAGATTATCAGATTTCAAAATCCATTAGCGCAACACTAAGGCAAAGTGCCGAGGTTACCGGGACTACAAGTGAAATGAAATATCCTTATGGGTATATCGGTGCCAATGCGATCAAAGGAAATTATGAATTAAGCGACGAAAATGTTTCCGAATATAATACCGATGCTTTTGTTAAGTACGCCAAAACATTTGGAAAATTCGATATTAGCGCCTTTGTCGGGGGAAGTATCAATTTTAAGGAAAATACGCTCCATAATTCAAAAACACAGGGGCTTCAGGTTCCCAAAATCTATAACCTTTCAAACTCTATCGGTGCACTGGTTTCAACCAATTCCCTAACACAATATGCCAGGAACAGTTTATTTGCTTCAGCGGATTTAAGTTACGATGACACTTATTACCTGTCACTGACCGAGCGGGCAGATATATCATCGGCACTTCCTGAAACAAACAACCAATATAGCTATCCATCTGTTTCCGGTTCAGTAATATTATCCAGATTGCTGAACATGCCAAGTTCAAACTTCCTTAAGCTAAGGGGTTCATGGGCAATGGTAAGGGCAGATCTTGCTCCTTATCAATATGCAAGTTATTATAACCCATCCATTATCTATGACGGGAACAATTCGGTAACCTATTCCCCGGTTCTGGGAAATGAGCAGCTCAGGCCACAAAAAACAGCCGGGTATGAACTGGGGGCCAATGCCTCCTTCTTTAAGGGGAAATTAACCGTTGATGCAACAGCTTACAGATATATCGATTCAGAATCTATTTATGATCAAAATGCATCTATAGCTTCGGGTTTTACCCGCTATAAAATCAACGGAAACAGGTTCAACCGTTACGGCTATGAGGTTATTGTAGGTACAAACCTCAAGATCAACGACAACATCGGTTGGAATTCCAATATCAACTGGAGCTTAAACAGAAATAAGCTTGCCGAAATTTATGGCGGGGCAGATAATTTAGGCGGGATAAAGGTCGGGGAACGCATGGATCAGTACATGACCAGCAATTCAATGAAAAAATCTCCGGATGGCCAGTTGATCATTGGAGCCAATGGATTACCGATTAAAGATACTGAGCTAAAAAAGTTAGGTCATATCGGTGCAGACTGGACGGCCAGCTGGTTTAATAATTTTAACCTGTTTAAACAGTTTAACATCAGCTTTTTATTCGAGGGCCGTATAGGAGGCATCGATCAGGCGAACCTTAACCAGCAGCTGTGGTACTCTGGTGCACATCCTGAATCGGTTGGTCCGGACCGTGAGGCTTATACCCGTGGTGAGGCTTATGTTGCACAAGGGGTAAATCTGGTAAACGGCCAATATGTACCCAATACATTTAAAACAACCTATAAAGATTTTGTCGAACAATACTGGTACCGCCTGAATGGGGAATCAAATGTATTCGATCTGTCTTTCCTTAAGCTAAGGGAAGTATCTATCGGTTACGATGTACCAAGATCACTGCTGGATAGATTAAAGGCAAATATTAAAGGAGCATCCTTTAGTATAGTGGGGTCTAACTTATTTATTGTTTCTTCCTTTCCGCTGTCCGATCCTGATATCGGTAATGGGGGCAGCAACGGCAATCTGCTTCAGTTCCCTTCTACGCGCAATATCGGTTTTAACCTAAATGTAAAATTTTAACACAGAGAAATGATGAATAAGAAAATTATATATCTGGCTATAAGTGTTATGATTATGCTTACTGCCTGCAAACAGGAAAAATACAACAAGGATCCGAACCGTCCGACGGAAGTTGGCGCACAGGCCATTTTGCCCAATGTTATATTCAACAGCTTTAAAAACCGTTACCCATGGCAACCGGGTTTAACGGTAAGACAGGCCACTGCTACATCGGACAGACAGGCTTTCCAGACTTACGAATGGGCAAACGGGGACTGGGCCGAGTTTAATGTACTCCGGGATGTTACCAAAATGATGGAAAGCGCAGGGAACACGAAGGAATACATCGCTATCGGAAAAATCTTAAGGGCACACAACTTTTTCTTTTTAAGTAGAATGTATGGTGCTATTCCTTACAAAGAGGCCCTCGGAGGTCAGCAGTCAAATAACTATCAGCCAAGATATGACAGCCAGAAAGAAGTGATGCTCGGCATACTTGGTGAACTGGAGGAGGCCAATCAATTGTTAGTTAATCCAAATTCTACCATTTCAGGGGATATTTTATATAACGGTGATTTAAAAAAGTGGCGTAAGCTTGCAAACGCTTACAAATTAAGGATTTTACTTATGCTGAGCAAAAAGGAAAGTGATGCAGATCTCCAGTTGGCCAAACGGTTCAACGAGATTATTTCCAACCCTGCTCAGTATCCGATTTTTGAGAGTGATGCGGACGAAGCTAAAATGAGTTACAGGGATAATGAGAATATACGCTATCCGCTCTATTCGGATTTTAATGTCCGCAACAAGCGTTTCATGGGCAAAACCCTTGTTGATCTGTTAAAACAGCTCAAAGATCCACGCCTGTTCTATTACGCAACGCCTTTCTCAAATGCCGAGGCTCAGGGCAAAACCGGTTTCGATGCCTATGAGGGAATCGATGCTTCGCAATCGCTTACGGCAGCGACACAATTGGCTTCTACTGGTAATTATAGCCGCGTAAACAGTCGTAATTACACCGAAAATCCCGTGGGGAAACCTTCGCTCGGATTCAGCTATTCTGAACTCATGCTGGCTATTGCCGAAGCCGCTGAAAGAGGATGGACTCCCGCAAACCCTAGCGCTTTTTATGCAAATGCGATCCAATCTTCTTTTAGGTTTTATGACCTGTTAGATGCGGATGTTTATATTGCCGCAAACCCACTCTCAACGATCAAACAGACTGCACTGGATCAGATATATGCACAGCGCTATATTTTATTTAATGCCCAGGCAGATTTCGAGCTTTTCTTCCATTATCACCGGACAGCTTTCCCTGTGATTGTCTGTGGCCAGGGACAGGCGACTACAGTCGTTCCCTTCAGGATGCAATACCCCACTGATGAGCAAACGGTAAACGGTTCCAATTACAAAAATGCACTAAAAGAACAGGGCTTTTCTGGCGATAATATCCTCATGAAACCATGGCTGTACCAATAAGAAACGGAATGAAAAGAATAATATTAATTTTAATAGCCCTGGTCTTCTTACAGAATTCTGTAAAGGCCCAGCCTAATAAACCGATTCCGGCATGGAAAGAGGGAAACCTGGATATCATCATTTTTAAAACAGGAAGAGGAGATGCTATATTTACGATCATGCCCGATGGCACCACAATGCTTTCCGATCCAGGAGAATTGGATTTAACAGACCCCAGGACGGAATCGGACCGGAATTCAAAGGCTTATCCAAATGCTTCAAGATATTCGGATGAATGGATTTCCAGTTACATACGCCAGGTTAGCCCCTCTAAAAAACCGTCGTTTGTGGATTATGCATTTATAACCCATTTCCATGACGACCATTATGGTTTGATTTATGAAGGCGCCCGAAAATCAAGAAATGGTGATTATTATCTGTCCGGTATTACCGGCGTAGGTGATCAGATCAGCTTTGGCAAAATCCTGGATAGGGGTTATCCCGATTATAATACACCAGTTGATCTCAGGTCGCTCTTAAAAAAGAGAGGTGAAATCAATGAATACAATACATTGGTAAATTACATCAGGTATGCCGAAATCAAAAAAAAGACGGAAGGAACAAAAATTGAAAAATTTGAGGTTGGAAGTAATCAGCAGATTGTATTGAACAACAATCCAAAAGCCTATCCGGATTTTTCAGTCCGGAACATCCAGGGAAATGGCTGGGTGTGGGACAAGGCAAAAGGGAAATCATTTTATGTGTATCCTGACACAGCTACCTATGTTCCCAGTGAAAATGGCTGTAGTCTGGGCTATCTGATCACCTATGGTAATTTTAAGTTTTATCATGGAGGAGATATTCCTGGCGTGGTTACTGTAGGCAACCCTGATTATTATGATGTGGAATCGAAAATGGCAGCCTCAATCGGAAAGGTTGATGTTGCTATCGCCAATCACCACGGTGGAATGGATGTGCTCAATCCCCTGTTTATCAAAACCCTGCAGCCACGGGTCTGGTTGGAAACAGTGTGGTCCAGTGACCAGCCTTCACATCAGACTTTAACCCGCATGGTCTCAAAATCTATCTATCCAGGACCAAGGGATTTATTCGCAACAGATATCCTGGCTGCAAACAAAGTAGTCATCGGCAGTCTTATTGACAATTCCTATAAATCTACCTTCGGGCATATCTGGCTGCAGGTAAAGCCTGATGGCAGTTATACCATATCTATTCTTGAAACGGTAAAGGGTAAATTGATCCTAAAGAATACTTATGGCCCTTATTATAGCGAAAAAAAATCATAGCATTAAATTAAGATTTCCTATACCCTTCTAATTTTCACTAAACGGAGGCCTTACCTTGAAAAAGATAAGGCCCTCCGTTTCATAAAACGTATATCATATATGAAAAAAATAATTCTTCTTTTGATAGCTTTAGGCACCTTCGGGCAGCTTTCGGCACAAAAAACCAAAAATATTATTATCGTTACCCTGGATGGCTTCCGCTGGCAGGAGCTTTACAGGGGGGCAGACTCAGCGCTCATCAATTCAAAATTCACAAAGGACAAAAATGAAATGACGAAAAAATTCTGGACAGCGGATGCAGTTGCCCGCCGAAAATTGCTGTTGCCTTTTTTCTGGGGCACAATAGCAGAAAAGGGACAGTTATATGGCAACAGGGACCTAGGCAATAAAACTGAAGTAGCCAACCCCTATAATTTCTCGTACCCAGGGTATAATGAAATTTTTACCGGTTTTCCGGATGTAAAGATGAACTTTAACGACCCCATCCCAAATCCCAATATAAACATCCTTGAATACCTGAATAAACAGAAGGGATTTGAAAACAGGGTCGCGGCATTCACCTCATGGCATATTTTCCCGGCCATATTAAATGAAAAACGCTCAGGTTTATTGATCAACTCTGGTTATGCCGACTTTAAAGACCCCAAGGCCAACGATCGGTTTAAATATCTGAACGAAATCCAGCACAAGGTACCCGAACTGCTCGGATCTGATATAAGACTTGATTTTTTAACCTATGAGTTCGGCAAGGCATACCTCAAACAATACAAACCCCGTGTTCTTTATATGAGTTTTGCCGAAACGGATGACCTGGCACATGAGGGCAACTATCAGTTTTATCTGAAATCAGCCAATAAAGAGGATGGGTTCTTGAGCGAACTGTGGCAATACCTGCAAACAGACCCACAGTACAAAGATAAAACCACATTGATCGTTACCTGCGATCACGGACGTGGTGAAGTACCATCAGAAAAATGGATTGATCATGGAACGGGCACGCCAAGCTCAAAACAAACATGGGTTGCCGTAATTGGTCCCGACACACCCCCTACTGGCATCATAAAAACCCAGACGACAACCTATAACAAACAATTGGCTCAAACTATAGCCAATTTACTTGGTTTTGATTTTAAAGCAAGCGCTGGCCATGAGGTTTGCGACGCAATAGAAAGCATTAAGGGTAAATAAATTATCACAAATCCTACCGTTCTTTTTAATCAAGACAATAGTTACCAATGCTATGGTTCAATTGGAAAAAGTGGGAACAAGAGAAAGTGGAACTTTACAGGCCAAATTGTCTATAATAACATCGATAGGCATACTGAAAAGCGGAGAAATATATTCTTCCACAGTACCAGGCCCGTAAGAGAAACATTCTGCTAGCCCATCTTAAATATGACGACAAAATAAAAGTGGACCGCCAAACCCTAGCGGCCCACTTTTATTTACTTAATTATGTAAATTATGGCTAATTCTTTTCATTCTCTCATGATCAGCATTTTCGGGCTGAAAAATAGCAGTATTAATCAGACAGGGAATTCAGGCATCTATTACTATGAGACGTTTTAGGTATCCGATATACTCAAAGGTATGAGCCCTCGCGATCCAAGCGCCCACATCATAATCTATTAGTTGGATTTCTTTATGTTCTTTTTGTTCAAATATAAATATTCCGATTCGAGAACAACCGCTTTCTGGCAGCCTGACTAGAGGTGCCAATCCGAGAGGAATCATCCAAACATATATCGTTTAATACCAACACAACCAAAGAGAGGTAAGCTCATGTTTCTTCTCAATCCGCTAAAGCAGAAACCCTGGACAATAAATATCCAGGGTAAGCCAACTCAGTTAATGATACTTAATAATCATACCTGGTTGCATTATGTCTACTGCCATCAGGGTTCTTTCCTTCACGCAGGTAGTCCCCCGTTTTATCAATGTAAGTATTATAGGTATTCAATAACCTATAGTCCCAATATGGATATTCGTGAGCAGTTAAGAATCCATTAATGATAGGGCGCATGGCTAAGAAGAAAGCTTTATTGTTTGCTGCGTAAGTCATGTTGCTGCTATGGCCAAAACCTAGTGCATGCCCCAGCTCATGAAGGATTTCCTCCTCTGAAGATTTATTGTAATGCCTCATTAATACATATTCAGCTCCGGCAACTAGATTGCCTCCACCCAGTCCGCTGACATTTCTCACCAGGCCTGTCTCTATTTTTGGACGGGTCAAAATATCTTTGTAAACAGCTTCTTTTCTTTCTTTGGTCAACACGCTTCCATCATTTTCTATTAATCCTTCATAATCCATGAAAGCTTTTTGTGCTGCATCCTGGGAAAACAGATAAGCCAGGTTGGTGAACATGGCGATGCATTCCCTGGCATGTAATGGATTCATCCTGTACCAGTTACCAATATCCTGCTGCTCTTTTCTGAAATTTAATAGCCAGACTGTTTTAATTCCATTCAGTTTTTTATAAAAAGGATCGTCGACCGATACAGAAAATACCGCCTTAGATAGATCAGTTTGCTTTTTAACCTCTATCAATTTTCCGCTTTCGGTGTACAATTTTTCATCTTTTTCTGCAATTGATACCGGTAAATCAAATGATGTCAATGAAGAAATTGAGTCAATTTTTAAAAGTTTAATCCGCTCTTCGTATCCAGTTAGTTTCACAAAAACATCAACATTTTTTATACTTTTTAAAGTATAGCAGCTTAACTTCATGCGGTTAGTTCCGCTTACTTCGATGCTCAGGGGATCACGTAAATTAATGGTGCGGCTGACCATTATTTCTACAGGCTCTGTATCCGAAAGAATCTTCCCGACATTTTGGATATCTTTAAAAGAAACATTTTGGGTTAGTACTTTCGGTTCTGGCAAAGGTTCCTTACTTGCTTTTTTACAGGAAAAAAGGACAACAACAAATGTCAAGAATAAAAACTGTTTTTTCATTTTATAGTAGATTGGTGTAATTAATGTCTCATTTTTATCGAAAGCGCTACAGATGAGTATAGACAGGCTGGTCTTTCAGCATCTCAAGCTTTGTTTGATTACAAAGAGCGCGCTTGAAACGCGCGCGCGCTGATGCATCTGATCAGTATTTGGGTTTATTTATAAAGGTAATTCATTGCAATTACATCATTTGCATTAAATGTACGGTCGCCCCCGTTAGAGCAAGCCAGCATAAATGATTCTGCATCTGCTTTTGATGGTGTGCCTGGGATTTGTATTGCACCAACTCCCGCTGTTCCTTCGTTGGAGCGTCTTCCCCCACAGCTATATGCTCTGTTCATATAATCAGTATGACGGAATCCTATACAATGCCCAACTTCATGTTGCAAAACTGAGGCTAAATACAATAAATTAGGATTGGTTCCGTAGGCATTAACATTCGTATTCATTTTAACCTGATTAAATGGTTCGCCGCTTGAAGTAGGAAAACCAGATGAGCCTAAAGTGATGTAGCCACCGCTTGGTCCTTCGTTAAATCCAAATACATCAATGTTACCTGTAGTGCCAGTACTTGCCCTTTGGAAAGTCACGCGCAGGCCCAGTGAATTGTACCTTGAAATCATCAGGTCAACCGCATCACTATACACCTGTGGTAAATTTGTAACCGAAATGGTAATCACACGTGGTAGTGCTTTA
>NZ_JAUG01000094.1 GCF_000708285.2 Pedobacter borealis DSM 19626
GAGCGGAGTCGAAGGGCCTATGGTGTATAGTGAAAATGTTCAAGATTTTGGCGGCAAATTACCTAACGCAGGTGGTTCGTGAGGACACGAACCACGGAATCAGCATTCAATCTATTCCCCTCTGTGTGTCACCTGAGCGGAGTCGAAGGGCCTATGGTGTATAGTGAAAATGTTCAAGATTTTGGCGGCAAATTACCTAACGCAGGTGGTTCGTGAGGACACGAACCACGGAATCAGCATTCAATCTATTCCCCTCAGTGTGTCACCTGAGCGGAGTCGAAGGATGTATATCGTGAATTAAAGGATTCTTCATTACATTCAGAATGACAATTGCAGGAGTTGAATTAAGGATAATTGTTTGGTGGGCCACCAATACATGGAATGCGGATTAGGCATCCTTTTGTTATCTTACCTCGCGAAGAATCGTCATTGCGAGGAAGAACGACGAAGTAATCTTACGATTGTATTAATCTTTTAGATTGCTTCGTCGGCTGAAAAAGCCTTCTCGCAATGACGGACTATATTTAAAGACGAATCATATTATTTTGCTTCTTCCAGTTTTAATACCACACTGGTTCTGGTAGTATTAAGAATAGGATTAAAGCCCACTTTCATCAAGAAATCGCCAGTATAGGTTTTAGCAGCATCTATTGATGATTTTGTACCTGGATAAAGGTTAATTTCTTTAATGTGGTATTTCTTTGTTGCATCTAAACCATTCAACTTAATCGGATACTTACTGTTTTCACCATAACGGAAGTTTACCAGGTAATTGAAAATAACACCCTCGGTTTTTTGCGCATTCACATACAACATGGATGCTATGCTACCGGTACGTGGATTAGCCAAACGGTATTGTTCACCTTGCCAGATCGTTTGTTTTACATCGTTATAGTTTTTAATCGCCTCCTGACAGAACTGAAGCTCTTTTTCAGGTAATTTACTCACTACAATATCGAAACCCAACTTACCCATCATGGCTACATCGGTACGGAATTTTATTGGCTGTTTTCCCCAATCGGTTACATGGTTGGAACTACTAATGGCGGGATAAAAATAAGAGTATTCCCATTGCATAAATACGCGCTCTAATGGGTCGGTATTATCACTTGGCCAAAACTCTGTAAAATACTGTAAGGCAGCGTAATCTACCCTACCACCTCCCCCAGAACATAACATCATCGGCACCGTTGGATATTTAGCACGGATTCTTTGCAATACACTATACAAACCCCTTACATAATCGATGTAAAAATGTGATTGATTTTTTAAATGCGCGGAGTATGCATTATAAATTACGGCATTACAATCCCATTTAATGTAAGCCAGTTTAGGATTTTTGGTAAACAGACCATCTACCACACCGAAAACAAAATCCTGTACTTTTGGGTTACTCAGATCGAGTTCTAATTGGTTTCTAAAATAGTATTCAGGTCTGTTCGGCTGTTTTACCACCCAATCTGGATGTTTTTCATAAAGTTCGCTTTTAGGGTTAACCATTTCGGGTTCTATCCAAATTCCGAATCTGGTTCCTACATTATCGGCCTCTTTTACCAAAGATGCTATTCCGTTTGGCAATTTCTTCTTGTTCTCCTGCCAATCGCCAAGCCCGGCATGATCATCGTTACGTGGATATTTGTTCCCGAACCAACCATCATCAAGCAAAAAGAAATCGACACCCAGTTTTTTGGTATCTTTTAACAAATCGGCCAATTTTTGTTCATTAAAATCGAAATAAGTAGCTTCCCAGTTATTCAAAAGGGTTAACCTACTGCCCTTTCCATCTAATATTTTATAATTACGTGCCCAATCTTGCAATTTCCTACTGGCATCGCCTTTTCCCTGATCAGAAAAAGTGTACAAAAAAGCAGGGGTTGTAAAAACTTCACCTGGTTTTAAGCTGTATGGCGAAGCATAATTGTTCATTCCGGCAATAATGCGGAGGTTATCCTGGTAATCAAGTTCAAGATCGATCTTAAAGTTACCGCTCCATTCCATGGCTCCATACAAAACATTGCCTTCATTTTCTTCAGCAGGCTTATCTAACGAAATCATAAAAACAGAAGGTTGAAACAAATTTGCCCTTGTGCCCAGTTTGCTATCCAAAGTTTTAATACCATGGGTAATTTCACTTTGCTCTGGCTGCATTTCTTTGGCCCAATCGCCATGGTACTGGTTTAACCAAAAACGCGGTGATTTTAAATGCAGATTGGCCGAGGCGTATTTATGCAATACCACTGTACCCTTCTCACTGTGTTTAATCTCCGTCCATTGTTCTATTACATCTTGTTTATAAAAAGACTTATAAAACATGGTGACTTCGAAATTGTAAACCGGGTCTTTCAACCTGATTTTAAGTAGACTCACATTATCATCAATAGCCGTTACGGTATGGTCAACGTATTTCAGATCGAGTGAGTTATTGCCATCGGCATGGGTAACGCTAATAGCTGGTTCTACCAGGTTTCTCGATCCTGAAGGCGTATACACCGAATTTAGCTGACCTGTATAATCTTCAGTCTGTTTATATTGCGCGGTAACTTGGGCGTATTCTTCCTTATTGGCCAGTTTTTTTCCAAAAAATATAGTGTTTACATCTTTTTTTGCATTGGCTTGCAACACCAGAGCATTATGTGCAGTTTCGATGGGTATAATACTCTGGGCCTTAATACTTCCAACGGAAAAAAGTGAAACTGCAAGGCCTAATGCCCCTTGTTTGATGTAACCGGTAATTTGATCTGACTTGTTCATTTGTGTTTTCAATGTTAATCGGGTGAAGGTAGAGTATCTCCCCTAACAATCAGTTTATGGTTTAGCCCATTGATGATTCCCTGTGCGAGTTGTTCGATTTAGTTTAAGGTAATTTTGCTCGAAATATAAAAATTTAATAGTGATAATCTGTAAAATTTTTATCGCCATACCAGATGTTTATCGATGGCATTTAAGAAAATTCATCATGGCGAGGCAAGCCGGCCACGCAATTACTTGCTTAAAAAGCAATCATTTGGAACTGAGAAACGAGCTAAATTCTTTTTTTAATATGAGACCAGCTGTTATTATCCGGCATTATTAACTTTAGTAATTGTAATGAATAAATAGCGCGTTACATGTAATATCCTGCAGTACATCGACAAAATAATGTTAAATGAGCGGAATAAAAATGCGCCATGCAACAACAATATGTAACAACCGGTATAGGAAATTGTCTAAAACTTTTAACGGTCTTAAAATGTTTAATTAAGAAAAAAAAGAAAGAACATGGGAATTTTAAAAACAGCAATTATTGGCGCCGCAGTTTATGCCGGTGTAAAATATATCACGAAGAAAGATCCAATTACCGGACAATCGATAGTTGATGAGCTATTGGATAAGGCTCCAGGATGGGTAGATAAAGCAAAAGGATATACCGAAGATCTGAAAAACAGGGCAAGTAATGCTGCCGAAGATTTAGCCAGATGAATACCTGGAAGAAAGCAGGAACTCCAACACACGAGATACCTCTTTCTTTAAAATTTCAAACAAAAACGTCCCGATTTAAACCGGGACGTTTTTGGTATAAGCGTCAGATGGTAACATCTGACGACACGATTGGATTAAAAAGCATCAAACCAAAGTTTGGTGGTTAATAAATCTGCACCCTGGCTGCTCACCGCATTTTTATAATTCTGTCCGTTTAACGATTGTTCAGAACCTGGATAAATAAAACGTACCGGAATTTTGCCATTCAACACCGTATTAACAGATGCAGTTAATTGCGGATAATCTAACCTTCTCTGCTCTGTCCAGGCTTCTAACCCCTGACCAAATAAAGCAATCCATTTTTGTTCACCGATTGATTTTTTATAATTACCTGCATCATATTGTACTGAAGCCTGATTAATATAATTATCAACAACACTTCCACCTACACTGTATTGATCAAATGATGCCCTGATGGCCTGTTTATACAGATCAGCTGCATTTTCGGCAGTAAAACCTCTTGCAGCGGCTTCTGCCCTATCAAAAAGCAGTTCGGCATAGCTAAAAATCACAGCAGGTGCTTTTGGTGCTAAAAAATAAGTTCCTGGTCTGGAAGAATTTGCCAAACCTATTGCACTGGCTTCTGAATTTGTTGAGCCATTCGGAATGCCTACATACGTTTGAGGTGTAGCATTATCAGTTTTGCTTGCATAAACTGGTAACCTAGGATCATTTAGTGCAAAAAGTTTATCCACGATGGTTTTGCTGATCCGGTAATCATTCCTGGTTTCGAATGAGGCTGCTACCGGATTTTGCTGAGGTGAATCGCTGTAGAACAGTTGTGCATTCTCCGATTTGCTATTAATATAAGTACCACCTTCTGCAAGTATTTCATCAATTACCTGTTTAGCTTTAGCTGGCTCTTTATCTGCAATGCGTAATGCGATGCGAAGGCGTAAAGAATTGGCAAACTTTTTCCATAAAGCAATATTGCCGCTATAAATCACATCTCCACCTATAACTTTTCCTGAAGCTGGATCTAAAGCTGCCTGTGCGGTCTTTAAATCATTAAGAATACCATAGTAAACATCCTTTTGTTTATCGTAAACCGGTGTAACAAACTGTTTGATTTTCCCAGCCTGTGCGTACGGTATATCCCCATAAGCATCGGTAAGTAACAAAAACACCCACGATCTCAGTATCAGGGCTACACCTTTATAATTTGGATTGCTCTGTGCATCGCCCAATTCGATAATTTTATTAAAGCCAGCAATACTTTGCGCATAACCAGTAGACCATAAAGAAGTAAAACTACTGTTAGAAAAGATATAACGATCTTCTTCGGTATATTGAACTTTAGCCCAGTGTTGTGCAAAGAGCAGACTCGAGTTCATGTTATTGGTTACCCCCCAATACGTATCAGCTGTAGTTTTAGTGGTACCAGTAAGTAAATAATCGGGTTGTGGAATTTCCGGAGCATTCGGATTAATATTTACCTCATCAAGCTCTTTATTACAAGATGAAAATGCAATTGCCAGAATAGCCAGTATATATAGTTTTTTATTTTTCATGATGGTAAGATTAAAATTTAACATTCAGGTTTATACCGTAACTGCGTGTGCTTGGATTAGAAAGACTTTCTAAACCCTGACCGTTACCCGTATTAAAAGCTACTTCCGGATCGATATCTACTGTGTTGCGGTGGATAATCCAAAGATTGCGTCCCACAAGCGATACTGAAACGCCCTGTAAACTTAATGGGCGGAGCCATTTTGATGGCAGGTTATAACTTAATTTAACCTCACGGAGTTTTACATATGAAGCATCGAATATATTTGCTTCATCAATGTTTCTGAACGATTTATAATATTGTTGCGCAGGCAATACTTTTTCATTGCGTTTACCATCGGCAGTTACGCCATCAAAAACAATCCCATCATCATAAACCGTTACACCTGCCGGAGTGGTTCCGTTTACCCTTACGGTGCCATTTTCCTTTTTATTATCCGGATAATAATATGAGATTCCGCCATATTCTGTTGCTCTTCCAGGAAGTGTAGAAGCCAATACTCCTGTATACGTGCCTGTTGCATAGGTACCATTGTAGATAGAACCACCAATACTCGCATCAACCAATACACCTAAACTTATGCCTTTATACGTGAAGGTATTGTACACCCCACCAATCCAATCTGGTGTATATTTTCCCAATACCTGTTTGGTTGGATTTGTAGTTGGCGCACCTGTAGCGTTTACAATGATATTTCCATTGCCATCTCTTAAAAAGGCGGTTCCGAACAATGATCCATAAGGTTGTCCAACGGTAGCAATAACCTGTGCTGAGTTGGTAGCCACAATATAATTCGTCAATAATTTTTCAGCATCAAGTTCAATTACCCTACTTCTATTAGCAGCAAAATTGAAATCAATATCCCAGGTAAACTGTTTTTTAATTGGTGTAATACCCAACTGTGCTTCTATACCTTTGTTGTTTATTTTTCCGGCATTAAGCAGTTTTGAACTAAATCCGGTACTTTGACTTACATCGGCAGCCAAAATCTGATTGTAACTATTGGTGTTATATGCACTTAAATCGAAACGTAACCTTTTGTTAAAGAAAACAGCCTCAACACCCAGTTCTGTTGAAGTGGTAGTTTCTGGTTTAAGGTTAGGATTAAGGTCGATATTACTTGTGGTAAGTTGAGGGTTTGCGTTAAACGGCGCACTAAATGCATAAGTATTGATCAAGCGATAAGGATCTGCATCTTTACCTACTTTAGACCAGCCTCCACGTATTTTTAAGTAGTTAAGCGCTTCACTTTTAATGTCAAATGCTTCTGTTGCTACAAAACTTCCGTTAAATGATGGGTAAAAATACGATCTGTTTTGCGCTGGTAAGGTAGATGACCAATCGTTACGGGCCGTGATGTTGGCAAAAAGGTAATTCCTGAAACCAATCTGTCCAGAGGCATAAACACTGTAAGATTTTAACCGCGATAAATTATTTGATGAAATTAAAGGGTCGCGCGAATTCTTAAGGGTATACAGTCCTGCAATGGCCAATTTAGGTGCACTTTGATCGTTCTGCTCGATATATTGCCTGCGGATGTTCCCACCACCTAACAATTCAAGACTAAAATCGTCATTCAATTGTTTGTTAAAGTTTAATGTCGCATCTGTATTATTTTCACTTACTGTAAAGGCACTCTCAGTATAAGAGCCGAAAGGCGTTCCATTGGTACCATATGCAATCCTAACTTTGCGCCTATCATTATAATAATCCGTTCCTGATCTGAAATTGAAATCAAGCCCATCAATAATCTTATAATTCAGCGCTAAACTTCCAATAATCCGGCTACGGTTTTGCGATACGGTATTTTCGTAAGCTACCCAATAAGGATTGCTGTAATAGCTATTGTTCCAGTTAAACGTTTTTCCATTTTCATCCAAATAATCTTTCAATTGGTTGATATCAACCTGACGGCCGAACCAGGTAAACTGCAACATGGTACTGGTAGATCTCGAACCACCCGTTCCAGGTAAATTATCAGAATTAAGTTTGCTGTAGTTTGCATTTGCGGTTAAACTTAATTTGGGTGTTACTTTTACTGTAGTATTCAATACAAATGAATTTTTGCCCTGTCCGGAGTTTGGTACTATACCTACCTGTTTTAGGTTATTATATGAAATCCGGTAATCATACTTTTCACCTGCATCTGCAACAGATACCCCATTATTTAATGAATATCCCGTTTGAAAGAAATCACGTACATTATCAGGATGCGCTACAAATGGAACGGCTACTCCCTTCGAATAAAATTGTGGAATTAATCTGCCATCCAATTTTGGTCCCCAGCTTTCATCTACTCCATCGTTAATGCCTTTACCTGCACCATCTACATAACTAAATTTGCCCTCCGATCCCTGACCGAAAGCATTTTGATACACGGGTAGCGTAAGCAAGGTTTCTAAAACCGCGTTTGAATTGATGGCAATGCCTAATCCTTTTTTCGATTTACCTGTTTTGGTTTTAATGAGAATGACACCTGCCGCAGCCCTCGAACCGTATAATGCAGCGGCATTTGGTCCTTTTAACACACTCATCGATTCTATATCTTCTGGATTAATGTCTGAAATGGTATTGGCATAATCTCTTGCCCCAGCCGAATTTAACTGAGAATTATCTACCGGAATCCCATCAACCACAAATAATGGCTGGTTATTTCCGGCAATAGATGTTTCTCCCCTGATGACCACACGCGAGGAACCCATGCTCCCCTGACTATTAGTTACCCTTACACCTGCTATTTTTCCGGCCAGAGCATTTACCAGGTTGGATTCTTTAGCTTCGGCCAAATCCTGTCCTTTTAATTCCTGAACAGCATAACCAAGCGATTTCTTCTGCCTCGAAATACCCAATGCAGTAACCACTACCTCATCAAGCGCATTATCACTAGACTGAAGAATGATCGAAATGGGGCCGGCATTTTTCTTGATCTGTATTTCCTGGCTCTTAAAACCGATATAGGAAAATACCAATGTACCCTTATCTGGTGCATGAATAGAAAAAGCTCCTTTTGCATCAGAAATGGTGGCTTGTTTGGTTTCTTTTATTAAAATGGAAACACCAGGGAGTGTTTCACCATCTGCCGACTTTACCGTTCCGGTAATCGTTACATCCTGAGCGAAAAGCTTTTGCGCCAGCAAGAACAGCAGGATAAACGTTATTGATTTTAAATTTTTAAACATATTGTGTAGTTAATAATTAGTTAAAAGGGATAATATTTTTGGGCAAAACAATTCCACCACGTCTAAAACCGTGTTTGTTTTTAAAGAGAATAAAGGAATGGTAAGCCTAAAAAAGCCTGTTAAAATGGAGCAATTTTAACAGGCTCCACGCATTCGGAAGCATGCGTTAAGGTTTACATTAATAGATTTCAGCTCGTCTGTCTTTTTCATTTGAATGATTTTATTTAATGCATAATTTAATTTCAAGAACGCATTCAGGGCAAAAAAAAAGCACCCCTTAAATCAGAAGTGCTCCATATAGTTCTTATAAGGATAACGCAAACAACTGACTTAACTACCCCAGATTCATCCGGGATGGAATTAGCACCATTTCTAAAAATTTAGATGGTTGCTAAGGCTTCACAGGGCCATTCCCTCCGCCTTTCTTGATAAGTATTTTAAAATAACTGGGGCAAAGGTATAATTAATTCCATTTATCCTATAGTTTTTATAGATTTTTGTTGAAAAATTTTTTCTTTGCCAATTACATCCATATCTTTGTCTACTAATTTAGTCGACAAATACACATCCCAATGAAACTAAAATCCCTTTTAACAGCCGTATTGGCCATATCAATAACTTTCACCTATGCTCAGGACCATATTGCATCAACAAATAATCAAGCCGCAAAACTTAAAGAGAAAAAACAAAATGTTTTTGTTGCCCTCGGCAGCTGGCGTGGAATAGCTAAGGTTAAGGAAGGATTAGAAATCCCCTTTAACTTCGAAATCAGCGAAAAAAGCGGTCAGCAGAAATTATATTTCCGCAATGCTGAAGAAAGTTTCGAAGGTGGCCTTGTAAAACAAACAGCCGATTCGCTTTTCGTAAAACTGGATCAATTTGATAACGAACTCGCATTTGCGATAGATGGTGATCAATTAACAGGCACATTAAGGAAACAGGATAAAGCCGGCAAACCTTTAACCATTGTTGCTGAACGAAAAAATTACCGTTTTAAAACAACAGATAAACCTGCAACGGCGGACTATTCTGGCAGTTATGATGTAGTTTTTAAATCGCCAAATGGTAAGGAAGAGAAAACAGTAGGTTTATTTAAGCAAACTGGTAACAAACTTACTGGCACTTTTCTACGTGTAACAGGCGATTCACGTTATCTGGAAGGTGTAGTAGAAGGAAATGAATTTCAACTTTCCAGCTTTATTGGCTCCTCTCCTTCCTATTACAGAGGAACTTTTCAGCCAGATGGCTCCCTAACTGGCGAAATTTTAGGCGCAAGGGGAAGCCAGCCTTTTACCGGAATTAAAAATAAAGATGCTGCCCTGCCCGATCCTTACAAACTTACCTACCTGAAAAAAGGCTACAAAACGCTTGATTTTAGCTTCCCCGACGTAAACGGCAAAAAGATTTCGTTAAAGGATGAAAAATATAAAAACAAGGTGGTGATTTTAACCATAACCGGAAGCTGGTGCCCAAATTGTGTTGACGAAGCTACTTTTATAGCGCCCTGGTATAAAGAAAACAAGAAACGTGGTGTAGAAATTATTGCTTTGCATTATGAACGCTCAACCGAACCTGAATATGCAAAAAAGGTGATGACGCGTTTCCGCGAACGTTTTGGGATTGATTACGACCAGGTTATTGCAGGCACTGCCGATAAACAGGTGGTATCAGAATCATTACCTGCCCTCGATTCTTTTTTATCATTCCCAACCACGATCATTATTAATAAACAAGGAAATGTTGCGCAGATCCATACGGGTTTTAATGGCCCCGCAACCGGTAAATTTTATGATGAATTTGTGAAAGAATTTAATACAGAGATTGATACCTTGCTGAAGAAATAGACTCATCGTTTCATTCCTTAGTTGTCATTCTGAACGCAGTGAAGAATCTTCCTCAGTGGTCGGTGAGACACCACCTACTAGAAAGAATAATAATGCATAACATATCGTTTTTTGGAAAGCAGGTGCAGCGCTCTTCGGTTTGTGCAGTCCTTCTTTCCGCTTCTATCTTTTTGTGAATTAATTGCATAAACGATTATAGTCTTGCAACAAAAAGGATAGCCGCTACAATAAGGTTTATTTTACCAGGGGCTGTGTAGTAAACAAAGCCTAAAGCAAGCTTACCAAAATTAATTCATCACAGGGCCGGAGTGTTTAGATAAATTCAGGTAATTACGTATGCATCAGCTTCCTTGCAGAAAAAAGTGCTTAGCCCCGGGCGTAGCGGCATCCCCGAAGCGCAGCGGAGGGATACAGCAAAGCACGGGAACAAACTTTAATAGTAGCACAGGCAAACCGCTCCAAAGAATTATGCATAACGTACCGTTTTTTAGAAAGCAGGCGCAGCGCTCTTCGGTTTAGGCAGTCCTTATCGGTCGGTGTCTCACCGACCGAAATATATTTGGTAGTAAATCCTAAGTAGTGGTCGGTGAGACACCGACCACTAGAAAAACGCAGTAGTTGTCAGTCTGAGCGTAGTCGAAGACTTGTTGAGATTAATAAATCGCAAATAAATGCCCTTCGACTACGCTCAGTGTGACATCCATAGTTGTCATTCTGAACGCAGTGAAGAATCTTTTTAAGATAGATTTATTCCAATAGAGAAGTTTTGGTCCGACTCTCTTTAGCCTGAGATTCTTCACTGCGTTCAGAATGACATTTATTTTTAGACAAGATTAGGAAGATACTTTATTGAATAGTCTTCAAAACAAACTTAACAATTGTTTTCTTAGGTACCACAACAGTAGTAGTTCTGCTAAACCTGGCGATGTTAATCCCATAAAAATTACCCTTCCAATCGAAAACAGGAGAACCGCAGGCACTGGCTTTAACGGCTGCATCGTGCGTAAAAACAGCATTAAAACCATCTCTTCGCTCCGACTTTCCACCTTCAAATTTCTCTGCCGGGTGATTAAATACCGACTGACCCCGCCCCTCTAGTTTTAATGTTTTACTCATCTTACCTGAAGCATTTTCCCATTCAAAAGAAACTTCATCATCTACCCAATATTTCATTATTTCTGGGGCAAATTCACTTGCTTTTTTTATCAGTTTACCATTCATGCTGATCAGTTCATCGCCAACTTTTATGCCTGCTTTTTCTGCCGGACTGCCTTCTTTGATTAACGAAAACTGAACGGGGCTGGAATTATAAACCACCATTGCGCCTAAATAAGGTTGACTGTTAATTTTCGGCAAATTAAATGGCGTGCTGCCCAAAACACTGCGCATCACTTTACCAGCGGGATCAATGCTATAAAGAAATTTCCCCATCTCTATTCTAACGCTATCGCTATCAGAAACATTTAAATCAATCCCACTGGTTATCCGTTGGTCAAGTTCAAATAAAACCAGGTCGTTCTCCTGATCTTTTCCTATTAACTTAATTGGCACCGCAACTCCATTAATATCACCTTTGGCTTGTTCGCCAACCATAGTGTTTTTACTAAGTAGAAGTTGTTTTTTAGCTCCATTTGCTGTGTTAACATTCAATAAAGTGGCATAAATATCCTGGTTTTTTCCTTTTATCATACTTTTGATGGAAAAGCAGCTATTTTTAAGTCTTGGCATATCAAAATCAGGGTGTAAAGCCTTTTGTTTGCTTTCTTTCTGTAATAACAAAGACAAGGGATCTATTTTCACACTATCCCTCTTTTCAGGGAAAACGGTATAACAGATAAATGAGGCAATGGTTCTGATCCGATGGAATAAATTCCAGCTGGGCTCAAATTTTTCTCGCAATGCAGATAGTTCTGTTGCACCAAGTTTACTAAGGTCTGCCTGATCCAATAGGTCATTCAGCGGTACATTACCTATTATGGTAACCAGAAAAACACCGCCAAAATATAATAATGTTGCTGCTAAAAGGAGGTAAAATACAATAGCTTGTTCTCTAAAAAACCAAACACTTATGGGTAATATGACTAGCGTACCCATAAAAGAAATAAAAAACAACGGATTTAAAATAGCCCAGTTGATTGATTGCATAGCTTGTAAAAAAGAAGCATCAGAAAGACGTGCAAGGCCCGGAATAACCGAACAGGAGTACGCATAAAAAAGACCACCAATAAGTGCAGTGGAAACTGTACTCAACAAAAGAACCAAGGTTTTGAAATTCATAAACAATTGCTTTAAATATATCCTTACCCTAAGGAGTATGACGAATTTAAGCAAAAACGTTAGCTGAAAAAAAATAATTCCTATCTAAAAAAGAGCGCTAATTTAGATAGGAAAGAGAGATAATCTAGATATGAAAAGTTAATAGGTAGATGTTAAATAAAAAAAATTAATGTTTATTGCGCCCAAACAAAACGCCGTCTAGATCAAAATTTCTACATTTTCATTGATGGTAAACGAAGATCGTATTCTGTCCTTATTTTCAGCACTAGGTTACATAGATCGGTCTGTTTTCGTTACAGATCGGCGCAAGTGTTATTCAAAGTCCATATTTAGAACTACAATATTAGTAGCTTGGCATCCTACCTGCCCTTGTTCTAAATTAAATCGAACTTTGGTTCCTATAACTAAAGAACGACGATAAATTCCTATCAATTTCTGGTCATCTGCATAAACCATCGGGTGCAATAAATCCGAAACCTCGTATCGGATTATACCATTTAATTACTCCTGTATACATCATAAAGCACTTATTTTACCTTAAATTAGCCAATAGAAAGAAAATTTACTGCAAAACAGGATAAAGCGTTCTATTTTCGGTATGAAAAGGCGTAATTTCGTTATGTATACAAAGGAAAATTAACAAATGATTAAGTGTATAGCCATTGATGACCAACAAAACTCAATTTTGGGGCTTGAAAAATATATAGCAGATACTCCGAATATGAAGCTTCTGGCGAGTTACACCGATCCGGTGGTGGCTTTGAACGAGCTTAAAAAGATTGACCAGGTAGATGTGATATTTATGGACATTCAAATGCCACAGATTTCGGGCATCGAACTTTCTAAAGCTATCCGCGCCAAAACCAGGAAACTGATATTTACCACCTCTCATGAAGAATATGCCTTTGAAGCATTCGAAGCAGAAGCAGATGCATATTTACTTAAACCTTATGGCTATGCTAAATTTGCCTTAACGGTAAACCGTGTTTTTGAGGAAGAAATAGAAAATATAGGGCAGGAAACTTATTTTTTGGTCAAAAATAAATCAGAAGACCACAAAGCGGTTTTAGTGCGCTATGCAGATATAATTGCTTTTGAAAGTTTCCACAACTATATCAAAATACATACAAAAGAGAAGATAATTATTGCTTATTTAAGTTTGAAAGATGTTAAAGAACAACTGAACCTTAAAAAGGGCTTCATCCAGCTGCATAGGGGATATATTATTTCCATCAATCATATTTTACATGTTGAGGGAACAAGAGTAACACTTTCTAACCATACCAGCTTTACTGTTGGCGACCTTTACTACAATGATTTCCGTGATTTCTTCACCGATAAACTTATTACCAGTAAACGGAATAAATAACTATTAAGGATAATAAAAGGCAATGGCCTAGACTAGCATATAAAAATAAAGAGGCTATATCATAAATATAGAATGTCATCCTGAACTCGTCGAAGGACTTGTTTAAATGCCTCGCAAAGCGTTTCGACAAGCTCAACGTGACAAGTTCGAATGGAATCACAACTAATGATACAGCCTTTTTTTAAAGCGAAAACAAATTATTTAGCGCTATTTTTTTTATCAGTTACTTCAGCTCTAATTTCTTGGGCTAAAACTTTTAGGTCTTGCATTGCTTTACGTACACGCGTACCTGCTGCTGCATTACCACCATCATAAAATTTAGTTGCGTCTGCTTCGACAGAAGAGATTAGATCTTGCACTTTTTTAAATTTGTCCATAATTTTTCATTTATCGGGATGGTAAACATCCATTAATTAAATATATTCCTTTCCGCTCACAATAAACGGGCCGAAAAACTATTGTTTTTTATAAATTAAACAAATGTTTATGTCAGATCATTATTGCGGAATTGTATAAAAGCAATGGCAACAGCAACAGTATTAGCCTATTTTTAGCCAAAACATTTCATTCTTAGCATTTTGTACATCAAACATTTACAATAACATAATTTACAATGAAGGTAACTTAATTTAACAATTATGTTTTACCTTGGTTGGAAATATGCAATCTTTAAACCTGCTCGTTGGTATTAGTAGAATCAGAAAAGTTTTAACACTCGATTACCGGTTGTGCTCTTAATTTAGCTATGAACAATCATTCAGTCCTTCCATCATAATGCTTCGTCTTTTTTCCTTTCCGCTTCTTTTGCTAAATTTGCGGCAATGATTTTATATAAAACCAACGAAGAAGTAGAACTGATGCAGATCAGTGCCCTACTGGTGAGCGATACCCTTGCAGAAGTAGCTAAAATATTAAAGCCAGGCATTACAACTCTTGAAATTGATAGAATAGCCAACGAATTTATACTTGATAATGGCGCCGTACCTTCCTTTTACAACTATAATGGTTTTCCTTTCCATATTATTACCTCGGTAAACGATGTGGTTGTACATGGCTTTCCGACTAAAGATGAGCTGAAAGATGGCGATATTATCTCAGTAGATGTAGGTACCATAAAAAACGGTTTTCATGGCGATCATGCATATACCTTTATCGTCGGCGAAGTATCGCCAGCAGTACTAAACCTGGTAAAAACAACTAAAGAATCGCTTTTTCTTGGAATTAAAGAAGCTGTTGTGGGCAAACGCATTGGCGATATTGGTGCAGCTATCCAAAGCCATAACGAAAAGCAGGGCTATGGCGTAGTAAGAGATCTGGTAGGCCATGGCTTAGGGAAAGATATGCATGAAGATCCACAGGTACCGAATTATGGCCGTAAAGGCAACGGTTTACTCTTAAGAGAAAACCTGGTACTGGCCATTGAACCTATGATAAATATGGGCAAAAAAGACGTTTTCCTAGATGATGACGGCTGGACGATCAGAACTGCTGATGGAAGTCCATCTGTGCATTTTGAACATGATGTGTGCATTAAAAAGGGCGAAGCGCTTATTCTTTCTAATTATGCCCCTATCGAGGCCGCAGAAAGGCAGAACAACAACCTTAATACTTCTTATTATTAAATAGCAATACAACGGACGCATGGAGATTTTGGAGAGATCAGCTTAGCAAAAACTCCATGCAACCGTCTACCCTGTTAGACCAATATTGCATCTGAAACTATCTCCCCAGCATTATCGTCTAACAATATTTTAACTATTTTTAGGGTAGACTCCGCAATTTCTGTTAAGGCCTCTTGCGTAAAAAAAGCCTGATGCCCGGTAAGCAAAACATTCGGAAAACTAATTAGCCGCTGAATATCATCATCACCAATAATACTTGCTGAAAGATCTTTAAAAAAGAGTTGTTCTTCCTGCTCGTATACATCAATTCCCAGCGCCGCAAGTTGGCCTGTTTTTAGTGCTTCAATCACCTCTCGTGTATTAATCAACCCGCCTCTGCTTGTATTGATTAGCGTAACACCTTTTTTCATCGTCGATAAGCTATTTGATCCAATTAGATAATGGTTTTCCGGTGTGAGCGGGCAATGCAACGAAACAATATCGGCATCTTTTATTACTTCATGAAAAGGCAAATATTTTACTCCTGCACTTTGCAATGATTTATTCACAAAAGGATCAGAAGCCAGTACAGCACAGCCAAAACCAAGCATAATTTTACAGAAAGCAGCGCCAATTTTCCCTGTGCCGATTACGCCTACTGTTTTGCCAAAAAGATTGAAACCCATTAAACCTGAAAGCGAAAAATTCTGTTCGCGTACGCGGTTATAGGCCTTATGGGTTTTACGGTTTAACGTAAGCAGCATGGCCACAGCATGTTCTGCAACGGCCTGTGGCGAATAAGCCGGAACGCGGCAAACACGGATCCCGTATTGTTTGGCAGCGCTCAGATCTACATTATTAAAGCCTGCACAACGCAAAGCAATAATTTTCACCCCTTTTTGTGCCAGTATAGCGATAACATCAGCCGTTAGTTTATCGTTCACAAATACACAAACAGCATCGGTACCTGCTTTTATCGCATCGGCAATATGAGGCCCCAGATGAGTTTCCCAAAATTCTAATTCAAAATCGTAATGTTTATTACAGCTTTCAAAAAATTCACGGTCGTAAGGCTTCGCAGAAAAAAACACAATCTTCATATCGTTAAAAATACGGATTAAATAGGATTTTGCCGTGCTGTTTTAACCTAAGGGATTAAAATGCTTATTTTCCAAAATCAAATAATAGCGTCCCCTTAAAAGTTTTTCCGTCTGTTTTGTTTTTCTGGCTTTGAGGTCCCAATAATAAAGCCGACTGAAACTTGGTCCCGATAGCACTTATCCCTTTTAAGAAACCGATACTCCCTTCTGGGAAGGCCGGCTCTACATTGTTGTTGCTTAATGCCACAGCTTCACGGGCAGGCCTTAACATTTGCAGATAAGTATCCTGATCGGGTATATAAACCGTAAATGGGGCTTCCTTATTTTCTACAGCCACCCAGTTCACTTCGGCATGATAACCTTTAAATTCAGGGTAGCCCCAGGTTTCGCCAGTGATCGAATTATTGTAATCCTTATGCCAAACCCCAAACTGCTGACCTTTTAACCTGTTTTTCCAAACGCGGTACGGGCCACGGCCAAGGTATTTCATTCCGGTAATTTTATCTTCAGGATAATTAAAGCTAATACCCATAAAATCAGCATCACCCTGCTGATTAAATTGATATTCGAGTTTTACCAGCTTTCCGGTTTCAAATATCCACTTCGCATGCAAATTACCAGCACCCTGATAATCAGACTCAACGATATACTTTGCGCCTTCTGCTTTATGATTAAAACTTTTCAATTCGGTATTTACACCAGCCAACACCGGACCTTTTGACAAAGAAATAATGGTATTCCCCTTAACAACTTTCTCCAGATAACCCGTTGCCTTTTCAAAATAGTAGCTCATACCATCCTGTTTAATCAGGAGCGACTGGTTAGTTTCTTCGGCTCTTACTCCTGAATTGGACAGCGTAGTTTCTTGCTTCTCTGTAATCAAGCGGGCAGTTTTTATCGGCCAGCTCCAGGTAAATATTTCCTTCTTATCAGCCCCATAAGCGCTTAAATATAAGGCATCACTTTGTGCCCACGATTTTGGCAAATCCAGATCAAGCGTACCTTTTGCACCGGGCTTAAGCTTAGAAGCCGTTGCTCCACTGGCATTTACAATAGCTTTTGTTCCTGCAGCGTTAGCCGATGGGAAACTAAGCAATTTCCATTTAAAAGTACATTGATCAAGATTGGTAAAATTGAAACGGTTCTCGATCGCGATTTTACCATTAAAATCACTGTCAATTTTAGCCAGATCGACAAAAACCGGAGACCATATCTCCTTTATGGTGTAAAAACTGGCTTCCTTTTCGCGATGTGGGCCAACAATTCCGTCAGGTGCGTGGTTTCCATCACCGTCATAAATACCATTTTTATCTGTACGGATCACGTTTTCATCCACCAAAGCCCAAATAAAACCACCGGCACCATGCGGGTGAATCAGCATTTGATTCCAGAAATCATCTAAAGCCGCACCAGCACCACCATCATAAAGTGCATGCATAAATTCAGTCGGAAAGAAAACCTCCTGTCCTGAAGTAGCAGCCTTAACCATATAATTATAATCTGGGTAATGTTTGGTATCGGTTCCGTTAAATTTCTCCCATGGATGAATTACGGTACGTTTCTGGGGATCGTATAGGGCATAATCATTATCAAGATCGGTATTAAACCCTCCCTCGTTGCCATTGGCCCAAAAAACAATGGATGGATGGTTAACATCCCTGATTACAAGTTCTTTTACGAGCCTGTGCCCAACTGTGTTATCGTATTTTGCCTGCCAGCCCGTTAATTCATTAATCACATACAGTCCTAACGAGTCGCAAATATCTAAAAATTCTTCGTCGGGTGGATAATGCGACATGCGAACGGCGTTCATATTCATTTCTTTCATTAACCTCACATCCATTAAATGTACTTCGCGACTTAATGTGCGTCCACTTTCGGGCCAAAAACTGTGACGATTAACACCTTTTAAAACCATTTTCGAACCATTAACATAAAAACCATCGCCATTACGCAGTTCAAGCGTACGAAAACCGAACTTTTGTTTTACCTGATGAATAATTTTCTGTTTATTTTTGATCCGCACCACCACCTGATATAAATTAGGGAATTCGCTACTCCATAATAAAGGGTTTGAGAAAGTGGCTTTCAGGGTCTTCATACCATTCTCCGAATTCGCTTTTACAGCAAATGCTTTCCCCACATTTTCGCCAGTTAGTTTTTTCACCTGGGCTTCAAAAATATCATCTGCAGCCAAATTTTGACCATAAACATCAAGCTGAAAGGTTCCATCGGCCTTAGCATTAACCGCAACTCTTTCTATAAATTTGTTTGGTACAGTTTCCAGGTAAACCGGTCGGAAAATGCCACCAAAAATCCAAAAATCGCTTGTTCTTTCTGCTTTATTAATCGACGCATTTGCCGATACTTTATCAACCGTAACTTCCAATAGGTTCTGCTGTCCGGGTTTTAACAGTGTGGTAATATCATATTTAAACCGATAAAATCCGCCCTGGTGCAGGTCTCCGGCCAGCTTTCCGTTAATACTAACCTTAGTATCGGTCATAGCGCCTTCAAAAACCAGGAATACTTTTTTCCCTGTTATTTTACCCACCGGAAACTCATAACGATAAATGCCCTGTTCGCTGGCTTTAACTTTATCATGCCCATAGTTGTAAGTTCCAAAGCCCTGTAATTCCCAGTTAGATGGTACAGGTATTTTAGTCCATATGCCACTTTTACGACCGGCGGTACAATAAAAATCCCATTGTTTAGTATGGTCTTTATCTGTTCCTGAAAGATATGTTTTAGTAGTTTCCTGCGAAAAGCCCGCGAAAGAAATCAATAGCAACAATAAAGATATTAATCTTTTGATCATGATATATTTGGTATAAGCATTAAAATAGCGTCAGCTTTCAACCAAAAATAATGGTTTTGGATTTATTAAACCGAACGTTTACAAGATAATGGAATTTGTGCTTAGATGAGACTGGATAACCAGCATTTTACATCTTTTCATTATCTTAATTTTAAGGTAAGCTAGATAACCATTAAAATTTTATAATTTTAACTAAGAAAGTAAGCTACGCCAACTCAATACCGAAATAAAATTACGGAGTTCGGAAACAAACTCAGGCCTGTAAAAACTAAAATGGAAACAACAAATTTAAAAGATGGCGACTACTGCGTTGTGGTTAAAGGAACGCATATCGGTAAGTCTGGCAAGGTAAGCGATATAAACACGAGTAAAACAGGCCACATTACCATTACTGTAGAACAAGACAATGCCGTGAGGTTTAAAACCCTTGGCCGGAATGTGGTACTGAAGGCACATACAAAATAAAATACCTGATGAGTGGTAGCTCAATCTTAAATACCATCTCCTACCAACTTACGTCTGCCATTCGGCCTGATACCCAAGAGGAAGGCAGCAAAAAACCATCACATCAATAGCTAAAATAGCCAAAATCAGTAACATGTTGATTACGCTGAACAGGGTTAACGCGCTGCTCCGTACTTTTATGCCACACACAAATAAATTCATGAGGGTTTTTACTAACCTGAGTTCGATAATTATTTGCTGAAAATTATATCTTATTTACGCCTAATCCCGCTTTATCGTCCTGCTGAATTTATTTCAGCATCTTTTTAGCGTGAAAGACCCTGAAATAAATTCAGGGTGACGACCGTCTTAACAGAAAACTTGATTAAAACGCCACAAA
>NZ_JAUG01000095.1 GCF_000708285.2 Pedobacter borealis DSM 19626
CTTATGCACAACAAAAGAACGGGTCTGTAAAAGGTATGGTGATAGACACTGCGCTGAAACAACAAGCTATTGCCAGTGCAACGATCACCATCCTTAAAAGAAGTGATTCGTCGTTGGTAAGCTTTACCATTACAGATGCCGAAGGTCGTTTTGAAATGACGGGCATCCCCTTAGGCGATTACCAACTGCTCATTACCCATTTAAACTACCACAGTGCCAGCCGTAATTTTATACTCAGTGATGAAAAGAAATATGCAGACATCGGCCGGATCATTGTGCATGATAAAAGTACTACACTTAAGGAAGTGGTTATCCAGGCGCCTCCGATAACCATGATCGGCGATACCGTACAGTACAATGCAGGTTCGTTTAAAACACCACCGAATGCTAGCGTGGAAAAACTGTTAAAGAAATTACCCGGCATAGAAGTGGCAAAAGATGGAACCATAACTGCGCATGGCAAAAAGGTTGGTCGCTTGCTGGTTGATGGGCGCGAGTTTTTCGGTAACGACCCAACGATCGCGACCAAAAATCTTACGGCCGATATTGTTGACAAGGTAAAGGTATTCGACACGCAGAGCGAGAAATCGGCCCTATCAGGTTTTGATGATGGCAACAGTATAAAAACGATCGACCTGAAATTAAAAAAGGACAAGAAAAAAGGGCTTTTCGGCAAACTGATGGCCGGTGGGGGGACAGACGATCGCTATGCCGCCAAGGGAAATGTAAACCTATTTAAGGGTACCAAACAAATGTCGCTGCTTGCGGCTACCAATAACCTGAACGACAATGTATCGAGCGTGCCCAGCGGCGGCGGCGGCGGCGGTTCGATGACGATCACTTCGGGCAGTGGAGATGCAGCATCGGGGATTCGGACAACCCGTGCCGGGGGCTTTAACTACAACGACCTTATAGGGAAAAAGACCGATTTTAATAGCAGTTATTTCTTTAACCAGGGCGACCAGCGCAACGGATCATCAGTGCAACGGCAGTATGTATTGCCCGATTCGTCTTATTTCTATAACCAGGACATTGCCGCAAAGAACCGGACCAATACACATCGGTTAAACCTGGGCGTAGATCATCTTATCGATTCGTACCACTCCATTAAAATAAAACCCACTATCGAATTCAGGGAGATTGGCGGCACTTCTGTGAGCAATTTTAAACAATTGGGCGAGGATAACCACTTAAGCGGCCAAGGCGAAAACAGTTCAGTAAATAACAATAAAACATGCAATTTTAGTAATGAACTGGTTTTTAGAAAGAAGTTTAAAACAAAGGGCAGAACGTTTTTATTTACCATGAATACAACGGTTAACAGCGATAAAACAGATAGGAATACACAGTCGTTCAATCAGTTCTACAGACCCGATGGCACGCTTATCCATACGGAATTGGATTCTGTTCGGCAACAGAATTTTGGCAAGGGCGGTAATATGGAGAATAGGGCAAGTGCTGTGTACACAGAGCCGTTGTTCAAGAGTTCTTTACTTGAGCTGAATATGAATAACAACACCCAGCAGAGAAATTCCGAGCAGTTTACCTATGATTATAATGCAATAAACGGTAGGTACGACTTGCTCAATAAAAAGCAGAGTAACGATTTTGAAAACGGTAGCAATGTGCTGAGCAGTGGGTTTATTGTGCATACCCGTGGAAAGAAGTATACCTATTCGGTTGGTGCGGGATGGCAGTTAACTGGTCTGCAAGGGAAAATTATCGCGGGCACAAAAGATTCGGTTATCCGTAGAACATACCAGAATATCTTGCCAAGTGCCCGTTTCCAATACAACTTTACCAAGAGTAAAAACCTCACATTCCAGTATTCGGCGGCAACAAACCTGCCTTCTGCCTACCAGTTGCAGCCCGTGGCCGATCTCAGCAACCTGCCCAACATTAGGGAAGGAAACCCAAACCTGAAACAGGAATATGTACACAACCTGAATTTGAATTACAGCAGCAACAATATCTTCAAGAGCAGAACCTTGTATTCTGGCATTATGTTTAGCCGTACCAGCAATAAAATATCGAATTACGATACCTTGAGCAATGTGGGCGCCAGGTACAGCAGGCCAATAAACCTTGATGGCGGCGTGTACAGCCTAGCGGGCAATGTTGGCATGGGTTTTCCGTTACGGATACTTCACAGCAAGATGCGGCTCAGCATGAGCACGTATTATAACACGAATAGGGAGTTTTTAAACAAACAGGAAAACAGAACGGGTACGCTCGGCCTTAACCCTTTGGCTACAATGGATGTAACGGTTAACGATAAGGTTGATCTTACGATGTCGGCAGGCGTAACCTTTAATAGAACGGCAGCATCATTGCAGCCTGATAGGAACAGCAGGTATACATCGCAGCTATACCAAACAGAATTGAACTGGGAACTGCCCGCAGGTTTTTATTTTAGTACAGAATTCAGGTATAGCATCAACACAAGTACAGCCAACAATATGAACGTTATACTACCGATATGGGATGCATCGTTAGGTAAGCAGTTCCTGAAGGATAAACGGGGCGAGCTAAAGCTGGAGGTGAACGATTTGCTCAACAGGAATGTAAGTTTTAACCAGACAACCTTTCCTGGTTATATCGAGAGCAGCCAGGTACTGATATTGCGCCGTTACGGCCTGCTAAAGTTTACCTATAACCTGAGCAAGGCGAACTAATATACAGGATGACAACGTACATAAATTAAACCATTTTTAAATCAATTTGAAAACCAAAAAGCATATGAAAACGATAATAACAACAGCAGTTTCCCTATTGTTGGCAATAGCAGTAAACGCGCAGCAAAAAGAAGGAAAAGTAATTTACGAATACAGCAACAAATATAAAGGAGCATCAGTTTCTTCATCCATTTCAAGTGGAGGTGCTGTTAGTAGTGTGAATGCACTACAAGCCCCACCACAAAAGTACGAACTGTTGTTCGGCAATAACAAAATGACCTGGAATAAAAAGGAGGAGGACCAGCGCCCAGAGGGGAATGCCGGCGGTATGGTTATATCTTCTGGGGCGGTTAGTATGTTTGGAAATAAACAGGATGATGTATTATTCTGTGATTTTGGAACAGGTGAAGAAATCCGCCAAAAAGATCTTTTTGACCAGATGTATATCGTACAGGGTCATATTTCAAAATTTAACTGGAAAATGGTTGGAGAGACGAAAACAATCCTGAACCATGTTTGTCAAAAAGCTACTACAAAAGCTATAAATATGCGGACGCAGACAACGATGAAAGACGGCAATATGGTGAAATCAGAAGTAGCAGATACGACAACGATTACTGCCTGGTATGCCACTGATATTCCCGTTCAGGCAGCGCCGGAAGTATATGGACAATTGCCTGGGTTGGTGCTTCAATTGGAGAAGAACAGCCCATATGCAATCTCAACGTATACGGCAACCGAAGTGTCTGATAAATTAAACTTAGCGGCAATTAAAGCGCCAGCAAAAGGAAAAAAAGTTACCGCAGAAGAGATGGAAAAGTTGATGAAACAAATGATGGAAAACAACGGGCCGATAAAACACGGAATACCGATGCGGTTCGGAAATTGAAATTTACACGAATAAAATCTTTCAATGTGCCGAAAATGGAATAGAAAAAGTGAACACTTCGTTTTTCATTGCTAGTTGAGAAATCTAGTCTAGTTTAAAAATAATGATTTTAAGGTACTTTAGGTACCATAATATACATTTTTTTAAACCTAAAATTTGCGTTTGTTTATTTATTTTCTTATTTTGGTACTATGAGTACCGAAAATCATTCAAAAATAAACTATCTGTTACAATCACAGCCCTACGGAACTGTCTTTCTAAGTTCATGGCTTGCCATGGAAGGTTATAGCCCTGACCTTCAAAAAAGATATAGGAATAGTGGATGGCTCGAATCGGTAGGTACGGGGGCAATGAAGAGGTTTGGTGATGCTGTTACTGTTGACGGTGCAATATTTGCCCTACAGAACCAGTTGAAATTATCAGTACATATAGGAGCTAAATCTGCCTTGGCAAGACTAGGAAAATCCCATTATTTGGAAATGGGTGATAGCGAGTTGTTGCTTTTCGGATCGGCGGATGAAAAGCTTCCGAAATGGTTTTTCGATTATAACTGGGGTGTTAAGATAAAATATAATGCCTCTGGATTTTTGCCAGATAACCTTGCAATCGAAGAAATAGAGGTCAAAAATCTCACCGTTAAAATCTCAAGTCCCATACGTGCTATTTTTGAATGCCTTTACCTTGCCCCTCAAGAACAAAGCCTGATGGAATGTTACGAATTATTGGAGGGCATGGGCAATATTCGGCCAGCGACGGTTCAGGAACTTCTTGAAACATGCAGCTCGGTTAAAGTTAAGCGATTGTTCCTTTTCATGGCGGAAAGCGCTGGACATTCTTGGTTAAAACACGTAGATATGAAGAAAGTAAACCTAGGTTCTGGGAAAAGAAGTATTGTTCCACAAGGTATATATGTACCTAAATATCAAATAACTGTGCCAAAAGAGTTAATGGGAAATGGAGAAGATATATAAAAATCAGGTCAAACTTTTATTGGACGTGCTGCCAGAAGTGGCTAAGGAAAGTAGTTTTGCTTTGCATGGAGGAACGGCAATTAATCTGTTCGTGCGAAATATGCCAAGACTTTCGGTAGATATTGACCTCACCTATCTCCCAATAGAAGATTGGGATACCTCTGCACGAAATATTAACGATGCATTGTATATGATTAAAGAACGTATAGAAAAAAGCATTTCTGGGGCAATCGTAGTTTTGAAGGCAGATGTTTCAAAACTCATGATCTCTACAAGGCAGGCATCGATAAAACTGGAAGTGAGCCGTATGGGAAGGGGTGCTTATGCGGAAACAGAACTCAGGGTTTTGTGCGATAAAGCGCAAGATGAATATGATGCATTTTGTGAAATAGCAGTGGTTCCCTTAGGGCAATTGTATGGAGGTAAAATCTGTGCAGCTTTAGATCGCCAACACCCAAGGGATTTGTTCGATGTAAAATACATGTTGGCGAACGAGGGGTTTACCGAAGAAATAAAAACAGGATTTTTATATTGCCTGTTGGGTGCTAAAAGACCAATCAATGAAATGCTCAATCCTAATTTCTTAGATCAGAAAGCTGCGTTAACAAACCAATTTCAGGGGATGACAGTAGAGGAGTTTAAGTACGAAGATTATGAGCAGGTTAAAAAGGATCTTATTGAAGTCGTATTAAAAGGGCTTACCAATGAGGACAAAGAATTTCTGTTAAATTTCAAAAATTTGACGCCAATATGGGATAAGTATCCATATTCCGATTTTCCATCAGTGAGGAGGAAAATGCAAAACCTTGAAATGTTGAAGGATAAGAACCCAGAAAAGCATGCCCAGCTTTATGACTTGTTAAGAAAGGCGCTCGGTAAATAATTATGCCAAATCGGACATGTACGCTGGGTGTTGCAGTTCATTCCATTATTATTCTTCTAGAAGTAATAATCGAAAGGAGCCTTATGTCTTTGTTCGCAAATCGCGAACAAAGAACAAGCTTTCTTAGTTTGAAAACTGCATGATTATTCGTAAATTTACACTAGTAAGCAATTCCAGTCAAAACGTATTCAAAAGCAGTGGAGAATTCAATGAGTACCGAATTCAACTGTTTGTAAAACATTGATAAAAAGATATTTAGCGGTAGGGTTCGATTCCCCTACGGGCTACACTAATAACAAAAAGTTGATTTAAAGCGATACCGCTGACGATCAACTTTTTTTCGTTTACGGGTATCGTTTGGTATCGTGCCTGTCGGGAGTTTTGCTTCCCCTATACCTTCCCCCTTTTTGCAAGACCAATAAAAAATCATTAGCAGCAAAAATAATCCACTACAAATCAAGCAGATAATTTAAATACTAAATAATTTCTTCGCAACCCTTTTGAAAACTGAAAATATTATATACCTTTGCACTCCTTCAAACGGAGTATTGAAGTAACATAGAGTGCGGGGTGGAGCAGTTGGTAGCTCGTCGGGCTCATAACCCGAAGGTCGCACGTTCGAGTCGTGTCCCCGCTACCAAAAGAGTTGAAAGACACTCTAATTATTTAATGGCCCGTTCGTCTAGGGGTGAGGACGCCAGATTTTCATTCTGGAAACAGGGGTTCGATTCCCCTACGGGCTACTGGAAAGCGCTGAAAAATGGTTGATTAAGACTAATTCAGCGCTTTTTTTATGCTCTAATGTTTAGATTGATTCAACAAACGTTTTACTAATAGCTTGTCTCGTAATTTCCTCACTAATTTTAAAATCACAGAAGAGGGCTTCTTAAATTTCAATTCTAGTGACTTATTCTTTCCCGAGATATCCGACAACATCTTAACCTGGACTTAGACTCATTTCAAATATAATCTATCGGCTAACGCAATTATTTTGCTTTGATTTTATTTTTTAAAGCAAATCCTTTGATGTAGTTAGCAAAACTCGTAACTTCCAAACTTATGCTCTCATCAGAATCAATAACTCTTGCGGTTCATCAACCAACAGGAAAAATTTTGCACATTGACCAAGCTTTAAATGGTTTAGCATGTGAATGTATTTGCCTTCAATGTGAGGAAAGATTTGAAGCTATCCAAGGAAAAAAAAGAAGGAAACATTTCAGACATTACTCAAATACAAATTGTGGCGGAGGACTTGAAACTGCATTACATCAACTAGCAAAGCAAATATTGATGGAGAGTAGAGAAATTTCTTTGCCTCGATACGGAAAGGTAATTTATCAAAACCCTATTTCAGAAAAGAGTTTCAAAGAAATTATACCCGATGTTTCAGTAGAGCTTATTGATGGAACACAGGTTTTCTTTGAGGTCTATCATAAACACAAGATCGAATCCAAGAAAGAACTTTTTTTTAAAACAGGCCAACATAAAAGCATTGAGATTGACATGAAAAACTGCCCTGTTGAATCGTATCGTGAAATCCAAGATTTTGTTATCAATCAAACCACCAACAAAAGGATTATCTTCTGGGAATTACCAAGCAACCCTTCTTCCCAGAATACTGAGGGCAGTTATGTAGTTGCGAAATTAATTGCCTACCTCCCTATTCTTTTAATAGCCCTTCGAATATTATTCCCAAGACAATTTAAAACATTATGGAGGAGCATATTTTCTTAATTTTCATATTTCTAATAGCTACCAACATCAATTATGGCATACGAAAAACCTATAACAGTTAAGGAAGCGATTCATTCGATTCAAAATCAAGATTTTATTTTACCCTCAATACAAAGGGAGTTTGTTTGGACCACTGACCAGATAGAAATTTTATTCGATTCTATATTAAGAGACTACCCGATTAGCACATTCCTATTTTGGAAAGTCAGGTCTGAGAACCAATCAAAGTTTAAGTTTTATCGATTTTTACCCCTTTACCATGAAAGGGATAAAAGACATAACGACCTAGCTGAATTAAGTGGAGATAAGGATCGAATGGCAATACTTGATGGACAACAAAGACTAACATCACTTTATATTGGCCTATGCGGCAGCTATTCGAAAAAACTCTCAAACTATCGCAGAAGTAGTGATCATGCCTTCCCAGAAAAGCAGTTGTATATCAATTTGCTTGGGAATGCTGAAGGAAACGAGAAAGAATATGAATTCAAGTTTTTGAGCAAGACTGATATTGGCTATTTAGAAGAAAGAAACCCAAATAAATTCCACTGGTTCCAAGTAGGTAAAATCTTAAAGTTTAACGATCTTACCGACATTCTTAACTATCTTACAGAACAAAGCCTAACAGACACTTCGCTAAGGAGTATCGAGCAAGTAAAATTTGCTTCATCAACCTTACCTGCACTTTATCAATCCTTTAACACTAAAGAATTGATAAACTTCTATCTTGAAAAAAGTGAGGAATTAGACAAAGTACTACATATTTTTATCAGGGTTAACAGCGGTGGCACTAAATTGAGCTATTCTGATTTGTTGTTATCAATTGCTACAGCCCAATGGCATAAAAGAGATGCAAGAGATGTAATACATAAGTTTGTAGACCAAATAAATTCAATTGGTACTGGCTTTAATATCAGCAAAGATCTTGTTCTTAAAGCTTGCCTGGTATTGACTGATATAAAAGATATAAAATTCAAAGTCGATAACTTTTCCTCATCAAATATGGCTAAAATTGAATCCGATTGGGATGATATTGCAAAAGCAATAAATCTTACAATCCAATTGATCAGTCATTTCGGGTTCAGTGAAAAAACTTTAACAGCGAACAACGCAATTATCCCAATTGCATATTTTTTAAAAAAGAATTCAATTGGGGAAGAGATTCTCCATAGTACGTCACAAACTGAAAATAGAAAGCTAATTAAAGAATGGTTGATAAGATCATTACTAAAGCGTGTGTTTGGTGGTACTCCAGACAACCTCTACCCAGTGTACAGATCGATCATTTCAGATAATATTGGCATATTTCCTCTTTTACAATTGATTCAATACTATAAGAGATCAAATAAATCTTTGTCATTTGATGAAGAGACAATCAATCATCTAATGAATACTCAATATGGTTCAGCTTTCGCTTTTATGCTCCTTAGCTTAATATATTCATTAAATCACAACTATACTTTTCATCAAGATCATATACACCCTAAAAAATATTTTACAGAGAAAAAACTTTCTGAAAATGGAATCGACAATCCTATAATTAGAGTAAAGTTTTTAGATGGGTTCAATCGCATTGGAAATCTACAATTAATACAAGAAACTGAAAATCTTGAAAAAAATGCTACACCTTTCAAGAACTGGGTCGAAGCAAAATATACTAACGCTGATGAGTTGAATAATTACAAGAATATTCATGCTATTCCGATAGACAATGATTTAAAATTGAACTCATTTGATAGCTTTTACGAAGATAGAAAAGGAAGTATCAAGGATAAACTAATGAAAATTTTGAATGTATCGAAAGACACTGCAGAAATTCAAATCGTAGAACAAGATCTTGTGGAGCTTGAAGAATTATAAAACTTATGATACATATCCCTCACAGATTTTTAGAAAGGCTCACGGCTTCAGACAATATAAAGTTTATTAGTTTACTCATCGTTGGTACATTTAATCCAGGTGAACCTTACCTAGAACTTTTAAATGACCTTGAACTGAAAGAGTTTTCATTAATTAAAGAGAATCCCAAATTCAAAAAATTTAATCTGGTAAAGAATTTTTATGATAGACCACAAAATCGATTTTGGAAAATAATGGACATCATTTCTAATCAATCATTTTATGCGGATAAACCACTTAAAACAATAAATAGAACTGGACTTAAATTTTATAGAAAATTGGATAGGGATGTTGTTTTCGAAGCTCAAAAATCTTTCTGCTTAAAAAACGGGGTGTTCATCACAGATATTGTACGTGAAATTAGAACAGATAAAAAAACCACTCATACATCCATAGCCGCAAAGATAGCCCACGACGGGATAAAAATGTCAAGGCTGTACAAGCGGGCGGGAGTTGTTCGCTTTCAGTGGCCCCGCCCGGCCTTGACATTTTACCTTGCTGCACTTTCGGTTGCTGCATGGCGCAATGGGTGATGTGCGCACGGGAACAGTACTGCGAAACTGCATTGGCGACAATATTAATCATCGGGTTATTGTTGCAAATAACTTATCTGTGTGGGAAAAAAGTTAAAATTAATTTGGAATTTGTTGGCCCCTTTTATTTCAAATCGGCTATTTCCTGGTCCGAAAGTATTTTATCCCATATTTGCAGTTCATCAATTTTACCTTTAAAGCCCCCTATTGTTTGCAGAGGGAAAAACAAGGTTTCTAATTTGCGTTTTTTCTGTTTGGCTTTACCGCTAAACAGTATAGAATCCCCATATAATTTCTTTTCCAATTTATTGTTTACATAAAGGCTTGTGCCTTTGTTGGTGCCGGCAATTACAAAATGTGTCCAAGTGTTTTCCGGCACTGTATAACCAAAATCAAGATCATACCCATCTCTTGAAAAACCCAATTGACCCGTATTACCTTGTTTTAACTTTACTATTGAATTAGGTGATTTAAAAATAACGGCCCCGTCAGGATTATTAACTGAAGGGTTTATCCAGAAAGAAACCGTATAGTCATAACCAATTTCTGTATAAGGTAATTTGGCAAAGCTATCTTTGCCGGAAAAAGACAAGGCTTTTCCTTTAACCCCTTTTACCAAAACGGCCTTTTGGAGCCGTATATGTTTGCTTTTTTTATCAAAACTGAACAACGCCACCTCCGATTGTCCTGCCTTACCAATTTTACCCCTTATATTTAATGTAGGCCCTTCACTTATTTTTTTGCTCAACACGTCAAAATCCTCAAAAGGCATTGCAGTATCATTTCCCGACCATGTTTTTTGTGATAATACCTGCATTGCCGGAAATACACGATCATGCACATCTTTTTCACTAATGCCATTACCCACAATATCATTCCACTCGGCAAAAGATCCCCCCACTATAGAAGGGTCGCCGGCGGGAAAGCTCACCTTACCAATCATCGAAGGCGTCCATTTGTTATAAATATTTTTAATATTAAGGTAATCGTAATAATAGCCTGCTGCAGGAACGATATACAGCCAGCCGTCAGGTGTGCTGATCTGTTTATACCCAAGCTTTTTCATTTCAACAGGATTAGCATAACCGTTGTACCAGGTATTCATAGTCACATTTTTTGCGGTTACAGGCGTTGTACCCGCCGCATGGGTTAGCGCCCCCCAAACCCTGGCATTTTTTCCAAAAGCTTGCACATATTTTATAAAATGATCAGTAAACGTGCGAAAAGCCTCTGCATCTTTTTCGCTATATTCATCAGTCCCGATATGAACGTCTTTTCCGGTAAATACAGGATGGGTGCCAGATAAATATTCTTTAAACACATTCTCAATAACGGTATAGGTAAGGGGGTTATGCAGGTCAAGATGGTCCATACCAAATTCTTTACTACCAATTTCAGGAACTGCTTTAGTAAAAGCCAAAGCATGGGCAGGTACGTCTATTTCGGGAATGATATTAACGGCATAGTCATTTGCCAGTTGCTGTAAAGCAATAAACTCGTTTTTGGTATAAGAACCATCTTTGGCGGTAAGTTTAGGATAGGTGGTGCTTTGCAAACGGAATGCCGAATAAGTACTATCCCAACTATCACCGGAACGGTCTTTGGAGCCTTTATCGTTTAAATGAATTTGGAAATCATTCATTTTATAATAGGACATAAATTTTACATAATCGCGTAGAAATTGCAGGCTAAAGAATTTTCGCCCATCATCAATCACAAAACCGCGTACTTTAAACTCGGGGTAATCTCTGGCGATACCTTTGGGGATAGCCTTATTCTGTTCAAGTAATTGCAGTAAAGTCCGCGTTCCCCAAAATAGCCCCTGGTACTTCAAAGCACTGATCGTTATCACTCTGTCCACTGTCAGGTAATAACCCTCGTCGCCTATAGCAGTATCGGCTTCATTCAGTGTCAAATAAATATCTCCCTTTTTAGGTTTTCCGATGGCCGTTTTTAAGCTAAATCCGGTTTGTGCCTTTAGTTCTGTTTTTAAGATATCTGCAGCTTTTTTAAGCACGCCTGCATCGGCGTTATTTAAAACTATCCTTGAGATATTGCTCAAATAAAAATCTCCCATGCCCCCATGCCATTCGCGCAAAGCAGGGATAACGAAAGGTTGTGGATTAACGCCTTTATCTGCGTATTTCCCGGGAACAAGAACTTGTTTTGATACATCATACCGCATGGTATCTGCATTATTGTTTACCAACTGGAAATAAAGGCTTACGCTTGTTGCGAAAAGGGGCGGTACAATTCGCCCGGTACTGTCAATTACCGGAGTGTGATCACTTCCCTTTAATACTAAATGATATCCGGCCGGGCTATCAGGGAACACAATTTTTTTATCCCCTGGTTTTAGCACAGGAATATCGGGAATGGATTGTATGATGGGATTATCGTTTTGAGAAAAAGCAGCGACCGAAGTAAGCATGACCAGACCGATCGCCAAGATAAATTTTTGCATGTGAATTAGTTAATTTTATTTAATGAATAAAGCTTATTAAATGAAGCAGATAAGTGCCTGCTTTATAATTTTATATCCAATGTGTTAGCGTAAACTATTATTTGACGGTGATGACCGAATCTTTTTTCATAATCTATACTGTCCTTTTAATTTTTTAAATACCAGGTGATTTTGTCTGCCACTAATTTGTCATTTTTATAACCTTCCGCCCGTAGCTGATTTTCGCCCTTGTTGAGATGGACCTCGTTAAACACAAAATCATGCGAAGTAGTGCCCTTTTCAGGCCCGGCTACTTTGTGTCCGTTAACGTATAATGTTATCTTCTTTAGGTTGGAGAACACTTTTACTGTCGTTACAGCAGCAGCCCTGTCCGAATCTCGCCGGCCGGCTATATAAAGTACCGGCTCAGTGCTCCAGTTGGCTTTATACCAATAGAAGGCATCTTTTTTAACTTTGCGATCATAGGTTACCAGGCCTTTCATATTACGCGCCGGTACGCCGCCACCATTGGCAAATGGCACAGAAAAATCAAACATATTCCATACGTATGAGGCCATCAGATAAGGGTGTTTTTCAATAATGCCCCACTGTATCTCGTGGAAACGGGTTTGGAAAGTCTCGGGCCAAAACTGGCTTGATGGATCGCCTGCGTCGCCCACAACTTCCTGCTGCTGTTTTACATTGGCTTCCGTACCATATTCAGAAAGTACTACTTTATAATCGGGGTAGTTCTTTTCAAGACCGGTAACCCAATCTTCCAGATCAGGGATTTTACCTTCATACCAGCCATAGTAACGGTTAATACCTTGTATATCGGCAGCCAGGTTTGATGGCCGGTTAATTTCACCGTAGCCGCTTACGCTGGCTGTAAAGCGATCAGGGTCTTCTGTTTTGGCCAGATCGTTTAGTTGCCGAGTTAGCACCGGTACAAAGCCATCCGGAGTAGAGGAATAAACCTCATTATGTAATCCCCAGTTGTAAATTGATGGGTGATTGTAATTTTGCCTGATCAGTTCGGTGAGTTGCTGTTTAGCGTTATCGGTTTCGTGGGTAGTAACCACGTTAACAAAAGGTATTTCGGCCCATATGACAAACCCAAGGCTATCACATTTTGAATAAATGTATTCGGCCTGCTGGTAATGTGCAAAACGGATAGATGTTGCACCAATTTCATAGATCATATCCAGGTCTGCAGCGTGTTGTTGGCTACTTAAAGCACTGCCATAGTCCTCCCATTCCTGGTGACGGCAAACGCCATATAACCTGTACGGCTGACCATTAAGGTAAAAGCCCTTGCCCGGAACAACTGAAAAATAACGCAAACCCAAAGGCTGTTTAACCGAATCGATAACCTTGCCATCTTGTATAACTGATGTAGTTAACGAATACAAGTAGGGGTCCTTACGGGCATTCCATAAATGCGGCTTGGCCAGCTTTAACTGCTGGTTGATGATGTTGATCCCTTGCGGGAATACCTTCCCAGGTTGCTCAACCTGTTTTACAATTTTTCCTTCGCGGCTGCGGATTGTGGTTCGCAGTAATATCTCTTTTACGGTGCTTTCTTTGTTTTCAATTTTGGCCATAATTTTAATATCAGCCAATTTACCAGTGGTTTGTTGTTTGATATAAATACCTGGCGAAGCATAATCGGTAGTGGTGATATTGATCTTATTGGTTACAATCAGGCTTACCGGGCGGTAAATGCCTCCAAATACACCAAAGAGCCTATTATTTACAGGGATAATATCAGGCCGTTCCTCGTTATTTACCTTAACCAGTATAGTATTAATGGTATCGGGCCTCAATGAGTTGCTAATCTCGAAACAAAAAGCTGAGTAAGCGCCCCGATGTTCACCAATAAATTTGTTATTGACGTATACATCGGCTACAGAGCCAACACCTTCAAAGCGGACAAACACCCGTTTGTTTTTCCATTCGGGATGGGCGATAATATCTTTTTTATAAAAGGCATCGCCTGTATAAAAAAATTTCCCTTTTTGCATATCCTTATTATTCCAGGTATGCGGCAGCTGCACGTTTTCCCACCCAGCTGTGGCTACATTAATGTTGGATGTATAAGTGGTTTTTTTAAATTGCCAGTCTTGGTTTAAAGATAAAACCTGGCGCGGTTGTGCAATGGTGTGTTTACATAAAAGCACCAGGCCAAGGATCATTATACTTTTAAGTGATATCATTTTAAGCATATATAGCTTTCGGGTTTATAGGATACTTTATATATATTAAATTTTAGCCTTATCTTCTTTAGCTTTCTTTGCAGCGGTAGCTGTTTGAAGTACTATGGTAAACAGCTTGTTGTAGTCAGTCTTTTTCAAATGGATAAAATATTCATTACCCACTATCTGCTCCGGTTTGAACGTTGCTTCGGGATGACCCAACAGGTATGCTTTTTGTATGGCCTTGCCTGCAGGAAGTTTTACACGTAGCGCACCTGAAACCGGGACGTTAAATACCAGCATATAATTCTCATCAATATTAGCGCTGCTGCCAGTATAATAACCCCAATTCTGTTTGTCAAATCCCACATGACCGCAATTATAAATGGCTTCGCCATTGATGTTCATCCAGTTGCCGATTTCTTTAGCCAGGTCAAGCTCTTCTTTGCGGATAGTACCATCGGGCTTTGGCCCAAAATTCAAAACAAAATTGCCATCCTTGGTTCTAATTCCATAACGCCAGTCGGGATTATGCCAGTCCATTACCGAAAAATACAGGATCACATCGATGCCGGCTTTATTATAAGCTTTTACCAATGGACCGATCATGTCTTTTTTATAGGGAGAATTAGCGACCATGAAATTGGTGAATTTGCTGGGCCACAGACAAAACCCGTCATGATGCTTCGTAGTAATGGTTACATACCTTACGCCCATTTGCTTTACAGTTGCAGCCCATGAACCGGCATCAAACTTAGTGGGGTTAAATTCATAAATCAATGAATCATATGTCGTCTTTGGTACCTCGTTCCATGATTTGATCCACTCTGATGCACCATCGTATTGTTTACCGTTCCATTCGCACGCAGGTATGGAATATAAGCCCCAGTGGATAAATTGTCCAAGTCCATACCCCCGCCATTTAACCATATCGCTATCGGTTCTTTTGCCTATGCGATGACTGCCATGTTTTAATGGTATAGGTTTGCCTGGCGAAGTTGTGCCTTGTGAGTATCCACAAAGAAAAGCCCCTGGTACCATGCTTAATATCAACAATAGCCTTTTCATGTTTTTGATAACAATCTTGATTTTATTTATATAAAGCCGCCGTATAAATTACACGGCGGCCTTAATAAATTTAATAGCCCGGATTTTGGGTTAATACTGCACCTTTATTCACGTCAATTTCCGATTGTGGAATGGGCAATAGCATATTGGTGGCTTTAATAGAACCAGCGGATGTTGGGTTATATTTTTGCACCCGCTCAACCAGTGTTCCGGTTCGCATCAGGGTTGTCCTGCGGTCCTCTTCGCCAATTAATTCACGGCAGCGTTCATCTAATATCAGGTCGATAGTTACATCTGATGGCTGTATGCCAGGCAGATTTGCCCTTGTCCTTATCACATTGATATTGGCTGCGGCGTCGGCGGTATTACCTTGTTTAAACTGGGCCTCCGCTAATAAAAGATAGGTTTCACCTAAACGCATATAGATCCTGTCTTTATAAGTAAGCGTTCCGAAAGGATCAAAATCATTGTAAGAGTACCATTTGGTAGAGTGTGCATAAATATTCTGGATGGTATCGGTAGCGCCGGTTACAATTACACGCTGCCCATATTTAGGCGAAGCGGGGTCGTTATAATAATACTGGCGACGGATGTTATATTTAGAGTTACGCATATCACCTGCGGTATACAGGTTATAGGTCCACCAGTTGGTTGGCCTGATACGGCCAATACCACGACCACCTAATGAATCGGCGACCGCCATTCCGCCCACTTTCACATAGAATGGCAGCCATACCCTGCGGTGCTGATCAGTCGGGCTAACGCCGCCCGGTACGTTTGGCGCTTCCTCAACCACCCATATCGCTTCGGTATTTCCCTGGCTCCTGCGCATGTTACCGTAAACAAACATATCAGAGAAGGGATCGCCTGGCGAAGTCGCTTTAATGCCATAACGATTTGTAACCAGTTTATAGGTACCGCTGGTTATTATTTTGCCGAACTGAGCCTCGGCAAGTGCCGGCTTGTTTGCCCGCAGGTAGCTTAAACCTAATAATTGGGTAGCCGCGGCGCTGTTTATCCTTCCTTCAGCAACTACGTGTGCCGCGTCGGGTAAATTGGCTGCCGCGAAAACAAGGTCATTGATCTGCAAACTGATAACCGAATCAACCGGGGCCCTTACATAATCAATTTTAGGTGCCGAAACCGGCGCGGTAAGTATAGGTACGCCGCCAAATAACGTCGATAAAAAATTATAAGCATAAGCTCTGAAGAACTTTGCTTCAGCTACATAGCTGGTAATCTGAGCGGGGGTAAGACTTGTGGCACCCGATTGCGCAGATTGTATAATCACGTTAGATGCGTTGATAACCTGGTAGCCCCATCTCCAGAACGAGAGGGACGCTACATCCTGCGAGTTCATTAACGAATAAGTTTCATAAGGGGCCATGGCGGTAGTTGTTTGCCCGTTCCTGGCCACATCGGTACCGGTTTGCAGCAGGGCCATAATGCCCTGGTCGCCCTCGTACTGATTACGGACTATGGTTTGTAACCCTGCAATTGCCGCCTCAAAGCTTAATACATCTGTTAAGTTTGCCGGTGTATATTTTGATCGGACATCCTCATTAAGAAACGTCTTTTTGCACGAGTTAAATGACAACATGCTTATAAGACCTATGGCGAGTAATGAAAAAAACTTTTTCATGATTTTCAATTTTTTAAATTATTGTAAAGTAACGTTTAGACCAATAACTACTGTGGCTACTAAAGGATAGAAAGAACTGCTCTGGTTGCCTGACTGTGCCGAACTGTTGGTATCAATCTCCGGATCCCAGCCTTTCCATTTAGTAAATGTCCCCAAATTGCGACCACTGGCATAAACCTGCAGTGCCGGAATGCCTAAATGGCTCAACAGATTCTTTTTAAAGTTGTAGCTTAAAGTGATGTCCTTAATACGGGTATAAGATGCATCAGAAGGATAAGTATAACCTCTTGAGTTGGTATAAGTTAAAGAAGGGTCAGTATTGCTTTTGTTGGCAGCGGTCCAATAACCAAAATTAGCTGGCAGATTTATACGGCCGGTTTGGCCGGCCTGATTATAAAAGGCATTGAATTTGGTAACACCCTGTACCGTTTGTATAAAAATGCTTAATGTAAAATTGTTATACCTGAAGGTATTGGTCATACCTGCAATGTAGTTAGGTTGTTGGGTACCTAAATAAACTTTATCAGAAGCATTAATCTTGCCGTCACCGTTTACATCGGTAAATTTTATATCACCGGGTTTGGCGCTTGGATCAACAGCAAAATTATCGCCGGGTTGCCAGATTCCTTCCTTCCTGTAGTCATACACAGCCAGTAATGATTTATCTAAAAACAGGTTATTGGTTATATCATCCTTATTATCGCCGTATAGTTCTGTTATTTTGTTACGGTTGATAGAAAGGTTAACATTGGTTTCCCATGAGAAGTTGTCTGATTTAATTTCACGACCGGTAATAGAAAACTCTATGCCCTTATTGGCGGTTTTACCAATATTATCCAAGATGGAAGTATAACCGGTTATGTACGGTATCTTGCGTGACAGTAAAAGATTATAGGTTTTAGTGCTGTAAGCGTCAATACTTCCCGTGATCCTATCCTTAATAATAGAAAAGTCTAAACCTAAGTTAAATCCTTTAGTGCTTTCCCATTGCAAGTTGGCATTACCAATTGTGCTGGGGTTTAAACCGATAGCTGTAGCATTATTGTAAATATATTGAGCCGAAGCCAGCGTTGTTAACGTGTTATAAGCGGTTACTCCCTGGTTCCCGGATATACCGTATGATAACCGTAATTTAAGCTGAGAGATCTCATTTACATTTTTCATAAATGATTCGTTCGCGATGTTCCATCCCAGGGCAATAGACGGGAAGGTGCCATATTTATGGTTAGGGCTAAAACCTGAGAAGCCATCACGGCGGGCAGTAGCAGTCAGCATGTATTTACTGGCGTATGAATAGTTAATACGCATCATTTCCGATTCCAGTGTGGTTTGGGTATAGCCGGAAGTGGTTTGCTGAAACTGCGCCGAACCTAAATTGTAAAAGGTGGTTACATCATTAATAAAGGTATTGGCACTTAAACCATTACTTATGGTATAATCTTTTTGCGCGCTATATAAAGCTGTAATACTCAGATTATGTTTTCCAAAGGTTTTATTATAATCCAGGATATTTTCTACCAGCCAATGGGTGCTTTCTACATTAGAAATTGAGGCGTCTCCGATTAAATCTCCCATCGACCTTCCGGTATAATCGCCGGACATAGTCGGGTTATAAGTGTAGCCAGTATTTATTCGGTATTTCAGTCCCGGTAAAAAGTCAGGTTTAACTTCGGCATAAAAATTGCCAGACCAGGTTCTTGAACGGTTAATAGTTGACTCGTAAAGGCCTATTAACGGGCTATTATATAATGCTTCGGGATACATCGGATAGATCTGATACCCTCCCTGTGCATTATATTCCTGACCGTACGGGCTCATTAATGTAGCCATAGACAAATTGGCTTTACCACCGTCGTAGTTGTTATTGTTAAAAAATAAATTGGTACCAACAGACAACCATGAGTTAAGATTAGCGGTAAGATTGGAACGGATATTAAAGCGGTTAAACTGATATCCTTTAAGTATGCCTTTTTCTTTGGTATAATCGCCAGAAACATAGTATTTAACATCGTCGGTGCCGCCTGACACATTCAATGAATGATTCTCAATATATCCCTGTTGTGAAATCTCTTTTATCCAATCAGTTGTTTTGCCGTTTTTATAATTATCCAGCTCAAATTGATTGGGGACTGGTGCGGGTGTTTGACCAGCTTGAGCATCATAGTCCAGGTTCTTTTGAGCATATTGGGCACCATCCATCGGTTTTACTTCGTGCGCCATATATTCCGGTCCGCCCCATCCATTATACTGAATGGTCGCTTTGCCGGTCTTGCCTTTTTTACTGGTGACAATAATTACACCATTTGAGCCGCGTGTACCGTAAATAGCGGTAGCAGATGCATCTTTTAATATCTCTACTGATTCAACATCATTGGTATTAATATCGTTATAAGAACCGTTATAGGTTATACCATCTATTACAATTAAGGGGTTGTTGCCTGCAGTAATAGAGCGTAAGCCACGCACGTTAATAGAGGGTATTGAGCCCGGTGCTGATGCATTTGTAGAAGGTATATTAACACCCGCTACCGAACCTTCGATAGATTGCAGAATATTGGTAACCGGCAGGTTTTGCAAACGCTCCTTCGGTACCGATGCGATGGCTCCGGTTACATCACTCTTTTTCTGCGAACCGTAACCAACAACGATCACCTGTGCCAGTTCTCCTAAGCTTTCTTTCATCGTGATCTTTAAGGTGGTTTGGCCATTAATAGCGATTTGTTGCTCAACGTAACCGATAGATGAGATAACAAGGGTGCCGTTAGACGGGATATCTTTTAATTCAAACTTTCCGTTCGCGTCAGTAACCGTGCCCCTGGTTGTTCCCTGTAGTTTAACAGAAGCACCCGGCACCGGCTGGCTGTTGGCATCAACTATTAAACCCTTGATGGAGATGGGGGCGGCTTTTATCTTCTCGTCGGCCGAAAGTTCTTTGGCCTGCAATACGATATTATTTTGTACCAGCTTAAAAGTAACCGGCAAATCTTTAAGGCTTTGGGCCAGTGCATCGTTCACCGAAACGTTTTTTAAGTTTACGGTTACCTTTACATCAGGTAAAATATTTGAATCATAAATAAGCGCGTAGCCTGATTGCTTTTTGATGGCGTTCAGCACACGCTTTAAAGAAGCATTTTTTTCATTCAAGGTTACCTGGCTGAAACTTTTTGCACTGGTCTGCACTAGGGCAGCGATAATTAATAAAGTGGTCAATTTCATAACCAATAGAATTTTAGGGGATAGCCATGCCTTGGGCACAGCAACGGAATTTGAAGTAAATTTCATTACATTTGTTTTGATTTGGGTTAATACACTTGATTCAATGTTCCAATTGTTTTCTCTGCTAAAAGGCAGGGATGGGTTAATCCAGATAATTTCCGTAGAGGTGCTTCGAACCACTTCTGCGGTTTTTCTTTTTTATCCCGTGTTGTGGTTACTTGGGTCTGTTTTTTTTCATATACATTGGTTTATAAATTATTGGTTGGTTAATTTTGAGTTGATGTTATGATGATTTTTTTGCCTTCTATTTTGTAATTGATTTTTAGGTAAGTTAATATCTGCATGGCTTGCGAGGCGTTAATATCCTTGTGAATATCCCCGGTAAATAAACGCTTTGATACATTCCCTTTGTAAACTACCTCTACATCATACCATCTGGCCAGCTGGCGCATAACGGTTTGGATGTCGGCATCTGTAAATTGGAACAAACCGTTTTTCCACGCAACGATCTCGTCTGTATCAATATCATTAACTACCTTAATTTGCCGGTTTGATCCAAGAGTATTGATCTGTGATTGCTGCCCTGGCTTTAAAAGGACAGCCTCAGCACTGTTAGATACCTTAACACTGCCTTCCAATAAAGTGGTTTTAATAACAGGCTCGTCTTGATAAGCATTGATGTTAAAGTGAGTGCCAATATCCTGCACTTTATTGCGGCCAACTATTACACTGAAAGGTTTATTGTCGTTATGTATAACCTCGTAATAAGCCTCTCCATATATTAATTCAACGGTCCGGCTTTTGCCGTTAAAAGTGGCAGGGAAACGGATAGATGTGGCCGAGTTAAGCCATACCCTTGAGCCATCGGCTAAGGTGAGGTGATATACACCTGCGCGGGGCGTAGTTAAAGTATCATAAACCTCAACCGCTGTTTGTGATGCCAGAGCCGGGTTAGCATCAAATACCAAGTGGCCATCCTGCTTTTTATTTACCGCCGTATTGCCCTGGTTGGCAATTACGCCGTTCTTTTCATTATCCAGTACGATCCTTTGTCCGTTGGCAAGCGTTAGCACCGCTTTATTACCCCCGGGAGCTAAATCATGCGTTCGATTTTTAACTATTATCTCGTTTGCCTGCTTTTTGCGAAGAAAAGAATAAATACCGACCGACAGCAAAAGTAGAATTGATGCAGCAACCGCTAAACGCGGCCACAGTGATTGTTGCCCTTGGGGCTCATCGTTTGGGTATTGGAAATCAAGAGGTGACTGCTTGCTTTCCAAATCGTCCAGGCCTGACTCAATTTTTTTGATTAAACGGCTATCAACCAGTTCATATGGCTCATTCTCACTCATAAATTTTCCCCAGTCGCGGAGCATGTGCTCATATTCTTCACGGCTACAGCTGTTTACCCAATCCGAAAAAACTTTGTATTCCTCCTCGGTATGGTTACCCGAAGCCATTTTCGTTAAAAATTGTTGCCGTTCCTGCTGATTCATTTGTCTTCCTTTAATGTAAAGGCAGGAAGAGCAGGCAAAGAGATACCTCCTATTAAAAAAATATTTAACAGGCGAATAAAACACTAGCCGCTAAGGTAATAGTTGCGGTTAAGCCGGCGTGCAATCGTAAATATTCCTTAATATGCCGATTTGCGGAATATAAATGTTTTTTGACCATTGATTTTGAGATTTGCAATTGAACCGCGATCTCATCGTATGAAAGCTCCTGCTGGGTACTCATTTCAAATACCAGCCGGCGTTTTGGCGGCAGTGAGTTTAGGGCCAACTGAGCGGCCTCACTATATTGATGATAAATATATTGGTCCTCAGAAGTGGCGCCCGATTCTTCTATATGCTGATACAAGTAGCTCATCGCCTTCTGCTTAACTTTCTGATGATCATATAAATTCATCAGTTTATTGTGCGCTATGCGGAAAAGGTAACTATTTAGAGAGTGGACATTTTTTAGGTCTTCCTTTTTTTCCCATAATTTCAAAAAAATATCTTGTAGTATTTCTTCGGTATCCTCTTTTGAACGGATGATTTTATAAATGTATTGGTAGAGTTTGGGTAGAAAGAAACGATAAAGCGCGGCATATGCAAAGCGGCTGCCTTCGCTGGCTCGCTGAAGTAGCAGAGGTTCATCCGCAGGGTTGTATATGACTTCTTTTTTTATCATTATCTTCCTAAAGGGCCAATTTAAATATGGAATAAGTTCAATAGCTTAAACTTCCGACTAAGGAAATTAATGACACTTACGTTTTAATCAATATCAATTTGTTATTTAAATGTTATAAGAATAATTGGAAGTTATACATTAAAAGACTGTTTTTTTCAATTTTAACAACAATAAATTTAACGCAAACGTTTGATATTTAACTTTTATAAGCACAGCTTGTAGCATAATCTCCTTTTTTATGTAAGTACTCCGTTTGATAAATTCACATTAACACAATAACCTGAGTTCGATAATTATTTGCTGAAAATTATATCTTATTTACGCCTAATCCCGCTTTATCGTCCTGCTGAATTTATTTCAGCATCTTTTTAGCGTGAAAGACCCTGAAATAAATTCAGGGTGACGACCGTCTTAACAGAAAACTTGATTAAAACGCCACAAAAT
>NZ_JAUG01000096.1 GCF_000708285.2 Pedobacter borealis DSM 19626
GAAAAGATATGTATGGGTACTGGCAAGATTGGGAGGTTGGAAAGGTTATGAAAGCAAGCGGACACCAGGAATAACAACCCTATGGATCGGACTAAGGTATTTTAGAGCAGCAAAAGAAGGATGGGACACATATAAAGATGTGTCCACACGATAGGAACATTCGGGACAGCATGACGACAATTGAAAATAAAAAAATGGTTGACAGTTAACAGGCCATTGCCATTAACCATCCACTATAAACGAGTTAATGGCCAACATGTGTTGAATTACAATTCTTTTAGCTTCATCAACAATAATCTCTGTCCATTCGTTGCCATGGCTTTCGTAAGGCTTACTGAATTTGTAGTTTGGATCTGGAGCAGTAACTTCACCGTAGTTGAAATTCACTTCATAAAAACCAGCCAATGATTTTATTGCTTTTCTATCCTTTTCTAGTTTTTCTTCCGGAGCGTCAACCTTTGTTTGTGCATTAGCATTAAGGGTGATCAAACCGGTTAATACTAAAATTAGGTTTAAAAATTTCATTTTTATTATTAATTAAGGTGTGCTTAGCTTTCCGCCACTGCGGTATTTTTTTTCTTTTTTCCTTTTCCCCACCAGATAATAAATCCGGTTATGGGTAAACTTGCTGCAATTAAACTGGCAAAAAAGGCCATTGTTTTTCCGGTTAATCCTAAAATGGCCCCTACGTGGATATCGTAATTCATACCGATTACCGTTTCTCCAGCATTTTTTTTAGACTGGTTTGCTCTGTGTAACAATTTGCCGGAATACTGATCGAACTGAAGTACATCGTAATTCCAAAACGTTTCTTTGCCACGGTATCCTGTGGCGTAAATGGTTGCCGAACCGCCATTGGCAGGCGACATGGCAATGCGATCTTCATTTTTTAATATTTTTCTGGCTTGCTCAAAAGCAATATCGAAAGGAATTGCAGTAATGGTTTTGGTCGAATCTGATTTAACTTCCACCATTTTTGGGGGTGTGGTACTTCCCGAGGCGACTACGTAAACCGTGGTTTGGAACCATTGAAATGCCCAAACCAGACCAGTTAAGGCCAGCATTAGGCAGATCAGCATTACATAAAAACCCAGCACATTGTGCATGTCGTAATTAATGCGTTTAAACTTGGCCTTCCATTTTACTTTAAAGCTCTTATCGAAGTTTGATTTTTTTAGGTTTTTAGGCCACCACATCACCATTCCAGAAATGAGAAGAAATACAAAAATGAAGGTAGACCATCCGATAACCTGCTGGCCAATGGGATGATTGATCAACAAACTCCAATGGATCATTTTAACTATACCAAAAAACTCATATTTATAATCGGCAACTAAAGTTACTTTTCCGGTATAAGGGTTAATCAGCACAACATCGTAATAATCGATAGAATCGAAATACCAGAATGCCTTAGGGTTGCCAGGTTTATAAACGCCAAGTTCCCATGCCCTTCCTGGTGCTTTATAAGCAGAAACAAAGGTGATTTTCTTTTTATTCCCCAGTGCTTTTTCGGCATTGGCCTGTAGTACACTTAATGGTAGGGTTTTAGGATTTGATGGAACTTCTACAAAAATCTCCTTACGGCGAATGAGTTCGGTAATTTCTTTTTGAAAAGCATAAATACAACCGGTAACGCCCAACATCAGTACGATTAAACCAGATGCGATGCCCAGCCATAGGTGCAGCCAGTCGCTTATCCGCCTTAAACGCGATTTCTTGTTTTTTGATTTGGTTGATGTTTTTGTTAGTGCCATTAGCAAAGCTGTATTAATAAAAGAACCAATTAGCCTTTTTTAAGACTAATTGGCTTTAAATTTTTATAAAAATTCGACTATTTAACTTCAGTAGTATAAGTTACCAAATGCCAAACTTTATCGTAGTCTTTTCCATTTAATTTTCCTGGCGTTTTATCTTCAGTAAAAGCTTCCAGAAAATAATTTCCTTTTTTTTCTGGTTTGAAAGTGAATTTTCCTTCTGCATCTGTTTCAGTAGGCTGTGCTTTTCGATCAGTATTTACAACGGTTAATTTTTGTTTTGCAAAAGGCACTGTGTTGTAAATTACCTGATGAACCGAGGTTTCACCCACTTTTAAAGCATGTTTATCTGGTCTGATGGTTAATGCTGCAGTTGCAGGGAAAGCAATGTTTATTTTTGAATTTCCTACAGCAACATCTGCAAAAGCATAATATTCAATTTTAGCTTTTTCATAAACGTCAGCAACTTCATGCACTACAGAAAGTTTATACGTACCTTCTTGATCTGGAGTGAAGCTGGCTTTGAAGAAACGTACATCAGCAGTGGTTGGTAAAACCTTGGTTGTTCCATTTGGAGCAGTTAAAACCAGCTTAAATTCTTTTAAGTTGCTGAACCATTTTGCCGCAGAATCAGGTTCGTTGCTTTCGTATTCTCCGAAGAAAACTTTCACCTCCTGTGCTTGTCCTTTTTTGCCTGTTGAGGCGGTTTCTATCCATAAAGCATGAGCAAATGTGCTCGAAATGCTAAAGGTTAGAAAGAAAAATAGTAATGAGATTTTAGTTTTCATTTTTTCTGGTTTGGGTTTAGATCAGGAGCAAAAGATCTGATCCAGTTGCTCCCGATTGATTTAATTAAAATTTGTAAGTAACACTTCCAGTAAAGGCTCTCAGGTCCTGAGGGTTCATTGTACTGTAACCGGTCCAGTATTTTTGGTTGGTAAAATTGTCTGCTTTAACACCAAGTCTAAATCTATGATGATCATAAAATACTGATGCGTTAAAAACCTCATAAGCAGGTAATATAAATACGCCCTGGTTAACACTGTTTACAATTTTATTGTCGCTGGCATAATTACCGCCGGCACCTAATCCAAAACCTTTAAGTGATCCTGTAGCGAATTTATAACTGATCCATAAATTTGCTGAATAAGGTGCTGCCGAATAAGCATCTCTTCTGCCTTCTACATCTGGCGATGCATTTTCTAAATGGTTATCGTTATAAGCGAAACCTGCAATAATATTTAAACCGTTAATCGGGTTTGCAATAACTTCGGCTTCTATACCTTTGCTGATTTTATTTCCATCCTGGATTTGTGCATTTGGATTTGATGGATCTCCGTTATAACCCCTAACAATATCTTTAACTTTAATATAATAGTAAGATACAGCGCCTGTTAACTTACCATTAAATATGTTTGTTTTAACTCCACCTTCAATTTGGTTTGCTTGCTCTGGTTTAAAAGCATTACCTTGATAATCTATACCGTTTAAGTTGTTAAAGCCGTTTTGGTAATTGGCAAATAATGAGAGCTGATCTTTAATCGGCTGAAACACCAAGCCAAATTTTGGAGAAAAAACAGTTTGTTTGTACGCCCCTTTTGGTGCCGAGCCTGCACGATCGGAATTACCTTTGTTATCAAACCTATCTACCCTTAATGCAGCTAAGGCGATTAACCTATCTGTTAAGTTAATTACATCAGAAACATAAGCACTGTATGTATTGGTTTTGAAGTTATACGGATATTTAGGAACACTAGGAAGTGCCGCATAAAATGCAGCTAAATTAGCTTCAGTAAAATTATTGTAGTTGGCATCGGTTCCGTCTTTTTTGGTCAGATCAAAAGTATCTATCGAATAAAATAACTGATCGGAGTTTTGTCTTAAATAATCGAGGCCTAAAACCATTCTGTTTTTTACCGAACCTAAGTTAAAAGCGCCATTAAAATTTTGCTGTACCTCGTAAGTGAAAATCTTACTGTTATCAGTTGATTGATCTGCTCTTGATATCAAATCGGCACCTGGGGCAGCCGTTGGGTTACCCAGTGGAGGATAGTTGTTTGGGACTAAGAACAAATACGTACCACGGCCATTAGAGAAACTATAGTTGCTTGAAAAGCTGGTGTGAGACGACCAATTATCATTAAACTTGTAATTAGCCTGTCCGAAGAAGTTTGAGCTATTGTATTTTTGCCTCATCGCATCAGCGGTGAAGGACTTGTCGTAAGCTATTCCAGATTGATCCGCCCTATCAAAACCAAGGTCTTTTACAGGGAAATAGAAGAAAACGAATGGTTTTAGGGTGCTTGTACCGTTGGCAATTTCGGCATCAAAAACAAAGTCTAATTTATCGTTTACTTTATAAGACAGGCTAGGCGCAATGAAGAAACCTTTGTCGTAAACATTCTCCTGGAAAGAACCTTTGTAATTGTAAGAAGTATTTAACCGGGCATAAATGTGGTTATCTTTATCAACAGGAAAATTGAAATCGGTACTAACCCGGTTAAAATCGTAGCTACCTGTCGAAAAGCTTACTGCGCCTCCCATTCCTTCGAAAGGTTTTTTGGTTATGCGGTTAATTAAACCACCATATGAGGTTAATGTACTACCGAATAAAGTAGCAGATGGACCTTTTATAAACTCTACATTTTCTAAGTTAGCAGCATCGTTTCGGCCGGTTACGTTACCAGCAATTCCATTTCTGAGTTTAGCTTGTACAATAAAACCTCTTGATGCGTAATAAGCACCACCATCGCCACCGCGCGAAGTTGATTCCCACATTTTTTGAACGCCAGTCGCATTGCGGGCAGCATCATCAACCGAAAACACAAGCTGATCGGCCATTGTTTCCTTCGTAATCGTGGTATATACCTGTGGGTTTTCTAGGTTGTTAAGCGGCATTTTTGAAACGAATTCACTTTTCTTAGCGATATACTTATTTATGCCCTGGTTAATATTTACTTCATTAAGCTGATTTGAATTTTGGTTGATTACAAAATCAACGGTTTTGTTCTCTCCAGCGGTAATAACTATTGGTTTTTCTATATTTTGGATACCAACAGCCGATACCCTTAAAGTATAAGATCCTGGTTTAACTCTTTGGATTTCGAAAATACCCTTCTCGTTGGTCACATTTCCTAAACCTTTTCCTTTTAAACCTACCGAAATATAAGCAGCTGGCTTGCCATCAGAGGTGGTAACTGTACCGCTTATGGTCGAAAACTGTTGGGCAAAGGAGAGTAGACTGGTAAAAGTTAAAAAAAACGTTATACAGAAAAGTCTGATTTTAAGCATGATAATATTTATTTGGATTAATTCTAAACTGCTGCAAAATAACGGTAGAAAATCTTATTATCCAAATTATTTTGAATTATTCTAAATAGTGGTTTTTGATAACAAATAAATGCGGTTTAACAGCTTAATCCAAATGATAAGAATCTTGTTTGTAGTTTAAAAAAACTATTAGATATGATTGCCTATGTTTTTTGAAATTTGGGTTTGAAGTACACGAATTAATTAGTGTTGCTAAAAGCGGGTATATCAATTCGTAAGCTAAGAATGTGAATAAGTTCAGTATAATACTTTTTTGAGTTTAGAAATGCTGAACTTTTTTATAAAGATTGGTTGTACTTAAACAATGTTGATACAGTAGCAAGGAAGTACGGTTTCATTCTCAAATAAAAATCGCATTACAGTATTGAATCCAATAACGTAATGCGATTTAAAAAGATTTTATTCTACTATTTAATCAATATCACCTGTAAACTTAAAGGGCGTTCAGTTTCATTTGCAGGTGTTACCAAACCACCGCAAATAATGTCATAATGATAACCCGCTGCAAAACTGGTGCTGGCGGAAGTGGCTTTAACTGTTCCCGATGAAGTTTCTTTTGCATCCAATGTATAAGTTCCTGCATCTACAGCAATAAAACCACTCGCATTTTTATAGGCTTTATTGGTAATCAATGTTGTTGTGGCGCTGGTTTTTGCTAAATCCAATGCAGGTGCATCAGGTGATAAATTGATAAAGCGGATGTAAGCTTTATCAGTTGATGGTATAGAAAGATCATCACCAATGGTATAAACATCGAGCGCCGCCGGTTTATTAATTAAATAAGAAGAGTAATAGGTCCTTGCATTTAAAGTAACGGTTTTGGTTAACAAGCTCTCTGCGCTACTGGCCGTCGTAAATTTTAAACTGTAAGCGCCTGCGGCATAAGAAAGATAAGCAGCAGAGCCTCCAAATGGTAAAGCTGCCGAATTAACCATGCTGCCATTAAAGTAAGCATTATAGGTAGCCAAAGAAGGTGATGCATTGATTACCCTTAAATAAGATATGTTGGGATCGGCAGTTTCGGTTTTTTTACATGAAGTTAATGCTGTAAAAGCAATTAGAACAAATAAAGGGATCGATTTGAAATGAAATGGCGTAAAATTCTTCATACGGTTAAAATTTGATTTAATATTTAAGGAGTATCCATAAAACGATAGCCAGATCGCATTCGCTACAGACATACAAATATTGAATTTAAACTGTATTACGGGATGTTAAATGATGTTAAGCAGATGTTAAAGTTTGTTGCGTTTTTTTAACAATGTTAAAATTGGCAAAAGAATCTATAACTGAAATGCACAATACTCGAATTTTTTATAAATTTATAAGTGGCCTCAATACTTGTTTAAGTCAGATTAGTTCAATAAAATGGAAAGCTTAACATAAAAAAATGATGATATTATTGTGTAACTCGATTTTTATTTAAACCTTTGCACCTCAATAGAGTTAAAGCCGTTTTAATACGCAAGAAATGATTAAACAAATTTTATATAAACTTTCTGTTTCCACAGCACAAAATGTGTCTGGGAAAGGTATGTTTATTAATCATTTTCAGCCTGTGTTTTATTATCCCACAAGCCGGCAAAATTTCACTCCACGTATTTAGTACCTACACTAAACGTAACGAGGAATTGATCCTCTCTAAAAACCCAATTAACAAGAATACTTATAATTTTTCGTTAGAAAACGAATGGATATTAACGAATTTATAGTGCAGGTTGCACTTCCTGAACATCGTGTATTTGCAGAAGAAATAGTAACCGAAATGGCAGAATCGGCAAAAGCTCGTGGAACAGGGATTGCTAAGCGTTCGCCGGAATATATTTCTGATAAAATGCAAGAAGGCAAATCGGTTATTGCTTTCCATAAAGATGGCTCTTGGGCAGGATTTTGCTATATAGAAACCTGGAGCCACGGACAGTTTGTGGCCAATAGTGGCTTAGTGGTAAGTCCTAAATACCGCAAAGCGGGATTAGCAAAAGCCATCAAAAATGAAATTTTCGGTTTATCGAGAAAGTTGTATCCAAAGGCAAAAATATTTGGTTTAACAACGGGCTTGGCCGTAATGAAAATCAATTCTGATTTAGGCTATGAGCCTGTAACCTACAGCGAACTTACCCAGGATGAAGAGTTTTGGAAAGGCTGCCAAAGTTGCGTAAACTTCGAAATTTTAAAAATGAAGGAACGCAAAAACTGCATGTGTACAGCTATGCTTTACGATCCGGCTGAGAAGAAACATGAGGTAGCCAAGCAATTTGCCGAAGAACTGCAGAAGAAACCCAAATTATACGAGCGCTTTAGGCGCATTAAACAGCGTTTAGTTGTTAAACCTAAGCCAAAAAATGGCTTAAAGGCCCTTTTATTTTTATTTACCTTTTTATTTAAATAGCATGAAAAAAGTTGTTTTAGCATTTAGCGGAGGCTTAGATACCTCATTTTGTTGTATTTACCTGGCACAAGATCGTGGATTAGAAGTTCATTCAGTAATTGTAAATACTGGTGGTTTTTCTGATGAAGAGTTACAGGAAATTGAGAAAAGAGCATATGCTTTAGGCGTAAAATCGCATGCTGTTGTAGATGAAACTGAAAGTTACTATGAAGGATGCATTAAGTACCTGGTTTTTGGTAACGTATTAAAAAATGCTACTTATCCATTATCGGTAAGTGCAGAGCGTGTTAGTCAGGCAACAGCTATTGCCAACTACGTAAAAAAAATTGGTGCAGATTATGTAGCTCATGGAAGTACCGGTGCAGGTAACGATCAGGTACGTTTCGATATGATCTTCAATATCCTTATCCCAGAGGTTGAAATCATTACTCCAATTAGAGATTTAAAATTATCCCGCGAAGCGGAAATTGAATATTTGGCACAACATGGTGTAGAATACAGTGCCGAAAAAGCAAGATATTCCATCAACAAAGGTTTATGGGGGACTTCAGTAGGAGGAAAGGAAACTTTAACTTCTCACGAAACCTTACCAGAAAGCGCCTGGCCAACCCAGGTTTCGGAAACAGAATCGCGCAGGGTAGAATTAACCTTCGAAAAAGGTGAACTGGTTGCTATTGATGGCGAAAAATTAGCACCTGTTAGGGCAATCCAAAAATTACAGGCAATCGCTCAGCCTTTTGGTATCGGTAGAGATATCCACGTTGGTGATACCATTATTGGTATTAAAGGTCGCGTAGGTTTTGAGGCTGCTGGCCCCATTATTATTATCAAAGCACATCATACTTTAGAAAAACACACCTTAACTAAATGGCAGTTAAGCTGGAAAGAACAACTATCGTCTTTCTATGGTAATTGGCTGCACGAAGGTCAGTTCCACGATCCAATTATGCGGAATATTGAGGCTTTTTTAGCCGATACACAAAAATTTGTGAGCGGTAAAGTATTTGTAGAGTTGTTGCCATACCGTTTCCAGATTATCGGAATTGAATCTAACCATGATTTAATGAGCAATAAATTTGGTAGCTATGGCGAAATGAATAACGCCTGGAGCGGAGAAGACGTTAAAGGTTTCTCTAAAATATTTGGTAACCAGGTAATGATCTGGCATAAAGTAAATAACGAGGCATAGCCTCAAAGGCAGAAGGTAGAGGGTTTAAGGTTTAAGGCTGCATTAGCATTTAAACCTTAAACCTTAAGCCTCAAACCCTAAACCCTTTTAAATATGAAAATTAAAGCAGGAATAATTGGTGGTGCGGGTTACACAGGGGGCGAAATGTTGCGTATTTTGGTTAATCACCCAAATGTTGAAATTGCTTTTGTAAACAGTACAAGCAATGCCGGGAACTTAATTTCTGATGTACACACTGATTTAATAGGCGATACAGATCTAAAGTTTGTGAGCGATATTTCACAGGATATTGATGTGCTTTTCCTTTGTGTTGGCCATGGCGATGCGAAGAAGTTTTTAGCCGCTAATCCAATTAACGATAACATTAAAATCATCGATTTGTCGCAGGATTTCAGGTTGCATGCAAATGCCAGCTTTTCCACAAAAGACTTTGTTTATGGATTACCCGAGCTAAACCGCGATAAAATTAAAGCAGCTAAAAATATTGCTAATCCCGGCTGTTTTGCAACTTGTATCCAATTAGGTTTGTTACCATTGGCTGCTAAAGGACTTATTCAAAATGAGGTTCATATTAATGCAACTACGGGATCAACAGGTGCAGGGCAGGGTTTATCTACCACGTCGCACTTCAGTTGGAGAAACAATAACCTCTCTGTTTATAAAGCATTTGAACACCAGCATTTGAATGAGATTAGCGAGAGTTTGTTGCAGTTGCAACCATCACTTTCTGAAACTTTAAGTTTTATTCCACAGCGTGGTGCATTTACCAGAGGTATTTTAGCTGCCATGTACCTGGAAAGTGATTTAAGTTTAGAAGAGGCGCAAAATATTTACGAAGCATATTATAGTGCTCATCCTTTTACGCATGTAAGCCGGAAAAACATCGATTTAAAACAGGTTGTGAACACCAACAAGGCATTGGTACATATAGAAAAACACGGTGGTAAATTATTTATCATCAGTATTATTGATAACCTGTTAAAAGGTGCCAGCGGACAAGCGGTTCAGAATATGAATTTAATGTTCGGTTTGGATGAAACAGCAGGACTTAAGTTAAAAGCAGCGAACTTTTAATGAAGGTAAGGGGTGTAGGGTTTAAGGCGTAAGGTAAAACAATGAGAGATTACAAAAAACTTGACGTTTGGAAAAAGGCACATGAATTGAATATGTTCATCAAAAAGAATATTGCAACTCAATTCCCAAAAGAGGAGAGATTTGAATTGAGCTCACAACTTACCCGGGCTTCCTTATCTATACCCTTGAATATTGTTGAAGGATGTGGAAGATTTACAGATAAAGATTTTGCGCATTTTCTTGATAATGCTTTAGGTTCTGCCAACGAGATAGATTATTGTTGTTTATGTGCTTCTGAATTAAAGTATATAAGTGAAGATGATTATCTAAAAGTGAACCAATCAATTAACGAAGTTAGGGCAATGCTAATTTCATTTTTAAAATTTTTGAGAAGTGGAGGGAAAAAACCTTAAACCTTACACCTCAAACCTTATACCTCAAAAAATGCAACTATTCGACGTTTACCCACTTAACGATATAGAAATAACAAAAGCGGCAGGCAGTAATGTTTGGGATGCTAATGATCAGCAATATTTAGATTTATATGGCGGTCATGCTGTAATTTCAATCGGGCATACCAACCCACATTATGTAAACCGCTTAACTGATCAATTAAATAAAGTTGGTTTTTATTCAAATTCAGTAAAAATTCCTTTGCAGGTTCAGCTTGCAGAATTATTGGGAACCGTTTCTGGTAAAAAAGACTTTCAGCTCTTTTTATGTAATTCTGGAGCTGAGGCAAATGAAAATGCGTTAAAACTGGCTTCATTTTACAATGGAAGAAAAAAGGTAATTGCTTTTACAGGCGCTTTCCACGGACGTACATCTTTGGCAGTTGCCGTAACCGATAATCCTAAAATTGTAGCACCGGTTAACCAGACCGAAAATGTAATCTTTTTGCCTTTCAATAATGAGGTTGCTTTAGAAGAAACTTTTAAAGCACAGGGCAATGAAATTTCGGCTGTTATTATTGAAGGCATTCAAGGTGTTGGCGGGATTAAAGAAGCTTCGAAAAGTTTCTTGCAAAAAATCCGTTCACTTTGTGATGAATATAATGCAGTATATATTGCCGACAGCGTACAATGCGGTTATGGACGTACAGGCTCGTTTTACTCGCACGATTACTCCGGGGTTGAAGCAGATGTTTATACCATGGCGAAAGGAATGGGTAATGGCTTTCCAGTGGCAGGGATCTCTATTGCACCTAAATTTAAACCTTGGCATGGAGAATTGGGTACAACTTTCGGTGGCAACCATTTAGCTTGTGCTGCGGCGCTATCTGTTTTAGAGGTAATGCAACAGGAAAACCTGATGAAAAATGCAGAAGAAGTAGGAAGTTACTTAATTGCCGAATTGAAGAAATTTGAGCAGGTGGTAGAAGTACGTGGCCGTGGGTTAATGATCGGTATTGAGCTACCTGCTGAACTGGCGCATGTTAAAAAAGAATTATTGTTTACACACCATATTTTTACCGGTGAGGCAAAACCGAATGTGATCCGTTTGTTGCCAGCCTTAAATTTAACGAAAGCACATGCTGATGAGTTTTTGGCAGCTTTTGAAAAAGCGGTAAAAGGTGTAGGGCATAAGGTTTAGGGTGATGAGAGACTATAAAAAACTTGACGTTTGGAAAAAAGCTCATGAATTAAATATGTTCATCAAGAAAGATATTGCAATTAGATTTCCAAAAGAAGAAAGGTTTGAATTAACGTCTCAATTAACTAGAGCAGCACTTTCTATACCTTTAAATATTGTTGAAGGATGTGGAAGATTTACCGATAAAGATTTTGCCCATTTTTTAGATACAGCGTTGGGCTCAACCAATGAAATTGATTATTGTTGTTTATGTGCTTCAGAATTAAAATACATAAGCGACGAAGAATATTTAAAAGTTAACCAATCAATAAATGAAGTTAGGGCAATGCTAATTTCTTTTTTGAAATTTTTAAGAGCAGGTGGAAAGGAAAAATCTTAAACCCTACACCTTAAACCTTATACCTTAATATGAAACTTTTCACTTCCGTACACGATGTTCCAAGCATCAAACAGTTTGTAAATGATGCGCTAGCGTTAAAGGCGAATCCTTATGCGCACCAAGATTTAGGTAAGAACAAAACCTTAGGTTTAGTTTTTATGAATCCAAGTTTACGTACCCGGTTAAGTACGCAAAAAGCGGCCTTAAACTTAGGTATGAATGTAATGGTGATGAATCTGGATAAAGAAGGTTGGGCTTTAGAAACACAGGATGGTGTAGTGATGAATGGTTCGACGGTTGAACATATTCGCGAAGCTGCTGCCGTAATGGGCCAATATTGCGATGTTTTGGGCTTGCGTTCTTTTCCGAAACTGAACAACCGCGAAGAAGATTATAGTGAAGATTTCTTCAATAAATTTGTGAAATACTGTGCTATACCTGTAGTGAGTTTAGAGAGCGCAACGCGCCACCCATTGCAAAGTTTTGCCGATATTATTACCATTCACGAAACCTGGACAAAGAAACCTGATGGGCGCAAACCAAAGGTAGTTTTGGCTTGGGCGCCTCATGTAAAGGCTTTGCCTCAGGCGGTACCAAATTCTTTTGCAGAGTGGATGTGCAAAGCTCAGGCTGAAGGAATGATCGATTTTACCATTGCGCAACCAGAGGGTTACGAGCTTTCGGAAGATTTTACGCCTAATGCCGATATTCAGTATAATTTAGAAGAAGCTTTGGCCGGTGCTGATTATGTGTATGTGAAGAACTGGAGTAGTTATAAAGAGTATGGAAAAGTGTTAACTTATCCCGATGGCTGGATGATGAATAATGAGAAATTAAAATTCACAAACGATGCTAAAGTAATGCATTGCTTACCTGTACGCCGCGATCTGGAATTATCATCAGAGATTTTGGATGGACCAAATTCATTGGTTATTCACGAAGCCGGAAACCGTTTATGGGCGGCACAAGCAGTGATTAAAGCAATGTTGGAGGAATTGTAAATCATATGCCTCGGCTCGTGTCCTCACGAACCTAAATTATTAATATGGTGAAACAAAACTATTAATGTGGTTGGTGGAGACACGAACCACAGTAAGAATAAATTATGAAACAACTCACTATCATAAAAATCGGCGGAAACGTAATCGATAATTCCGAAAACTTACACCAGTTTTTATTGGATTTTACTGCATTGCCAGGAGATAAGATCCTGGTGCACGGCGGGGGTAAAATTGCAACTGAACTGGGCGAATCGTTGGGCATTGAAGCCAAAATGGTTGAGGGTAGAAGAATTACCGATATCGAAACCCTGCGTATTGTAACGATGGTTTACGCCGGATTGATCAATAAAAATATGGTTGCCCAGTTGCAGGCCAAAGGAAGCAATGCCATTGGTTTAACTGGTGCTGATGGAAATATTATCAAAGCAAAAAAACGTCCGGTTAAAGAAATCGACTACGGTTTTGTGGGCGATCTGGATGAAAACTCTGTGTCTTCAACAACTTTAGATAGCTTATTGAAAGCAGGTTTAGTGCCAGTATTGTGCGCCATTACACACGATGGCGATACGCAGCTGTTAAACACTAATGCTGATACCATTGCCTCTTCGGTTGCCGTGGCCATGTCTGCGTTATACGAAACACGTTTGGTATATTGCTTTGAGAAAAAAGGTGTGCTTAAAGATGTAAACGATGATGGTTCATTGGTGCGAGAAATCAAAGCCAATGAATTTGATGGGTTAAAAGCCGATGGAACAGTGCAAGGTGGAATGATCCCTAAACTGCACAATGCCTTTGAAGCGATTAAAAAAGGAGTTTCTGCAGTGTATATCGGCAAAGCCGATGAGCTCGCTGAACTTGCCAAGGGGACTTTTGGTACTAAAATGCTGAGGTAAAGGTGGAGAGAAAAGAGGTAGAAAGTGAGTAGGTTGAGGGTGGAAGGTTTTTAGTCGAGGTACCTAAACTTATCGTTTGCTTTTCAACACAAAAAATCTGTGCAATCAAATAATCTGTGCAATCAAACCGAAGGAAAAAAAATAAAATCTGTGTAAGCAAACTAAAGGGAAAATAATCATGACAAAAAAAATAGCCATAATTGGTAGCGGAAATATCGGTTTATCTTTAGCGAAAGGTTTGGTAAAGGCCGACTTTGCTCAGGCAGGCGACATTACGCTTACCCGTAGAAATACCGATCATTTAAAATCTTTTGCCGAAGCCGGTTTTAATGTAAGCAATAACAATAAACAAGCTGTAGTTGATGCTGATGTTGTGATTTTGGCTGTTCTGCCACAACAATTAAATACGGTTTTAGATGAAATTCAAAATTCAATTGTTCCGGCCAAACATTTGGTTATTTCGGTAATTTCTGGCGTGAGCTGTGCTGCGGTTAGGGAAAAATTAGGTGATGATGTTGAGGTAATCAGGGTAATGCCTAACACAGCAATTGCTATTGGTCAATCGATGACTTGCATGGCCAGTGATAATGCCTCAGCTGCAAACATTGCAGATGTGACCAAAATGTTCGAAACAGTAGGCTCAGTAGTGAAAATTAATGAGGATTTAATGACTTCAGCAACAGCGCTTTGTGCCTGTGGGATTGCTTTTTTCTTAAGGGCAATCAGGGCTGCATCACAAGGTGGGGTAGAAATTGGTTTTCATGCTGATGAAGCTCTAAAAATGGCTGTTCAAACCGCTAAAGGAGCGGCTGATTTGCTTTTATTACATGGAACACACCCAGAATCAGAAATAGATAAGGTAACTTCGCCGAAAGGTTGTACCATAGCAGGTTTAAATGAAATGGAACATAACGGTTTTAGCTCATCATTGATAAAAGGTATCAAACTTTCGGCTTTAAAAGCAGGAAATCTGTATACTAAAGAGGGTTAGCGGTATAGGGTTTAGAGCATAAAGTCTTAATCGCAAACATAAAACTGAAAGCCAAAATAAAAGGTAGAAAGTTTAAAGACGGGTTTAGTCTAGATACTTAATACTAATTACTTGATACTATGTTATTAGAAAATATACAAAAAGAAAGTCTGGATTTATTGCGGCAGTTGATCCGCATCCAGTCTTTTAGTAAAGAAGAAGATCGCACAGCGAATTTAATTGCGCAGTTTTTGGAGGAGAGAGGGGTTAAGACTCAGCGTAAAATGAATAACGTTTGGGCTTACAATAAACATTTCGATTCAACGAAACCGACATTACTTTTAAACTCACATCACGATACGGTTAAGCCTAATTCTGGTTATACCCGCGATCCTTATGATGCTGCAATTGAAGGCGATAAACTGTTTGGTTTGGGAAGTAATGATGCTGGTGGTTGTTTAGTGTCGCTAATCGGAACCTTTTTATATTATTACGAGCAGGAAAATTTAAAATACAATATCTGTTTGGCAGCGACTGCCGAGGAAGAAATTTCTGGTAATAATGGATTAGAACTGGTTCTTCCTGATTTGGGTGAACTGGAGTTTGGTATCGTAGGCGAGCCTACAGAAATGAATTTAGCCATTGCCGAGCGCGGTTTGTTGGTATTAGATTGTGTATCGCATGGAAAAGCCGGTCATGCTGCTCGCGAAGAGGGAGAGAATGCCATTTACAAAGCATTAAAAGATATCGAATGGTTTAGAAACTATCAGTTTCCAAAAATTTCGGAGGTTTTCGGGCCATTAAAAATGACGGTTACGATTATCAACGCAGGTTCACAGCACAATGTTGTACCTGCAAATTGTAATTTTACGGTTGATGTTCGTGTAACCGATGCTTACACTAATGAAGAGGTTTTAGAGATTATCAGGGCAAATGTTGATTGTGATATTACCCCAGGGTCTATCCGCTTAAAACCATCGTCGATTGATAAAAACCATCCGGTTGTTCAGGCTGGTGTTGCCCTTGGAAAAACTACTTATGGTTCGCCTACTACTTCCGATCAGGCATTGTTAGATATTCCATCAGTAAAATGTGGCCCGGGATTTTCTGGTCGCTCGCACATGGCTGATGAGTTTTTGTATGTGCGTGAGGTTGCAGAAGGTGTAGCGGGATATGTTAATATGTTAAAACCGGTGATACAAGGTTGAGGGTTGTAAGGTTGATGGTATATGGCTTGGATGTCCAATTTAAAAGCTTTCATACACTTTACAACTTCTGGTGTTCGCTGTGAAAAACGCTGCGTACGCTGTGGTAAACTGATAGAATAGCTTTGTGTGCTTTGCGGAAAACTTAGCGCCCTTTGCGGTTAAATAAATTTAAAATGAAAATTGCGGAAGTAATCTTCATAACCATTGAAAAAAATATCACTAATGAAAATCTGGCAAAAAAATATAGATGTAAATCAGTTTGTAGAGCGTTTTACGGTTGGTAAAGACCGTGAACTGGATCTGCAAATGGCAAAGTTTGATGTACTGGGCTCTTTGGCGCATACCCAAATGTTAGAAACCATTAATTTGCTATCCGCTGAAGAACTGAAAACGGTTCAACAAGAATTGAAAAATATTTATGCTGAAATTGAAGCTGGAAATTTCATCATCGAAGACAGCGTAGAAGATGTACACTCACAGGTAGAGTGGTTGCTCACACAGCGTATTGGCGAAGCAGGTAAGAAAATCCATAGTGGACGGTCGCGTAACGATCAGGTGCTGGTTGATTTGAAACTGTTCTTTAGGGCTTGCATCGAAGATATGGTTGGCCAAACCTCAACCTTGTTTAATGCGCTAATTGAGCTGAGCAATACGCACAAAGATAAATTGATGCCAGGTTATACGCATTTGCAGATTGCGATGCCATCGTCTTTTGGTTTATGGTTTGGTGCCTATGCCGAAAGCCTGGCAGATGATATGGAATTGATGTTGGCTGCATGGAAAATCTGCAACAAAAATCCTTTAGGCTCTGCCGCAGGCTATGGTTCTTCATTCCCTTTAAACAGGACTTTAACAACCAATTTACTAGGTTTTGAAAGTTTAAACTACAATGTAGTTTATGCGCAGATGGGCAGAGGTAAAACGGAAAGGATTTTAGCACAGGCAATGAGCGCTGTTGCGGCAACCTTAGCTAAAATGGCCATGGATGTGTGTTTGTTCATTAATCAGAATTTCGGATTTATCAGTTTTCCGGCAGAGCTTACCACAGGTTCGAGTATTATGCCACACAAGAAAAACCCTGATGTTTTTGAGTTGATCCGTTCGCGCTGCAATAAAATTCAGGCTTTGCCGAATGAAATTGCCATGATGATTACCAATTTGCCATCAGGTTATCACCGCGATTTACAATTGCTGAAAGAAAATCTATTTCCGGCGATTACTTCGCTAAACGAATGTTTAGAGATCGCTACTTTTATGTTCCAGAACATCACGATAAAAGATGATATTTTAAAGGATAAAAAATACGACTATCTGTTTAGCGTTGAAGTCGTGAATGATCTAGCTTTACAGGGTGTCCCATTTAGAGAGGCTTATAAAATTGTTGGCGAACAGATAGAAAATGGTACTTTTGCACCTTCTGGCCAAATACATCATACACACGAAGGAAGCATTGGCAACCTTTGTAACGAACAGATTTCTGCAGCGATGCAGGGTGTGCTGTCTCAGTTTGGATTCGGAAAAGTGAATAAAGCAATAGAAGGTCTGGTTAAATAAATTTTGCTAAATTTGTAATTATGACGACTTTAACAATAGAGATTAAGGATAAAGATGCAGGTTTTGTAAAAGAATTCCTTAGCAAAATTGGTGCAAAAGTTAAATCAGAACCAACTAGCCAGATAACTTCTGAAATTGCCCAGGCTTTAAAAGAAATTAAGGAAATACAGCAAGGGAAACGGAAGTCTCTAAGTTTAAAAGACATTTAATGGCTAATGAGGTTATTTATTCAGATGTTTTTATCAAGAAAGCCAAAGTCTATAAAAAGAAATACCTTTCTCTAGTAGAGGACCTCTACGAACTCGAAGAAAAACTTCTTGAAAATCCATAGCAAGGTAATGATCTGGGTGCAGGTTTATACAAAATTAGACTCGCTGTAAAAAGCAAAGGAAAAGGTAAAAGTGGAGGATTTAGAATAATAACTTATTTAGTTTCGAACACCCCTGATGGTACAATTATCAATATGTTAACCCTCTGCGATAAATCAGAAGAAAGTAGTATTGATAAAAAAGAACTTCAAAAAATAATTAAAGCATTATAAATCTGCTAACAACAGCTTCAACATATAAGTATGAAACTATCATGATTTTCCACAAGAGAATAATTGCTAAGTCATGATAGCCTCATCACCATAGAAACCAAATATAAAAAGATGAAAGTTTCAGTATTGGCCAGTTCATTAATCGGCTCAGAAATTATAAAAATCGGTAATGAAGTTAACGAAATGAAGCGCAAAGGTGCTTCGATTGCTAACTTAACCATAGGCGATTTTGATGCAAACATTTACCCAATCCCAACCGAATTAAAGGCTGGAATTGTAGAGGCATACAACGCCAACCAAACCAACTACCCGCCAGCTGATGGTGTTTTGCCTTTACGCGAAACGGTTTCGGAATTGTTAAAGGATAGATTTGGGTTAGCATACAACACCAACAGCATTTTAGTCTCTGGTGGTTCACGCCCTTTAATTTATGCTACTTACCTGGCGTTGATCGATCCTGGAGATACCGTGGTTTTCCCTGCACCATCTTGGAACAACAACCACTACTCACATTTAACTTCGGCAAAAACAATTGCGGTAGAAACAGATGCGGCGCATAATTTTATGCCAACAGCAGCGCAATTAAAACCGCATTTAAAAGGGGCAACTTTATTGGCTTTGTGTTCGCCATTAAACCCAACAGGAACCATGTTCGATGCCGATTCCTTAGCTGAAATCTGTGATGCCGTTTTAGAAGAAAATGCATCACGTGGAGCTGATGAAAAACCGTTGTACATGATGTACGATCAGATTTATTCGCTTTTAACTTTCGGAAAAGAACATGTAAATCCAGTTTCTTTGCGCCCTGCAATGCGTCCGTTTACGGTTTTTGTTGATGGTAGTTCGAAATGTTTGGCGGCAACTGGTGTACGTGTAGGATGGGGTTTTGGTCCGGAGGATATTATCAATAGAATGAAAGCTTTGGTCGGTCATATGGGTGCCTGGGCACCAAAAGCCGAGCAAGTGGCTATGTCTAATTATTTTAACGATAAAGCACAGGTTGATACTTTCTTAACCAGTTTTAAAGGCCAGATTCAAGATAGCTTAAACGCACTTTACAATGGATTTAACGAATTAAAAACTGAGGGTTTTAATGTTGATGCTGTTGAACCCATGGGTGCAATTTATTTAACCATCAAAATCGATTATATCGGGAAAACCACTGAAGATGGTCAGCTTTTAAAAGACAGTGCAGATGTGAATTTCTATCTGATCAAAGAAGCCGGAGCAGCTTTGGTTCCGTTCTCTGCTTTTGGAAATGAAGACAGTATGCCTTGGTTCAGGGCTTCGGTTGGTGCTTGTACCCTGCAGGATATTAAAGATATGCTACCAAGGATTAAAACCGCTTTGAGTAAGTTGAAATAAAGATTATAAGCACATAAGAAAACCTCTTCAGTTAATTTTGAAGAGGTTTTTTTATGGACTTGATCGTCATTACGAGGGGTAATTTATTTTATAAAAATCAATATGAGTGACGTTTAATTGATTTCTTTTGCCCTAAGGCGCTGTCTTGCCTCGGCTCGCCGCCGCCAAAGGGCTCTTTCTTTTTGGCATCAAAAAGAAACAAAAAATGCCGGCTGAAAATTTTTCTTTAAAGGTTAGTGGTGTGGCTGGGTCAGCAGAATCCGAAAAATTTGTTAGGCCGGATTTAAGTGGAACGGGGATACGGTGCTGTGGCCTAGCTGGGCGGAAATGTATAGTGTCGCAAATATCTTATTAGTAAGCATTGTAAAATAACGTCAATGGTAGCGGGGTCGAAGGATCTACACGCTACGATCGAGGTAACGTGACCTTCTTTGTGCCTTCGTGTCTTGGTGGTAAAATCATATTCAAAGCGTTAAAAATTTAATTCAAATTAAACTTCTCGCTCTGAATTTTCACTGCATTCGAGGCCGAAACAATAGCCACGATCATAATTCCGATCACAATAGCCAAAATAACCTGCAAGGTAGAATATACCTTCGTTCCCGAAACGAAGATCTTTGAACCTTTAATCAGATCACTACCCACTTTAGATTGTATTTTAATCAAGGCCGAAAGCTTAGCCAGTGTTTCATCAACAGCATTTTTTCCCATCGACTCATAAATTATTCTTCCTTCAGTACCTGCCATGTTTATTATTTTCGCCTCCACTCCCTGTTGAACAGTTAATGCTTTTTTAAGATCGTTTAAAAAACTTTTCTCCTGTTTTACCAATAAAGTAAGTTCATATTTATTGATTATCGAATCTATTTTACGGTTGTATTTATTCATTTTCACTATACCGATTGAAGGCTGAACAGCACCATCCCTGAATAATATTTCCTGAAGAATCTTATTTTTATGATATAGGTTTTCGGCAATGAAATATAAATCTGTTGCTGGTACAAGCCTGTCATTGTACATTGAAATAAAAGATTCGTTAATCTTCTCTACACTTTTATCTTCCAAAAAACGGATCAACAAGGTGCAGCACATGATGCAGAAAAGCAGAAAAGCTATTTTTAGCTTGTTTTTAAGACTAAAGGCAAATTTCATATATAATTTGGTTAGTATGTTCGACCACAAAGGCGCAAAGTACACCAAGATAATTCAATCAGAGGAATCTTTCTAATCTGTGCAATCCTTAAATCTGTGTAATCACGTTCTAAAAGTAGTCTTCCTGCGCCGTCTTCGCGAAAAGCTGAGGTGCAAAATTGACTAAATATAACTCTTTTTTTGCTCGCGTTACAGCAGTGTATAACCAGCGGAGAAAATCGAGATCGATCATTTCTTCAGTAAGGTAACCCTGATCAGCAAAAACCGCATCCCACTGTCCACCCTGTGCTTTATGGCAGGTTACCGCATAAGCAAACTTAATTTGCAGGGCATTATAAAAAGGATCGGCCTTAATGGCCAACATCCGCTGCCGTTTATTCGCAATGTGCTCATAATCTTCATTAAGCCCGTCAAAAAGCTTTTTATTCTGCTCGTAAGGAAGATTGGCACTTTCTAAATTCAAAGTATCCAGCATCACCTTGCAACTAATCTGCCCCGCAGCGGGAAAATCCATAAACTCTAAAGTAGCATCGGCAAAACGGAAACCATAACGTTCTTCTTCTCCCCTCACGCGAATCACCTTTGCCATATCGCCATTGGCAATAAAAGCAGTATCCTCGTTCTCTGGTAGCCAGAAATAATTGTTCCGCACCACCATAATCTGATCGCCGCCCGTTAACTCTTCCTCGCGATACAACAACCGGGCTCTAATCTGCTGGTTATACACATTGGCCGATTTATTGGAACGGCACACCACCAGGGTATTTTCCATGCCGAATTTACGGTAAGCATATTCCAGTCCTTCAACCAAACGCACCCCGGGCATGTTGTAAATATCGGTATAACTTTTAGTCAGGAATTTAGGCATCGGATTCTCTGGATTTTTAGCAATCTGATTTCTCAACATCGTGGCATTAGCCAAAATACCCGATTTCTTCCCTTGCCTAACCACTTCTTTTAACTCGACGGATGACACGGTTAATGCAAATTTATCTTTGAGGTACTGTTCGTTCAATGCCGGACTATCTAAACTCCCCACGGGAGGCAACTGTGCCGTATCGCCCACAAAAAGTAAAAAACAGTTTTTGGTATTGTACACAAACTCCAACAGATCTCTTAATATTGAAGAGCCTCTTTCATTAAATTCATCGGCAATCATCGAGGCCTCGTCGATAATAAACAGCGTATTTTCGGAGAGGTTAGGTGCCAATTGAAACTGCATTTCGGGCGATGCCGCTGAGCGTTTGCGATAAATCCGTTTATGTATGGTTAATGCTTTTCGGTATGAATATTGGCTCATTACTTTCGCTGCCCTTCCGGTTGGTGCAAGCAGTTCACTGCGCAAATTAAATTGTTTCAGCACCTTCACCAAAGCCGCTACAGAGGTCGTTTTACCCGTACCAGCATAACCTTTAAGTACAAAACAGCGGTACTCGTCGTCCTGTTGCAAAAACACCGACATCCGCTCGCAAAAAAGCAATTGCTCCTTGGTTGGTGTATGTTCGTATGCTGAAGCTATTAGCTGGCTTTTATCGGTTAACATGTATTGTTAAATTGTTTTATTGATAAATTGTTTTTGAAAAGCAGTTGCTGTGCTAATTTATTCCGGCAGTCGGTCTTTCCGTTATATCTTTTTTGTGAGTGTCACACTGCGAGGAATCGTCATTCCCAACTCGATTGGGAATCGTAATGCAACCGCTTTAAGGTTCCCGCCTGCGCGGGAATGACGATTGCTCTACTTGAATCCGTCAATGGCAAATTGCCGAAGTAACCTCAACAAAAATGTATGCTCCTTTTTAAGCATTATCCTAGCTAAACAATAAAGCAATGCAACGATTAAACAATTTTCGTTACAAAAGTAAGGTTTCGATGCGATGTGCCATTACCATATTTTGTTTTTTGCTATAACTGAAAATGGTAAAATGACCATCCTGAGAGGCTACCAAACCAATAGACTGCGGCTGATCGTTAACAAACTGGGCCACAGAGAAATGCCTGGTCCCTCCGAGCTGTCCAGGATAAAGAATTTTATCTTCGCCACCTACAATGGGCTCCGAAAATGCAATCTGTTCTACGGTTGGTTTGCCTTTAGCACGGCCAATTTTTGCACCAAATGCAATTAGATCAAATTCTTCATTGATGATCGTAGCACCATCAACGGCTGTTAAACCCGCCAAATGCTCTACTTCGCGGCGCACAGCTCCCTGCGAAAAAATCTCGCTCTGGTTGCCGCTCTGTTTCGCCAGATTGGATAGTCCGCAAAATGGAGGTTCTACCAGATATTGTATCGGGTGAATAATGGATTCTTCCCATTTGGTATCGCCTTTAGGCACAATTAATAAAGCCCCTCCACGGCCATGGGCGCGCATAGAAACCGAAAATTGGATCAAAATATTAATGGGATCGTTCCAGCTGGCTAAAACAGTCAGATCTAACAAGGCCTGCAAAATAGGCGGACAATCTTTATTTGCACAACTGGTATCATCAACAATACGGATCTGCTCCCCTTTAAGCACAGCAACATTGGTAAATTTACCAATGCCGTAAATCCTTCGGTGTTTAATTACGATTAATCCCGGTTCAGAAACATCAACAACAAAACAGAAGTTCGGAATATTGAGGGTTGTACCCCAGATATAAAGTTCGCCATCTTCTTCCCAAACCCCTAAGTGAATTCCTGAACGTTCAATCCCAGGAGCAATTTTGGTTAAGGTATTGGCATTTAACGCTAGTTTTTTCGCAAAACGTAACGGTTTCGACGTTTGCTCTGGTGGTAAAAAAGCAATCGAAATCCTCGGCGAATGCCCCTCTTCCTTACGCAAGCTGCTCCAAAAAGCAACATCTATTATCGCTTCAATTATTTTTCGATCCGGTTGAGTAGCCAAATCTATCTCACCCTGTGCAATTGCATTTTTATGCAGTTTAACAAAATGTTGTTCAATAGTTGCTGCAATCGTGTTTGCCGCTTTGTAGGTAGGCTTGTAACTCATGTTCCGAATTTAAGCCGAATATTTCGATTTTTGAATATCCGAAAGGTTTGATTTTGGTAAAAAAACACAGACATTTTTACCACAGATCTTCACAGATAAACGCAGATATTTTTGATGTTCTTTTAACTGCAAAGCGCAGAGACAAGATTAACCACCAAGGCACAAAGCACACGAAGTTAATTACATATTTTGGGCGAATATCAATTCACTCAGGTTTCCGTGAACTCCGTGTTTCCGTGGCAAAAAACTAAAGCGTTTCAAGTCAAAACCAAAAAATTAACCTCATCTTACCGTTAATCCTTAAAAAAGTCTATTTTTGTTTCAATGAGTAACAATAGTCTCTTATTAGTCGACCCAAATTTTAAAGCTGATGCATCTGCAAACTGCCATTTATTATTAAAAATAACGAATGACAGCTTTTCTTATGCTGTGGTAGGTAAGGATACAGAAGAGATTAATATCATTTTTGATAAACAAGGTTGTGAAGATGTACAGAAAGAACTGAAATCTGCCTTTGAAACCGACGGTTATTTGTCATTAAACTATGCAACTGTAAAAGCCGCAGTCCATACCTCAAATTTTATTTTCATTCCTGATGAATGGTTTGATGGGGAAAATCTGTCCGTTTATGCCAAGTATTTAGGTTCCGATGCTAAAGTTTATACTAAACACAACGATAAGCTAGGTTTTAATACCGTTTTCTGTTTAGATGAGCATTTAAAATCAAATCTGCCTGAAAAAACAGATTTATTTCCACAGTCTGAGCCATTAATGGTTTTATTTAATCATTTGGCAGACGAATCTTTATTAATCGATTTTACAGCAGTATCTTTCAATGTACTCTACATAAAAGATAAAAAGATAGTTTTTCAAAACCATTATCAATCAGAAAACGCTGAGGAGTTTAATTATTTCCTGTTACTGATGATCGAACAACTGGGCTTAACTGATGCCATTCCCGTTTATTTACAAGGCATTATAAACGAAGATGATGAGCATTATAACTGCTTATTAAAATACTTTAACCAACTTTATTTCTTCCTTCCTGCTGGAAAACAAAATAGCGAATTACTGGCCGATATGCCCAAGCACTATTTCAGCGGTCTCCTTGCTTTAGATTTATGCGAATAATTGGTGGCAAATTAAAGGGCATCCGTTTGCAGCCCCCTGCAAATTTACCGGTGCGCCCAACTACGGATATGGCCAAAGAAGCACTTTTCAATATCCTCAACAACAAATATGATTTCGAAACCTGTTCTGTTCTGGATTTATTCTGCGGCACCGGAAATTTAACTTTTGAGTTTGCCTCACGCGGTGCAGAAAGTATTTTAGCCGTTGATATGGATTATGGTTGCGTAAACTGGGTTAAAAAAACAGCAAAACAACACCAGTTTGATCAAGTTGATGTGCGTAAAGGCGATGTTTTCAAGTTATTAAAACAAATGACTGGCGCTTACGACCTGATCTTTGCCGATCCGCCCTACAATATGCCCAACATTCCACAGATTCCGGTAATGGTAAAGGAGCAGCAATTGCTTAAGCCTGATGGCCTGTTAATTGTAGAACACCAAAGTAACATGAAACTGAACAGCCAGCCCGGCTACACCGAAACCAGAAAATACGGCAATTCATCGTTCAGTTTTTTTGAGTTATAGTAGTTCAATCGTTCATTGGTCATTAGTTCATTGGTTAATGGCGCATAGTTAATTTATTTTTAGAATTGAGCACACAGCGCATCGTGGCAGCCTTTAGTCCTGCTTTTCATTGCAATCGGGTTCCGGGCTTTCCATTGCAATCAGGCTTAAAATGGGCGACCTGCTCCAGTTATAGTGCTGTTGAACTTCTTAATGTCCTTAATTTCTTAATGGTAAAAGATTAAGCCGGGTGCATTTTGTGTAAATCTGTGTTTCGTGACAAAAAATAACCCTCTTTGTGTTCTTCGTGTCTTTGTGGTAAATAATTCCGCCATAAAAATCTATATTTGAATTATGAAGATAGCGCTATTTCCAGGCTCATTTGATCCGATCACTATTGCTCACGTAAATATTTTACAACGTGCCACTCCACTTTTCGATAAAATTGTAGTGGGTATCGGACTAAACAGTTCTAAACAGAATTTCTTAAGTGCAGAGCAGCGTCTTCAGATTTTGCAGACTGTTTTTAAAGGCTATCAGAATATCGAAATCCAAACTTACGAAGGTTTAACAGTAGATTTTTGCCGGAAAATAGATGCCACCTATATGGTACGTGGTATCCGTTCGGCTGCTGATTTCGAATACGAAAGAGCCATCGCCCAGATCAACCAGACCATGATGCCCGAAGTAGAAACCATTTTACTGTTAAGCAAACCCGAATATTCGGCCATCAGCTCTACCATTGTGCGCGATATTTTAAGAAACCATGGCGACGTAAGTCCATTTGTACCCAAAGAAGCGCTTAGTTTTTTATGATGTGCAGTCAGGTGTTACCACCTGACTGATAGATGCATTTACATACATATTTCTAACGCAACTAGTCTTAGCGTCTCGCTAAGACATAATTATTTCCTTACTGAATACCAATTACGAGAGATAAAGTATAGTCTTAGCGAGACGCTAAGACTAGTAAGGTTACCACCTGACTCATAGATATATTTACTTACAGATTTTTAATTTGTGTCAGATAGAAATATCTGACACCACAATTTATTTCAAAAAAAATGTAACGTTTTAAAGAATCGGTTACCAATGGGTTATAATATTAAATGAAAGAAACAGAAAACATATTTATTACCCTGATTAATCAGCACAAAGCGATTATACATAAGATTTCTAAAATGTATATGAACGGTGCTGAAGAACAGCGCGATCTGTTTCAGGAAATCGTATTACAGCTTTGGAAAGCTTACCCCACTTTTAAGGGCAACTCCAAATTTACTACATGGATGTATCGTGTTTCCTTAAATACTGCACTAATTTACTTTAAAAAGGACAATAGAAAAGTAGATAAAACACCATTGGATGAAAATATTGATGTAATAGATGTAAATGAAAGTACCGAAAAAGAAGAGAAACTGGCCTATTTGTATACTGCCGTGCAAGAGCTGAATGTTATAGAAAAAGCATTGATATTTCTCTTTCTCGAAAATCAATCGCATCGCGAAATTGCCGAAAACCTGGGCATTAGCGAAATAAATGCACGGGTTAAACTCAACAGAACTAAAGAAAAATTACAATTCATCATAAAGAAAAATGGTTATGAATTTTGAAGATATAAAAAATGAATGGAATGCTGAAAGTCCGGAAGGAAGCAACATTTCTACCGATATGCTTAAAATAAAACAGGCACATACCCCAATTGATAAAATAAGGGCAAAAATGAAACACGAGTTTTTTTACCAGATCTTCTTTTTGGTACTCATGGCCTTTGTCCCTTACTTTTTTGGGTTTTCATCGGCAATGAATCAAGTGTTTTTAATATTTTATGCCATCACCTGCGGATTTACCGCTTATTATTTTTTTAAGTTTTATCTGTTCTATAAAAACTCTTACGATATGAGTTTAGATACGCGCAAAAACATCCTTTGGTTTTTCTACGAAATGAAATTGAATATCGAACTATATAAAGCCCTCACCTACATCGTTGCTTTTATCGGCGTCGCATTCATTGCAATTTATTTATATATAGAAAAGGCTTCAATTTTCAACAAAATTTTAGCTAATCTTTCATCGGTTTACATCTTATTAAACTGTTTTATTACCATTCTGATTATAGGTGTGATTACCGAATTATGGGCTTGGTATTACTATGGCAAGTATTTAAAGCAGGTTAAAAAAGTAATTGATGAGTTGGATTATGAATAATCTGTGCAGTCAGATGTTACCATCTGGACCATTCAAATAAATTAAGTACGGATCTATAATTGCTTCAATCCGTGTCAGATAGAAATATCTGACACCACAACTTAAGCCTGTATTATAAATATAATGTCATCCTGAGCCCGTCGAAGGATCTGTTTAAATATCTTGGAGGCGTTTCGACAAGCTCAACGTGACAAACTCAATGGGATTTTGTGCAGTCAGATGTTACCATCTGGCTGTTAAAGTATATTAAAATTCCGTTCTATGATTGCTCCAATCCGTGTCAGATAGAAATATCTGACACCACAACTTAAGCCTGTATTATAAATATAATGTCATCCTGAGCCACCACAACTTAAGCCTGTATTATAAATATAATGTCATCCTGAGCCCGTCGAAGGACCTGTTTAAATATCTTGGAGGCGTTTCGACAAGCTCAACGTGACAAACTCAATGGGATTTTGTGCAGTCAGATGTTACCATCTGACTGTTAAAGTATATTAAAATTCCGTTCTATAATTCTTTCGATCTGTGTCAGATAGAAATATCTGACACCACAAGATGTGTAGTCGGATGTTACCATCTGACGCTTCGGGAGGTCTTACAGTACCCCTCCGGCCCTCAGCACATCCATAATTGATGGAAAAGTATTTTTAACTACTGGCGAAATGTGGTTTTTATCCAGCCAAACCGCTTCATCAATGCCTTCTTCCTTTTGAGGTACCAATTTTGGTTCACCTTTAACTTTCATTTTGTACCAATTGGTTTTCTTGATCACCATTTTTGTACCAATTGGATAAACGTGATAGGTTTTACAAAGTTTTTCTTCACGTTTAAAAACCCTGATTCCGCACTCCTCTTCTACCTCACGAACAGCGGCTTCCTTCATTTTTTCGCCTTCCTCTAGCTTTCCTTTGGGCAGATCCCATTTTTTATTTCTAAAAATAAACAGAAAATTGCCATTTGCGCTCTCTACCAAACCACCGGCGGCTTTAATAATGGTGCAATCTTTCTTTAACTTTCTAAAGGTCTCCTGAGGGTTTTTTGTCAAGAAAATATAGCTCTTTTTAGAACCATTTTTTAGTTTTTTGTAGAATGTTTGCAGATTAAAATCCTGAAATTCCAGTTGTTGAATTTTCTCCTTTTGCTCTGGCAAAAAATCTGAGATAAACAAAGTGTTATCGTTGATATAAATTCTATAATTTCTTGGCATATATTTTTAACATACATTAAATAGAGAATGATGCTTTTTTGTAGCAACCCGCTCCTTTCACGATTACATTTAAAAGCGTTCTTTCTGCGAAACCTATATATTTTGCAATGCTCTAAAAGTAGAAAAATTGTTGAGTTATTTATAGGATATAAAAAAAGGTTACAACAATTAATGTTGTAACCTTATCTAAATTAACGCTCTCAATCAAAGATTGATGCAAGGCTCTCACCCCTTGCTTGCTACAAATATAGAATAATTTATTAAAGAGTGAAAAAAAAAAATATTTAATTCAACAATAAGGCTAAATAGCTAAAAGCCATATACACTAGAATGTAAAAAAAATGGTTAATAATCTGTACAGAACATCCACTTGGAAAACAATGATGAATAATTCCCTTAACGATAATATTTTTTTATAATTTTAACCTTTTTAATCTGCCATGCCCATACCTTCATTATCCGAAACAGATCTGGAAGCATACCGAAACGATCTTTCTAACCCAGAAAAATCAACCGGAGCGCTCTTTATCACATTAACTGGGCTGTATCAGCGTTTTGCCGGCAATGAACAGTTATTGGCCGATTTCGAGTACGCATCTGAACTGCAAAGTCTGGAAAACAGCTACACTTCAAAAAAAGAGCATTACAATAAAGAAATTGCAGAGCTTAAAAGGCAGTTTAAACAATTAGATAACCGTATTATTGCTGCAGAACAAAAGCTTCGTCATGGTATCCCCGACGATTTGATGGTAATGGATAAAATTATAGCCGAGCAAGAATCTATAGTAGAAGATCAGGAAAAGCTTAACAATGCCGAATCATCCATCGTAGAGCAGGTTAGAATAATAGATATAGCGCATGGAAAAGACCTTCAGAAGCTAGAACAACAGCAAAGCAATCGAAATACACCGCTGAACAGTAAATTTTCTGCTTTTAATGAACAGATACAACAAGCAGAAAAACGTATTACGCTAAAAGCAAATGCAATCTCGATTATTGCCATTATCGGCATTCCTTTAATAATAGATATGGGTTTGGTATCATTAGGATTGCCCGCCTTAAGCAAGAATACCAATAACCTGATCTTTACGCATTATATCTTTTTAATCACACTGATCCTGGTCGAATTGTTCCTGGCCGAAAAGATCAGAAGCAGGATTTCGCGCATGTTATCCATCTCTTACCTTAAAGATTCACTAGGTACGCTTCAAAATCTGCTGTTGGATAACAAAAGAAAGATTTCCAAAGTAGAATATGATCATAACATCTCCGTATCAGAATTTGTAAAGCAAAATTATACGACTTAGGAAAATGATTTGTCTGATAAACAAATAGGGGTTTAGAAACCTTTTTCAGCCCCAAACCCCTCATTGTTAATTATCTGATAACCTGAGTTCGATAATTATTTGCTGAAAATTATATCTTATTTACGCCTAATCCCGCTTTATCGTCCTGCTGAATTTATTTCAGCATCTTTTTAGCGTGAAAGACCCTGAAATAAATTCAGGGTGACGACCGTCTTAACAGAAAACTTGATTAAAACGCCACAAAA
>NZ_JAUG01000097.1 GCF_000708285.2 Pedobacter borealis DSM 19626
ATTTGCTGAAAATTATATCTTATTTACGCCTAATCCCGCTTTATCGTCCTGCTGAATTTATTTCAGCATCTTTTTAGCGTGAAAGACCCTGAAATAAATTCAGGGTGACGACCGTCTTAACAGAAAACTTGATTAAAACGCCACAAAATGAGATTTAATAATCGAACTCAAGTTATTAGAATAAGATTAAGTGATTAAGAAGGGCCTGTACACAAACGTTTGATGGGCTGTAACAAAATAGATAGGTAAAATAAGGGATAAACAACCCTTTCACTAAAAATCTGAGAAAACTGAATAGCAGTTAATTCTTTATTTTTTTATAAACATCAAAATAATGCCAACGGTAACTGCAATTTGGCCAATCCAAAAAATAAACATCCATTTTATAATATCGGCCTTAGTATTAGCCAATGCTTCTTTTGTATTAGCTATATCCTCCTTTGTTGCTAAAATTTCCTTTTTATTATCTAATTCAGTTCTTACTTCTTCTTTAACAAAAGAAACCAATTGCTCAGCCTCTTGCTCTCCGAGTTTAGCCTTTAGAATTTGGAAAAGTTGAATTTCTGTAACACTCATGGTTATAAATTTACATAAAAATACAAAATCTATGCCATACAAAAAAGCCCCAACAAAATGCCGGGGCTTAAAATTACTATAAGATTAAAATCTAAGCTTCTACTTCTTCTTGTTTCGAAGCTAATAATTTATCGTATTCTTCTTGTGAACCAACGATGATTCTTTCGTAACCACGTACACCAGTACCTGAAGGGATTAAGTGACCAACGATCACGTTTTCTTTCAAGCCTAACATATTATCGCGTTTACCTGCAATAGCTGCCTCATTTAATACTTTCGTAGTTTCCTGGAACGAAGCCGCAGAAATGAACGATTTAGTACCTAATGATGCACGTGTAATACCTTGTAAGATAGAACTTGCAGTTGCTGGTCTTGCATCTCTAACCGTGATCTGTTTTAAATCTTTACGTTTCAATTGAGAATTTTCGTCTCTTAATCTACGTAATGAAACAATCTGACCTGGTTTGAAATCTGTAGAATCACCTGCATCTTCAACCACTTTCTTGTCGTACATCGCATCGTTCTCGTCGGCAAAATCCCAACGGTCAACAGCATTGTTTTCTAAGAAAATAGTATCCCCTGGATCTTCAATGTGAACTTTTTGCATCATCTGGTGAACAATTACCTCGAAGTGCTTATCGTTAATTTTCACACCTTGTAAACGGTAAACCTCTTGAATACCATTTACCAGGTATTCTTGAACCGCTGCAGGGCCTTTAATTGATAAGATATCGGCAGGAGAAATTGAACCATCTGATAAAGGCATACCTGCTTTTACAAAGTCGTTATCCTGAACAAGGATGTGTTTTGACAATGGAACCAAGTATTTTTTAACTTCACCATCTTTCGATTCGATTGTAATTTCACGGTTACCACGTTTAACGCCACCTAAAGTTACCACACCATCAATCTCAGTTACTACAGCTGGGTTAGATGGGTTACGCGCTTCAAATAATTCCGTTACACGAGGTAAACCACCTGTAATATCTCGGGTTTTACCAGTTGCACGAGGAATCTTAGCGATAATCTGACCAGTTTGGATGGTTTCACCTTCATCAACTGAAACGTGGGCACCTACCGGAATGTTATAACCTTTAATGAATTCACCCTTCTTATCAACGATCTGAACTGAAGGGTTTTTAGTTTTATCACGTGTATCGATAATTACTTTTTCACGGTGACCAGTTTGCTCATCTGATTCTTCACGGAAGGTTACACCTTCAATAATGGCGTCAAATTGTGCTTTACCGGCAAATTCTGATAGAATAACCGCGTTGTACGGATCCCACGAACAGATTTTATCACCTTTAGAAAGTTTATCACCTTCTTTTACGAACAAGAATGCACCGTAAGGAATGTTGTTGGTTACAATGATACGTCCGGTTCCTGGCTCAACAATTTTGAACTCACCTGAACGGCCTAATACCACCTGAACTGTTCCTTCTTCTGTTTGTGTATCAACAGTACGGATATTTTCGAATTCGATTACACCATCAAACTTAGCTACGATGTTAGATTCTGCAGCAATGTTTGATGCAGTACCACCCACGTGGAAAGTACGAAGTGTTAACTGTGTACCCGGCTCACCGATTGACTGTGCTGCAATTACACCAACTGCCTCACCTCTTTGAACACGTTTACCAGACGCTAAGTTACGGCCATAACATAATGCACAAACACCACGTTTAGATTCGCAAGTTAATACTGAACGGATCTCGATACCTTCTAGTGGAGATTCTTCGATCAATTTAGCTACATCTTCGTTAATATCTTCTCCAGCACCTACCAATAAAGTGTTATCCAATGGATTGTACACATCGTGTAGTGAAGTACGGCCTAAAATCCTGTCGTATAATGGCTCAACGATATCTTCCTGATCTTTTAAAGCGGTAGTATACATACCTCTTAAAGTACCACAATCGTTATCGTTAACAATCATATCCTGCGCCACATCATGTAAACGACGGGTTAAGTAACCCGCATCCGCCGTTTTTAATGCCGTATCCGCCAAACCTTTACGTGCACCGTGAGTAGAGATAAAGTACTCTAATACCGATAAACCTTCTTTAAAGTTTGATAAGATCGGGTTTTCGATGATATCGCCACCTGAACCTGATTTTTGAGGTTTCGCCATCAAACCACGCATTCCGCAAAGCTGACGAATCTGCTCTTTAGATCCACGTGCACCTGAATCAAGCATCATGTAAACCGAGTTAAAACCTTGGTTATCTGATGATAACTGAGTCATAACGAATGTAGTTAACCTGTTGTTGATACGGGTCCAGATATCGATAATCTGGTTGTAACGTTCGTTGTTGGTAATGAAACCCATGTTATAGTTGTTTCTTACCTCTTCAACTTCAGCTGCTGCCTGTTCTAATAAAGTATGTTTTTCTACCGGAATGTTTACGTCTTGTAAGTTGAACGATAAACCTCCCTGGAATGCCATACGGAATCCTAATTCTTTGATATCATCTAAGAATTGAGAAGCACGGGCCATACCAGTCATTTTCACTACTTCACCAATAATATCTCTTAAAGATTTTTTGGTTAATAATTCATTGATATAACCAACTTCTTCAGGAACCATTTGGTTGAACAATACTCTACCTACAGTGGTTTCAGTTAATTTATTAACGATAGAACCATCGCCTTGTTTAACATTTACCCTTACTTTGATAAACGCATGCAAGTCTAATTCTTTCTCGTTATAAGCAATAATAACTTCTTCCGGAGAATAGAAATTCGAATCCTGTCCTTTTACAACTCTGGTTTCATCTGTTCTACGGCCTTTAGTAATATAATAAAGACCCAAAACCATATCCTGTGATGGTACTGTAATTGGCGTACCGTTTGCAGGGTTTAAGATATTGTGTGCGGCCAACATTAATACTTGGGCTTCCAAAATTGCTGCATTACCTAAAGGTAAGTGGACAGCCATCTGGTCACCATCAAAATCGGCGTTGAACGCAGTACAAACTAGTGGGTGTAACTGGATTGCTTTTCCTTCAATTAATTTTGGCTGGAAAGCCTGAATACCTAGTCTGTGTAGCGTAGGTGCACGGTTTAATAATACCGGGTGACCTTTTAATACATTTTCTAAAATATCCCAAACTAATGGATCTTTTCTATCAACGATTTTCTTAGCAGATTTAACTGTTTTTACTACACCACGCTCAATCATCTTACGAATAATGAATGGTTTGTAAAGCTCAGCAGCCATATCTTTCGGAATACCGCACTCGTGCAATTTAAGGCTAGGCCCTACAACAATTACCGAACGAGCTGAATAATCCACACGTTTACCTAATAAATTCTGACGGAAACGACCTTGTTTACCTTTCAGGATATCTGAAAGTGATTTCAAAGCACGGTTACCTTCAGTTTTTACTGCGTTTACTTTACGTGAGTTATCGAATAACGAATCTACAGCTTCCTGCAACATACGTTTCTCGTTACGTAAAATTACCTCTGGTGCTTTAATCTCGATCAAACGTTTTAAACGGTTGTTACGGATAATTACACGGCGGTATAAATCATTTAAATCGGAAGTAGCGAAACGGCCACCTTCTAATGGCACTAATGGACGTAATTCTGGTGGAATAACCGGAACGATTTTAACAATCATCCACTCAGGGCGATTCTCGATACGTGTATTAGCTCCACGGAAAGCTTCAACAACCTGAAGACGTTTTAAAGCCTCATTTTTACGTTGCTGAGAAGTTTCGTTAGCTGCCTGGTGACGTAAATCATAAGATAAAGTATCTAAATCAATACGTTTTAATAAATCTTCTAATGCTTCAGCACCCATTTTGGCGATGAATTTATTAGGATCTTTATCGTCTAAGTATTGATTTTCTTTAGGTAACTTATCTAAAATATCTAAATATTCTTCTTCCGTTAAGAAGTCCATATAGTTGATACCTTCTTCAGCCATTAAGCCTGATTGAATAACTACGTAACGCTCGTAATAGATAATTAAATCTAATTTTTTAGTAGGTAAACCTAATAAATAACCGATTTTGTTTGGTAAAGAGCGGAAGTACCAGATGTGCGCAACAGGAACCACTAAAGCAATGTGTCCCATACGCTCACGACGTACTTTTTTCTCCGTTACTTCAACACCACAACGATCGCAAACAATACCTTTATAACGGATACGTTTGTATTTACCGCAATGACATTCGTAATCTTTTACCGGACCAAAAATACGCTCACAGAACAAACCATCACGCTCAGGTTTGTAAGTACGGTAGTTAATGGTTTCTGGTTTCAACACCTCACCGCTTGATCGTTCCAAAATAATTTCTGGAGACGATAAGCTAATCGTGATTGATGTGAAATTGCTTTTTAATTTATTATCCTTTTTGTAAGACATACTTATGTAAGGTTAAAGGCGTAGGGTTTAAGGTTTAGGGCGCAGGGGTTAAAACCTTTCACCTTATACCTTAAACCTTCTACCTTATTTAATCTAATGTAATATCTAAACCTAATCCGCGTAACTCATGTACCAATACGTTGAACGATTCTGGTACACCTGGTGTTGGTAGGTTCTCACCTTTAACAATGGCTTCGTAAGTTTTGGCTCTTCCGATTACATCATCCGATTTAACGGTTAAGATCTCCTGAAGAATATTAGCTGCACCGAAGGCCTCTAATGCCCAAACCTCCATCTCACCAAAACGCTGACCACCGAACTGGGCTTTACCACCCAATGGTTGTTGTGTAATTAATGAGTATGGTCCGATTGAACGGGCGTGCATCTTATCATCAACCATGTGACCTAATTTCAACATGTAGATAATACCTACAGTTGTAGTCTGATCGAAACGCTCACCTGTTAAACCATTGTATAAGTAGGTTTTTCCTGAAGCAGGAACTCCTGCTTTAGCGATCCATTCTTCCACCTCATCGTGCGTAGCGCCATCAAAAATCGGAGTTGCAAATTTAACACCCAATTCTTTACCGGCCCATGCCAATACGGTTTCGTAGATCTGACCAAGGTTCATACGTGAAGGTACACCCAGTGGGTTCAACACAATATCAACCGGAGTACCATCAGCTAAGAAAGGCATATCTTCATCACGTACAATACGTGCAACAATACCTTTGTTACCGTGGCGACCCGCCATTTTATCACCTACTTTTAATTTACGTTTTTTAGCTACATAAACTTTTGCCATCTGTACGATTCCTGAAGGAAGCTCATCACCTACACTGATCGCGAATTTATCGCGTTTGTAAGCACCAAGTTCTTCGTTAACACGGATACCGTAGTTGTGAAGCAACATTTTAATCATCTCGTTTTTATCATCATCAGTAGTCCATTTGTTAGGGCTAATGTGATTATAATCAAGCTCAGCTAAAATTTTCTGAGTAAATTTAGCGCCTTTAGCAACTAATAATTCTTTGTAAATGTTAAATACACCCTGAGATGTTTTTCCATTTACGATGGTGAATAATTTGTCAACTAATTCTGCTTTTAATTTCTCAGTGATATTGTTATATCCTTTGTCTAATTTCTCAATTGCCGATTTTTCCTCAGCTTTTGTAGTTTTCTTAGCACGGCTGAATAATTTGGTATCAATTACCACACCTTGAATCGAAGGAGGAGTTTTTAAAGACGCATCTTTAACATCACCTGCTTTATCACCAAAAATTGCACGTAGTAATTTCTCTTCCGGCGAAGGATCAGATTCTCCTTTTGGCGTAATCTTACCAATTAAAATATCACCTTCTTTTACATCAGCACCAATACGGATAATACCGTTTTCATCAAGGTCTTTAGTAGCCTCTTCAGAAACGTTCGGGATATCTGGTGTTAATTCCTCTTCTCCACGTTTAGTATCACGTACTTCTAATTCAAACTCTTCAATATGCAATGAAGTGAAAACGTCATCACGAACAATACGCTCGTTGATTACAATTGCATCCTCAAAGTTGAAACCTTGCCAAGGCATGAATGCCACTTTCAGGTTTCTACCCAATGCTAATTCACCATTTTCAGTTGCATAACCTTCGCAAAGTACTTGTCCTTTAGTAACTTTCTGACCTTTCTTAACGATTGGTTTTAAGTTGATACAAGTATTCTGGTTGGTTTTTTTGAATTTAATTAAACGGTAAGTTTTGCTATCACCTTCAAATGAAACTAAACGATCATCTTCGTTACGCTCATATTTAATCGTGATTTCGTTAGCATCAACATACTCTACAACACCGTCACCTTCTGCGTTGATCAAAGTTCTTGAGTCACGTGCAACGCGACCTTCTAAACCTGTACCTACAATTGGTGCTTCAGGACGTAACAATGGTACGGCCTGGCGTTGCATGTTCGATCCCATCAAAGCCCTGTTCGCATCATCATGTTCTAAGAACGGAATTAACGAAGCAGCGATTGAAGTAATCTGGTTAGGTGCAACGTCCATTAAGTCTAATTTCTCAGGCTCAATAATCGGGAAGTCACCCTCATAACGCGCTTTAACACGTGGTGTGGTAAAGTTACCTTTATCATCATACTCTGCATTGGCCTGAGCAATGGTTTTACCATCTTCATCCTCAGCAGATAAATAAATAACGTCTGAATCTACAACTACTTTACCATCTTCAACACGTTTGTACGGTGTTTCAATGAAACCTAAATTATTGATTTTTGCATGCACACAAAGTGATGAAATCAAACCAATATTTGGCCCCTCTGGAGTTTCAATAGTACATAAACGACCATAGTGCGTATAGTGAACGTCACGTACCTCGAAACCGGCACGCTCACGTGATAAACCACCTGGACCTAAAGCCGATAAACGGCGTTTGTGTGTGATCTCTGCCAATGGATTCGTTTGATCCATGAACTGAGATAACTGGTTAGTACCAAAGAAAGAGTTGATAACCGATGATAACGTACGGGCGTTAATCAAATCAGTTGGTGTAAACACCTCATTATCGCGAATGTTCATACGCTCACGGATTGTTCTGGCCATACGGGCTAAACCAACACCAAATTGTGCGTACAATTGCTCACCTACCGTACGTACACGACGGTTAGACAAGTGATCGATATCATCTACCTCTTCTTTTGAGTTGATCAATTTGATCAGGTATTTCACAATTGCAATAATATCTGCTTTTGTTAATACTTTAACCTCATCAGGGGTATTCATTTTTAATTTACGGTTGATGCGGTAACGACCAACATCTCCTAAATCGTAACGTTTATCTGAAAAGAATAAACGATCAATGATACCACGGGCTGTTTCCTCATCAGGTGGTTCTGCGTTACGCAAAGCACGATAGATGTTTTCTACAGCTTCTTTTTCTGAATTTGATGTATCTTTCTGTAATGTATTATATATAATGGTATAATCAGCCTGACTTGCGCCATCTTCTTTAGACAAGATGATGCTTTTTACGCCAGCTTCGATAACCATATCAATGTGTTCGTCTTCTAAAACGGTTTCTCTTTCAAGAATCACTTCATTACGGTCGATAGAAACTACCTCGCCAGTATCTTCATCTACAAAATCTTCAACCCATTTTTTCAATACCCTTGCTGCCAGTTTACGACCGATGTATTTCTTCAAACCAGATTTACTAACTTTTACTTCGTCAGCAAGATCAAAAAGTTCTAAGATATCTTTATCAGAATCGTAACCGATAGCACGTAATAAAGTGGTAACCGGGAATTTTTTCTTACGATCGATATAAGCATACATTACGTTATTAACGTCTGTAGCGAACTCGATCCATGAACCTTTGAAAGGAATTACACGCGCAGAATACAATTTGGTTCCATTTGTGTGACGGCTTTGACCGAAGAACACTCCTGGAGAACGGTGTAATTGCGAAACGATAACACGTTCTGCACCGTTGATAACAAACGTACCTTTTGGTGTCATATACGGGATTGTACCTAAGTACACATCCTGGATAATGGTTTCAAAATCTTCATGTTCTACATCATTACAAGAAAGCTTCAGCTTTGCTTTTAACGGAACATTGTAGGTTAATCCACGCTCAATACACTCGTGTATATCGTAACGTGGCGGATCAACAAAATAATCAAGAAACTCCAATACGAAGATATTTCTTGAATCTGTTATTGGAAAGTTTTCAGCAAACACTTTAAACAAACCTTCGCTAGAGCGATCGTCTGATGTGGTATCTATCTGGAAAAATTCTCTGAATGATTGCAATTGCACATCCAGAAAATCCGGATAGTCTATAATGTGCTTACTAGTTGCAAAATTTACTCTTTGTTCGACTGTCTTTGCCAATGGACTAAAAGATTTTAGTTTAAGAATAAACTATTTGTTTGGTTTCAGTTTTAAGCATTCTCATTAACCAAACAAAATGAGATGTTTATAAACAGGTAAAGACACCGACATTTTCAGTCGGTGTCTAATACATTTTTAGCTTAGCTAAGTTAAGTGATTACTTAATCTCAACTACTGCTCCAGCTTCTTCTAATTGTTTTTTAAGAGCTTCTGCTTCGTCTTTAGTAACACCAGCTTTTAATTCTTTTGGTGCTCCGTCAACTAAGTCTTTTGCTTCTTTCAAACCAAGGCCAGTTAAGTCTTTAACAAGTTTCACAACTGCTAATTTAGCGCCACCAGCTTCTTTTAAGATAACATCAAATGATGTTTTTTCTGCAGCAGCAGCAGGTGCATCACCACCAGCAGCAGGACCAGCAACTACAGCAGCAGCTGCAGGCTCGATACCATACTCGTCTTTTAAGATTTGAGCTAATTCGTTAACTTCTTTAACTGTTAAGTTTACTAATTGCTCAGCAAACGATTTTAAATCTGCCATTTTATTAAGATTTTAAAAATTTACGTAAAAATAATTTTGTTTAATTGCGAACTTAAGGTGTTCGTTAACCTTCTCTTTCTTGTAGAGTTTTAACAATTCCTGCAATTTTGCCTCCGCTTGATTTAAGCGCAGATATAACATTCTTAGCTGGTGATTGTAATAAGCCAATGATATCGCCAATAAGCTCTTCTCTCGATTTTAAGCTTACTAAGTTATTCAATTGGTCATCGCCAACGTATACTGATGAATCTATAAATGCTGCTTTAAGCAATGGTTTATCAGATGTTCTTCTCAAAGCTTTAATCAACTTAGCCGGAGCGTTTGCTGTTTTTGAGAATAATAATGATGATGAACCTTTAAGGGCTTCGTATATCTCAGAAGCATCGCCATCTAAACCTTCAATCGCTTTGCGGATTAAAGAGTTTTTAGCAACTTTCATGATGATATCACCTTCGAAACATTTGCGGCGGATGTTGTTAATCTGCTCAACAGAAAGGCTAGAAGTATCAGCAATATAGAAATTGCCATACTCTTGCATTTGTCCTTGTAGTTCTAAAACTACTTCGTTTTTTTCTTCTCTGTTCATGATTAAATCCCCGCTACTGATTTTGTTTCAATTGCAATTCCAGGACTCATTGTAGAAGACACGTGAATGCTTTTAAAATAAGTTCCTTTAGCAGCAGATGGCTTTAATTTTGAAATTACCTGAATGATTTCAAGTGCATTCTCATAAATTTTATCTGCTGGGAATGATACTTTCCCTATTGAAGCGTGTATAATACCGCTTTTGTCTACTTTAAAATCAATCTTACCTGCTTTAACCTCTGTTACAGCTTTACCAACTTCGTTAGTTACTGTACCAGATTTTGGATTTGGCATTAAGTTCCTTGGACCTAAAACGCGTCCTAATTTACCTACTTTTGCCATACAAGCTGGTGTTGTGATAATAATGTCTACATCGGTCCAACCACCTTCAATTTTAGCCACATATTCGTCTAAACCTACGAAGTCTGCGCCAGCTGCTTTCGCTTCTTCTTCCTTATCAGGAGTTACTAAAGCTAAAACACGTACAGTTTTACCTGTACCGTGTGGTAAAGTAGCAATACCACGTACCATTTGATTCGCTTTACGCGGATCTACACCTAAAGATACATCAATATCAACTGATGCATCGAATTTAGTGGTAGTGATTTCTTTTACCAAAGCAGCAGCAGCCTGTAAAGTATAAGCTTTACCAGCTTCTATTTTAGCGTGTGCCTTTTTTTGATTTTTAGTTAATTTCGCCACTGTTGTAAACTGTTTTTTAATTAATTGTTCCAGGGTGCGTCACCAGAAACGGTGATTCCCATACTGCGTGCTGTACCAGCAACCATACTCATTGCAGATTCGATTGTAAATGCATTTAAATCAGGCATTTTATCTTCAGCAATAACTTTAATCTGGTCCCAGGTCACCGATCCAACTTTTTTACGGTTAGGCTCAGCAGAACCACTCTGTAATTTAGTAGCATCTTTTAACTGAATAGCTACAGGAGGGGTTTTGATGATGAAATCGAATGACTTATCAGCATAAACAGTAATTACAACTGGCAATACTTTACCTGCTTTATCTTGGGTACGAGCGTTGTACTGTTTGCAAAACTCCATAATATTCACCCCTTTAGCACCTAATGCAGGTCCTACTGGTGGCGATGGATTTGCCGCTCCGCCTTTGATCTGTAATTTGATCATTGCACTGACTTCTTTTGCCATTTTGTGTTTTTTGTTTATTTAAAACTCAATGTTAAATATTGGAAGCATGTAACATTTAATTCCTTAGAGCTCCTATAAAGCTTAAAGGACTGCAAAGATATGGATAATCTTGCATTACTGCAATAGATGAAGAGAAATATATTAACTATTCCTCTTTAAAACAGAAATTAAATAATTATCAATAAATTTTTCTATAATTTATTAATCAAAACACTAATTAATCTCCCTGGGTAAGCTGGCATCGACTATCGGCTTCAATAAAATTAAAGACCTTCCATGGACTGCCTCAGGAATTAAATTCGCAACACTGTTTAAAAAACCAGTTTCATAATCTATGGAACGATCAGTTATTCTGTAACAGTAACAAGAAAAAAGTACAATCTTTGAGGAATATTCTTTAAAATTAAAATTGTGCATTCTAATTCTCTTTAACAAAGAATTATCAAGCTCATATATTTTTTTCGTTTCGGGATTCAATTTACTTGAGAAATATAAGGTATCAATTTTACCTTCTGCGTCAAAGGAAATTGCTATTGCGAAGAAATGTGCAAAATTCTTTTTGGTGCGATCATAGGCATCCACTTTTGTACCCTTCACAACCAAATGGCTTATGAACTCTGGCAATTTAGGTGTTTTTTGTCCAAATGCTATGTTACTCCATAGCATAACAAAAATAAATAATAGGTATTTCATAGTTAACTACAATATGTTCCCTGTTTAGGAGATGTAGACTTATTCGTATATTTTCCATTCACCTCATTTATTGCATCTCTTTGTACTTGAGTTAGTTTACTTGTGTAAAGATTAGTTCCTTCTAAACCTCCCCAACTAAGAGCCCAAGCATCAGCCCCTTTACATGTTAGTAATACGCTTTTAAGAGATTTTTTTCAATCAACATCCGTTACAAACCAGAAGCTTATAGGCTTACATAATATAACACGCTTATTTTTGAATTTATTTACATTCGGAAATAGCCCTCCCCATTCACGCAATAAAGATTGTTGATTGCTAATATATTGATCATTTAGATTTAAGCCCATAACGGGTATAACAACCACATAGTTTTTGTAATTGCTAAAAAATATTTTTTCAGCAATAACGGATTTTCTTATTTGATTTATATCCATGGCATTTCCTAATTCTACATCTTCGGTTTTAGAAAAATAAATGGAGTCTATCTTTCCTAATTTATTAACAGATACACTTATAGAAAATATAAATGCTTTTTTTATAAAAGGGTTATCCATATAGGCATCTTTGAAACCAATACCGAGTTTCAAATTCTGTTTTGATAAATCGATGATCTGCGCATAACAAATTTGAGTTATTGATAATAGTAAGCCAGCTAATAATATCTTTTTCATAATTATTTTAGTTTAAACCAATTATAGAATTAGTTACAATAGCTACCCAATTTATCATATCAATCTTTATCACTATATTTCATTAATGTTTCGCCTATTAAAGTTTTATTTGCATCGCTTAAAAGATCAAAAAAATATTTTTTTTTTAAACTACATAAACAGAACTAAGTAATAAAAGTATATTGATTAATCATAATCTATTATATAAGACCTATTAATTGGTTTGCATAACACAATTCGTCTGTTTTTAAACTTCTGTATATCAGGAAATAGTGTGCTCCATTCCCTTAATAATTCATTTTGAAAACTAATAAATTGGTCATTTAAATTAATTATCATTACAGGAACTACAATAACACAATTTTTATACCTTTTAAAAAAAATAGTCTTTGACATGATAGTGGCTTTTATTTTTTCAAGGTTTATTGCCTTTCCCAAGTCTATATTCTCGGTTTTGGAAAAATAAATAGAATCAATATTGCCCAATTTATTCACGGCAATGTTGATAGAATATATAAAGGCTTTTCTTGGTATTAAATTATTCAGATACTCGTCTGTAACACTTATTGGTAATCCCAATTTCGATATATCAAGCATTTGTGCGCAGGAAAAGTGCACTAACGATAGACACATTACGATTATAAATAATAATTTTTTCATAATTTTAGTTATTACAGTAGGTTCCTAGTTTATCATATCTATCCTTGTCACTATATTTCATTAATGTTTCCCCTATCATAGTTTTATTGGCATCACTCAATAAATCGAAAAAAGAAGTTTGTTTTAAACCACCCCATGATAATGCCCAAGCATCTGTATCTGATAAATTAGGAAATACACTTTTAAGTGAGGCTTTCTAATCTACATCAGTTACAAACCAAATGCTTATTGGCTTACATAATATAACACATCTATTTTTAAACTTATTTACATTCGGAAAAAGAGTTTCCCATTCTCGCAATAAAGATTGTTGATTGCTAATGTATTGATCATTTAAATTTAAGGCCATTATAGGTATGGTAATAACACAATTTTTATAATGACTAAAAAATACTTTTTCTTCATTTACTGATTTCCTAATTCTATATAAATCCATAGCATCTTTTAATTCGACATCCTCAGTTTTAGAAAAATAAATAGAATCTACCTTACCGAGGTTATTTACCGATACACTTACAGAAAAAATAAATGCTTTTTTCATATAAGGGTTATTTACATAAGAATTTTTAAAGGTAATTTCAATTAATTTTGTTACATCAACAGTTTGTGCCAAACAAAACTGCGTAGTCAATAAAACCATAGCGGTTATAATTATTATTTTTTTCATCATTTTCTTAATTACATTAAGATATCAATTTGTCATATTTATCTTTTTCCTAAACTTAATTATTGTTCTACCTATTAAATATTTTATTGGCATCGCTAAGTAAATCGAAAAATGAGGTTTGTTTTAAACCACCATGATAATGCCCAAGCATCAGTATCTAATAAATTAGGGCGCGTGCTTTTAAACTAGATTTTTCAATTAACATCTCTTACAAACCAGAAACTTATCTGTTTACACAATACTATGTACTTGCTTTTGAATTTATTTTCATTTGGAAATAAAGCCTCCCATTCTTGTAATAGTGAACTTTGATTACTAATAAAATTGGTCATTTAGATTTAAGGCCATTACGGGCATGATAATAATGCTATTTTTGTATGCCTTAAAAAATGTCTTTTCAGTAATAACTGATTTTCTTATTCCACTTAAGTCCATAGCATCTTTCAGTTCCACATCTTTAGTTTTAGAAAAATAAACAGAGTCTATTTTCCCTAACTTATCAACCGATACATTTATAGAAAAGATAAAGGCTTTTTTTATGAAAGGGTTATGCATGTATGTATCTTTAAAATCAATACCAAGTTTTAATTTCGATACATCAATAATTTGTGCAAAAGACAACTGCATTAATGATAAATGTATAATGATTGTAAATAATATTTTTTTCATAATTTTAGTTATTACAATAGGTTCCCAGTTTATCGTATCTGTCTTTATCACTATACTTCATTAATGTTTCACCTATCAATGTTTTATTTGCATCAGTAAGTAGATCGAAAAATGAGGTTTGTTTTAAACCACCCCATGACAATGCCCAAGCATCAGTATCTGATAAATTAGGAAATACACTTTTAAGTGAGGTTTTTATCTTATCAACAAAATTTTGTGCCATATAATCATGTTGAGGTGGTACTAAAATTTTACCTAATGATGATTCAGGAAAGAGTTTTCTCAACTCAGTATGCACCATTTCATGATAAATTGTAGCTACTGCATATTGTTCCGATCTTATTCCCGCTACATCGGTATTAAAGGTAATAGTTGAAGTCATTACACCTTTAATTGGCACAGTACTAGTAGTAGCATCTTTAGTCGTAGAGGCCAATGAGCCATCTATAAACACTACATTATAATCTTTGCTACTCCCGAAAGCATTATAAAAAAGTGTCTTAATTTCATTAACTGCATTTTTTGCTAATGCTAATGTAAGCGCATTTTTTATGCAAGCATTTTTAACACTATCAATTATCTCTTTATTAGGAGGATTATTTATACTACCAGTTCCACTTCCACCAGTTCCACCATCTGAACCCCCACCAGCGGTATCACACATAGTATAAAGATAAGTAGAGTCTAATACCTCTCCAGTATATGCATCCCGTTCTACCCAATAATATTGGTAACATTCTGTAGCATCATGATCTATAGTCATTTTAAGCCTATCTTTAAGTGTTTTAGGATTTTCACTAATCCACCCTACTAATTTCCCCTTAAATGTATGCCAGCCATCAATAAAATCATGCCCCACAGTAAACAGAAGTGCATTACCTTCAAAAGTATCTGCTAAACCAATAGCATTTCGATTCATCATGGCTTTATAAGCTCTAATAAGTCCAGGCTCATCAGTTGGAGGTACAGAATTGATAAACTCTGCTATATAACCGGTAATATGAACTGCCGAAACATTAATGAGTAAAGTGCTACTAATTATTTCTTTACTGCTGTAGCTAATAGTTGTAGGTAAAACTATAAATTTTTCCTTATCAATAATAAGGATTTTTGATGAAGACCAATCTGGCGTATATAATTTTATCTTTTGTTGATTAAACCAGTTTTTCGCAGTAGATATAGCATCTGCTTGCGTCAATAGCTCACTTTGTTTATTACAAGATTGAATAATAATGATTGTTACAACTAATAAAGTTAAAGCCAATATATAAGCCTTAAGAAAAGTATAAGTTTTCCTCATTTTGTTAATTTAGATTTAATAAGTAAAGAGAGGTGAGATAAACAAATATACTGATGAAAATTTAAACTACAAATAAATAATACAAAAACGTATTTAAAAAAATGAAGACATAAAAAAACCCCGAATTAATCGGGGCTTCTGAATATCTCAAATAATTTCTTACTCTTTTTCTACTTGCATATAGTTAAGTTCAAGCGGCGTTTTACGCCCAAAAATCTTAACCATTACTTTCAGTTTTTTCTTCTCTTCGTTTACCTCTTCGATAATACCTGAGAAACCATTGAAAGGTCCGTCCATTACTTTAATACCTTCGCCAACGTAATAAGGCACATTCATCGTTTCACCTTGCTCGCTCATCTCATCAACCACACCTAAAATACGATTAACTTCTGCCTGGCGCATTGGGATTGGATTACCAGCTTTATCACCCAAGAAACCAATAACACTATTAATTCCTTTAATGATGTGTTCTAATTCTCCATCTAATGTAGCTTCGATTAAAACATAACCGGGATAAAAGTTACGCTCTTTGGCAATTTTTTTACCATCTTTCATTTGGTAATATTTTTCCATTGGTATTAAAACCTGAGGAACCAAATGAGAGAAACCTAAACGGCTGATCTCAGCATCAATGTACTGTTTTACTTTCTTTTCCTTACCGCTAACAGCCCTTACAACGTACCACTTTAGATCGCTCATTAGTAAATATTAATTAGAAAGTGATTTATAAAAAGTATCTAACACAAATGTAGATCCTTTATCCATTGCAAAAATAACCAATGCAATAATTAAAGAAGCCACTAATACAAGAATTGCAGAACTTTGCAGTTCACCCCAGGTAGGCCATGTAACCTTCTGGGTCATTTCATCGTACGATTCTTTTATAAACTCAACTACTTTAGCCATATTTAATTTATTGAATGACAGAATGACTAAATGAGTGAATGATAATATTCGAAAGCTAACTTTCAAATTCAATCATTCACTCATTCAATTACTCAACCATTGTTTTGAGCACGGGAACAAGGATTCGAACCCTGATCAAAGGTTTTGGAGACCTCTATTCTACCGTTGAACTATTCCCGTAATTAGAAAGCAAAGTGCTTAAGCGTGCTCAAACACTTTGCTTTCAGTTATTTACCTGAAACCCCTTAAGGGGTTTGGGGTTTTATTTTAAAATTTCAGTTACCTGACCAGCACCTACTGTTCTACCACCTTCACGGATAGCGAAACGTAGACCTTTTTCCATTGCGATAGCGTTGATCAACTTTACAGTGATGGTAACGTTATCACCTGGCATTACCATCTCAGTACCTTCAGCTAGTGAAATCTCACCAGTAACGTCTGTAGTACGGAAATAGAATTGAGGACGGTATTTGTTGAAGAATGGCGTGTGACGACCACCTTCTGCTTTTGATAATACATAGATCTCAGCTTTGAAATCAGTGTGAGGAGTTACTGAACCTGGTTTACAGATTACCATACCACGACGGATATCAGTTTTCTCAATACCACGTAACAATAAACCTACGTTATCACCAGCTTCACCATAATCTAAAATCTTACGGAACATCTCAACACCAGTTACTGTAGATTTTAAGTTCTCAGCACCCATACCTAAGATTTCAACTGGATCTCCAGAGTTGATTACACCACGCTCGATACGACCAGTTGCTACAGTACCACGACCAGTGATCGAGAATACATCTTCAACAGGCATCAAGAATGGAAGCTCAGTTAAACGTGGAGGAATTGGAATGTAGCTATCAACAGCATCCATTAATTCCATAATTTTTGCTACCCATTTAGCATCTCCGTTCAAACCACCTAAAGCAGAACCTTGAATAACAGGAATATCATCACCAGGGAAATCGTAGAACGATAATAATTCACGAACTTCCATTTCTACTAATTCTAATAATTCAGGATCATCAACCATATCCACTTTGTTCATGAATACAACCAATGAAGGTACACCAACCTGACGAGCCAATAAGATGTGCTCACGAGTTTGTGGCATTGGACCATCAGTAGCAGCAACAACGATAATAGCACCATCCATTTGAGCCGCACCTGTAACCATGTTTTTAACATAATCCGCGTGACCTGGACAATCTACGTGTGCGTAGTGACGGTTTGCAGTTGAATACTCAACGTGCGCAGTATTAATTGTAATACCTCTTTCTTTTTCCTCAGGAGCTGAGTCAATTGAATCGAATGAACGTGCCTCAGATAAACCTGCATCAGCTAAAACTTTTGTAATAGCTGCTGTTAAAGTTGTTTTACCGTGATCGACGTGACCGATTGTACCGATGTTTAAGTGCGGTTTACTACGGTCAAATTTTTCTTTTGCCATTTTATTTATAACTAATTAGTAGGTTAACTTTTTATTAATTTTATTTATTGTTTTGATGCAATGCAACACAAAAAACCTTGTCTACCCTGCATATTAAACAGATTTAACAAAGCTTTATTATCCTGAGCCAACTATGGGAATTGAACCCATGACCTCTTCCTTACCAAGGAAGTGCTCTACCGCTGAGCTAAGTCGGCTTTTTAGTTTCCAGTTCCAGCCTTTAGTTTTAACCAAATAAAAACTGTTACCAATAACTGCCCACTTTCTAATTTTTATTGGAGCGGAAGACGAGGTTCGAACTCGCGACCTATAGCTTGGAAGGCTATCGCTCTACCAACTGAGCTACTTCCGCTTTTAAAAACTAGTGATTGATTGAATGATAGAATGATAGAAATAATCTCTCATTAAAACATTTGGTCGTTCATTTAAAGTGTGGGGAGAGAAGGATTCGAACCTTCGAAATCTTGCGATAACAGAGTTACAGTCTGTCCCATTTGGCCGCTCTGGAATCTCCCCATTTTTTACTTTAAAATGCTAACACTTTAAAATAAAAAGAGCCTCCTATCGGAATCGAACCAATGACCTACTGATTACAAGTCAGTTGCTCTACCAGCTGAGCTAAGGAGGCTTTAAATTTTGTGCAATGATACGAAAAATCTTCATTTTTCATACTATTAACGTGTTTTTTTAAAACTTTTATCTTTTTAAAGAACAAGCCTTTTCTTCTTGGCCTAACACCGTTTCCGAAAGGGAATGCAAATATACACACTTATATTTCACTTCAAAATAAATTTGAAAAAAAATAACGAAATTTTTAGCCCTCCCACTCAATTAAGACGATTTAAAATAATAGGTACTTCATAATCAGTCGCTTTGCTTTTGCTTAAAATCCTATTATTTTTTTAACTTTTTTCGGTGTTCTAACGAATATGAATCGGTTTTTAAGTTTAATTGCGCTTGCCCCCACGTCCTGGCGCTTTCCAGCTACCACCTCTTATATCCTGTAACATCACCAAATCGTTTACATCCTTATTAATTTTTAAAAAAAATCACTCGATACCATTTATTAATTAGTCAAAAACAATTAAAAATAACAGCAAATTCCTCACAGTAGTCCATAAAAAAGGCAACATAATGATTAATCATGCTGCCTTTTCTTAAAATAATGCTAATTTTTAGTAATCAGCGGCTTCGCTTTCGCTTAAAATTGCTTTTAAAACATGTGCAAAAATTAATTAGCCACGGAAACACAGAAATCACGGGAGAAGAAGTAAATTTTTCCGTGTTTTCGTGCTTCCGTGGCAAACATAATGCTTAGGTATGCGCAGAAAGAGGAAGAATTATCAGAGAAAAGTTAAAAGCGATTTCCCTGAATTGGCCTAGTACAACGTACAACATTAATTTAAAAATCTCTATCTTGTTTTATTAATACAAAGGTTACATAGATTTTAAACTAGTACTCTGATAAAAATCTACTTTTGATTTTTTGTATAATCATGCCAAATATGAAACGAGTATTTATTTCTGCACTAATGTTATTCATTTTTACCGCCTCTTTCGCTCAAAAATTTAACTGGAACAAAAACCAGGTAATTGCCCATCGTGGAGCATGGAAGAAAAATAATTTTCCTCAAAATTCTATCGCTTCTTTAAACGAAGCAGTAAAGCTGGGTTGTTATGGATCGGAATTCGATGTGTGGATGACCGCAGACAATGTTTTGGTCATTAATCACGATCCCGAGTTTCAGGGTTTGGTTATCGAGAAAGTAAATTATGCTGATTTATTGACCAAAACGATGAGCAATGGCGAAAAAATTCCAACGCTTGAGGCTTATTTATTGGAAGGTAAGAAGCAAAGAACAACCAAACTGATTTTAGAGATCAAACCTTCATTAGTCAGTAAAGAACGTGGAATTGAGGTAACCAATAAATGTGTTGAAATGGTTCAGAAACTCAAGGTAGTGGAGTGGACGGAGTATATCAGTTTTGACTACGATTACTGTAAACGCATTTTAGCGCTCTTGCCAAAAGCAAAAGTGGCCTACTTAAAAGGCGAAATCAGTGCTGAACAAATGAAAGCAGACAAATTAACCGGCGTTGACTATCATTTTAGTGTTTATCAAAAAGATGGGTGGATTGAAAATGCCCACAAGTTAGGCTTAACGGTAAATGCCTGGACGGTAAACACTGTTCCCGAAATTCAATGGCTTTTGGCACATCAGGTTGATTATATCACCACTAACGAGCCAGAATTGACCTTCGAAGAGCTCAAAAAAACACCTGTTGCAGCGGGTTGGAAACTGAAATGGGCTGATGAATTTAACGATGCGGGATTACCTCTGGCAAAAAACTGGAGTTACGATGTAGGCGGAAAGGGTTGGGGCAATAACGAACTTCAATATTATACCGACGCCGATAGCACAAATGCAATTGTAAAAAAAGGAAGTCTGAATATTATTGCAGTAAAAGCAGATAAAGAAAACAACCATTATACTTCGGCCAGATTGGTAACGAAAAATAAATTCGATTTTAAATACGGAAGGGTAGAAGTTCGCGCCATGTTGCCAAAAGGCAGGGGCTTATGGCCTGCAATATGGGCTTTACCAACCGAGGGGAAATACGGCGGCTGGCCAAAGAGTGGCGAAATTGATATTATGGAATATGTAGGTTATGATCCGGATAGCGTTCATGGAACGGTACATACAGAAAAGTTTAACCACGTAATCAAAACGCAGGTGGGCAAGGCTTTAAAGGTTTATAATCCTTATACCGAATATCATATTTATGCGGTAGAATGGTTTGCCGATAGAATAGATTTCTTTATTGATAACCAAAAATACCTCACTTTTAAAAATACCAAAAAAGGATCTGGCGATTGGCCATTCGATCAAAACTTCCACCTTATTTTAAATGTAGCCGTTGGCGGTGGTTGGGGTGGAAAAAAAGGAGTAGATGAATCTATTTTTCCCGCAACAATGAAGGTTGATTATGTTAGGGTATTTCAGAAGTAACTTTGTTTGTTGAAAAGGTTAACTGGTTAATTGTTGAAATTGGTTAACTGGAAACTGCAGGTTGCCAATTGAAAACAGGAATGTTTCATTGCTGGGTTGTTCTATTGTTAGGATAGATTGCTTAATCGACTTTGGACTCCAGACTGAGGACTGACTAGCGCCATAAATTAGCTGTCGACTGAAAATTGCCAATTGACAACTGAAATTATAACTTGCGGTATCTAAGCTATATTGTATAATTTATGGACTCACGTAGAGAATTTCTAAAAAAAGCGGCCTTGTTTGCCGGAGCCACTGGTATGGCCAACACCTTGCCCAGTTCGGTGTTAAAAGCCATGTCGATTAACCCTGAACCGGGCAGTACATTTTACGATGCCGAACACATTGTTTTCCTGATGCAGGAGAACCGTTCTTTCGACCATATGTTTGGTAAAATGAAAGGTGTTCGTGGATTTAATGATCCCCACCCACACATTCAACCCGATGGAAACAAGGTATGGTTGCAAAAAGATGGCCAGGGTTATACCTATGCCCCTTTTCATGTGGATATCAACAAAACGAAAATCACCTGGCAGGGCGGGCTACCACATTCGTGGAATGATCAGGTTGCCGCCAGGAATGGGGGGCGTTATGATAAATGGCTGCCCGTTAAAACCCCAATGACATTGGCTTATTATGATCGGAATGATATTCCTTTTTATTATGCCATGGCCGATGCTTTTACCATTTGCGATCAGCATTTTTGCTCATCACTAACTGGAACAACCCCAAATAGACTGTTCTTTTTTACAGGAACCGTTCGTGGAGAAAAAAGTGCAAACCGGATTGCGGTGGTCAATAATGATCAGGCCGAATCGCAAAATAATGTATTTGTAGATTGGCCAACTTTTCAGGAAACATTAGAAGATAATGGTATCGATTGGCGCATTTACCAAAACGAATTATGGACCTCGAAACTTCCCGAAGGTGAAATAGATGATTGGTTGGGTAATTATGGCGATAATCCTGTAGAGTACATCAGTAGGCACAACGTTAAATTATCGGCTTACTTTAGAAAAAACGGCGATAATACCGTTAAGCCGGCTCTAACCGCAAAAGAAGTTCAGGAGAAATACGATAAATTATCACAAAGGGAAAAAAACTTAGTAGATAAAGCGTTTACCACAAACATTTCTCAAAAAGATTATCTCGATCTTGAACCATTTGCTTTTAAGAACGACCAAGGGAAGTCTGAAACGATTAATGTGCCGAAAGGCGATATTTTCCATCAGTTTAGAAAAGATGTAGACAGAGGGAAATTACCAACGGTTTCGTGGTTGGTTGCGCCTCAACGTTTTTCTGATCATACCAGCTCGCCATTATATGGAACCTGGTATGTGAGCGAAGCCCTGGATATTTTAACCAAAAACCCTGAGGTTTGGAAAAAAACAATTTTTGTTTTAACCTACGATGAGAATGATGGGTATTTTGATCATCAGCCACCTTTTGTGGTGCCAAACCCTGATGATTCGACCAGCGGAAAGGTATCTGAAGGAATAAATTATGCCACTGATTTTGAAGCAAGAAAGGGAAGTCCGATCGGCTTGGGCTATCGTGTTCCTTTGGTTATTGCCTCACCCTGGAGCAAGGGCGGTTTTGTAAACTCGCAGGTTTTCGATCATACGTCATCATTAATGTTTATGGAAAAATGGCTGGCTAAAAAAACAGGCAAAACCATTAAAAGTAATAACATTAGCGATTGGCGAAGGAATATCTGTGGCGATTTAACCTCGGTGTTCAGACCATACAATGGAGAAGAAATTAAATCTCCAGAACCGCTAAAACGCGATGTGGTAGTAACTAATATTGGTAATGCAAAAAATAAACCTGCTCAGGTTGGCCCAACCGCTTTGAATAAAGTCGAAGTGGCCAAAATTAATAAGTTCGAGACCTTTTCACGTGAAACATCAATCCATGCACCAAAGCAGGAGAATGGCACTAAACATGCCTGTGCGCTTCCTTATCATTTAATGGTTGATGCAAATCTGGTTAACAATGAAATAGTACTTACTTTTCAATCGGCAAAAACCTTGTTCGGTAGCGAAATAGAAACCGTTGGTGCGCCTTTCAACATGAACACCATTGCTAAATTTAAAGGTGTTGCTGGTAAAACATGGGCCTATGCTGTAAAAGCTGGCGATGTGTTAAAAGACAGTATTAAACTGGATGATTTTGATAACGAAGTTTATGATCTTACAGTTAGCGGTCCGAATGGTTTTTACAGACATTTCGCAGGCGGCAAAAAAAATCCTTCCATTGTGGTAAAAGCATATCCAGAGCTGGGTGGTTTGGTAAGCAAAAAACTTACAGGTACCCTGGCTTTTGCTATTGAGAACAAAGGCGCCAGTTTAGTTACGCTTCAAATTGTAGATAACAAATACAAATCAGGGAGCAAAACGGTAACAATTAAGCCAAAATCGGGTACAAATATCTCGTTTAATCTGGCTAAAAATGCGAATTGGTACGATTTCAGTATTGTGCAGGCGGGCAATACAACATTTAAACACCGATATGCAGGTAAAATAGAAACTGGAGAAATTACCCAAACCGACCCGTACATGGGTAACGCATCATAAATATCCCCCAAAAAGGGGGATGGCTTTTGAAAGAAATTATGCTTATTTTGTATTACATGTGCAGTAAACTGTCTATAATCAAGATAAATTTTATAGTTTCTTTCATTTTGCTTTTTAGCCTTAAGCTATCGGCCCAAAGCTATAATTTTACCAATTACAGCCTAAAAGATGGCTTGCCTCAATCGCAGGTAATGGTAATTTATCAGGCAAAAGACAGGACGCTTTGGCTTGGCACTTTTGGTGGGGTAAGTAATTTCGATGGCAGGCAATTTACCTCGTACAGCAAAGCCGATGGGTTAGGATCCAACTCTGTAAACTGTATTGCGGAGGATAACCAGAGCCAAATGCTCTTTGGTACCGAAACAGGTATCAGCGTTCTTAAACGCGGAAAAATAAGCACCCTGTTTTCGGGTAAAGGAGTAAGCCATTTGCTTAAAGACAAAGAGGGCGTTATTTGGGGAATAAGTGAACATAAGCTTTTCAAAATTGAAAAGGATAAAATTATCTTTTATTCCATCGCCGGTAAAAAAATCCATACCATAAACAGCGATAGTGCTGGAAACCTATATGCCACTGTATCAGGAAAGGGGATTTATCAATTAAAAAATAACAACTGGGTAATCTACCAGGAGTTGCCGACAGCCATTAATACTTTATCTATCCGGAAGATCTTATTTGATAAAACCGTAAAGAATAAAGCCTATCTGTTAACCTCCCGCAGCGGAATTTATGTGCTGGAGAATGGAATCGTTAAACCGTTTTTTAAAAAATCGGGCATTGATACCTATTATTCCATCGCGCAGGATCATCGTGGAAATATGTGGGTAGGCTCTGAAAAAGGGGCTTACTTCATAAATAAAAACGGCTCGATCATAAATTTTAACGGAGAAAATGGATTGAGCGATAACCAGGTTAACGAAATATTTAGCGATGCTGAAAATAATATCTGGATATCTTGTTTTAGTGATGGTATTTACAAATATGAAGGCGATGCTTTTATTCGCTATAATAGGTTTAAGGGCAAGAACCTGGCTTATCCAATAAGCGGAATAGCGGCAGATAAAAATAATAACCTCTGGTTTGGCACTTTTAACAAAGGTGTTTTTAAGTATGATGGTAAAGATGTACAAAACATTGATATACCCGCTTTTAAGGATAAAAAAATCTACTTCGTTTATGCCGATAAAGCAAAAAACATTTGGTTTTCGACCTATGGCAAAGGCACTTGGAAGTACGACGGGCGGAAATTTAGCCAGGTATTAAAGCCAGATAAGTTCGATAACAGCTCGATAGCTGAAGATGAGGAAGGAGGGATCTGGATAAACGGACTCATGTCGTCTACTTATTTAAAAGACGGAAAAACCGAACGGATAAGTGGGTTTGATGGTTATTTATCGTGTATTTACCCTTTGCGGAAGGATAGTGTGTTTCTTGGCACCTCAAATGGCGTTACACTCATCAAAAACAAAAAGATAGATAAAACATTTCATATCAAATCGCTCACCAATGTTTATGTACTGAGCATTATAAGACAGGGTGATAATTTAATTTTTGCTACGCTTGGCGATGGGATCATCACCTGGAATTTAAAAACGAAAGCCATTAAACGTTATGTTGTTGCTAATGGGTTAAACTCAAATGATATTTATAGCCTTGCAACCGATAATGAAAATAATTTATGGGCCGGAACAGGGCGGGGGATTAACAAATTAACTTTTAATAAGCAACAACAAAGTTATGAAGTTTTTAGAGATCATCCGCTAATTGTTGAGTGTAACCAAAACGCAATTATCAACTACAAAAACAGCATATTGGTAGGCACCATAAATGGACTTATTCAATGTAAAACCAATCCGCTGACAGAGGACAAAAAGAATCCTTTTATCCACATCCAACAGGTGAGTGTTTTTCATAAAAATGATCGGGCCAAAGATCTTTCGATCGATCTGAACGGAAAAGGAGATAAATTTTATAAGCTTAACTACAGTCAAAACCACATTTCGATAAGTTTTAAAGGAGTTTATCTCACCAATCCAGAAAGTGTACTTTACCGCTACAAACTGGTTGGGGTAGATAACGATTTCAGCAAACCTGTACCCAACACAGAGATCGAATACTCGGCCATAAGACCGGGTAGTTATACTTTTCAGGTTTATGCTATCGCAAATGGCCAGCAATCAAATATAGAACAGTTTAGCTTTACCATTGTACCGCCATATTATGATACCATTATATTTAAGATTGGCGCATTTTTGGTGCTTATTTTCCTGATCTGGCTTATCTTTTACCTCATTTTTAAAACCAGAGAACGTAAAAAACATCAGTTCGAAAAGTTAAAGTTAAAAGAACAAGAAAAAATAAGAAAGCAAACCGCAGAAGATTTTCATGATGATATTGGCAATAAACTAACCCGGATTAATGTTTTATCCGAAATTTTGGATAAAAAGGTAGCAGGAACCGAAAAAGAGCAAAAGGAACTGATCAGGCTAATCAGAGAAAACGCCAGTTTGTTGTATACCGGAACTAAAGATATTCTTTGGGCGCTTGACCCACATAGCGATAATCTTTTTGAGATACTGATGCACATTAAAAATTTTGGAATCGATCTTTTCCAAAACACGGGCGTTACATTTAAAATGGAAGGCGTGTTAAGCAAATATCAAAAACTACAGCTATCGATGGAGTTTAACCGAAACCTAACATTAATTTTTAAGGAGATGTTAAACAATGTGTTAAAACATGCCAAAGCGAGCCAGGTATTGATTATGGTTATTGAAACCGATCATGATACAGTAAACATTTTAACAACAGACGATGGCGAAGGTTTTGATCTTGAAACGGTACAGAAAGGAAGAGGATTAAACAATATTCAAACACGCTGCAAACGTATAAAATCGACCTTTCAGATTTCTTCTATAAAAGGGAAAGGCACCACTACAACAATTTCTACCAGAATTCCTGTTACAAAATAGCACTAAAAGCGTCTTAATTAAAACCAACCACAAAAATGAGCCAGAATTTACGAATTGTTCTAATCGAAGATGACGATATTTTAAGAATGGGTTATGAATCGTTATTAAGCGATGTTGAAGATTTTGTAGTCGTTAACGCTTATGTATCATACGATTTGGCCAAAAAATACTTAGAGGCCGATCATCCAGATGTGATTTTGCTCGATATCCAGATGCCAGGCACCAACGGGCTGCAGGCCTTACCTTTTATCAAAAAAGCCTTACCTAACGCGAATATTATTATCCTCACCGTTTTTGATTCGCCCGAATTGGTTTTCGAAGCTCTTACCATGGGCGCAGGTGGCTACCTCACCAAAAATTCGAGCGCCTCAAAAATTATAGATGCCGTAAGAGAAGTGAGTACCGGCGGGGGCGCCATGAGTACAAATGTAGCGCGCATCGTAATGCATTCTTTTCAAAAAAACCTGAACTCTCCTTTAACTAAACGCGAAACCGAAATTTTAGATCGGATTGCAAATGGACAAACAAAATCTCAAATCGCAAACGATCTCTTTATTGATCAGGAAACCGTAAGAAGCCATGTAAAAAATATTTACATCAAACTCGATGTAAACTCCAAATCAGAAGCGATTAAAACAGCCAAAGAAAAGCGCTTTATTTAATCTATAAACCTGAGTTCGATTATTA
>NZ_JAUG01000098.1 GCF_000708285.2 Pedobacter borealis DSM 19626
TGGCGTTTTAATCAAGTTTTCTGTTAAGACGGTCGTCACCCTGAATTTATTTCAGGGTCTTTCACGCTAAAAAGATGCTGAAATAAATTCAGCAGGACGATAAAGCGGGATTAGGCGTAAATAAGATATAATTTTCAGCAAATAATTATCGAACTCAGGTTATTAATAAACAGCAGGTATTTATTTTTCGCATCAGGTATTTTTCCCCAATTTTCAACACTTGCAATTACATAATCAGTTCCTTCAACTTCTGTCAATTTATTGAAATGAGTATAATTGTTTTTGTCCTGACCGTAAGAGTTCAGGGTGAAAATGCTTAAGATCGTTATGAATATTTGCTTCATTCTTATTAGACCTATAATGTTTTATAGTTATTTGTTTGTTTCGCTTTTCCATTCATGCTCAACATTTGTCATAAGCAGCGCATTGTCAAAAGTCACCGACCCTGGGGGGAAAAGATCTTCGTTTTCAAAAAAACTTGATTTTACTTTCAAAACCTCAAGTGGTCTAACTTTCCAATGGTATGCTTTTAATCTCAAACCATCAAATTTGTCTTTATTTGGTGAATATCCAAGGTCGCCGTTTTCAAAAAAGTCAGATGCATTTGCTAGTGTTTTAAAAATTGATTTATTGTTAAACAAAGGAGTCTCAATAGCATCAATTAATGTCTCGGTATTGTCTGAGCTCTTAAACCTAATTTGGTAATTTCCGTTTTCTTCTTCTATGTTGAATTTTGCATGAAAGTGTTTGCCTGGAAATATTCGTCCACCAACGAGCGCATTTAATTTTAGCGAGGTATCCCGACGTGGTATATAAACTCCTGATTTTGTTACACCGTCCTCATCCCATTCAACTGCAATTCGATGAGCACCATTTTCAGAATTTACACCCATAAAGTTTGGTAACCCCTTTGGTTTTATATTTTTTAGTCTGATTAAGCATATTCCAACAATGGCCTTTTCCATATAAACTTTTGGTCTAAAAGGAAAGGGAATCAGCTCTTTCACAATCTTTGGGTCGGCTGTGAAGTTAATTAAGATTCTTCTGTCAATATATCCATGTATTGTTGGGATTCTCATTCCGTTTTGATTTTACGCTAACTAAAGTAAATATAGTCGAAATCACAATAAAATAATGTTGTTCAATTAAGAGAATAGGTATTAATAATTCTTTCTGGAAATAATTACCTTAAAATTGTTTTGCTGATGATCGGCCGCCTCTAAGCTTACAAACAAAATACGCCTTTAAGTTGAACTTAAAGGCGTATAAAATACTAAAAATGAATTTTACGATTTTATCGCTTAAAACGAATACGTTAATCCTCCGAAAATATTAAATCCGTTTACCTGGTAGTACAAATATTTGCTGTAGTTTGTATTTAAGATATTGTTTGCTTTAGCAAAAACAGAGAATTTTTTGTTGATGCGGTAATCAGCACCAAGACCTAAATCTACATAACCTTTAACCGTTTTAATTTCCTCTATCAATGGATTTGGAATTAGATACTGAGCAGGCTTAACTGGGTTAGCAATGTTTACTTTTGCTTTTATATCATCCTGAATCACCACACCAGCGTTAAAGCTTAGTTTTTTATTGTAGGTATAAACCAAGTTCGAGCTTACTTTTAAACCTGGTTTAAACCAAGAGTAAGTCTCTGCTGCGGGCTTCCAATCATCGAGGTTTAATTTACCTGTCCATTTTAAGGCATCGCTTACCTGAACAGAAATTTCACCTTCTAAACCTGTTAATTTCGTTTTACCGAAATCGTATATCACATCAAATTTGTTAAAATCAGTAAAGTTGTTGATGAACAAAGGCATATCGTCAAACTGTTTTACATATACACGCGCTTTGTAACCAAAACCTGGCCCACCAGTACCTTTAATACCAGCACTGAAACTTAACTTTTCAACCGTGTTTCTAACTACAATATTGCTGTTTAACCAAGGGTTTTCATCGGTAAAGCCTTTTAGCGAGTTTCTGTTTACATCACCTTTAACTTCTCCAAAAACCTGCAAGTAATCTGGAATTAAAGTGAAATCGGCGGTTATGGCAGGGAATATTCTAGAGCTGCTAACAGCGCCAAATTCTTGTACAAAATTAATACCCGCTGTAATTTTAGCGCCTTTAACCTGTAAACGGATATACGGATTTAAGCGCAACAGGTTATTGCCAACGCTGGTTAAAGCATCTTTGCTGTTACCAAATTCGGTTGATGCGGCCAAACCTAAGTTTAACGAGTTAATACGTTTGTTTACATAACCGTTTAAGCTCAGGTAGTTTTCTTTTGCGCTGAATTTATCATTCCAGATATAACCATTGGCTTTTAAAGCATAACTAAAAGCATCTTCATCCTCTGTAAAGTTTTTTACCAGCTCACCTTCCAGTTCAATGGTGGTTAAGGCCTGTTTATCAGGGTTAGGGTTAAGCGTAGGTCTGGCATCATCTATACCATAAAAGTAGGTGCCATTACGTTCAAAATTGATGCGGCCACTAACGGTATTCTGCTCTAAAATACTGCGACCAAAAATGCTTAACTGTTGGTTACTGCTATTCTGTTTGTTCAGCTTTCCTTCCTGACTAAAATGTTTAAAGTATCCACCAACCTGTAAACCTTCATCTTTACCGGTGTTAAAATAAGCTTCGCCCAAAAGGGTAGCCAACGACCCGAATGCACCTTTTACATAATTGTTAACCAATATGCTTTCTTTTTCTTCTGCCAAAGCTTGTGCCTGTAACTTTTGGATATCGCTGTTCAACTCCAGCTTTCTGTCCAAAATGCTGTAGTTCAATTTGGCCTTGTAAGTTTTAACATCATCTAAATTTGGGCTTCTTCTCAGCTTTACAGCCTCTGCCAAAATTGGTTTATATGGGCGCACTACCTCAATCTCTTCGTTTACAACCCCTTTTTCTTCCGTTTTTTTATCCTGCGCCTGTGCAGTCATTAATCCAGCAGCTAAAAAAAACAGTGAACTATATATATATTTAATCGATTTCATAATGCTACTTCTTCTGGTTTAGTTTTTCTAGTTTTTCTTTGGCTGTAGGGATAATATCATCCTTGCCTTCGTAGTTATCAATTATACTGAGAAGAGTGCTTTTTGCCTGTAAATTATCCTTCAGGGCCACATAGTTATCAGATAAAAGGATAAACGCCTTTGCTACCCAGTAATCGTAAGCAGCCATGTTGTTAACCAGATCGAAACAGGTTTTAGATGAAGTTTTGAAATCACCCTTGTTGTATTCCAATAAAGCTAAATTATATTTTGCTTCTGCGGCAGCAACTGTTTTTGTTTTGGCCACTACATTTTTAAACTCCTTAATTGCTGTGGTGGTATCGCCTTTTAACAAGTAAGCCTTACCAGAGAATAAGCTCGAACTGTTTTTTTCTTCCTCAGAAGCTTTTTCCGATTCTTTAGTCAGCTGTGCATATTTCAACATGTCATCGGGCATGTTTAAAGCGGTGTAAGCCTTTAACAAATTGTTGATGGCAAAACTATAGTGCGACTTGTAATCGGTAGTAGTTTCTAATCTTTTCAGGTACACAATGGCCTCGTTGTATTTCTTCTGATTTAAGAACAATGTTGATATACTTACCAAAGAACGTTCAGTGTAATCGCTCGTCCAGTCGTTTAAGATAAATTCGTAATCAGGAATGGCTTCATCAGGCCTGCCCAGTTTCACCAGCGATTCTGCCCTGATAAATTTAGCTTCTTTTTCATGGTTCGCTTTAGGGAATTTATCAAAGTAAGCATTTACCGCCTGGAATGCGCCATTGGCATCGCCCTTTAAATAAGTGTTATTGGCTGCGGCAAAAACGATATTGTCTTGCTCCGAGCCCGAATAATTTCCAAGCGGGGTAGTTGCTGCGTAAGCGATAAAACCATTTGCATCGCCGCGATCTACATAAATGTTTTTGATCGATTCCATTGCCTGTTTGGCTTCATCGGCAGTAGGGTAATCGCGGATTACCTTTTTAAACGATTCTAAAGCGGCATCGTCCTGATCCTGGTTGTATTGAACCAAACCGATGGTTACCAACGCTTTTGCTACATAACTGCTGCGTGGATATTTAGCTACCAGGGCTACAAGGTCTGATTTAGATTTATCAAAATCGCCCTTGTTGAAATACGTATAAGCGGTTTCGAAACCAGCATCATCAGCGTAATTAGAATTTGGAAAAGTATTCAACAGGCTCTGCATGGTAGCAATTTTTGCATCATACTGCGTTTCCAATCCCTGGATCATTCCTTTCTGGAAAGTGGCGTAATCTTCTGAAGTGGTTTTGCGGCTGATGATCTTGTTGTAATTTGCCATTGCATCACCATAGTTTTTGTTTACGAAATATGAATCGGCTAAACGGATGGTGGCATCATCAATCGTTTTTTGGTCTTTATCACTACCCGCGAGGAATTTTTCGAAATAAGTAGCTGCTTTGCTGTATTTCTCATCTTCGAAAGCTGCATAGGCCAAAGCGTAGTTCGCAAAATTGTAAACGCCGGTTTTATCGGCATCTGGCATTTTTAAGAATTTTTCGAAAGTGGTAACTGCTTCGCCGAACTTACGCAGCTCGTACATCGATTCAGCTTTCCAGTAAGTGTTTAGCGCATTGATCTCGTTGTCTTCAGGGAACTTTTCAGAACGTAAAAACATCGATAATGCATTCGGGAATGCTCTTTCGTTATAAAATTCTAACCCGCGGAAATAGGTTACTTTTTGGTAAGCTTCTTTAGCTTCAAGGTTTTTATCCGGAATAGGTTCTAAAATATCTACAGCCGCCTGATAGTTTTTGGTGGTTAATAAAACTTCACCCAATAAAGTTTTGGCTTCGTTTATTTTACGCGATTTCGGGAAAGTTTTTAAAAAACCCTGAGTGGCCTCTAGCGCCTGCTGATGGAATTCTAGTTCGTAACTTAATTTGGCATAATTTAACCATGCTTCTTCCTGTATACCCTTGTCAAAACTTAAACGCGATGCCCTGAAAAAAGCACTCTGCGCTTTTGGCTTATCGCCCAATTGAATAAAGGCTTTACCCAAAGTATGCATACCATTTTGAAGGTAAACATCATCGGTATTTAGTTTTTCTAAAACAGCAACAGACTCTTTATATTTCTTATTCTGGAACAAAGAGTACCCGTATTGGTAAATGAAGAGGTTGTTTTTAGTTTCGCTTTTATCTTTTGCATAATATTCGGCGAAATACTTTTCAGCATTTTTGAATTCAGATTTCGCAAAGTACGATGCTGCGACCAAACTCAACATTTCTGGTTCGAACTGTTGTTTGGTTTTTTGAATGGCTGCCAAAGCATAGCTGATTACATCATCATAACGCTCGTCAAGGTAATACATCGAAGTGATGTAGTATGGATAACTCGCCTCATAAGTAGGAGAGCCCTTTAACTTTTCGAAGTTGGCCAATGCCGTTTTATACTCTTTGTTTAAGTAATTGATGTAAGCAAAGTAATAGGTGGCGCTTTCCTGAAAATCGCCTTCTTCTTTTTTAACTTTTTCGAATAAAGGTTCTGCTTTGTCGTAGTCTTTAAGTTCGAAATAAGCGTAACCTTGTTTAAACTGGTATTCGTTTCTTTGTTTGCCTGAAAGCGTAGAAGGATCTGTTTTTTCGAACCATTCTAAAGCTTTTTTATAGTTTTTTTGGTTGAAATAAGTTTTTCCAACATAGAAATAAGCCAGTTTGGTGTTCGGGTTTAACGGATAATCGCGGATAAATGCCTGAAATAAACTTTCAGCATCGCTATTGGTTAACTCTAGTGCACAAACAGCAGCGTAAAATTTTGCATTCTCTTTCAGTAAAGATAATTCGGCATTACTCTCCGTTTGGGTAGAAGGTTTATAACGTTGCAGCTCAACAAGTTTAAACTGTTGTGCAGCTGCGGTGTATTTTTCTTTGTCTAATAATTCTAAGCCCGTTTGATAGTTTTTGTTGAGGTTTTGCACTGCGCTAACCTGAGCGTAGGTGCTAAAACTTCCTGCTAAAAGTAGCGGAATTAGTAAGTATTTTTTTTGCATTGGTTTCAAATATGGTTGGTACTAAATTAGAAATAGTATCAAAGCTTATCAACAGAAGTAATTAACATCTGTTAATAACACAAATTAACGATAGGATTTTTGGTTTGGTATTAAGGGGTGAACGAATGTGGAAAAAAGGGCGGTTCATTGGTCATTCGTTCATTTGTCATTGGTGCCGCCGCATCTGGTAGAGGTTCACTGGTTCATTCGTCAATAGTTCATTGGTGCCACCGCATCCGGTAAGGCCCATTGGTTCAATTGTCATTAGTTCATTGGTACCGTTGCATTTGTCAATGTATGTTGGTTTTTTCCCAACGAGGCCTGCCTACTACAGGCAATCTTTGTCGAAATCGAGTAGAAGGGTTAACTGCTTAATTGTTTAAGATCGGTTAATCGTATAGATTGGTTAATTGTCTATGCTATCAACAATGAACTGTCTGCCTTAGTCCTTTCGGCAAAATGCTAGTCTATGTAACCTGCACTAATAAACCAATGACCAATGAACGATTGAACTAACCTATCCCTGGCTTGCCAGCAAGTACAGCACAGCCATTCTTACTGCCACTCCGTTTTCTACCTGTTCTAAAATGATCGATTGTTTACTGTCGGCCACATCGCTGGTAATTTCAACACCTCTGTTTATCGGGCCAGGGTGCATGACAATGATTTCTTTATCGAGGTTATCTAAGATCTGTTTATTTAAGCCGTACATCATAGCGTATTCCCTTAATGATGGGAAATATTTAATGTCCTGGCGCTCTAATTGAATACGGAGCATGTTTGCTACATCGCACCAGTTCAGGGCTTTAATTAAATTATGCTCAACTTTTACTCCAAGTTGGTGGATGTGCTTAGGGATTAATGTTGTAGGTCCACAAACCATTACCTCGGCACCTAAACGCTGCAGGCAAAGGATGTTCGAAATGGCTACACGTGAGTGTAAGATATCGCCCACAATTACCACTTTTTTGCCAGCTACATCACCCAATTTCTGGCGGATAGAGAAAGCATCAAGTAAGGCTTGTGTTGGATGTTCGTGCGCACCGTCTCCGGCATTTACAATCTGCGCTTTAACGTGTTTGCTTAAAAACTGACCAGCACCCGCATAAGGATGGCGCATCACCACCATATCCACTTTCATCGATAAAATGTTGTTTACGGTATCGATCAGGGTTTCACCTTTGCTCACCGATGAAGAGGAAGCGGCAAAATTGACCACATCGGCCGAAAGCCTTTTTTCAGCAAGTTCGAACGAAAGTTTGGTACGGGTAGAGTTTTCGAAAAAGATATTGGCAATGGTAATATCACGGAGTGAAGGAACCTTTTTTATTGGTCTGTTAATCACTTCCTTGAAATTATCTGCAGTTTCGAAAATCAATTCAATATCATTCCGGTTAATATCTTTAATGCCTAAAAGATGTCGGGTTGATAGTTTTTCTGCTGCCATTTTTATTTAGTATTTTCGGATATTAAAATCACTTTATCTTCACTTCCTTCGCTCGCCCAGGTTACTTTTACCTGTTGCGAGTTTAAGCTATCTACTTGATGCCCAATGTAATCGGGCTCGATAGGTAAGTGTCTGCTAAACCTACGGTCTATTAAAACCAAAAGTTCAACTTTCTCTGGGCGGCCATAGGCAAGTAGGGCGTCAAGCGCTGCTCTAATGGTTCTACCGGTCCAAAGTACATCATCAATTAAGATTACTTTTTTGCCTTCGATAATAAAATCGATCGAGTTACTGCTTGCGGTAACCAATCCGTCTTTACGGCGGAAATCATCTCTAAAGAAAGTAATATCAAGGTTTCCCTTTAAAATTTTCTTGTTTTTTAGAATCTGTTGAAGATCCTGATGAATGCGATCTGCCAGAAAAATACCCCTTGGCTGGATGCCAATTAAAACGGTATTTGCGAAATCGTCGTGGTTTTCAATTAATTGATGGCAGAGCCTCTTAATTGTAATCTGAATTTTTTGTCCGTCAAGAAGTGTTTTCTTTTGCATTGAAGAAGGATTGGGCAAATATATAAAAATGTTTTAAGGTAAGAAAGTTGAAGATCGATTGTTTTATTTTTTGATAGTTAAATTGTTCTGTTACAACATTTAAAAATCGGTTTTTCTTTTTGCAATGTTTTTTGGAAAGCAATAGCTGTTTTTCATCTTAATGTTGGTCCGGCTGTACACTTAGTCCCGATTTTCAATCGTGAGCTGCCGTTTCCATCCGGTTTAGCGGGTCAGTTTCTGCAATTATTCGGGGGCAAAACCAATGTGTTATATTTATCAAATATTTCTGCCTCCACTTATCAATTAATGTTTATTAGACATTCCTCAGATATTTATTGGATTAAAAAGCTTTATTTTTATAGCATATGATTCAGCAACCAATAATCTTTTTCGATGGTGTTTGTAATCTTTGCAATGCATCGGTTCAGTTTGTTATTGCGCATGATAAAAAAGATCAGTTTAGATTTACTGCGCTACAAGGTGATTACGCCAAAGAAATTCTACCGCAATTTAACGCTGATTTAGGAAAGTTGAATACCATTTTATTGCTGGAGGATGGAAAACTCTATACTAAATCTTCAGCGGCATTGCGTGTAGCCCGAAAACTCAATGGATTAATTCCGCTTCTTTATGCATTTATCATTGTTCCCAAATTTATCCGCGATTGGGTTTATGATATTATTGCCAGAAACCGTTACAGATGGTGGGGTAGGCAGGAGAGTTGTTGGGTACCAACACCCGATTTGAAAAGTAAGTTTATAGCTTAATTTTGTTGATCATTTTTCTTTCTACCCGGCGACCAAAGCCAAAGTGTTAAAATGATTAACGGTATGGTAATGCTTAAAGCAATTACAATCATAATGGCTTTTTGCTTAACCATGTCTGCTTCAGTAGAAGTAAATACATACACCGTTTCTTTAATGGCAAATAAGGTTATGATGGTAGAAAGGACGGCAAATAGTTTACGCATGGTTTAATTTTTAGTACAAAGATTGCATAAATTTTTAAAAACAAGAAGGATGCTGAACTAAATTCAGCATGACCTAGCGGAACCAAAAATTCAGCCCGATTTCTTTAAACTGACTTAACCTTAACTAAATAAATGAGAATATTTTGCTGTTATCAGGGCATTTAAAGATGGTTGGGATTACGCTGGGTGCATATCAATCACAGGTGGCAAATCAGCTAATCCATTAAACCGTTTATCTTTTCGTTAAGTTCTTTTAAAGGCTTGGCGAATACGCTGTCGTTCATCTTTTTCCCGATGTAGATAAACGGTATGCCGACTAGCATAAGCAAGACCATCTGAATGAAAAAATGTGGTAAACTGAATACCTTCTCAAAGGTTTGATGTACATATAACCGATATGCCAGTAGACCGGTCGGACCTGCCAGCGGGATAAAAATGTAGCTGTAAATGATTTCCCCTCTTAATATCCGCTTAATGGCCGTTAGATTGTTGATCAAAACCTGTTTTGTATTGGTGTTATAGTCTACGCTGGTCTTGATTTTTTTGAAGTTATTTAAGCCCATAGCCCTAAAAATTTCATAGGTGATAAATGAAAAGACCAAGAGGTATTTTAAATCGCCTTTTACAAAAAACGCCATTGTTAAAGTGGGTATGTCGATAATCCTGATCCATCTTAATTTCCATTTCAGCTTAAATAATAAATCCTGTAAAAGGCTGTGCGATTTTTCATCTATGGTAATATTGGCAATGGCGGTCTTCTCCACTTCTGAGTTAAACTCTACGCTCAGGTTTTTCCATTCTTGTTCCAGGTCCATATTATTTTCGGGTTAGGAGGGTGGTTAATTGTTGTTTAATCCGGTGCAGTTTTACGTTGGCGTGGTTTCTTGATAGGCCTATCATCTCGCTTATTTCGGTATTGTCGAAACCATCCAGATGGAGCATGATTATACTTCGGTCTATTTCGGTTAATTGTTTTATGCAACGGTAAAGCCAATCGGCGCGTTCTGATAATTCGGGCGGCTCAAAAAAGTGGTCGAAAGCACTTTGTTCCTTTGTGCGGTTGTGCTTTTTTTGCCTGCTCAAAAAAGAAAGTGAAACATTTAAACTGAGCTTGTACAGCCAGGTAGAAAACTTAGCATCGCCTTTAAATCTGCCATAAGCACTCCAGCTTTGAAAAACGATTTCTTGATACAAATCTTTGCGGTCCTCTTCATCATCTGCATAAAGGTTTACCATTTTATAGATAATGCCTTTATGTACTTCCAGTTTGTCGAGATAAGATTTTTCAATCATATGCTATTGCCTACCTGCTTTTCGATAATTGATTCGACTTGAATGCTTTCTGGTACTGGTAAATTCCGAGGATTAACGAAATTGCAGCCACCGTTAATAAGAAATACTTGGTATAGCCTTGAACGCCTGTGGTATTCGCGACAATACTTAAAAATGCAGCGATACCTAATTTTGAGTTGTTATTTTCCATTGCTAATTTAATTGATTTGAACAGTTAATATGTAGGAGTACGGAAAAATTACAGCAATCGAAAATTAATTTTCTAAGTACCTTTTAGAATAAGTAATCCCCATTAAATCGTAGCGTTTAAACTGTGTTTTTAGCCTTTTTTGAAAATCTGGATAATTCCGTTTTTCTTTCGGACTCCATAAAATTTCGCTCAAGGCATCTAATCTTGGAAAAAGCAGGTATTGTACTTTTGCCGGATTGGTAATGTACTCACTCCATAAACAGCCCTGTGCGCCCCAAATGTATTTAGCCTGCTCGGCACTTAATTCAGCCGGTACGGGTTCATAATTGTAAACATCAATTAAGGGCGAAAACTTATTTGCAGCCAAGCTATCTTCTTTTACAAACTGACCATGATTGAAATACATCTTATCTTCAGGTGTCATAATGGCTTTGTGGTTTTGTTTTGCCGCATCTATACCACCTTTTTCGCCTTGCCAGCTCATTACAACTGCATTCGGGGCTAAACCACCCTGTAAAATTTCGTTCCAACCGATAATGGTTTTGCCTTTACTGTTTACAAATTTTTCCATCCTGCGGATGAAATAACTCTGTAACTCACTTTCATTTTTCAAACCATTGGCTTTCATAATCTGTTGCGAAACAGCAGATTGTTTCCACCATACTTTAGAGGCTTCATCGCCACCAATGTGGATGTATTGCGAGGGGAACAAAGCCATTACCTCAGTTAATACATTTTCCAGAAACTTAAAAGTTGTGTCAGACGCTTGAAGTACATTGTTGTATTTGTTCATCATTCCCCAGGTTTGCGCAACTTCATATTTTTTATCAGGCGTTGTTCCCAACTCTGGGTAAGCAGCCAATAAGGCCATGCTGTGTGCAGGCATTTCAATTTCAGGAATAATGGTAATGTAACGTTTAGCAGCATAATCAACCACATCTTTAATCTGTTCTTGCGTGTAATAACCACCGTGACGGATACCATCGGTTTTAATAACGGCATCTTTTGGCGTAATTTTTACGTCTGCTGGCAATACCTGATATTTTATGTGCTCGTTTCCTTGTCCGGGCCATAAACCAATAATGCTACCATTTCTCCATGCACCAATTTCCGTAAGCTTAGGATATTTTTTGATTTCGATCCGCCAGCCATGGTCATCAGTTAAATGCCAATGAAAATAATTCATTTTATGAAGCGCTAGATAATCGATGTACTGTTTTACAAAAGCAACATCAAAAAAATGGCGACTTACATCGAGGTGCATGCCTCGATAATCGAAGCGGGGATAATCTATAATAGAAACAGCCGGGATTTGTAATAATTGAGATTTTGTCTCAGGTATCAACTGAATTAATGTTTGAATACCGTAAAAAAGTCCATTTTCTGAACATGCATAAACTATTATCTGATAGTTGTTGCTTATAAGCTCGTATTCGTTTAAGTTTTTTAATAACCGACTAATTATTTCTAATTTGATTACGTTTTTTTTGTTCGTTGAATTAGGATTAATTCGAAGCTTTATATTATAATATTGTTGAATATAATTTTGCAGAAATAAAGCTGAATTTGATAAAGAATCATTTGAAATAATTTCTGTGTGTTGATCAATGATAAATTTTTCCGTGTTTTTTCCTGTTTTAATACTTACAGGTTGTGGGATTATGTTTACTTCCTGTGCAGAAAGTTTAAACGAAATAATTGATAAAAACAAAAAGATAAATTTCTTCATTATAAGGGATTTTCCTTTTCAAAAGTAATAATTATAGACGGATGAAAGGGAAGGTTTGGTAGAACGAAAACTTATGTTACATAAACCCGATAGGATGAATGCCGTTTTTCACGGTAGAAAGTATAGCGGGGCAGGAGTTGCCGATGAGCAGTTGCTTTGGTTTTCTAATTATTATTTACCATATAAGGCATTTGAGAAAATATAAGCTCTTGTCGTGTTTTTAATTGCATTAATGAGATTGCTTCGTCGGCTGAAAAAGCCTTCTCGCAATGACGATTCATCAAGGAAATCCGTGCACTCCGTGTTTGCGTGGCTATAATACCGATGAGCAGTTGCTTTGGTTTTCTAATTATTATTTACCATATAAGGCATTTGAGAAAATATAAGCTCAAGTCTTGCTCAATTGTATTAATAAGATTGCTTCGGCTCGCTCAATCCCTGCCTCGCAATGACGATTGATGGGAGAAAGTCCGTGCACTCCGTGTTTGCGTGGCTATAATACCGATGAGCAGTTGCTTTGGTTTTCTAATTATTATTTACCATATAAGGCATTTGAGAAAATATAAGCTCAAGTCTTGCTCAATTGTATTAATAAGATTGCTTCGGCTCGCTCAATCCCTGCCTCGCAATGACGATTGATGGGAGAAAGTCCGTGCACTCCGTGTTTCCGTGGCTATAATACCGATGAGCGGTTGCTTTCGTTTTCAAATTGTTATTTACCATGTAGGCATTTAAGAAAATATAAGCTCAAGTCTTGCTCAATTGTATTAATAAGATTGCTTCGTCGGCTGAAAAAGCCTTCTCGCAATGACGATTCATCAAGGAAATCCGTGCGCTCAGTGTTTCCGTGGCAAAAAAATAATCAAAAAAAATCCCGATAACTTTCGCTATCGGGATTAATATGATCAGTTAAAAAGAACTAGCCTTTTTTAGCTTTGCTTTCTTCGCCTTCTAATTGCGATTTCAATTGAGCCAATACGTCTAAGTCTCCTAAAGTAGATTTCTCTACAGAATCTTTAACTTTTTTAACCGCAGTTACAGCAGCTTTAGCTTCTTTTTTCTTAGTTGCTCTTTCTTCAGCAACAGCTTCAGCTTTAACTTCTTCCCAAATACGGGCGTGAGAAACAACGATGCGTTTAGCTTCTTTGTTAAACTCGATGATTTTGAAGTCGTTAGTTTCTTCAGCTTTAACTGATGTACCATCTTCTTTAACCATGTGTTTAGTTGGTACGAAACCTTCTACACCATATGGTAAAGCAATAACAGCACCTTTATCAGTTACTTTAACAACTGTACCTTGGTGAACCGAATCTAAAGTGAAGATCGTTTCGAAAGTATCCCAAGGGTTTTCTTCCAATTGTTTGTGACCTAAGCTTAATTTACGGTTATCAACATCAAGTTCTAAAACAACAACGTCTAATACATCACCAACTTTAGTGAATTCGTTAGGGTGGTTTACTTTTTTAGACCAAGATAAATCAGAGATGTGGATTAAACCATCAATACCTTCTTCGATTTCAACAAAAACACCGAAGTTAGTCATGTTTTTAACAGTTGCTTGGTGCTTGCTTCCAACTGGGAATTTAGCAGCAACTTCTTGCCATGGATCGTTAGATAATTGTTTAATACCTAAGCTCATTTTGCGCTCGTCTCTGTCTAAAGTTAAAACTTCAGCTTCGATCTCATCACCAACTTTTAAGAATTCTTGTGGATTTCTTAAGTTTTGTGACCAGCTCATTTCAGAAACGTGGATTAAACCTTCAACACCTGGGATGATTTCTAAGAAAGCACCGTAATCTGCAACAGTTACGATTTTTCCTTTTACTTTAGAACCAACTTGGATGTCGGTGCTTAAGTTCTCCCAAGGGTGTGGAGTTAATTGTTTCAAGCCTAAAGCGATACGTTTTTTCTCATCATCGAAATCTAAAACAACCACGTTGATTTTTTCATCTAATGATAATACTTCTTTTGGATGCTCTATGCGGCCCCAAGAAATATCAGTAATGTGAAGTAAACCATCAACACCACCTAAATCGATGAACACACCGAAATCAGTAATGTTTTTAACAGTACCTTCCAATACCTGACCTTTTTCTAATTTAGAAACGATCTCTACTTTTTGGCTTTCTAAATCATCTTCAATTAACACTTTATGAGAAACGACTACGTTTTTAAACTCATGGTTAATTTTAACAACTTTGAATTCCATTGTTTTACCCACGTATACATCGTAATCGCGGATAGGTTTAATATCAATTTGAGATCCTGGTAAGAAAGCTTCAACGCCCATGATATCAACAATTAAACCACCTTTAGTACGGCTCTTAACGAAACCGTTGATGATTCTATCATTTTCAAGAGCCTCGTTAATTGCTTCCCATGATCTTTGGGTTTTTGCTCTTTTGCGAGAAAGGATCAATTGACCGTTAGCATCTTCTGGTGCTTCAACGAAAACGTCAACTGAATCGCCGATTTTAAGATCTGGTGTATCACGGAATTCAGAAGTAGAAACTAAACCGTCTGATTTGAAACCTACGTTTAATACTACATCTTTGTTGTTGATTGAAACAACGATACCGCTGATGATTTCACCTTTAGTGATCTGATTGAATGTTCCAGCATACATATCTTCAAACTTTTTACGGTCTGCATCATTGTAATTACCGAAAACTTTTTCATCTGCATCCCAATCGAAATCTTCCGATGGTGTAGCCAATGATGATTTGATCGATTCGATCGAAACTGAATCAGCTTCTGATTCAATAGTTTCTTTTTCAGTTAGGCGTCCGCCTTCTCCCTGAAGTTCAGCTGTTTTAGCTGCTAATTCTTTTTCTGCTACTTGTTTTTTAGCCATTAATTAATTATCTCCTTTTTCCCCTATTTAGGGACTGCAAAGGTAAAAATATTTTAATTAATAGAAAAGATTTTTTTAATAAATATTGCTGATTTTTAGCACTTTATAATTCCCCTCCTTTGGAGGGGTGCCTGAAAGGCGGGGTGGTTATTTAAATTTGTCAGATGCGCTTTTAGAATATGAAACCAATATATAGTGATTTTAAGGTTAATTATTTGAAAATGAGCGCTCCGTATTTCTTCGGGAGCAGCAGCCCTGCTATCGCTTATAGTCCTCACTACGTTCCGGGCTATTCCGCTCTATCAGGTTTAAAAACAAGGGTTGTGCACAAATACCTACCAAACGTTCCTACGGAACGAAACACAAATAACATCGGTTATTTGCTACCTAGCAAGCGTCCCGATGGGACGGCATGTAAAGTTGCTAAAGTTGCCAGATCGGCTTCAATTTGCAAATCGCCCAATTAGGCGGTGTGTGGTTATTTGTTAAGACTAAGCGTCCCATAGGGACGATTCATGGGTAGAAAAAAAAGTTCCGTAGGAACGTTTGATGTGATTTTGGAAATTCTATTTTTTTGTAAAAGTTCCTCTTGTAAAACCTTCGCCAATTAATGTTTGATCATCTCTGATCAATAGCATTATGGTGTTCTGCTGATCGTAAAGTTTGATCATATCCCCCTCAATAATGTATTTCGAGGTGAAAATGGAATCAGTATAGGCATCGGTAACGGTTACCGAATCTTTCGATTTAAAATTGAAGGTTTTATACTGTATATCTTCGTTGCTTGCAAAAGTACCTGTTACCACTTTTGCCTGTATAAAAGTAATGTAGCAGAAATAGCCGGTTACCAGAATCACAATTACCGAAAAACCGATCAAAAATTTATTGCCGCTGGCATATTTGATCGAAAAGTATAAAATGGTAATCAGTATTAAGGCCACAACCGCAAAAAAGATAATGTTCGTATAATCTTTGTTTTCTTGAGGTACCGATGCCGCAATGTTTGTTTTTTCGGCTGCTGCTTTTACAGGAGAAACCCTGACCAAAAACTCTTTACTCACCCATCCTTCACCATTGGTAACCTTAATTTTATAAAAGCTGGTATTTGATGAATCGATCACAGCGACATTTTCACCTTTAGGTAGGTGTCCAACAATTTTGCTTTTCGGATCAGCTTTTTCCCTAACCCTCAAATCATCAGCAGTTGCGCGATACATATCAGTGCTTGTTGCCGTTTGAGGGGTAGCGGCCGGCTGTGCAGTATTTGGCTGAGGAGTTGATAGTTTAGCAGCAGGAGCAATTTTTTCGATGAAATCTTTGCTTACCCAGCCTTCGCGGTTTTTAAACTTTACTTTGTAAAACTTGGCATTGCCTGCATCTAAAACCGTAATGTTTTCATTTTGAGCAATATTTCCAATCACCTTGCTTTTCGGATCGCTACTTTCCCTTACACGCAATTTGTCTGCCTTAACACGATAAGTTTCTTGTGCATTCAAACGGTTAGTGAAAATAAAAAGAGCGATGAGGAGGAAGAAAATTCTAGTCATAGGTATGGGATTCTGCAAAGCAGTTTAGTAAATATTGCAACGACGCTAAGAGCAAATATCGTGCTAAGTGAGCCAAAATTATGAAATACTTTTAATAGGTGAGGATAAGATTGAAAAAAGGGTACAAATCTCCTCCATTTATAGTATTACGCCCAGTAGCTCACTTTTTTTGATAAAACCAATGTATCTAGAGTCTCTAGCGTTGTTTCTATTGTCTCCAAGCACAAAAAAACTGTCATTTGGAACTAAGGCAGGGCCGAAATTATCCACATTCCACTTCTTAGACCATTGTTGCTCAATTTGCTCATCGCGGTATACAGGCATTTTTACTTCTTTATATTGGTAAATGCCAGCTTTTTTTGCTTGAGCATCAATAAGATCCATATGTGTCTCATCTCCAATAGTATACGTGTTTTCTCCAGCTTTTATTTTGCCTGAACCAATTAAGGCGTTATATATTTCATTACTGAAATTATAGCTGTGTTTGGTGTCGTAATTTTGAAGCATCAACTTGCCGTTTAAATAAACTTCTCCCATCTTTACTTCAATTTTATCTCCAGCGAGAGCACAAAGTCTGTAAATGCAACGCTCACCGCTCGTTTTTACCACAATAAGATCACCTCTTTTGGCTTCTTTTAAATTGGATGCCATTACAATCTGATCAACGACAATATTGGGTTCGTTTGCAGCGGAAACATTCTTGTAGGTGTTAAAAATTCCCAAAAACCTGATGCTGATCCACAAGCATACAAGAAGGATGAAAAATCCTGAAAAAATGAAGATGATCTTTTTCATAGTTTATTTTTTTAATCAATTACCAGCTTCCGCCAGTACCGCCACCGCTGCTACTGCCGCCACCCCAGCTACTGCTTGATGATGAAGAGCTGCTTGAAGAAGAGGAACTTGATGATGAACTCGATTCGACCAACATGGCCAATGTGATCCACTTTATAAATTCTGTTTTTTTACAAAAACTGCATTCATTTATCAGCTTTGCCTGCCCTTCGTGACTGTAAGTGGCCTGTTTAACTGTAACACGTTCATTCAGTTTGTATGTCCTAAAAGCGCATTCGGGGCATTCTGTATAACTGTTGTGTTTTTCCGCTGGCCATGCCTTAATAATGTGTTCTTTATGGTCTGTGCTTTCCCAAATATCATAATCATAAGCTAAAACCACTTCCTCTTTACGTTGTCCTGCTGTTAAAAATGGTTTCCCTTCTATATTGATATCGCGATCTACCCGGATCATCGGGTTGTTTTTACTATCCAAAACTGGCTTGAAACGATCAATGGTTTTAACGCGCTTGATAAGGTGGAGTATAATTGCAATTAAAATTATAGGAGAGAAAAGAACTAACCACCAGTTCTTTTTGTGGAAAGCCACAACGGCATCAAAGAAATTTTTATCATCCTGGTGGGCTTTTCTTAATGCCGACAAATAGAAAAGGTAACGAAAGAAAAGCAATATGGCCAGGATAGAAAAAAGAATGTAAGGGATATGTGCTAATTTTATCTTTTCGAACAGCTCAAAAGCACCAGTAAAAACAAAAATAAAAATAGAAACAAACACAATAAAAAAAACCACTCCACAGCCTTTAGCTATTATGGTAGCATCATAACTATTTTTGTTCTTGTCAAAGCCTTTTAGATTTAAGCCATTTTTAGCTTGCCTGTTTACAATTTTGAACACCCCAAAAAATGCGAGCAGGATAATTCCAGTAGGAAGCCAAAAATTTTCGAGTGAACTGTTGCTTTCGTGTTGGGTGAAAAACTGATTGAGCTCTGATTTATTTTCAGGGTTTAAAATAATTACCCCAATGGCATTAAGGGTATTGGTAATTCCTGTACTGAAATCGTTTTCTCTAAAAGCAGGTAAAAGGTTCTGCTCGGCAATATGTTTAAGCTTTACATCTGGCAATACACCTTCAATTCCCGTTCCGGTAATGAACCGGTACTTTCGCCGATCTTTTGAGATAAATAACAATAAGCCATTATTGCTGGTTTTTGAACCAATTCCCCAGGTATTAAAAAGCTCAAATGCAAAATCGAAATCTTCTTTATCATGGTCGAAATCGTTAACAATCACCACTGCTACCTGAACATTGGTTTCATGTTCAAACTGGGCAATGGTATTATTTAAACCCGAAACCGCACTATTTCCCAAAATGCCGTCAGGATCACTTACATAACCTCCTCCATTGTTTTTTGGGTCTGGTATGTCTTTTACTTTGTAAGCAGTTTGCCCAAAAGTAATATTGGCAACTAAAAGAAAGAATAGTAGGGCAACGGGTTTAAATAAATAGGTGTTGAGCATCGTATAAATTTAGGTGTAAGGTTTTTACATCATCATTTAACAACTGAGTACCAATATGGCTTACTCTTTTAATATTTTAGCCAATACCTTATCCAGTTTTGCTTTATCTTTCATGTAGGCTTCCAAATCGTAAAGTTGCACGGTTTTAAATTCTATCGGGTGGCTTTCGCTCTGTAAAGAAATATAACCTGATGTTAATGGTTTGCCATCTATTTTAACTTTTGGGTCGAAATTAGAAACGCTGCCACCACCAATTTGAGGTTTAGTATATTCTAATACTACTTCGCCAGCAATAATATGTTTGATAACCGAATCACCTAACACTAAAAATTCTGCGGTTACCCATTGGTCGCCAGCGTAAGTTTTCGATTTAGAATCCAGGCAGTGCGGTGTAAATAATTTGCCATTATAGTTAATTAATGTGCCAGGGGTACATACGTTGCTGGTGTGACGTTCATGCTCTCCATCACCACCCAGAATCTGTCCTTCAATTGAAATCGGGAAATCCTGATCTTTCAACATCGTTGCCGGGTCTTGGCAATGTAACATGGCACCACTATTTCTGGTTGCCCAACCTTCACCACCTTTAGCCTGATCGCCAACAAAACGATAAGTTACTTTTAAAAGATAGGCCGAAAACGGTTTTTTGTAGAAAATATGTCCGTATTGTCTGTCAAATTCGTTGTATCCATCATAACTCACTTTCATCACGCCATTTTCTACGCGAAAAGTGTTGGCATAATTTTCTTTGTATTCGTGTTTGGCGATTTTAATGTTCCAATCTTTTAAATCTTTCCCATTAAAGAGATTGATCCAGCCTTTTTGAGCGTTTGCATTCAGAATAGTAAGCGATAAAAATAATACCGCAAGATAAATTGATTTTAATTTCATAGTAACATTTGGGTTGAATGCTAAAAATATGAATTTTTTTTTGAAGTCAAAGGTCAATAGCCAGATAGCTCATGGTTGATAGTCTTGTAGCCCATAGCTTGGAACAAGTTAACCGATTAACAATTACCTTAGAGATACGTCATTTCGACTGAAGCACCGCGGAATGGAGAAATCTATTTAGTCTAAAATTCCTAGTCTTAAGACGATTACCTAAGCTATGGTATTTGGGATGCAGCGATAGATATCAGTTAACCGATTTAAACAATTAACCATTGACCAATGAACTAATGACTAGTGAACCGATGAACTAATGAACCAAAAACGGTTGCACTCTTTCCAATGCAAAACCTAATTGTTCTTCCTGTGTAAGATCGGTATTATCTAAAATAATGGCATCATCAGCCCTAATCAACGGACTTTCCTTACGGGTGGTATCGGCATAATCGCGATGGGCAAGGTTTTCAAAAACCTCTTCCAGAGTAGTTTCGTTATTGCCTTTGCTCTCCAGTTCCTTAAATCTGCGTTCAGCCCTGATTTTCGGATCAGCTGTCATAAAAAATTTCACAGGGGCATCAGGGAAAACCGTAGTGCCAATATCACGGCCATCCATCACGATGTTTTTCGATTTACCCATGCGCTGCTGTTGCTTCACCATTTCATGACGCACAATTTTATGTGCCGAAACCTCGCTTACATTTTCAGAAACAGGCATTAAGCGGATTTCATCAGAAACCTCTTCACCATTAAGGGTAATATGGGATTCGTAATCACGGGAGTGGAAATTCAGTTCGATGTGCTGTAAAGCATCAACAATTTTAGCATCATCAGTAATATCGATGTTATTTCTTAAGAAGTATAGCGTAACGGCACGGTACATCGCTCCGCTATCTACATAAATAAAACCTAATTTTTTAGCCAGTGCTTTTGCTAAAGTACTTTTTCCGCAAGATGAGTAGCCATCTATTGCTATTACCAGGTTTTTCTTCATCGTAGCGCAAAGGTAAAAAATAGAAACAGAATGCTGAATTTTTTTAAAGGTATAAAGATAGATTCTAAACAAGATAATGCTAAAACATTGATTTGCTGGATGTGTTTAATTATAAAATAAAAACACGATTATGTTGTTATCTGAAAGAATGTTGGAGGCGCTGAATAACCAGGTTAAACTGGAAGCCGAATCGTCGCAAGTTTATCTGGGAATTGCTTCATGGTTAGAAACCCAGCCAGGTTTAGAAGGTTATACCGAATTTTTCTACCGTCAGAGTGAAGAAGAACGTCATCATATGCTTAAGCTGATTCATTATATCAATGATCGTGATGGGCATGCGATGATTACTGCTCTTGAAATGCCCAAAAACTCTTTCGGACAGGTTATAGAGGTATTTCAGGATTTTCTGGATAATGAATTATTGGTATCTAAAAGTATTAACGATTTGGTAGAACTTTCGCTGAATGAGAAAGATTACCTTACATTTAAATTTTTGCAATGGTATTTAGATGAACAACTGGAAGAGGAAAAAATGGCGAAAACGATGTTAGAGAAACTTCAATTGGTGGGCAGCGATAGGGGAGGTATTTACCAATTGGATAAAGATATTGTAGGTTTACGTAGCAAGGTCAGCGAATCGAAAGAGGAAGAATAATCTGTTTTTATTAAATTCCAAATTATTACTTTTGCGGCATGTTGCCTACAAGAGAAGAAATTTTACGGTCTGTTACTTTCAAAACTTCCAGAAGTGGGGGTAAGGGTGGACAAAATGTAAATAAAGTTTCGAGTAAGGTAGAATTAATTTTCGATCTGGAAACAGCTTTTTATTTAGACGAAGATGAAAAGACACGCTTAAAGGAAAAACTGGAAAATCGACTAGATTCTGAAGGTCTGTTACATATTGTTTCGCAAGAGGATAGGAGCCAGCTTTTAAACAAAGAGAAAACCATTGTAAAACTTATCGATTTATTAAAACGATCGCTTGTTGTACAAAAAAAACGAAAACCCACCAAAATACCTAAAGGCGTTATAGAAAAAAGGCTAAAAAATAAGGCCTCTACAGCTGAAAAGAAAAAAAATCGAAAAGTAACTGATTTTTAATGCTTTATATATTTATTATTAATCTGAGTTCGATTAATAATATCTTTAATCATCTTTTGACGATCGCTTGGGACAATGAACTATTCAACAATGAAACAAAATTAACAATCAAACAATTGCCTAACTCTTCCCAAACCGATAATACAAACTCAAACCACCGTAATTCTGTGCTTTAGCCACACTTTTAACTTCCTTGGTTTTAAAAATGATATTGAAATCGGCAGTAAATCTTTTTGAGCTATAATTTACACCAAACTGTTGCTCAAAAACAATCGGTTTTACGCCAAAAGTTAATGGACTGTTGTCATTAAAAAGACTTCCCTGTATAGTGGCATCGTAGGCAACAAAGTTTAGCTGTGGTTTTACGTAAAAGAAAAATTCCGAGCTGTTTAAGCTTTTGGTTTTTGAATTTCCGATCACCGCGTTGTGATAGGCACTGTTGAATAATTGATTTAGTTTACCGGCCCTAAAAAGCACCGATGCACCCAAACCCGAAAAAGTTGTTCCTAAATTGGCATAACCCTGTGCACTGATATCCAAGATAGGGTCTTCAGGTCTAAGCAGCAGTTTGCTATAATTTGCGGCAAGGTTTACGGCCAGTTCGTTTTTAATCTGGTAATCCCAACCTGCAGGGGTATAAAACCCTACGGTTTTATGTAGGAAACGCTGTGCTGTTTGGGCAAGCGAGTTAGGGCCAACTGTTCCCAATTCTACACTGGTTTTTAAAACGCTCTCATTTTTATAGAAAACAGAATATGCACCACTGGCATAAAGATAACCCGCAAAAGGCCTGTCCTGGTCTTCCTTGTTAGGAACCTGGCCCCAATAAGGCGTATACATTTTCTGCCCGGCAGAAATTTCATAGGTCTTTTTCTCTATTTTATCTGATAGCTTTTCAGTATTAATGGCATGGCGGAAGTAGATAAATAATCCGTTGGTATAATATCGATCGTTTAAAGTAGCCAAATAAGCATCGTTTTCAGTTTTAAAACCGAATTCGTTTTTAAAAGATTGAGCGAAACTGGTTGAAACAACCAAACAAAAAACTATAGTGAATAAAAATGATCTCATAAAAAAAGCCCAGGCAATTTACCTAGGCTATAAAAGTATTTATTGTAATTGGATTTTTGATTGTTAATCCAAAAGAATTAGCAATTAGTTTACAATCGGTGCAATTTTAACACTTAAATCTAAAGGTTTTTTAACCTTGTTTTTGGTTAAAGCCAACTCAATTACTTCACTCATTTCGGTTACATAATGGAATTTTAAATCCTTGATGTAACTTTCTTTAATCTCTAAAATATCCTTACGGTTGCTTTTGCAAAGGATAATTTCTTTAATGTTTGCTCTTTTTGCCGCTAGGATCTTTTCTTTGATACCACCAACCGGAAGTACTTTTCCCCGTAAAGTAATCTCACCAGTCATAGCTAAATGCTGTTTCACCTTACGTTGTGTAAATGCCGACGTTAGGGCGGTAAGCATCGTTACCCCGGCCGAAGGTCCGTCTTTTGGTGTAGCACCTGCAGGCACGTGAACGTGAACATCCCAGTTGTCAAATAAACTGTAGTCTATATCAAATTCGGCTGCATGGGCGCGTAAATAAGCTAGCGCGATAACCGCTGATTCTTTCATTACATCGCCAAGGTTACCTGTTAAGGTTAATTTTCCTTTTCCTGGGCTTAAACTCGATTCGATGAATAAAATATCACCTCCTACGCTTGTCCAGGCTAAGCCAGTTACTACCCCAGCTACTTCATTGCCTTCGTATAAGTCTTTATCGTAAATAGGCGCACCTAAAATACGCTCTACATCATCATTGCTTAAATTGGAATCGTAGGTTTCTTCCATCGCAATTTTTGTAGCCACACCACGTACCAAAGAACCTATTTTTTTCTCCAAACCACGCACACCAGATTCTCTGGTATAATCTTCAATCACTTTTTCGATCAGCGGCGTTTTTAGGTTAATATCCTTGGTTTGTAAACCATGGTTTTCTTTCTGTTTAGGCAACAGGTATTTTTTAGCGATTTCTATTTTTTCTTCAATCGTATATCCATTTACTTCAATAATCTCCATACGATCTAACAAAGCAGGTTGTATGGTGCTTAAAGAATTTGCTGTTGCAATAAACAGGATGTTGGATAAATCGTAATCCATTTCTACATAATGATCGTAGAAGGCGCTGTTTTGTTCAGGGTCTAATACTTCAAGCAAAGCTGATGATGGATCGCCGCGGTGGTCGGTTCCTACTTTATCAATCTCATCCAAAACAAAAACAGGATTATCTGCCCCCGCTTTTTTAATAGAGGAAATAATACGGCCTGGCATTGCACCTATGTAAGTTTTACGGTGGCCACGGATTTCTGCTTCATCGCGGATACCGCCTAAAGCCATACGTACATACTTACGGCCTAGCGCTTTCGCAATAGATTTTCCTAAAGATGTTTTACCAACTCCCGGAGGGCCAACCAAACATAAGATTGGCGCTTTCATATTACGCTTTAATTTTAAAACGGCTAAGTATTCTATAATGCGTTGCTTAACTTTTTCTAAACCAAAGTGATCTTTATCTAAGATACGTTGTGCTCTTTTTAGGTCGAAATTATCTTTCGTAAACTCGCTCCAGGGTAAATCTAAAAGAAGTTCCAAATAATTTAACTGAACAGAGTAATCCGGTGCAGCAGGGTTCATTCTACCCAGCTTATCTAGCTCCTTATCAAAATGTTCGGCAACTGCTTTTGCCCATTTTTTCTTCTTGGCTTTTTCTTGCAAAGCATCGAATTCTAAATCGGCAGAGCTGCCTCCCAATTCTTCCTGAATGGTTTTTAGCTGTTGGTTTAAAAAATAATCACGTTGTTGCTTGTCTAAATCCGTACGTACTTTCGATTGGATCTGATTTCTCAGCTCCAGCATCTGCAATTCGACCATTAAAAGCTCCATTACCTTTTGCGCTCTTTCCTGCAATTTATCCATTTCAAGGATTTTTTGCTTATCGGCCATTTCGGCATTCATATTTGACGAAATGAAATTGATCAAAAATGAATTGCTCTCGATGTTTTTAAGTGCAATACTGGCTTCACTCGGAATATTTGGTGATAGCTGGATAATCTGAGCAGACATTTCGCGGATAGAAGCGATTAATGTTTTAAACTCTTTATCTGCTTTGTGCTTTTGTTCTTCGAATTTTTTAACAACTGCTTTAATGTAAGGTTCGTTCTGTACCTCTTCAATTAAGCTGAAACGTTGTTTGCCCTGGATAATTACTGTGGTATTCCCATCAGGCATCTGCAATAGCTTAATGATGTTTGCAACCGTACCAACTGTGTTAAGTTGCTCAAACGTAGGGTCTTCAATGGAAACGTCTTTTTGAGAAACAACCCCAATAATCTTATTTCCTTTGTAAGCTTCCTTAATTAATTTAATCGATTTATCTCTTCCAACTGTAATAGGAATAACTACTCCTGGAAATAAAACTGTGTTTCGCAAAGGCAATATAGCCAACGTTTCGGGCGTTTCCTCATTGTTCATTTCCTCTTCGTCTTGTTGAGACATTAAGGGAAAAAATTCGGTATCCTCATTTATGATTGGCATTGCTGTATGGAAATCAAATATATCTTGTTTACTCATTATCACATTTTCCGCTAACGACAAACTGGCAGTTTAATCGTATTCACTTTGTTTAATTTTGGTATTAAGTTAATAAATTCAACTCTTGTGCCAAAGTGAAAATAATATTAATCTTATGTTAAAAAGGCAGCGTAATATAAATATTTTTGCCAATATCATATAAAGCATATTTTAGCGTTTAAGCTAGTGTTTAGGGTATTTGGTTTTGAATGAAAGAAAATTAAAAACTTTTAAATTATCAGAATAGGATTATATTGCAAAAAATTTCTCCTATAAATTTGGTTAGGCGTTAGATTTGTTAAACTTATTACTCATACATGAACTATTTTAAAAAGGCGATTTTAGGATTAATTATTTTTACATCAACCAGTAGTTTCGCACAAAGCAATTACGATAGAAGCATGCAGGCTATTATGAAAGGTGATTATAAAACTGCCGCTATACAATTAGAAAAAGCTGATGCTAAAACTCCTGACAATGCAACCGTACTCCAGATGCTTGGATATTCTTATTTCCAAAATCGCGAATACGAGAAATGTATTGCAACTTACAGCCGTTTATTAACCATCAAACCATCTGAAGTTTCTGCATATTATTACCGTGGGATAGCAAGATTAAAAATCGCTAACGATCCCAAAGAGTCGTTAAATACTATGCGCGAGAATTTTTATTTGGCATCTCTCAAAGATTTTACAAAAGCCATTGAAATTAATGGTGATGAAGATGCTCAAATGTTTCAGAACCGTGGCTTAGCTTATAAGGATTATGCAATTTTCAGATCTTTTAAAGCGAAGAAAAAAGAAGAAAAGGCGGCTTGCGTAGCTTTGTTCAACAATTCTATCGCTGATTTTCAGAAGGTATTAACCTTGCAGCCCTTAAGAAAAGATATTATTGATTGGGTAACCTACGATAAGGCGCAGATTGCTAGCCTAAAATAAAATATAACCTTTAAAGAAAAATGGGACTTGAATATTTCGGGCCCCATTTTTTTTATTTCAGCTTTCCAATAACTGAATACTTCTTTTCGCTTAGCAATCTAATTTTCTGTTGCTTTTTAATTGTGTAAAGGCTATCTGGACAATAGGTTAAAGTATCCTGAGATTGGTATAAGATATTTTTATTATCGATGATGATCTCTATTTTGCTAGCTTTCTGGCCTTTCCAGGTTATGGAAACCTTCTTAATAGGGATTTTTTTATTGTTGGAAGTATAAATATCTACCCCATCTTGTTCTTTTGTTTTAAAACTTCCTTTCCACGATGTTTTATTGATGTCAGCGTTGACAAAAATGGCTAATTCTTTTGCCCAGTCAGCAATTTTAGACGTTTTGTTTTCGGCTGCTCCGTTTACACTAACGGTTTTATTTACAATAGGATTTAGCTTTTGTAAACGCGAAATTTCCTTTCCAAAATATCCTTTTACATCAAAGTACAATAAATCGGTATTTGCTTCAGCTTCTTTTCTCTGATTGCAGGAAAACAATGCCAAAGCAAATACCAGGATATGAAGTTTTTTAACCATTATACTAAAATGTTTCCTGTCATTTCTGCTGGAATGGCGACACCTAATATTTTTAGAATAGTAGGGGCAATGTCGCCTAATTTACCATCTGCAATGGTTTTATAGTCCTTATCAATTAAAATACAAGGAACCAGGTTGGTGGTATGCGCAGTATTGGCAGAACCATCTCCATTTACCATAAATTCAGAGTTACCATGATCGGCCAAAAGAATAAACGAATAACCATGTTCCAAACCTTTGTTTACCACCGTTTCTGCACATTTGTCTGCAGTTTCTACTGCTTTTATTACAGCTTCAAAAACACCTGTGTGACCAACCATATCCGGATTGGCAAAATTTAAGCAAATAAAATCAGCCCATCCGGTTTCCATTTCTTTGGTAATGGCATCTGTAATCCCCGCGGCACTCATTTCTGGTTGAAGATCATAGGTGGCTACTTTTGGTGAAGGAATTAAAAGGCGTTTTTCATTTTTAAATTCGGCTTCCCTTCCGCCCGAGAAGAAGAAGGTTACGTGGGGGTATTTCTCAGTTTCCGCAATACGGATCTGATTTTTATTGTTGTTGGCCAGTACTTCGCCAATGGTTTGGGTTAAATCATCTTTGGTGAAAATTACATTTACCTTTTCAAAACTCTCATCGTAAGTAGTCATGGTAACATAATACAATGGTAGTTTATGCATCTGCTGTTCTGGGAAATCTTTTTGTGTTAATGCAGCGGTGATTTCACGCCCTCTATCGGTACGGAAATTAAAACAGATTACTACGTCATCATTTTGAATCGTAGCAACTGGTGCGCCATTATCCTGCGTTAAAACGATTGGTTTTAAAAACTCATCAGTTACGCCATCGGTATATGATTTTTTGATTGATGCTAAAGCATCCTGGGTTTTTTCGCCAATACCGTTTACCATTACGTCGTAAGCTTGTTTAACACGCTCCCAGCGGTTATCGCGGTCCATTGCATAATAACGGCCAACCATGGTAGCCAATTTAGCATTGGTGTTTTGGATATGGTTTTCCAGATCAGTGATAAAGCCCAAGCCGGAGTTTGGATCAGTATCACGGCCATCTAAAAAAGCATGAACAAAAGTGTTCGGTACGTTTGCTTCATTTGCGGCATCACATAAAGCTTTTAAATGTTCGATATGCGCATGCACACCGCCATTTGAAACCAGACCGATGAAGTGAACTGCTTTGTTATGCTGCTTAGCATAATCGAATGCACTTACCAAAACCGGGTTGCTGTGCAATTCTCTGTCGGTAATCGATTTGTTGATTCTTCCAAGCTCCTGGTAAACTACCCTACCTGCGCCTAAGTTCATGTGCCCAACTTCGGAGTTACCCATCTGCCCAGCTGGCAAACCTACAGCTTCACCAGATGCTTCAAGCTTTGAATTAGGGTATTTCTGTAATAACGAATCGAAAAAAGGAGTGTTGGCGGCATATGCAGCATCAGAATTATCTTGTTTTCCGTAGCCCCAGCCATCTAGAATTATAAGCGCGAGTTTTTTATCGTTTACCATTTTTATTGTAAAATTTATTGATCCACATTAAAACATTTTCATGTATAACATGTTTTAGTGTTTTGTTTATATGGCAAATATAACTTTATTGATGTTTATACAAATGAAGAAATCCTTTTTTTGATACGCTAATGGCATAATTTTAGCTATAGGGTTCTGTATAAAATACAGAAATGATCCGGAGCTTATTTTTACTCATTATTAGTTTGTCATCATTATATCATCCTATAGCTCTTCAGGCAGATATTATTGATGATTTATCCTCGTATTTTAAGGCTGGCAACTCAAAAGAAATTGCGAAAAATTTCGCCTCAACTATTGAGCTTATTATAGTTGATGAAGAAGATGTATACTCAAAAGCACAGGGTGAACAGATTTTAAGAGATTTTTTTGTTAAACATCCGCCAATAAAAACAAGTATTTTTCATAAAATTAATACGAATCCAAATTATCGTTTTGGCGTAATTATCCTAAGTACCGCCAAAGAAACCTTCAGGGTTTCTATTACCATGAAAAAATTCAATACCAGCTTTTCGATTACTGAATTAAGGATCGAACCGGCAAAGGATTAATTGGCTAGGCAGTACTTGCGAAGTTATGACACCACTATGCCTGTGCCAACTTCATAAGTCGCGGAGGCTAGAAACTTCTGATGTTAACAAATCACTTTAACGCTTAAGTAAATTGTCTGCTAACAAATATTTCTTATTTTTGCGGCATAAAATCTACATTTTGGATACTCAACTTATACATCAATTCATAAAAAATGCCCTTGCCGAAGATGTTGGTGATGGTGATCATACTTCACTGTCAACAATTCCACCCGGAACGCAGGGAAAAGCAAAACTGATTATCAAAGAAGATGGTGTTTTGGCTGGAATTGAACTGGCTCTTGAGATTTTTAAGGAAGTTGATGATACTTTAAAGGTTGATGTACTGTTGCAGGATGGTGTAGCGGTAAAAGTAGGCGATATCGCCCTAACCGTTTCAGGAAGTACACATGCTATTTTGATTGCAGAGCGTTTGGTTTTAAACTGTATGCAACGCATGAGTGGTATTGCAACTAAAACCCATCGGATTGTTTCTTTATTGAAAACAACTAAAACCAAAATTTTAGATACCCGTAAAACCACTCCAGGACTTCGCTATTTAGAAAAATGGGCAGTAAGGATAGGAGGAGGTGTAAATCACCGCATCGGTTTATATGATATGATCTTAATTAAGGATAATCATGTAGATTATGCAGGAGGAATTTCAAACGCCATTACAGCCGCTAAAAAATATCTGATTGATCAAAATAAATCACTTCAGATCGAAATTGAGGTGCGTAACCTGGAAGAGTTGTCTCAAGTTTTGTCTATTGGTGGCGTAGACCGTATTATGCTTGATAATTTCAGTTTCGAAAACCTAAGAGCTGCGGTTAAATTAATCGACGGTAAATTTATTACAGAAGCTTCCGGAGGGATTACTGAAGAGAATGTTGCCGAATATGCTGCTTGCGGAGTAGATTTTATTTCGATGGGCGCGCTTACACACTCTGTGAAAAGCCTGGATATGAGTTTAAAAGCATACTAAAGTGATTTGCTATAAAATTAAAAGCTTATTTTTTGTATCATTGTAGGCTATGGTTACGGTTTATTCTCTCAGCGCGTTATTAATTGCCTACCTTTTTGGATCTATACCAACAGCTGTATGGCTTGGTCAGGCCTTTTATGGGGTCGATGTAAGAGAGTATGGAAGTGGCAACGCTGGCGCAACCAATACCTTTAGGGTATTGGGCAAAAAAGCCGGAATTGCTGTAATGATCATCGATATTGCAAAAGGTTATACCGCAACCAATCTGGCCTATTTAATCGGCATGTCGGTAACCGGACCACAAAATTCAGTTGTTTTTGTCAATTATCAACTTGCACTCGGTGTAACCGCAGTAATGGGACATTTATTTCCTGTTTTTGCAGGTTTTAGAGGCGGAAAAGGTGTTGCTACACTTTTTGGAATGATTTTGGCAGTTAACTTCGAAGCATCTATGCTTTGTGTTCTGGTTTTTGTGGTTGTGTTGTTGTTAACTAAATATGTTTCATTAAGCTCCATTTGTGCAGGATTTACTTTTCCGCTCAGTGTGGTGTTCTTGTTTCAGGTTTCCATCAAATCGGAAGTGCTTTATGGCATGGTGGTTTGTATTTTAATCTTAGTTACGCACCAAAAAAACCTCGAAAGATTGCTGAAAGGCAAAGAATCTAAAGTGTATTTGTTTAGGAAGAAAACTAATTAATTAACAAAACACATTTCATTAAAACTTATTTATAGGCTTACTGTTTAATCTACGGTTTTGCTTATCAGTATTTACTAATCATTTAAAATCGCATTATGAAAAAGTTATTTTTAACAGCAAGTGTTGCTGGAGTATTATTATTTAACTCCTGTTCTACCGTTCCTTTAACAGGCCGTAGTCGATTTGATTTAGTGAGTAACGACCAGGTTTTGCCAATGGCTTTCCAGGCTTATAGCACCTTTTTAACGGAGAATAAAACTACAGTTTTACCAGCCTCGAATGCGCAGGCTTTGAAAGTTAAAACCGTTGGTAGTAGATTAATTACGGCTGTAAAATCGTATATGAACAGCAATAATTATGGTAACCTGATTGCAGATTATCAATGGGAAGTTAATGTGGTGCAGAACAACGAGAAAAATGCCTGGTGTATGCCAGGAGGAAAGATTGTAGTTTATACAGGTATTTTACCCATAACACAAGACGATGCAGGCTTGGCCACCGTAATGGGCCATGAGATTGCCCACGCCATTGCAGGTCACTCTGCAGAACGGATGTCGCAGGAAATGGTTGCCCAGGGTATTGGTGCAGCAGCAGGTGTTGCATTGTCTAAAAATCCAAAAACGCAATCTATTTTTAATACCCTTTATGGTGTAGGTACACCAGTGGCGATGTTAAAATTCAGTCGCAATCAGGAATTAGAAGCCGATCGTTTAGGCTTGATTTTTATGGCCATGGCCGGATACAATCCACAAAATGCTACTGCTTTCTGGAATAGAATGTCGGCGGCATCGGCAGGGGCGCAGAAACCAGCTGAATTTTTAAGTACCCACCCAAGCGATGCGACACGTATTGCACAGATCCAAAAATATTTACCTGAAGCGCAACAGTATTATAAAAAATAAGGTGTAGGGCTTAAGGTTTAAGGTGGAAGGTTTTGCATAATGCAGAATTTTCCACCTTTTTAAAGTGTCGTCATGCTGAATTTATTTCAGCATCGTTCTTGCTATTAAGATCTTATCGAGCTTGTATCATAAAGATAGATTTGTCATCCTGAGCTTGTCGAAGGACCCGCTTAAATACCCTCTAAGGTGTTTCGACAGGCTCTCCGTAGGAGTCCTTTGGACAACATGACAGCATCTGAGGTGAAATCGCCTTTATGATACACCCTCTTTCCTGTCTTCCGCTGTTTTTTAAACCCTGAATAAACGGTGCTGATATTTAGGGAGTTATGTGTTAATTTTTTGTTTTTTGGGTGTCCCAGAAGGATTTTGACTTATATTTATCTTAGTGTTTGTCAGAAAGAAACGGAATCAAAACGGCTTAATCAGTATTCAGGTTAATAATTTATAATAAAATTTAAAAAGGCTCTTTATTTTCTGGTTTTAATGATTACTTTATGTCCAACTAAATAACAAAATGATTAAGCAATGAAAATTTTAGTCATTGAAGATGAACAGGCTTTACTAGAGAGTATCCTTGCCTATTTTACAGGAGAAGGGAATATTTGCGAGCATGCTTCAGATTTTGCCGCTGCCTATGAGAAAATATCGCTTTATAGTTACGATTGCATTCTATTAGATTTGGGCTTACCTGGTGGGGAAGGACTGGAATTATTAACCAAACTTAAACAACTGAAAAAAAGAGATGGTGTACTCATTATTTCTGCGCGCCATTCTTTAGATGACAAACTTGCAGGGCTCGATCTTGGTGCCGATGATTATTTGGTTAAGCCTTTTCATTTATCGGAACTAAAAGCGCGTGTAAGCGCTATTATACGCAGAAAGAATTTTGATGGCGCCAATATTATTGTTTTCAACGAGATCACTGTAGATGTTTCGGCAATGAAAATTACTGTTAAAGGAAATCAGGTAACACTTACTAAAAAAGAGTTCGATCTGCTGGTGTATTTTCTTTCTAACCGTAATAAAGTCGTCACCAAAAATGCAATGGCCGAGCATCTTTGGGGCGACGAAATGGACTTATCGGATGATTTCGACTTTATTTATACCCATGTTAAAAATCTCCGTAAAAAATTGCTCGAAGCCGGAGCAGCAGATTATCTTCGTTCTGTTTATGGGATAGGCTATAAATTTGGCGACATATGAAACTCTCTAACCGTTACAACAAGGCAAATATTTTAACCTCTATCGTTGTATTAATCATTACGGGGATTATTTACTATGTTGTAATCCATTTTATTTTAACCGAAAAATTAGATCGCGATTTAGCCGTTGAAGAAAATGAAATTAACCAGTATGTAAACACTTTTCATAAACTCCCACTGCCTGCAAGTTATCTCGATCAACAGATATCTTATAAAACACTAAGTGGGATTATTTCTGAAAGAGAATTTCTAAACACAATTTATTTTAACCCGAAAGAACGTGAAAACGAACCTGGGAGAAGTCTGATTACGGTTGTACACTTAGATGGTAAAACCATTGAGGTAACAATAACCAAATCGAGGGTAGAATCAGAAGACCTTATTAGAATAATTCTTTTAATAACACTCGGAATTACAGTTGTTTTGCTTTTATCCTTATTGCTGATCAACAGATTTGTACTGAGCAGACTTTGGCGTCCCTTTTATTCTACTTTGAACCGGATGAAAGCTTTCGAAGTAACCCGGATGGATACTATTGAACAAGAGCTAACTAAAATTGATGAGTTTAACGAACTTAACAAGTCTGTAAATGCCATGGCCGAAAGAGTACGGCAAGACTATAAGGAACTTAAAAGTTTTACCGATAATGCTTCGCATGAAATGATGACTCCATTAGCCGTAATTAATTCTAAATTAGATTCTTTGCTGCAAACAGAGTCGTTTACCGAGCAGCAGGGCGCATTATTGGAAGATATTTATCATGCTACAGGCAGATTATCAAGATTGCATCAATCACTCTTATTGTTGGCCAAAATTGAAAATAACCTGATTCCCGATTTTCAGAATATCGAACTCAAAGAAATGACAGAAGCTAAGAGCCGTCAGTTTCAGGAGCTATTAGAAAAGGACGGACTGGTGTTAACTGAAAAGCTTGTACCTGTGGAAATCAAAATGAGCAGGTATCTTGCTGATATTTTGCTAAACAATCTTTTTAGCAATGCAGTGCGGCATAATGTAAGTGGTGGACACATTCATATCCAACTTGATCAACAGGCGCTAACCATTTCCAATTCAGGGAAAGCCAGTCATTTACAAACCAAAATCTTCGATCGCTTTTCAAAATCTGTAGATTCTGAAGGCATGGGACTTGGGTTAGCCATAACTAAACAGATCTGTAACCTTTATGGCTTTCGTATTGATTATCACGAAGAAAGTGGCGAACATGTTTTTACTGTTTATTTTGGTGGTTAATGATTCGTCATTGCGAGCTGAAGGGTAGGATTTAAGGTAGTGGGGGTGAAGCAATCTCCACAATGATCAACATTTTCTATGTAGATTAGTTATATCTCCGGGAGGCTTAAGATGAAGCATTTTGTCATATTTTTTATTGCCGCTGATTTAAGATGATTTCCGCAGATTTTTTAGTGGTGATAGGTGTTACCACCTGTCACTATCGATTACCCCTTGCTGATGTGGTGATAGGTGTTACCACCTGTCACTATCGAATTATCCATTTCGAATATCTAATTTAAATAGTTTCATTCACTCATAACTTCAGAATTTCTCCATAATTCGATTATAGTTTTGATTAAAATTTAAACTATGAAAAGGTTTTTAGGGCTGTTGTTGATTATGGTAAGTTACAGAAGTCAAACTTATGCTGCTGCCGTTATTGGGTACACTCAAAATATAGATTCGGTTAAAAACATCCCTGCAGATTCTCTAGGACGATGGTATGCTGATAATCAGATCCTGAAAAGAAGGTTTCAGGTAACGACATTTATTGCGCCTGTTTTATTTGCTGGTTATGGTTTTGCCGCTGTTTACGATCATGGTGCATTAAAACAACTGGATGTAAGTACCAAAGCAGAATTACAGGAAGACCATCCTTTATTTGCCGCTCATGTTGATGATTATCTCCAATTTGCACCTGCTGCTGCAGTATACGCACTTAATTTGTCGGGTATAAAAGGCAAGCATAACCTGTTCGATGCTTCTATGTTATATGTAACCTCGGCTGCAATTATGGGTGTTTCTACTCATTTTGTAAAACAGGGCATGGGTAGAGAGCGACCAAATGGAAGTGGAGAAAATTCTTTTCCCTCCGGGCATACCGCGTCTGCATTTATGGCGGCAGAATTTCTGCATCAGGAGTATAAAGATGTGAACCCTTGGATTGGTTATGCAGGTTATTTTGTCGCCACTGCCACCGGAACATTGCGGATGTATAACAACAAACACTGGTTTAGTGATGTGGTGGCCGGCGCTGGATTCGGGATTGCTTCTACAAAGCTATCTTATCTTATTTATCCTTACATCAAAAACCTTTTTACCACAAAAAAAGATGGAAATTTTACGTTTATGCCCTTCCATCAACAAGGTAACACGGGTTTAATGCTCTCGGGCAGATTTTAATGTTGTTCAATATTTTTTGAGTTGAAATCATCCAAAAATGAATATAAAGTTGAAATGCCTGATTATATGCTTGGTTAGCTTTTGGGCGGCAGGGGCAGTGGCTCAAGTCCCGTCAAAAAGTCTTGATTATTATTTAAAACAGGCTGAATTTACAAGTCCTGTACTTAAAGATTTTCAGAACCAACAACGTTCGGCAGGGATAGATAGTTTGATTGTTCGGGCTACCGGAGGGCCACAGGTTACAGCCAGTTCTGCCGGAATGTATGCACCAATTGTACGTGGTTATGGTTACGATGAAGTGCTTACCAATGGGCAGGCGCTAGAAGCACTACTTAATGTGAATTATGATCTGTTGAACAAGAAACGCATCAATAACCAGCTCGAGGGCATTAAAATCCAAAGCGATTCAATTAAATATGCGGGGCAACTCTCGCTGTATGATTTGCAAAGATCTATTGCCGATCAATATATTCTAGCCTATGCCAGTCAAGAACAGGTATATTTTAATCGGGAAGTGGTTACGCTGCTCGAACAAGAAGAAGCACTGCTTAAAAAATTAACCAGAAGCAATATTTACAAGCAATCAGAGTATTTAACTTTCCTGGTTACGCTACAACAACAGCAATTGGTAGTAAAACAGGCCGAACTGCAGTTTAAAAATGACTATGCCACGTTAAACTATCTGGCTGGTATTTCTGATACCACACAGGTTAAGTTAGCCGACCCCCAATTGCAGACCGCCTACACCTCAATGGATCGAAGCTTTTTTAATAAACGTTTTGATATCGACAGTTTAAAAAACAGCAATCAAAAAAACGCGATCAACTTTAACTATAAACCCAAACTTGGGGTGTATGCAAATGGGGGTTATAATTCTTCATTTGTTTTGCAGCCCTATAAAAATTTTGGGGCAAGTATTGGTTTTACTTTTTCCGTTCCGATTTACGATGGTCATCAGAAAAAAATGCAGTATAATAAACTCAGTCTTTCTGCTAAAACCATATCCAGTTACCGCGATTTTTTTGTCCGCCAGCAACAACAACAGCTAAACCTGATCCGTCAGCAGATTAACCAGACCGATGCGCTCTTTCCAAAAATTAACGAGCAGATCCGTTTTAGCAAGGGTTTGATTGAGGTAGACAGTAAACTGATGCACACTGGCGATTTAAAAGTGGCTGATTTTGTTATTGCGATCAACAACTATATGGCAGCTCAAAATTTATTGCGCCAAACCAATATTAACCGTTTAAAACTGATCAACCAATTTAATTACTGGAACCGATAACCATGAAAAGCTATCTAAAATTAATATGTAGTGGTATTGCCACGCTGTTTGTTTTTTCGGGATGTAATCATTCTGCCCCTGCAGAAACTGTAGATGAGCCCTCGCCAATTACCCCAGTTCAGGTGACTACTGTTCAAGATAGTTCTCTTTCAGAATTTGTGGAGCTTTCGGCAGTTTCGGCCTATCTGGAGAAAAGTTTTGTAAAGGCAAATATCAACGGTTATGTAGAAAGTGCTCAGGCCGTATTAGGCAAGCAGGTGGGGAGCCATCAACTGTTATTTAGTTTAATTACCAAAGAAGCAAAATCGATTGGCAATAGCGTAAATAAGCTCGATGCGGGGTTTAAATTTTCTGGTATTTCCAATATCAGAGCCGATCAGGCCGGAACAGTTATTCAGGTAAGTCATCAAAAAGGAGATTATGTGCAGGATGGAGAAGCTTTGGCCACGATCAGCAACCGCAATAGTCTTGTTTTTCTGCTCGATCTGCCTTACGAATACAATCAGCTGATCAGTCAGAATAGAAGCCTGGTTATCCTCCTACCGGATGGAACTAAAATGACCGGAACAGTTTCAGGAACAATGCCTGCTGTAGATTCATCAGCACAGACCCAACGTTATATCCTTAAAGTGGGGGCAGCCAAAGATATTCCCGAAGGTTTAATCGCAAAAGTCAGGTTAACGAAAGTAAACCATGCACAGGCGCAGGTATTGCCAAAATCGGCGGTGTTGGCCAACGAAACCGAAGATGAGTTTTGGGTAATGAAACTGATCAACGATTCAACGGCAGTAAGAATAAATGTAAAAAAAGGCATCGAAAACCAAAACACAATTGAAGTGCTCGATCCTAAATTTTCGAAGACCGACCGGATCATTACATCTGGGAATTATGGAATAGCAGATACTGCCAAAGTTAAAATCCAGAAGAGGCCATGAACAAGTTTTTTATTTCCCATAAAAACCCAATCCTGGCAGTATTGCTCATTGTACTGGTTGGCGGAGTATATGCTTTCAGTCAGTTAAAAACAGGGCTTTTTCCAGAAATTACTTTTCCAAAGATCAAGATTATTGCCGATGCAGAATTACAGCCGGTTGATAAGATGGTGGTTACGGTAACGCGGCCTTTAGAAAATGCGGTAAAACAAGTGCCCGATCTTCAATTGGTTAGGAGTACCACCAGTAGGGGCAGTTGTGAGCTTTCTGCATTTATGAACCCCGGTGCCGATATCGATCTGAGTCAGCAGCGGATAGAATCGCAGATTGCCAAAATCAGTGCTTCATTGCCAGCTGGGGTTAATATTTCGGTAGAGAAGATGAATCCCTCTATCCTTCCTGTAAGTGGATACAGCTTAGAAAGCCACAATTATTCGTCTGCTGAACTGAAAAAAATTGCCACCTATACCGTAAAACCTTTTCTTTCGCAAGTTGATGGCGTTTCTGAGATCCGTGTAATTGGTGGTAAAAGCAAAGAATACTGGCTGGAGCTCGATGTACAGAAAATGCAGACGCTGGGTATCGCCCCAGATCAGATCGGCAATACACTCAGCCAAACCAATTTTATAAAATCTAACGGCTACCTCGCCGATCACAATTACCTGTACCTATCCGTAACCGATGCTACTGTAAAAAACAAAAGCGATTTGGAAAATCTGGTGTTGAGCAGGAAGGGCAACCGAATTATTAAGGTAATGGATGTTGCCAGGGTAAATATTCAGCAGAGTGTAGAATATACCCGAATTAATGCCAACGGGAAAGATGGAATCCTGATTGCAGTAATCAAACAACCTAATGCCAACCTGGTCGATCTTTCTAACGAGATGTTTACCAAGGTAGAGCAACTGAAGCGCATCCTGCCAGCCGGAGTAAGTATTAAACCTTATTACGTACAGGCCGATTTTGTAAACGAATCGGTAAAAAGTGTACGCGACAGTTTATTAATTGGTTTGGCATTGGCCATTTTAGTAGCTGTTATTTTTCTGAGATCGTTCAAAGCAAGTGCTACCATTTTAATCACCATCCCGGTTACGCTTTGTTTAACCGTAATTGTGCTTTATTTCATTGGGTATTCACTCAATATCATGACTCTTGGCGCCATTGCAGCAGCCATAGGTTTAATTATAGATGATGCTATAGTGGTGGTAGAGCAGATTCATCGCACACATGAAGAACATCCCGAAGAGCTTACCATGAGGTTATTAAGCAAGGCGGTGACTTATCTTTTCCCGGCCATGTTAGGTTCTTCTATCAGTACCATCGTGATATTTGTTCCTTTTGTATTGATGACGGGTGTTGCAGGTTCTTATTTTCAGGTGATGACCAATACCATGATCATTACCCTGGTCTGTTCCTTCTTTGTTACCTGGATTGGCTTACCTGTGATTTATCTTTTGCTTACCCGTAAAGGGGGTAGTCACGCAGCAACCGGCAAAAAAGTAGTGGTACATGAGGTTAAATCGCAAAACTGGGTACGTTATTTTATACAACGACCTTATATTTCGATCATATTTATGCTCGTGCTGATCGCATCGATTGTGCTCGTTTTCCCACGTTTAGAAACCGGATTTCTCCCCGAAATGGATGAGGGTAGCATTGTATTGGATTATGCTTCGCCTCCAGGTACTTCGCTCGAAGAAACCGACAGGATGCTTAGAGAAGTGGAAAAGGAGATTGTTAAAATTCCAGATGTTCAGGCGTATTCGCGGAGAACCGGAACGCAGATGGGCTTTTTTATTACCGAACCAAATACTGGCGATTACCTGATCCAGCTGAAGCATAACAGGACAAAAAGCACAGAAGAAGTGATCTCGGAGATACGCACGCACATCGAAAATACACAACCTGCATTGGTAATCGATTTCGGACAGGTAATTGGCGATATGCTGGGCGATTTAATGAGCTCTACACAGCCCATCGAGGTGAAAATTTTTGGCAACGACCAGGAAAAACTGCAGGCTTTATCTAAAAAGGTAGCCGATCTGGTTTCGCATGTAGATGGTACAGCCGATGTGTTTGATGGCATTGTACGCTCTGGGCCAACGGTAAATATCCAGCCGAATTTTACTATGCTGGCACAATATGGTGTTAGTCCGGTATCTTTTCAATCGCAGCTCCAAACCGCAATGCAAGGAACTTTAATCGGCGATTTATACGATAAACAACAGCTTTCACCTATCCGCATGGTGTACCCCGGAAGCAGAACTTTTAGCGTGGCCGATATCAACAAGCTTAAAATTTTCTTGCCTGATGGAACAGCGGTGCCCATTCAGCAAATGGCAAAGGTTGACCTTAAAGCAGGAATTGCCGAAGTGGCTAGGGAAAACCTGCAAACCATTGGGGTAGTTACCGCAAGGCTCGATAACCGAGATCTGGGAAGTGTAATGAAAGATCTTCAGAAAGCTGTAAATGCCAATGTAAACCTGCCTTCGGGTTACCACATCGAATATGGTGGTGCATATAAAGAACAGCAACAATCGTTCTCCGAACTGCTCACCATTCTTATCGCATCGAGTTTGTTGGTGTTTAGCGTAATTTTATTTCTATTTAAAGATTTTAAAATTGCTTTTCTCATTTTATTGATCTCGGTGCTGGGCCTTTCTGGGAGTTATTTAGCCCTGTTTTTAACCCATACCCCCTTAAACGTAGGAAGTTACACCGGGTTGATCATGATTGTGGGTATTATCGGCGAGAATGCCATATTTACCTTTCTACAGTTTAAAGAATCCCTTGCCAAACAAAGTGTTGATGATGCCATAACCTTTGCCATCTCTACCCGGTTACGGCCAAAATTAATGACTGCACTTGGGGCAATTATCGCCTTAATGCCTTTGGCTTTAGGTATCGGAGCTGGTGCACAATTGCATCAACCGTTGGCTATTGCCGTAATTGGCGGTTTTATAGTAGCCATGCCTTTATTGCTCATTGCTTTACCAAGTCTGATCAGACGATTCTACAAATTGGCCAAACCTGAAGGAGATGCAATTTAAGCGTAACATATTTTAAATCCATATCCTAAAAATATTAAAACGAAAAAAATGAAAAGGAAATTATTAAGCATGGTGGTTCTTTTTGCAATGTCAATTGCTGCAAATGCCCAACAAAAAAGCGGCCTGCACGTATTGGCAGTCCATAAAATACAAAGCGACGGGGGTTGGGATTATATAAGTATCGATCAGCAGCACAACAATCTTTTTGTTTCTCATGGTAATCAGGTAAATATATTAAATAAGAACAGTGGCGATTCGGTGGGCGTGATCCATAATACACTTGGTGTACATGGAATTGCAATTGCAGGTCCGTTTGGGAAAGGGTACACCACCCCTGTCTTCCGCTGTTTTTTAAACCCTGAATAAACGGTGCTGATATTTAGGGAGTTATGTGTTAATTTTTTGTTTTTTGGGTGTCCCAGAAGGATTTTGACTTATATTTATCTTAGTGTTTGTCAGAAAGAAACGGAATCAAAACGGCTTAATCAGTATTCAGGTTATTGAATCAAAGTTAAAAGATTTCTCCTCCAAAGGAGTTCCTTTGGAACACTGCGGTCGAAATGACGATACTTCAAGACCATTCACCTGTTTTATCCATCTGTTATTCATATTGATTTTTACAAAATAAATTACCCCTCAGTGTGACAAAAATGTTAGATAAGTAAAATAATTGTAGCAAATTTAAACAGGTTCTAAATAGTTCTTAAATTTTAGCCATGGAGCATCTTATTGTACTTTTAAAAACCAAAACTACAATTTTTCATATCTGCCAACTTTTTTGTGCTATTATAATCTGATCGAGGTAGTCTAATCAAAAATTACCTTGGTTTTTGATCCGTTTTTAAATAATTTTTTTCTCTCCAAATCTTCGATTATAGCTTGTTGTAATGTGCTTTTTTTACAATAGCTTATGTTATTGTGTCGGCTATGTCAATTAAATGTAAAAAAGCTTTTTGTAATATTGTAAATTTTTTTAACTTAGGGCTAACTAAAATAATGTTATTGAATCGGTTCCTTTGCTGGTTTTTTAATATTGACCTATTCTCCCAGAAATTTACATATGAATAACTTCTCCTTTAACGCACTGGTTTTTACACTTGATTTTTTAGCTTATAAGAAAAATTGCGGGCGATATGCAAAATTGATAATATGGTCTCTGTTATTAACCCTATGCTGTGGAAAACAAGCCCTCGCACAATCTCCTGGTGGGGTTGCAACCGGTCTTGTATCATGGAATAGTGCAGATAACCCCCTCAACGTTGGGACAACTACCAGTATAACATCATTGACAGATAAGGTGCCTGTTGTTCCTGCTCGTGTATGGACTAGTCTATCAGGCGCACGTACTATAAACCCTAGCGGAATCAACTTCAACCCTTCCATTATCTTTCCTGGTGGTGGTGGTAATTATTTTAATACCACAACATTTTTAGATGCATTAACGGCTGGAGAAGTATTCTGTGTACAGTTCTCTAGTTTGCCCAACACCAGTACCACTCCCCAATATCCCTTTGAGTTTGGAGGTACAAATCCCAACCCTCCCACATCTTCTACCGTATCTACGTATACCTCGAGTACCAATAGTCATTTTACTTATTTTGGTAGTACTACTCGTCAGGGTTTTACTTACCCTACTACTTCGCCTACTTACCCAACTACAGTAAATGTGCTTAATGCGCACCTGCTGAATATTTGGAGTGCAACCAATGATTGGGCTGCCGGCATTGATGGCAGGGTAGTGGCATCAACATTAACCAATGTGGTAAATTTTGTCACACCTGTACCACCAGCAGCTAGCACAAGAGGTAATTACATCGGGGCCGGCCATGGTAGTCTCTTCAATGGGCAGTTAGCTGAAATCATGATTTTTAGCCAAAAGCTAAGCAATATAGACCGCCAGCAAGTGCAATCTTATTTGGCCCTTAAATACGGCCTTACCTTGGGTATTGGTACGCCTATAGACTACCTGGCCAGTGATGGTACCACCAAAATGTGGACTGCAAGCAATAACATTGGCTATGCCAAGCACATCACGGGAATTGGTCGTGATAATGCCATTGATGGCAGTGTCCTCAATCAGAAACAATCATTGAGTGCAGATACAGGCATCGTTACCCTTGCCTTGGGTAGCACTGTTGCTACCTCCAATGCGGCTAATACAGCTACCATTACCAACAATCTTTCCTTTCTTACTTTCGGTGATAATGGGGCAACTACCCCTTATCGAACTCCTGTTGCCGGTGTTACCGGAGTTAACAGCAGAATGGCCCGCGTTTGGAAAGCCCAAAAAAACAACTGGGCGGACCAAAATATAACGCTTAAATTAACTGGGGGCAATGCGTTGATTTATCTGTTGGTCAGTACTGACGATACTTTTGGTACAGGTGATGTTGCTTATGCCCTGGATGCAACAGGTTCGGTTACCCTAAGCAGTAGTTTACTGCCCGATGGTGCATACTTTACGTTCGCAAAGACTGTAAAAGGACCGAATACCGTTAGCACTGGACTTACTTTCTGGCTACGAGCTGATGATGGGGTGTCTACCCTTAACCAATGGAATGATTATAGTACCAATGGCAATCATGCCATACAGAACACGGCGGTTAACCAACCCAGTATCAATGCCCAGGGCCTCAACTTTAACTATAGCAGGAATTTCAATGGTAATACTAACATTACCAGTAGCAGCTATATGGACATTACAACCGCCCGTATTGACCCCAGTACCGCTACTGTTTTCGCAGTAGGCAGTCCAGGCACAAACTTTACAAGTGGTCCAATTGCCAGAGAACTGGTTAGCAGTGGTAGTGGACAATCACTTTCCGATCAAGGAACGGAATTTCGACTTGTCGGAAACAACTTGGATTATCTGGAATCTACTGGCCAGTTCCCGACTCAAAAAGGTTCGATAACAGGTGTTAAGGCCTACGTGGCCAATCAATCTTATGTCTTCAGTGCAACCCAGACAGATGCGACCAATGGTGTTAGCCTGTTCCAAAATAATGTTTTTGACAAGCAGGGTAATATCCTCTTTACGCCTAATACCGCCAATTTTACTTCTATAGGTATTCGTTCTTTTGGTGGAAGGCAATTCCCCTGGTTAGGCCAAATAGGCGAGGTTATCGTTTATGACCGTGTATTGTCTGACACCGAACGACAAACCGTTGAGTCGTACCTCTCCCTGAAATATGGGATCACGATGAATGCGGGGGGCAGCAACTACCTTGGCAGTGATGGGGCTGCCTATTGGACGACTACAGCGGCAAATGGCATCTATAAGAACAACATTGTGGGCATAGGAAGGGATGATGCTACTGACTTCAACACCAAACAATCCCGTAGCGTTAACACGGGCGCCATCCTGACCGTTGGGTTAGGCACAATTGCGGCTTCGAATGTAGCCAATACCAATACCTTTGCTCTTGACAAGAGTTTTTTTGTGTTGGGTAGCAACAGTGCCGAGCTAACTACAATAACTACAGATATTCCTGTGGGTAGTTGTATCAGTCAGCGCCTTAGTCAGGAATGGGAAGCGCAGCTGACAAATTTTGATGCCACCACGCATCCATTGCGCCTGCAATTTGACCTCACGGGGGTTTCCCAAACAGGCTCCGCACTTAGCGATTATAAATTATTGATCGATCTGGATGGTGATGGCAACTTTGCCACAGGCACGGTTACGCAGATTTCCGCTACAGACCTCAATGCAGGCGTGGTAGGTTTCAGCAACGTAACCGCCCTAACCAACGGCGTGGTGTTCACGCTGGCTACCGGCTTCCCGCCGGCCAGGCCGCCTGTGCTGGTTGCTGATGGTACCGTTAAAACGGTAGTTTCAACGTGTATTGATGGCAATACGATTTATTTCTTAGATCCAGCAGATGCAGGTAAATATATTGCGGCTATTGACCTGAATGGAAATACACTCGACGTAACGAAGTTGTCTGGTCTGATAGACGTAAACCGGGATATGATTACCGCTTTAGGTAAGAACAGCGGTACGACCTATGGTACGCAGTTGATGCGTAGGTTACTGCAGATCACTTACACAGGCCCGGCACTTACCGTAAACGGTGGAGTGAAAGTTCGCCTGTTCTGGAACCCAGCTGAACGCACTAATGCCGAAACCACCCTATCTGGAAGCCGTGGTGTAACTGGTGTTCAAAAATGGATCTGGTTTAAACATACCGGTGATATTGCCACTACATTGGCTGACCTTTCGCCTGAAAAATTGGCCAATATAACGGAACTCACACCTTCGGCCACTGGCCAGGCAAATGGAGTAGATTATGTAGAGTTTAGCGGAATACAGAGTTTTTCTACTTTTGGTGGGCTTACCACGGCCACCCAAATACTGAGCATAGCCAAGGTGCAGGATGGAACAGAGGGGGCAACGAATGGAAGCTTCAGTATCAGCCTTCCTGCTGGTGTACTGGCCACAGAAAATGTAACGGTAAACTATACCATCAGTGGGACAGCTACAAATGGGGTTGATTATACGACATTGAGCACCACGGCGATTATACCTGCCGGAGGGAATTCGGTGACCATACCTGTAACGGTAACAGATGATAATTTGATTGAAATAACAGAAGGTGTTACGGTTACTTTAACTGGAGGAACTGGTACTACCAGCGGTGCCTATCAGGTAAACAGCACGGCAGCGAATGCCACGGTAAATATTACTGATAATGATAATACGCCTGCAAACCGCACGTTGAGCGTTGTGTCAACGGCCGCAAATGGCGCAGAGCCATCTACCAACGGTAATTTCAGCATCAACCTTCCGCCAGGTATAACTGCTTCAGAAGATATTACAGTGAACTATACCATTGGTGGCATGGCAACCAATGGCACGGACTATGCGTCACTAGGAGGTACGGTTACCATAGCTGCCGGACAGAACGCTGTAGACGTACCGGTAATGGTAACCGACGATCAGCTGATCGAGAACCCAGAGACGGTCATCCTTACCTTGACCAATGGCACATCGGCCAGTTTTGCCTTTACGGCAAGCACCACAGCGGGGAATGCCACGGTGAACATTGCAGACGATGATAACACACCGGCAAACCGCACATTGAGCGTTGTGAAAACAGCAGATGGTGCAGAGCCGTCTACAGATGGTAGCTTCACAATCAGTCTTCCTGCGGGTATATTGACCACCGAGCCGATCACAGTGAATTATACAATAGGCGGCACGGCAACCAATGGCTCGGACTATATTACATTGGGCGGTACAGCTTTAATCGTTGCCGGACAGAACAGCATAACGGTACCTGTAAGGGTAACTGACGACCAGTTGATAGAGGGCGGCGAGACGGTTATCCTTTCGGTGACCAATGGCACATCGCCTAGCTTCGCCTATACGGCAAGTACCACGGCTGGGAATGCCACGGTAGACATCACGGATAATGACAATACGCCGGCAAACCTTACGTTGAGCGTTGTGAGGACGGCTGACGGTGCAGAGCCGTCAACCAACGGTAGTTTCAGCATCAGCCTACCAACAGGTATAACGGCCACGGAAGATGTTACGGTAAACTACACGATAGGTGGCACGGCCACAGCTGGTAGCGACTATGCAGCACTAGGTACGGTGACCATACCTGCCGGGCAGAACTCGGTTGACGTAGCGGTAACGGTAATTAACGACCAGCTGATCGAGAACACCGAGACAGTGATCCTTACCTTGAACAGTGGTACCTCAGCCAGTTTCGCCTATACGGCAAGCACCACAGCGGGGAATGCCACGGTGAACATTGCAGACAATGATAACACGCCGGAAAACCGCACCTTGAGCGTGGTGAAGACAGCAGATGGTGCAGAGCCGTCTACAAATGGTAGCTTCACAATCAGTCTTCCTGCGGGTGTATTGACCACCGAGCCGATCACAGTGAATTATACGATAGGTGGTACGGCCACAGCTAATAGCGATTATACTGCTTTGAGCGGTACGGCGACCATAGCTGCTGGACAGAACAGTATATCTGTACCAGTAACGGTAATCAATGACCAGCTGATTGAGAATAACGAAACCGTGGTGCTCACATTAACAGGGGGCACATCTGCAAACTTTACTTATAGCCTAAGCACCACGGAAGGAAATGCCACGGTGAATATTGCTGATGATGACAATACTCCATCGAACCTGACATTGAGCGTTGTGGCAACCACTCCCAATGGTGCAGAGCCATCTAATAACGGTAGTTTCAGGATCAGCCTTCCATCGGGTATAACGGCCACAGAGGATATCACGGTAAACTATTCGATCAATGGGACAGCTACTAATGGCACGGATTATGCGCCACTCGGCGGTACGGTTACCATAGCTGCCGGACAGAACTCGGTAAACGTACCGGTAATGGTAACAGACGACCAGCTGATTGAGAATACCGAAACCGTTGTACTCACATTAACCAGTGGCTCATCTACAAACTTTAGTTATAGTGCAAGTAGTATCAATACGGCCACGGTGAACATTGCAGACAATGATAACACACCGGCAAACCGCACATTGAGCGTTGTGAAGACAGCAGATGGTGCAGAGCCGTCTACAGATGGTAGCTTCACAATCAGTCTTCCTGCGGGCGTACTGACCACCGAGCCGATCACAGTGAATTATACAATAGGCGGCACGGCAACCAATGGCTCGGACTATATTACATTGGGCGGTACAGCTTTAATCGTTGCCGGACAGAACAGCATAACGGTACCTGTAAGGGTAACTGACGACCAGTTGATAGAGGGGGGCGAGACGGTTATCCTTTCGGTGACCAATGGCACATCACCTAGCGGTAGCGACTATGCAGCACTAGGTACGGTGACCATACCTGCCGGGCAGAACTCGGTTGACGTAGCGGTAACGGTAATTAACGACCAGCTGATCGAGAACACCGAGACAGTGATCCTTACCTTGAACAGTGGTACCTCAGCCAGTTTCGCCTATACGGCAAGCACCACAGCAGGAAGTGCCACGGTGAACATTACAGACAATGATAACACGTCAGCAAACCGCACCTTGAGCGTGGTGAAGACAGCGGATGGGGCAGAACCATCAAGTAATGGTAGCTTCAGTATCAGTCTTCCTGCGGGTGTATTGACCACCGAGCCGATCACAGTGAATTATACGATAGGCGGCACGGCCACCAGCGGCACCGATTATACCGCATTGAGTGGTACGGTTATAATACCTGCCGGCCAAAACAGCGTGAATATACCTGTACAGGTAATTGACGATACGTCTATTGAGCCAAGCGAAACGGTGATCATGAACATCAGCGGTGGCAGTGATGGACAGTTTACTTACACTGTGGCATCGGGGGCAGGAAGTGCCACTGTGAACATCGCCGACAACGATATTGCAACCAGTAGCACCCTGGTACTGGTAACTAAAGTATCCGATGCGATGGAGGGCGGGGTCAACGGTCAGTACCGCATCGGGCTCCCACCAGGGGTTACCAGTTCTGAACCTGTTACGGTGAACTATACCATCAGTGGAACTGCTACAAATAGCATTGATTATACAACATTGAGTGGCACGGTAGTTATACCTGCCGGTGCTAACGAGGTGTTTATCGATGTGGATGCGCTTACAGATGCTGTAGTGGAAGGTCCAGAGAGCGTGGTACTGACCCTTAACAGTGCAAGCTCTATCAGCTATCCGTTCGCGATCGACCCATCGAGCAGCAGTGCAACAGTGAACATCATCGACGCCAATGGCGCTAATAGCACACTACTACAGGTAGTGAAGATTAGCGATGGCAGTGAGCCGGCCACCAATGGCCGCTTCAGGGTACATTTGGCTGGGGGGGCAACCTCGAACTTCGATATTACCGTTGGTTACAGTCTTTCGGGCACGGCCACCGCAGGGGTAGACTATCAGGGACTGGGCACAATTGTGATCCCAGCGAATACCAACGGCGTTGATATAGACCTGAACGTGCTTGATGATCAGTTCATCGAGCCTACCGAGACAATGATATTCAATCTGATCTCGGGCAGTGCATCCGACGGGACAAATGCGTATGTATTCCCTGCGGACCAAGCATCCAGCCAGGTGACAATCAACATTGCCGATGATGATAATACAACCACTAACCGTGTGCTTTCGGTGGTGAAAACCAATGATGCGGGCGAACCAAGTACCCATGGTGCCTATACCATCAGCCTGCCAGCAGGCTACTCGTCTAGCTCCGCCATCACGGTGAACTACACGATGAGCGGTACAGCAACCAATGGAACAGATTATACCATTGGAACAGTTACACTTCCTGCCTATGCCAACTCGGTAACGGTACCACTAACGGTAACCGACAACCAGCTGATAGAAAACACAGAGACAGCTATCCTTACCCTAACCAGTGGTACATCAGCTGGCTTCGCCTATACGCCAAGTGGCACAAACGGAGCTGCTACGATGAACATCACAGATGATGATAATACGCCAGCAAACCGCACGTTGAGTGTTGTGAGGACGGCTGACGGTGGAGAGCCATCAACTAATGGTGGTTTCAGCATCAGTCTTCCAACAGGTATAATAAGCACAGAGGCCATCACGGTGGGCTATACCATAGGCGGCACGGCAACAGGTGGTAGCGACTATACTACATTGAACGGCACGGTGGTTATACCTGCTGGGCAGAATTCGGTAAGCGTACCCGTAACGGTAATGGACGACCAGTTGATAGAGCGCACGGAGACGATCATCCTTACCTTGACCGATGGCGCATCAGCCAGCTTCGCTTATACGCCGAGCACCACCAGTGGGGCTGCCACGGTAAACATTACAGATGATGACAATACGCCAGCAAACCGCACGTTGAGCATTGTGAGGACGGCTGACGGTGGAGAACCATCAACTAACGGTGGGGTCAATATCAACCTTCCTACTGGCATACTGGCTACAGAAGATATTACGGTGAACTATACCATCAGTGGTACAGCTACTAATGGAGCTGACTATATTACGTTGGATGGTACAGCTATAATAGCTGCAGGACAGAACTCAGTGAGTGTACCTGTAATGGTGACCGACGACCAGTTGATAGAGAACACAGAGATGGTGACCCTTACTTTGACTGGTGGTACATCAGTCAGCTTCGCCTATACGCCAAGCACCACCAGTGGGGTTGCCACGGTGAACATCACAGACGATGATAATACGCCAGCAAACCTCACGTTGAGCGTTGTGAAGATGGCTGACGGTGAAGAACCATCGGCCAACGGTAGCTTCCGCATCAGTCTTCCAACAGGTATAACGGCAACCGAGGCGATTACGGTGAACTACACGATAGGAGGGACGGCAACAGCTAATAGCGATTATACCGCCTTGAGCGGTTCGGCTATCATAGCTAACGGACAAAACAGTGTATCGGTACCGGTACAGGTGATTGACGACCAGCTGATTGAGAATAATGAAACTGTGGTACTTAGCTTGACCAATGGCGTATCTACCAGCTTTAGCTATAGCGCAAGCACTACTAATGGGGCTGCCACGGTGAACATTGCTGATAATGACAACACGCCAGCAAACCGCACGTTAAGCGTGGTGAAGACAGCGGATGGGGCAGAACCATCAAGCAATGGTAGCTTCAGTATCAGTCTCCCAACTGGTATAACAGCAACCGAGGCCATCACGGTGAATTACACGATAGGTGGCACGGCGACAGCTAATAGCGACTATACTGCCTTGACTGGTACGACTACAATAGCAGCTGGACAGAACAGTGTATCGATACCGGTAACAGTTACCAACGACCAGCTGATTGAGAATAATGAAACTGTGGTGCTCACATTGACCAGTGGCGCATCAACAAACTTTAGTTATAGCCTAAGCACTACCAATCGGACTGCCACGGTGAACATTGCTGATGATGACAATACTCCATCGAATCTGACATTGAGCGTTGCGAAGACAGCAGACGGTGCGGAACCATCTAATAACGGTGGTTTTAACATCAGCCTTCCTACAGGTATAACAGCCACCGAGGCCATCACAGTGAACTATTCGATAGGTGGTACTGCTACTGATGGCAGCGATTATGCATTGTTAAATGGTACGGTGATTATACCTGCCGGTGAAAATAGTGTATTGGTACCGGTTACGGTAACAGACGACCAGCTGATCGAGAATACCGAAACCGTGGAATTAACATTGATCAGTGGCTCATCTACAAGTTTTAGTTATGCAGCAAGTAGTGCCAATAAAGCTACGGTAAGCATAACAGACAATGATAACACCCTGGCAAACCTGACGCTTAGCGTTGTGAAAACAGCTGATGGAGCAGAGCCATCTACTAATGGTAGCTTCACGATCAGCCTTCCTCCTGGGGTATTGACCACCGAGGCTATTACGGTGAACTATACGGTAGGCGGCACAGCAACCAATGGCACTGACTATATTACATTAGACGGTATGGTGATTATACCTGCCGGGCAGAGCAGTGTGTTGGTACCTGTAAGGGTGACCGATGACCTGCTGATCGAGAACCCAGAGCGGGTGATCTTAACGGTAATCAATGGTATCTCTACTAATTTTAGTTATACACCAAGTGCTACTAATACGGCTACGGTGAATATAGCAGACAATGATAGCACACCAGCAAATCTCACATTGAGTGTGGTGAAAGCATCAGACGGTTCAGAGCCATCTGCCAATGGAAGCTTCAGCATTAGCCTTCCTACTGGCGTACGGGCTACAGAAAATATAACGGTAAACTATACCATCGGTGGGACAGCAACAAATGGAGCTGACTATGCGACATTGGGGGGTACGGTGACGATACCTGCTGGGCAGAACTCGGTGAGCGTACCGGTAATTATACTGGACGACCAACTGATCGAGAATACCGAAAACGTGGTACTCACATTGACCAATGGCACATCAACCAGCTTCACCTTTACGCCAAGCGCCACAGCGGGGAATGCTACGGTGAATATAGCAGACAATGATAACACCCCAGCGAACCGCACATTGAGCATTGTGAAGACTGCTGACGGTGAAGAGCCATCAACCAATGGTAGTTTTACTATCAGCCTTCCAACAGGGATAACGGCCACTGAGGCGATTGTGGTGAACTATACCATAGGTGGAACTGCTGCAAATGGAGTTGATTATACAACATTGGGCACCACGGCCACGATAGCTGCTGGCCAGAACAGTGTTTTGGTATCGGTACCAATCATCGACGACCAGTTGATAGAGAACACCGAGACGGTTATCCTTACATTAACCAATGGTGCATCGGCCAGTTTCGCCTATACGGCGAGCGCCACGGCTGGGAATGCCACGGTGAATATCTCGGATAATGACAACACCCCTGCAAACCTGGAACTGAGCGTTGTAAAAACAGCTGATGGAGCAGAACCAGCTACTAACGGCAGCTTCAGCATTAGCCTTCCAACGGGTATAATGGCTACAGAGGCAATCACGGTAAACTATACCATAGGTGGAACTGCTGCAAATGGAGTTGACTATGCGACAATAGGCAGCACAGTGACTATACCTGCTGGACAGAATTCGGTGAGCATACCAGTAACGGTAACCGACGACCAGTTGATCGAGAACGTAGAGACAGTAAACCTTAGGTTGAATGGTGGCACATCGACAAGCTTCACCTTCAGGGCAAGTGCCGCAAATGGGGCCGCCACAGTGAACATCATAGATAATGAGAACACGCCTGCAAACCGCACCTTGAGCGTTGTAAAAACAGCGGATGGGGCAGAACCATCTACCAATGGTAGCTTCAGCATCAGTCTTCCTGCTGGTGTATTGGCCACAGAAGATGTGACGGTGAATTATACCATCAGTGGAACCGCTACAAATGGAGTTGATTATACCTCATTGGGTGGCATGGCGATTATACCTGCCGGGCAGAACTCGGTGAGCGTACCGGTAACGGTAACCGACGATCAGAAGATAGAGGGAACCGAGACCGTGATACTGAATCTTAGCAATGGCGTATCAGCCAACTTCGCTTTTACAGCAAGTGCCACGGCAGGAAGTGCCACGCTGAACATTACGGACAATGATAACACGGCTACCAATCTGACACTTTCGGTGGTGAAGACCAGTGACGCAGCAGAGCCAGGCACAAACGGTATCTTTACCCTTAGTCTGCCAAGTGGTATTACCGCATCAACAGACGTTACGGTGAGCTACACGGTAGGCGGCACGGCCACCAGTGGTACCGATTATAGCGCATTGAGTGGTACGGCGGTAATACCTGCTGGCCAAAACAGCGTAACCATACCTGTTCAGGTAATAGACAATACGATTATCGAGCCAACCGAAACGGTGATCATGAACATCAGCGGTGGCAACGACGGACAGTTTGCCTATACAGTGGTATCGGGGGCAGGAAGTGCCACTGCCAATATCACCGACAACGATATTACGGTCAGCAACAAACTGGTACTGGTTACCAAGGTATCCGATGCGATAGAGGGTGGGACTGGCGGTCAGTTCCGCATCTCGCTTCCACCAGGGGTTATCAGTTCTGAGGATGTGGTGATCAACTTTACCATTGGCGGTACTGCAACGTTCAACACAGACTATTCGCTTACAGGCGTTACGGGTAGCACGGTTACCATACCTGCTGGTTCAAATGAGGTATTCATCAATGTGAATGCGGGTAATGACGGGACTGTGGAAGGTTCAGAGAGTGTAATAGTGACCCTTACCAGTGCAAACTCTGCCAGCTATCCGTTCACGATCGACCCATCTAACAGCAGCACGACAGCGACCATTATCGATGTCAACGGTGCAAGCAGCACACCGCTACAGGTAGTGAAGGTTAGCGATGGTAGCGAGCCGGCCAACAACGGCCACTTCACTATACAATTGGCTGGGGGCGCAACGTCTGCCTACCCGATCACCGTTGGTTACAAGGTTTCGGGCACGGCCACCGCAGGGCTAGACTACCAGGGATTGGGCACGATCGTGATCCCGGCGAATACCAACAGCATTGACATAGACCTGAACGTGCTCGACGACCAGTTCATTGAGCCTACCGAGACGATGATATTCGATCTGATTTCGGGCAGTGCCTATGATGGAGTGAATGGTACTGCTTTAGTATTCCCTACTGACCCTGCGTTTAATCAGGTTACGATAAACATTGCCGATGATGACAATACGGACGCCAACCGCATACTTTCGGTGCAGAAGACCAACGATGCGGGCGAACCAACTACCCATGGCACCTATACCATCAAGCTGCCAAATGCTTACTCGTCTAGCACCAATATCACGGTAAGTTATGTAATGAGCGGTACGGCGACCAGTGGGACAGATTACACTATAGGCACGATTACGATCCCTGCCTATACCAACTCGGTTACAGTACCATTAACGGTGATCAATGATGAAATTATCGAGGGACCAGAACAGGCGACATTGACCATTACTAACAGTACCGATGCCAATGGGTTTGTTTACTTGCCTGATGCCACCATTAATGGGGCAGTGTTAACCATTGCCGATGATGACAACACAGCAAATAACAACGTATTGTTTGTAACCAATGCCGCAAATGCTGCAGAACCTGCTACCAATGGTTCTCTTCGTATCAGCTTACCAGTTGGTGTAACCAGCAATGAGGCGATTACGGTGAACTATACGGTTGGCGGTTCGGCCACCAGCAGAACCGATTATGTGGCATTAAGCGGCACGGTGATCATACCTGCCGGGCAGAACTCAGTGAACGTGCCGGTAACAGTAATCGACGATCAGAATATAGAGATTTTAGAAACGGTTGTTTTAACCGCCACAAGAGGAAATAGTAATAGCTTCAGTTTCGGGCCAGCGCCAGGTAACGCGGTGGCTACGGTGAACCTTGCGGATGATGATAGCAACAGTGCTAATCAGGTGCTGAGCATTGTTAAAAAGACAGATGCTGCTGAACCATCAACAGCTGGCAGCTTTACGGTGAAACTTCCAACTAATATTACAGCAGCAGAACCTATAAACGTAAGCTATACAATTGCAGGTACTGCTGTAAATGGCGGTGATTATGTAAGCTTGAGTGGTAATGTGATCATACCTGCAGGAAGTAACAGCGTAGACATACCTGTTACAGTAATTAATGACCAACTCATAGAAGATAACGAAACGGTAATCGTAACCCTTAGCGGTGGCGTTTCACCTAGCTTCGTCTTTACCGTTGATGGGGCGGCCAACAGTGCCACGGTTGATATTGCCGACGACGACAACATTCCTGCGAACAGGGTGTTGGCTTTAACTAAGGTGAGTGATGGGGCAGAGCCATCTACCAACGGAGCGTTTAGGGTAAGTCTGCCACCTAACATTACGGCAATAGCACCAGTTACCGTAAATTATACCATAAGCGGTACAGCAACCGCTGGTAGTGATTATGCAACATTAAGCGGTACCACTGTCAT
>NZ_JAUG01000099.1 GCF_000708285.2 Pedobacter borealis DSM 19626
TTTGCTTAACTGGCGTATACTCTGGACACTGTTCCTGAAAAGTATATCCAGATTCTTATTACCCCTGCTAATTAACCTTGAATCGGATAAACTCGTAAAACCTCGTGTTTGCATCCAACAAAGAAACAAATTATTCAGAAATGTGTCCACACGATAGGATGCATCGGGACAAGTAGTCGAAACGCTTTACGGGGGCATTTAAACAGGCCCTTCAATAGACTATTATTGATGTTATTTCGTAATTAATTAGATGTGAGCGGTTTATGTCGGATGCTATTTCCGCCCAACTAGGCCGTAGCACCATATCCCCGTTCTACTTAAATCCGGCCTAACAAATTTTTCGGGCTCCGCCAACACAGCCAACTCACTAACTTTGAAAGAAAAATTTTCAGCCGGTGTTTTTTGTTCCTTTTTGACACCAAAAAGGAAGAGCCCATCGGCGGCGGCGAGCCGAGGAAAGCATGAGCCGTAGGACAAAAAATAATCAATTATATACGTCATTAATATTGATTTTTATACAAAATTAATCCTCAGAATGACCATTCTATATTTATGATACAGCTTTTTTTAAGCCTAGCTCAACATTATGCAAACTTTTTCCGCAACCATTTGCGCACTGGCTCGTCGTACCATTTTAAGGTGACATAGGCCAAAGCAATCCCACCAACTAAAATGAGTAAGGCATATGGCCAGGCCTGCACAATTGTTGTGCCTTTATGGTTGCTGATCCAGGCCACGTAAAAATAAACCAATGGGTAATGTACCAGGTAAAGTGGATAGGATATATCACCTAAAAATTTGCATATCCTATGCTCTCTTTGTGTTTGCAGTACGCCACTGGCGCCAATATACACGATAAGCGGGAACACGATGATAATGCAGACAGATTCATAAATCCCGTTCATCCAAAGCTGCTCAGCCCCGCCAATGCGTGGCATATAAAGTACTAGCGCCACCAAAAGGCTGCACCATAAAAAGGCATTTTTAATTCGGGTGGGCTTTGCAATACGCGAAAGTAACAAACCCGCAAAGAAAGGGTATAGGGTACGGGTAAAGCCAATACGCACTTGTTCTATATTTAGTGTCCAGCCGCCACTTACATCGCCGTTTGTAATGGCCAGCTGTGCCAATGCAATAGCAGCGATAACCACTAAAATAGTTAATGCCGTTTTAGAAAACTTCCTGACCCACACCGCATAAAGAATGTTGGCAATGTATTCGAAAAACAATGACCAGCCCACACTATTCATGGGATGCATCTCTTGCCAGCCACGTATATCGAGCGATAGTGGTATCGGCAGGATGGTATAGCCAATAAGCATTACCAGCAGCATCTTCCAGAGGGGAATAGTATGAATAAGCGGCCATATGGTAGAATCTGTAAAATAGAATCCGATAGCGCCAAGGGTCATCCCCAAAATTACCATGGGCTGCAAACGTACAATACGGCGTTTGAAAAAACTGCCCACACTCATTTTATTCCATCGGTCGTCATAAGCGTAGCCCATTACAAAACCCGATAATAAAAAGAAAAAATCTACAGCCAGATAACCATGGTTAACCAGGATATCAAGGTGCCCGGTGCCTAAGGGCTCGGTTAAGTGAAAAGTGACAACGATTATGGCGGCAACACCGCGAAGGCCATCTAATATAGGGTAATGTGGCTTGGTGGCCAGCTCATTATTCAGGTTAATACTCATGTAAGGGCTTGTAAAATTGCAAGCCGTAAAAATAACCAACATTCTTTACCCCATAACTTTGCATCTATAATGATACGTAACATATTAAGGCTGCCTGAAGAGATTGATGGATAAGCCGATTCGGAACATTGTTTTAGGACTGTTAAAACTTGAAGGAGCTAAGTGTTTGGGTAACAACAAGGCTTCTTTTGAAAGTCATTTCATTAGATAAGAAACTACCACTCGCTTTCTAACATTCTATCGATAACCCAAGGCACCATGATTTCAATTTCAATCTGAATCAAATCATTTTTGTCTTTAAAGTAGGTTAGATCATCGCCCTTCATAAAACCGATTTTAAAAGAATCTGTTATAGGATTTAGTTTGATTGCTTTTGAGCCATTAAGTGAGACTAAACAATCAGTGCCTTCAAAGCTTCCTTTAAAATGAAATATTACACTATAGCGGTGTGTACGGTCGTTTTCTTTACACATTCGCCAAACCTCACTTTCCTTGTGGTAATCTACACCAAGTTGATTGAATAAACGTTTAACCTCTTCTGGGAATATGTTGCTTCTGTTCTGAATATAATTCAAGCAGTCATTACAATTACAATCCTCCGCACTACCATTTTCAACGGCAGCATAGGTTGATTTCGTGCTTTCATGATCAACTGTTAAAACCCAATCTTTAAATGTAAGTATGATCATTGGCATTATAGTCTAATTCTCCTTTCTAACGTTAGGTCGGTTTGTTAGTGATATGTGGTTTTAATTATTCAAACCACTCTTTTCGGTTTTCTAAACGTTCTAAAAAATCGGTAAAGGAAATCCCTATTTCAATATGTGCTTCTTCCTCGATTAGGAAGGGAGATAACACAATTCTTAAACTATTATCATTTAATTGTTCTATTGCAATGTACTCTCCACCACCATTTCCCCCAATTGCTAATGTGTTCGGTAAATGCTCGAAAATTTGATAGTCGATATTCATTTCAATTACTTCGTCGAAGTCCCAAAGTCTAACATATTGCTCCCCAATAAAACCTTCAAGTCCCGAATAATTTAAAGCAAAAGTTTTATAATCGTTAGGAAGTTTGAAGTTTATTATTTTTTCAGATTCCTCAATAGTGGTCTTTGGTTTGTTGGTCCGTTTGGTAAAATTATATTTTGTTAGTATTTCTTCAAATCTTTCCATACAGATAGAGCATGATTGTAATTTAGTTCCACAAGATATTAATTTTCATTGGGAATGGTTATCAATTAATAAATAGACAGATTGTTTTTTAACCATCAAAACAGAACCGGAATTAAAATAAAAACGGGCTTTATGAATTAAAAACATTAATCATTACATTTGCCTTTGGTGAAAAACTTTGTATTCCTTTTTTCTCTTTATCTGATCCTTCTGGGCTTAATGCCCTGCCAGGACAAGGAAGATATGGTTTCCAAGTCTCACACAGAAAGCACTATGCACAGCGATCAATCAAAAGCTGAGCATATGCATGGAGAATCCTGTCCACCATTCTGTAGCTGTGCCTGCTGCTCTGTCGGTCAGTACTTTCCAACCGAAAAGTTAACAGATCTGATTGTTCCTGTATTCCGGAAACCATACCCGGTTTTCCAGTGCTCGGCATTGAAAAAACAACCACTCGATATCTGGCAACCGCCTAAACTCGTTTAATCAATTTTTTATCTCATGGAGCTATCCATGAAAAGCATGCTTTTTAACATGCGCAATTTTGCACCATGAGGTGTACGCTGCTATTTATTGATTTTTGATTTAAACGACAATGCTGAACAGAATAATACAATTCTCCATCAAGCAGAAACTGCTGGTGGGAATTATGATACTGGCGCTGATTGCCTGGGGCATATACTCCCTTAGGCAGCTGCCCATAGATGCCCTTCCCGATATTACCAATAACCAGGTCCAGATTATTACCTCCTCACCAAGCAACGGCGCGGAAGATATCGAGCGCTTTGTAACCTATCCGGTAGAACAGACCATGGCCACTATTCCCGGAATAGAAGAAATCCGTTCCTTTAGCAGGTTCGGCCTATCAGTTGTGACAGTGGTGTTTAAGGAAAATGTAGAGATTTACTGGGCCCGTCAACAGGTGAGCGAAAGGCTTGCCGAAGTAGAAAGAGCCATTCCGAAGGGGATCGGCATACCCGAGGTTGCACCATTAACAACCGGACTGGGAGAGATTTACCAGTACGTCATCCATCCCAAAAAAGGATATGAAAAAAAATATGATGCCACCGAGCTCCGCACCATTCAAGACTGGATTGTTCGCCGCCAGCTCCTGGGCGTAGAGGGCATAGCAGATGTAAGCAGCTTTGGGGGATACCTCAAACAGTATGAGATTGCCCTTAATCCCGACAAACTCAGAAGCATGGATATCTCCATCAGCGACATTTTTAAGGCGCTTGAAAAAAACAACCAGAACACTGGCGGATCTTACATCGATAAGAAACCCAATGCCTATTTTATTAGAAGCGAGGGACTTATCAACAGTATTGAAGACATTGAGAACATCGTTGTACGGACTAATGAGAATAGCATTCCCGTGCTGATCCGAAATGTAGCTGAGGTGAGGATCGGTGCGGTCACCAGGTACGGTGCCATGACCAGAAATGATCAGGGTGAGGTAGTAGGGGCGGTAGTGATGATGCTAAAGGGGGCAAACTCTTCAAAGGTTATCGCAAACGTAAAAACCCGCATGGATCAGATTGCAAAGAATCTTCCGGAGGGCGTGGTGATCGAACCATTCCTCGACCGCACAAAACTGGTAAACAGTGCCATTGGCACGGTGACCAAAAACCTGGCAGAAGGCGCATTGATTGTGATCTTTGTACTGGTACTGCTTTTGGGAAATTTCCGTGCAGGATTGATTGTGGCCTCAGTTATTCCACTTGCCATGCTTTTTGCCATATGTCTGATGAACCTTTTTGGCGTTAGCGGAAACCTGATGAGTCTTGGCGCTATAGATTTTGGGCTAATCGTAGATGGAGCGGTAATTATAGTGGAGGCATCTCTCCACCATCTGGGTGTCCGAAAAAACAAAAACAGGTTAAGCCAGCAGGAGATGGATGCAGAGATTTTTGAATCTGCTTCCAAAATCCGTAACAGTGCTGCTTTCGGCGAAATCATTATCCTCATCGTTTACCTGCCGATTCTGGCACTGGTTGGTATAGAAGGCAAAATGTTCAGGCCAATGGCCCAAACGGTGGCTTTTGCTATCCTTGGCGCTTTTATCTTGTCGTTAACTTATGTGCCGATGATGAGTGCGCTGTTTCTAAACAAAACCATCAGCACCAAAAGAAATATCTCAGACAGGATCATGTCTTTTTTTCAAAGGGTGTATACCCCAATGCTCAATTTTGCACTTCGGGCAAGGGTGGCCGTTGTGGGCATTGCAATAGGGTTATTTGCCATTTGCCTTATTATTTTCAATTACCTGGGCGCCGAATTTATTCCAACGCTAGAGGAGGGCGACTTTGCCGTAGAAACCAGGGTGCTTACCGGAAGCAGTCTTTCTCAGACCATTGAGGCCGCTACAAGGGCTGCAAAGGTATTAAAGGCAAATTTTCCTGAAGTAAAAGAGGTAATCGGAAAGATTGGCTCTAGTGAAATTCCTACCGACCCCATGCCGGTAGAAGCCTGTGACCTGATCATTATCTTGAAGGATAAGGGCGACTGGACAAATGCTTCGACCAGAGACGAGCTTGCGGGAAAGATGCAGGCTAAGCTTGAGCAGTATATTCCTGGGGTTACTTTCGGTTTCCAGCAGCCCATTCAGATGCGCTTTAATGAACTCATGACAGGTGCCAGGCAGGATGTTGTAATCAAGGTTTATGGAGAGGATTTTTCGAAGCTAAGTGCCTATGCAGCTAAGATTGGTGCTATAGCCAGAAAAATCGATGGTGCCCAGGATGTTTATGTGGAACAAGCTTCGGGACTTCCACAGGTGATCATCAAATTCCATAGAGAAAAGATTGCGCAGTTCGGACTGAACATCGAAGATGTGAATACGGCTATCCGCTCAGGATTTGCCGGAGAGGTGGCTGGCCTGGTGTTCGAGGGCGAAAAGCGGTTCGATATGGTTGTCCGCCTGGAAAAAGAAAACAGGCAATCGCTGGAAGATGTGAAGAATCTGTTCGTAACGGCACCCAATGGCAACCAGATCCCGCTGGAGCAGCTGGCTGATATCCAGTACAGGGAAGGTCCAAACCAGATTCAGCGTGATGATGCAAAGCGACGGATCACCGTTGGCTTTAATGTGAGGGGAAGGGATGTGGAAAGTATTGTAAAGGAAATCCAGCAAAAGATTGATACAGAGGTTAAGTTTTTACCAGGATATTATCCAACTTTTGGCGGTACTTTTGAGAACCTGCAGGCAGCTACTAAAAGATTGGGTATTGCGGTGCCATTAGCACTATTGCTCATTTTACTGTTGCTTTATCTCACTTTCTCATCCATTAAACATGCGCTTTTAATTTTTACCGCAATTCCATTGTCGGCCATTGGTGGCGTATTTGCCCTATGGGCACGGGACATGCCATTTAGCATCTCTGCAGGCATTGGTTTTATTGCGCTTTTTGGTGTAGCGGTACTGAATGGTATTGTGCTGATTAGTGAATTTAACAGGTTAAAAAAAGAAGGAATGAACGATATTCTCGAAATTATCAGAACAGGAACCTCAGTTAGGCTTCGCCCGGTGATTATGACGGCCCTTGTAGCTTCTCTGGGCTTTCTTCCAATGGCCATCTCGGGCGGGAGTGGTGCTGAGGTACAGCGTCCATTGGCAACGGTTGTTATCGGCGGATTAATCTCTGCCACATTGCTGACCCTTTTAGTACTTCCAGTGCTTTATATCTGGGTAGAAAAAATGGGGCGCAAAAAAGTAAAAATTGCTCCTATAGCGGGAATAATTATAGTGTTTGTTACGCTGTTTGGATTTCAGCCTGCTAAAGCCCAGACACCATTGACGCTACAACAGGCGATATCTTCAGCACTGGAAAACAACAGGGCGATTAGCGGGGCTAACCTTGGTGTAGGGCTGCAGCAAGCGCTCAGGAAAAGTGCCTTCGAAATGCCCAAAACTGAAGTGTCTATGCTTTATGGGCAGTACAACAGCCTGATCAAAAACGACAACAACTTTACCGTTTCACAAAGCATTCCCTTCCCAACACTTTTCGCTGCAAATGCTGCATTAGGGGATGAACGTATCAAGGCAGGCCAGCTTCAGGTGGCTTCAAGTAAAAACGAACTCATTTTTCAGGTGAAGACGGTTTACACCAATCTTCAGTACCTCTATTCGAAGGAAAAACTGCTGCTCGAGCAAGACAGCATCTATAAGGGTTTTGTAAAATCAGCTTCGCTAAAATACAAAACAGGTGAGGGTAACCTGCTTGAAAAGGTGGCGGCAGAGACACAACTTAAAGATGTGCAGAACCTGCTCGATCAAGACCGGTCAGATATCGGAATTTATAAAACGCAGCTTGCTACGCTGATTGGAAGGGGTGGACTACCCCTAATCGCCGACAAGTTTTTAAAGGAAACACCCGAGATTTCGATCGGAGATACGGCCCTTCTAAATGAAAATCCAGCCATTGCCTATTTCAGACAACAGATTGTGATTGCCGAAAAACAGCGAAAAGTAGAGCTGGCCAAAGCACTGCCCGATTTTACCCTGGGTTATTTTAACCAGTCGCTAACCGGTTTTCAAAACGTTAACGGTAGCGATGTTTTCTTTGGCCGCGACAAACGTTTTCAGGGCTTTCAGGTGGGGCTTTCCATTCCGCTATTTTACAGCGCTTATTCTGCGAAGGCAAAGGCCGCATCCATTAACAGGGATATTGCCTCGAACGACCTGCAGCTCCATCAGCGAAAACTAACAAGCCAGTACCAGCAGGCCCTGGGCGAATACCTGAAAAACAGGAAACGTTACGACTATTTTATCACTTCGGCGCTAGGCAATGCGGCACTGATATTAAAAAATAGCCGCATTGCCTACCAGAACGGAGAAATAGGCTATTCGGAATACCTGTTGAACCTTAAACAGGCAAATGGTATTTACGAGGGGCGCCTGATGGCCCTGCTCCAGTTAAGCCAGAGCATTAACCAGATTGAATTTTTAACCGGTAACAACAAATCATTTTAAGCATAATCTCATGAGATCCATATATAAATATTTTATCCTGCTATCCTTTCCATTGTATCTGGCTGGCTGTAGCAGCCCCAAATCGGATAAGGAACCCGAAAAAGAAGCCGGTCACGAAGAGAGCGATATCGTAACCCTTACCCCAGAGCAGCACAAACTATCAGAAATTACGTTGGGAGACATTGAACTGAAGGAATTAAGCGGAACAACGAAAGTAAACGGCATGCTCGATCTTCCCCCGCAAAGCCTGGTATCTATTTCCACACCGCTGGAAGGTATTGTAAAAAGCACCGATATGCTACAGGGAAAACGGGTAGCCAAAGGAACGCTCGTAGCCGTAATGCAGAATCCGGAATTCATTCAGATGCAACAAGACTACCTGGACTATAAGAGCCAGCTGCAGTTTTTAAAGCAGGAGCTCGATCGCCAGGAAGAATTGGCAAAGGAAAACGTAAATTCCAAAAAAGCATTGCAGAAAGCAAGGAGCGAATACCAGAGCGTGAGCGCACGATTGCTGGGACAGCGGTCAAAACTTTCCATTATGAACATCAGTTTTGCGGCACTGGAAAAAGGACAGATCCAGAAAACCTTTAACCTCTATACACCAATGGCGGGTTACGTTACGCAGGTGAATACCAATATAGGTGCCTTTGCCAGCACCACCGATGTACTGTTCAAAATTGCCGATACCGAGCACCTGCATGCAGAGCTTACGGTATTTGAAAAGGATGTACCCAAGCTTAAGCTGGGGCAGAAAGTCCGCTTTGTACTGGCCAATGAAGAAAAGGAGCGTATGGCTACGGTTTATCTCATCGGCAGGGAAATTAGCAAAGAGCGAACCGTGCAAATTCACTGCCACCTGGATAAAGAGGATACACAGCTGCTTCCCGGCATGTACCTTAAGGCTTATGTAGAAAGTGGAATGAACAAGGTTGAAGCACTACCCAATGCGGCTATTGTTGAGTTTGAAGGCAAAAAGTTCGTGTTTATAGATCAGCCTGCTGATAAGGGCCGGAACACTTACCGGTACAGAATGACAGAAGTAAAAACAGGTGTTGCCGAGAACGGATATACCCAGGTTTCTTTTGCCGGACAGATAAATGATATGAAGGTGGTGATAAAGGGTGCTTACGATCTGTTAAGCAAGGTTAAGAATGCTGAAGAAGAAGAACATTAGGTGTTTAAACTTTATAGCTGGTAGAATATTGATACCGTGAATAAACAATTCATTTTTTTTTAAAAAGATCTGTTCGCACGTTTGAACCGCACCAATTTAAATACTAACTTTAGTCGCCAAATAGATTAAGATGACTACAAGAAGAAATTTTTTACAAACAGGAATATTGGGGCTAACCGCGGCAACGCTGATCAATGCCCCGTCAGTTTTTGCAGCGCCTGCTAAAGGTAATGCCGGGGGTAAAGACCCTTTTAAACTAGCAATCGCCGGTTATAGCTTTCTTAACTTTAACCTTGACGAATCGCTTAAAATGATGAAAAAGGTTGATGTACATTACCTCTGTATTAAAGACTTTCATTTGCCTTTTAAAAGTACAACAGAAGAAATTGCTGCCTTTCATGCTAAACTTAAGGAAAATAACATAGTTGGATATGCCGTAGGGCCTATATACACCAAAAATAAAGAAGAGATTGACAATGCATTTGATTATGCAAAAAGGGTTGGTGTTGATTTGCTGATCGGAATTCCAGCGCATGCTGACCTGGAATATGTTGCCCAAAAGACAAAAGAATATAATATTCGTTATGCCATTCATAATCATGGCCCCCAGGATAAGCTATATCCAAATGCAGAAAGCATCTATAACCTCATTAAAAACCTGGATCAACGTATTGGTATATGCTTTGATATGGGGCATAACAAAAGAGATGGGCGGGATTCGGTTGCAGACCTTCAGAAATTCTCGAAACGTATTTTCGATATGCATTTAAAGAATGTAACTGTAGCGGCAAATGAAGGCACCACTTGTGAACTCGGTCGTGGCGTAATTGATATCCCTGCATTCGTAAAAATGCTGAGAAAGGTTAATTACCAGGGCTGCTGTGGTTTAGAGTATGAAAAAGACATGAAAGATCCCCTGGCTGGAATAGCTGAATCTGTTGGCTATTTTAGGGGTGTTTGCGATGGTACCCGCTAGTTCTGTTTGCGATTAATGGTAAATTAATAATTGATATGCGGTCTTTTCCTTCGACCGCATGTCAATTTATACCCCTTGTTTGGAAAGGATCTGCGCACGTAATCTTACTAGGAGACTATACACGAATGATACTATATTTGTGAAAAACCATTAATGCGAAGAATTCAATACTTGCAATTTAAGATTTTGCAGCGGGTTCTGCAGAAGTCTAAATTTAGCACATGAGCATGCCGATTATCGTTAAAACAAGATTCAGGAAAATAGGATACAGGTTTTACGCCCCAGAATTATCGGGCAAGCCTTGTTTAATACCATACTATTTTCAAATATACCGTGAGAAAAAGAATTTTACCTGCTTCTTTGCGGTATTTAATATCCATTAACAATAGAAGATCTTTAATCATTTTTTATACCGTTCATGCAACTCTCCAGATCCATCGTGCTTCTTTTACTTGTTTTTTTTAGCCAAACCATCAAGGCTCAAAATGTTACCCTTAAGGGTATTCTTATCGATCAGCAGACCAAACAGCCCCTCGAATATGCCAGTATGGCGCTCTTAAAAAAAACAGATTCGACAGTAGTTGGAGGTGTATTAACCAGGCCTAACGGTGCATTTGAAATCAGTAAGCTTCAGATTGGGCAATACGTACTGAAAATAGCTTATATCGGTTATAAGAACAGGTTTATTCCTGTAGATATTAATGATACAAGAATAGTTAACCTGGGTTCGGTTACGCTTACACCAAGCAGCGAGTTGTTAAATCAGGTGAACATTAGCAGTGGAAAGGTTAATGCCTCCAATAAGATCGATAAACAATCTTACCGCGCAGACCAGTTTGAAAGTGCAAAAGGTGGAACCGCAATTGATGTGTTAAAGAACCTGCCTTCTGTTGCTGTTAATGGAGAGGGACAGATCAGCGTTCGGGGATCAACCGGATTTCTTGTGCTCGTGAATGGCAAGCCTGTACTTACCGATGCGCAGACTGTTTTAAGCCAGTTACCTGCCAACAGCCTGGAGAATATAGAACTGATTACCTCTCCCTCGGCAAAATATGATCCTGATGGAAAGGCGGGTATTATCAATATCGTTACCAAGAAAGGTGCTAACGACGGATTTACGTTGACGGCCAATGCCCAGGCCGGACTTCCAAGCACAACTGACTATGACAATAAGGAAAAGCCCAAGCGCTTTGGGGGCGATGTTACGCTGAACTTCAGAAAAGATAAATGGGATATTTCTGTAGGTGGAAATTACCTTAGAAATGATAATGCGGGCTACCGTGAAGGAGATGTGTTCACCAAGAATTTTACCAATAATACCATTACGCGTTTTCCCTCGAACGGTGAACGTAGTTTTGATAAATATAATTATGCAGGCAGATTGTCGGCCATTTATACCCTGGATAAAAACAACTCCTTTTCTGTTGGTTTTTTTAGTGGAAAGCGTTATCAGGCCCGTCTTGCAGACCTGGTTTACACCAATAGCACCTCAGATCTCTCAACAGGGCTTCCCATTAAGTCAACCACTTATTACAATTCCAACCTGCAAACAAAGGAAGGTACGTTTACGCTGGGCAATCTGGATTATACCCATACTTTTGCGGATAAATCCTCATTGACAGCCTCGTTGTTATATGAAAATGCAAATCTTTATGGCAATACCAGGAACAGAAATCTTGGTTATCCCAATACAGCCGATACTATACAGTACGTTTTTAATCCATATAAGAACCCGATAAATGGCTACAGGTTTAAGTTAGATTACGCCATTAATGTTGGTAAAGGGAAACTCGAAAGCGGTTATCAGTTCAGATATGATACCCAGGACGGACAATTTGATTATTTTGTAAGCCCTGCCATTTCGCAGCCGGATGCCAACAGGTTTAGAGGGACTGCAAGCGCAAAAAACCAGATTCATTCGGTTTATTCGCAGTATTCAGGTAAACAGGATAAACTGGAATATATTGGAGGACTGCGTTACGAATATGCCACCAGAAGGTTAAACCTTTCCTATGATCCTGCAGTTCATGAGTTAGACCTTTCTAACCTTTTCCCCTCCCTTAACCTGCTTTACAATGTTAACGATGGGTTGAAGTTAAAGGCTGGTTATTCAAGAAGGATTCAGCGTACCAATAATTATGAGCTTAACCCTATACCCGAAAGAGAACACTCCGAAACATTAGAACAGGGCGATCCAGACCTAAAACCATCTTTTATCGATCTTGTAGAACTCGGACTGACCAGAACCTTCAAAAAGGGCTCTTTTTTTACAACCCTCTACTATCAGAATATCAAAAATCCAATACAGCGTGTAAACAGCGTTTATGCAGATACGATCTTGAACCGGGTATTTACGAATGCAGAAAAAGCACGTTCTTTTGGACTTGAGTTAGGGACCAATCTCCAACCTGTTAAGTGGTGGAGCTTATATCTGGGCGGTAACGTTTACAATTATAAGGTAGCTGGAGATTTAAATGTACTGGGCAGCAGTTCGGTAGTAAATAATGCGAACTGGGTATTCTCTATAAATGCCAACACCAGTTTTAAACTGAATAAAACCTGGAGTGTGCAGGGAAATGTTAATTATTTATCAAAGCGGCCAACTGCACAGGGCGAAGATTCGAAGTTTCTGGTTCCCAATACCGCTGTTAAGAAAACATTTATGGATGGACGTTTTTCTGCAAGCCTACAGTGGCAGAATATGGATCTTGGCATGAACCAATCAAACAGACAACGGATAACAACATTTGGAAAAGATTTTTACACCACCACCAACTATATTTATGAAACCGATGTGTTCATCCTGAATTTCAGCTTTAACCTGAACAAACTTATCGGTAAATCCAAACTTCCTACCAGCGAGTTCGGCGATAAGGAATTTTAAGGTGGCAGACTATGGGTTTTTACGGAAGATCATCCCAGTGGGTCTATGTTGCCAGCTTTCCAAAAATAGAATGGAAGTTGCTTAAACACCTGAAAGGAATTGGGAGATTTTTGAGATTAAAATGCAATTATTTTGTAGTTTAGACCAAGCCGCAAATCATATCGTGAAAACTAAATGTAACTGGTCGGTGTTAGATATCATGAAGTAAATCAGTTAATTAAGTGGTAAAATTGGGTAATGGCACATATTGCTTAAATTTTTGCTAATTAGGTACATAGCTACAGGATAAATATGAATACCAGAAGAGATTTTCTACAAAAAATGGGTGCATCAGCATTGATGCTGCAATTGGGATCGATATCGGCATTTGCGAACGCTCCTGACCAAATCGAACAGCCTTACCAGGGTAGGGTACTCCGGGTAGCCATCATGGGTTTAGGTGGATATGGCACCCGTGTAGCAGAAGCTATGCAGGCCTGTACCAAAGCGAAGCTGGTTGGTGTAATTAGCGGTACGCCTTCAAAAATTAAAGAATGGCAAACGAAATACAACATCTCCGAAAAGAATTGTTATAACTACGAAAACTTTGACCAGGTTAAAAATAATCCGGATATAGATGCGATTTATGTAATTACGCCAAATGCACTGCACCATAGTCAGGTTATCCGGGTAGCAAAAGCAGGAAAACATGCCATATGCGAGAAACCGATGGCATTGAATGCCAAAGAAGGACAAGAGATGATTGAGGCTTGTAAAAAAGCAAACGTAAAGTTACTGGTTGGCTATAGGCTGCATTTTGAACCCCGTACGCTGGAGGTGATCCGAATGAGAAATGTGGGCGACTTCGGTAAGATCAGGTTTTTCCAGGGACAATGTGGTTTTAAAATAGGTGATCCTACGCAATGGCGATTAAACAAAGCGCTTGCCGGTGGGGGATCAATGATGGATATTGGAATCTATGCAATTAACGGAGCCAGGTATATGCTGGACGAAGAGCCGATCTGGGTAACGGCGCAGGAAACCAAGACCGACCTCGTAAAGTTTAAAGAAGGTGTAGATGAAACCATACAATTTCAATTGGGTTTCCCGAGCGGTGCGGTAGCCTCCTGCTTGTCTAGTTATAGCATTAATTACCTGGATAGATTTTTTATGAGTGGCGACAAAGGATTTGCAGAAATGCAACCTTCTACAGGTTATGGTCCGATAAAGGGTAGAACACATCAAGGTGAACTCACGCAGCCCATCACTACGCATCAAACTGTACAGATGGATGAAATGGCAACTATTATTTTTGAAGATAAAAAGCCGATAGTTCCTGTGAACGGCGAAGAAGGCTTGAAAGATCTTAAAATTATTGATGCCATCTACCAAGCTGTAAAAACAGGAAAAAAGGTCAAACTAACTGCTTAGCCAAAGGGGATTTTAAAGCGGATGCTGGCATCCAGCTATACAGTGTACATCGTAAATACATTTCTGATTTAACTTAACTGCCTGCTGATTTCGGGAGCGTGAACCAAAAGCCGGTACACTCGCCAGGCACGCTGTCCACACCAATCTCTCCCCCATGTTTACGAACGATGTTAGCGCAGATAAACAGGCCTAGCCCAAGTCCCGAATTTTGCTCCTGCTGCCCTGCGGCCTGGTAATACCGATCGAACAGCAAGGGGATCTTTTCAGCAACAATCCCGGGCCCCTTATCTATAACGGAGATTTTAACGTAGGTTTCATGATCAATGAGTTCAACTTTTATCTCTGCAGTGCCTGGAGCATATTTGACTGCATTACTGATCAGATTGGTAAGTACCCGGCCGATCCGCTCTGAATCGGCATGGACCATGATGTTTTTCCCTCCTGTTATAGTTACTACCGGGACATCGGTGGAAGCAAACAGTTCAACTATTTCCTGTACCAGCTCAAACAGGTTGAAGTTCGTTTTCCGTAGTTCTATCTGATCCCGATAATTTTTACCGGCATTGAGTAAATCGTCTATTATCAACGAGATCCGGTTTATACCCCTGCTTGCCTGTGCAACCAACCGCTTGGTACGGTCAGATTGACGGTTCGCGTCCCGTTGCAACATTTGCACTGATCCTTTTAAGCTGGTAACCGGGGTCTTCAGCTCATGGCTGGCAATACTTATGAAATCGTCTTTATGCCTTTCTATAATTTTGTCGTTGGTGATATCGTTAATAACACCAACCAGTTTCACGGCTTTACCCGCTTTATTGGTTTCAGTTTTGCCCTTTATATTGAGCCATTGAAGCTTGCTATCTGCTCTGTTTAGCCTGACCTGCACGTCTACGCCGCCGTCAGCCTGAATATTGTTTAGGGCCTCCTTAAACACTGGAAGATCATTTGCTACTATATGTGGATAATAGCTTTCCAGTATCCAATGCGCTTGCCTTTGCGGGTAGCCAAAGATTTCATCATGATCACGGGAACGAAAAACTTCTTTTGTCTCAAGGTTCAGTTCCCAGATAGCTGTACCAGTATACTTAAGGGCAAGGTTCAGGCGCTTCTGGCTCTCCTTAAGCTGTTTCATTCCGGAAATATCATCCAGTACAGTAAATCCAAAGGTTTCTCCCTGATCGTTATAGAGGATCGTAGTTACATCAACCCATACGCGGCTGCGGTCTCTTCGGTACAGGCAGGCCTGCAGCTTAAAGAATGGCACCTGTCTGGACCAGATCTCTTCCTGGAGGCGATGCCAGTGTGCGATATGTTCTTCACAGGCATGATCCAGAATTTTTGTTCCCTCAATTTGTTCTGGCGGATAGTCCAACAGTTCGCAAAGCGCCTTATTCACCTTTGAGATGGTCAGGTCTGACCGAATGATCTTCGAGGCCACACTGGTAAGTTTAAATATAGCGTTGAACTTATCATCACATTCTTTGAACCGTTTCTCAAAATTATCTTGCGCTCTATTTTCTTGCATAACAATTTCAGCTGATAAAATGATAACATTTACAGGCCAAATATGTTTAGCTATTATAGATAAACTGCCTTTCATATGGCATGCCCATAGTGAAACGACAAATAAATTCAGGACGGTACACTGGTCAGTCACCTGATCCTTTTTGAACGAGATTACCAATTAATTGAACGAATAAACAAAACGCCTTAACCTTACTATAGCCACTTTTGTAAACAACAATTACATAACAACAAAAAAGACGATGGGACTATCAGGTTTAGGAATTTTTCATACCAGAAATCCTCCCAGGCCTAATCTTTTATTCTTACCTCTCTGCCCAGTGGAAAGAAAAAGTGTGTTTCTGGAACCACCATACCCTTGTATTGCAGGTTTCAGGGCAGTTCACTTTAGAAACCGCTGGTCAAAGCATTTCGATGACCGGAAGAGAACTGTTGTTGATTGGCAAAAACCAGTTGGGTACGCTCACCAAAACACCGCTGCCCGGAGGGAACTATGAAACCATCGTCATATCCCTGCAGGAAGAGCTTTTGCGCAAGATCGTATTGGAAGAAAAGTTAACAGCAGACCATAAATACGTTGGTCCGCCAAATATCCTGATTCCATCGAACGAATTCCTCAAAGGATATTTCCAGTCTATTGTTCCCTATGCCCGAAGCTCGGGTGCCACCATGACCAATGAAATGGGCATTTTGAAAGTGAAAGAAGGAATTAAATTACTATTGCTCGCCCTACCGGCACTGCGTAACTTTTTATTCGACTTTTCAGAACCCCATAAAATAGACCTTGAAAAGTTTATGCTGAGCAACTTTCATTTTAATGTGCCCATCGAAAAATTCGCGCAGCTTACCGGTCGCAGCCTGGCCGGTTTTAAACGCGATTTCCTGAAAACTTTCGGTGCGCCACCCCGCCATTGGCTGCAGGATAAACGCCTAACGGAAGCCAAACACCTCATCGAAAGCAAACACCAGAAACCTTCTGCCATTTACCTTGATCTGGGCTTCGAAAGCCTGTCGCACTTTTCACATGCTTTTAAAAAGAAGTTTGGGATGGCGCCTACGGCACTAAGTTCGTAAGGTATGGGTTTAAAGAAAGTATGTTCTGGTAGTTGTTTTGGGTAGCGGCAATAAAACTGGTGTTAGATAGGGCTTGGCTTTGCAAAATTGCACACGCGACACGCGTGCGCTTGCAGGGGCACTTAGATTCCTAAAAAGAGATAAATTTTGAACTTAAATGTCAAAAGGTTACTTTAGAGAGCATTACAAATTCTTCTGTTCCTGAGGACTTAAACCAAATAAATGATTAATGTACATTTCGAATGTGAAATTTTAAGAGCTAGCAGGAATAGGCTGTTGCGATTAATTGAAACAAGTAATAACGAGTTATTATTTAAAATTCCAGCGGGTTTTAATAATAATATAATCTGGCAAATAGGTCATTGCATCACTTCTCAACAGCGACATATGTATATGCGTAGTGGATTACCCATGTATATATCTAAAGAATTCATGGAATCCTTCAAAATTGGATCGTCTCCACGTTCCTGGGAAATTATTCCAGATGTTAATGAGGTGAAACATTTATTGATTGATACCGTTAGCCACCTTGAATCAGATCTGGAATCCAGATTATTTGTCAACTATGAGCCCTTTGAGTTACCGATCGGATTTCAAGTGAAAAATCATGTCGAGGCCCTACAAGCCGCTAACTATCACGAAGCAGAACATAGTGGGCAGATTTTAACTTATTTGAAGCTGTTAGTCAAAGAATGAAGTACATTACTTAAACCATCGACCAAAATTAGAAATATAGCTTTTATAGCTAACAATCTGAACGTCTGAAATCCATTCGTTCTATTGCGACCGAGTTATACAAAATCCAAAAGGTTATTTATATTCACCAAATATTTACCAAGCTCTTCGCTCTAATGAAAAACCTGTTAACATTGATTACCCTGTTTATCCTGGTGCAAAACGCAACAGCACAAAAAAATGCGCTGAAAAAGATTGCTGATAGCATTAATGCAGAGGGAGAAATGCTTTATCGTTCTGAATGGGCTTCAGGTCATAGTACACAGATTTTTACCTCCCGTTATGGCCTATCGTGTGGACACATCT
>NZ_JAUG01000100.1 GCF_000708285.2 Pedobacter borealis DSM 19626
TGAGATTTAATAATCGAACTCAGGTTATTAAGAATACTAAAGTCAACTGTAAGATCCTTCGTTGCACTCAGGATGACAAATTGAGAATACGATTGGGTTTATTATCAATCTGGCCCCGTTCTCCATTTTTTACCACTGAGGTCATAAAGCGAAAAACGCAGAGCGCATGGAGCCTTTTCATTCCATCATTTATTTTACGTTTTCCATCCTTTACCGTAAAAGACACTGAGGTAAGGCGCAAAGCTGCTGTCATTCTGAACGCAGTGAAGAATCTTTTATTTAAAAAAAGTTAACTACTGGATAAAACGCTGAAAGAAGATCAGGCTGTAAAAACAGATTTTACTGATTTTGTCGACGAGGCACTGATTAGGCTTCAAAACCTCCTGGAACTGTACGAGAACGGCGATATTGAGCAAAAACGCTTCATTATTGGTTCGATCTATCCGGAAAAATGGCGAATTTTTGAAAATGATTGTCGAAACACCAAAATTAACTCAGCTGCTCTTCTTATCTATCACATTAACAAGGGGTTAGTAACGAAAAAAGCCGGAGTTAGAACTAAGATTAGAACTAAATCCGGCTTGGTACTCGAAGTCAACTTCACGTCAAAACAACTCTTACAAGATTTGAAGATGTTATCGTATATACCATTAAATCTAACTCCGTTTCCAGAATCCTTTGGAGATATCTTAAAAAATCGACGTTTTTAATAACAAGTCGGTAATGAAGGACAAAATCCATTGTTTTTTTGGATTTTTCATAGAGGGAAAGCTAACGCATTAGGCATCTATTTAATACAGGCAAATCGACACAATAGTGCCGATTTGCCTTATGTTATCAGCTTAAATTGTAAATGATAATCCTCCCCTATTTTGCATCGGAATTGTCGCCCATGTCATCAAGGTCAATAAAATGATGAATTAGAAACGCTTCAACCAGGGAAAGTGCGTAGTTCCGGTCTATCGGCAACTTATCAGGTGTAATGACTTGATTGATGTAGACTTCTGGATCCCATAACTTGCGTATTATTTCAGGATGTTCAGGTTCCATCGACTCTATCAAATCCTCGAATTTCCAGTTTGCCACTTCAATGAATTTTTTAAGACGTATTCCTTTCATTGGAAGGACAGTAATTTCTACAGCTTTCTTTTTCTTCTTTTTCCTGGGTTTGATTTTTTTAACCTTATCCGAAGGTTCTACGTAACGAATCAGACGATAATCCCAGCCAGTAGTTTCGTGGCCATCTACATCCGCAAAAACCTGCTTAAAAATGTCGAACTTGCCCTCATTTGTAAACAATACACCGTGTTGGTTCTCTACATCCCGGATATAAAATTCCCAGTCTTCAGTTCTGATTTTGTGCATGTTATCGAAGAGCAGTTTACCTAGTTCTAGTGCCCATTCCGATGCTTTCACCATCTCATTCCATTTAGTGAATCCCGCCAATTTTGCAATGATGTGCAGGGCGTTCATACGGGTAAAATTGTTTTCGTCGATTTCGAAGTCCGTAATTAATGGGTCGATGTCGAAAAACGTCGGTGAATACTCAAATAGGTCGCGTTCCAATTCGGAATCGAAATAGGGTTTTTGTGTTTTGAAATCTTTGTGAAGATTTTTTGCTTGGAGTTTGAAATACTCAATAGTTTGCATAATACAATCCTTTTGTACCAACTTACTATCCTGATTTTATGCGTCCGTAATCTTGTTAGGATAATAAGCGGTTGGTTTGCATTATTATACTTAATTGGCTGATGAAAATCTTTGCACGGACGGGCTAGCTTGCCAACAAGCATAAGCAATTATAGAAATAAATTTTCTTAATTTCAATACCTAAATACATTTATTGAAAACTCAACCAATAATATTATACCCGAGAATAAGATAATGATGGAAAAATATCAGGCGATTTTTGACGCGAATAAAGTTAGAACACAATTAGAAGAATCAGATGCAATGGTCACTTGGAAAAAATTCCAACAAGGTCGATCATCCTATCTTATCTTTCTTGATAATAGCAAAACTGTACGGCAGTCAATCCGAAAGCTTAATTCTATCCCGATGGGGCATTTAGATAACGATCAAAGGTGGAGGCTACAAAGAACGATTGTAAAGGATTTGCACAATATCATTTCATCTGGACAGAATTTTCTAGACCATTTAAAGCACAGCCACAACTTTAACGAATCCGTCCATGATAAAGAATATTCAATATTTTTCAGAGAACTCAGAAATTATTTAGTCCATAATGATGCCTTTAGTCTGGTAACCAGAAATGAATATGGAAACGGTCACGCTCCTAAGTTTTACCAAGCAATGGACAAAACAGGGTTTAAATCCTTTGTGAACAATAAGGCCACAAAAATTTACGATAAGGTGCAAACAGAGCCAACTAAGGTCTCAAAACGTGAAGGAGAGCTTCTTAGTGAATTGTTTACGTTATTAAATTTTTTGGATGAAAAAGAAACCCTATTTGATTTTGAGCCGATATTGGAAAAATATATACTGTCATTAAATGCCTATTATTCGAAATGGGTTCTATCTGTATTGAAAAAGAAGGTTAAATTATCTGAGATAACAAAGTTTACCGAGGATATGGAAACAGTTCATAAACACTTTCCAAATAGTTATAGTAAATCAAGAGTGCGTTATTTAAAACTTGCCGTTGCAAAAAAAAGAACTAGAATACCCCCTGATACAGGCAAAAAGAAATCGTGATTATTGAATCGACGCAATAGATTATTCAGCATATCAATTTAACGAAAGAGAGACAATGAATAGGGAGTCGTCAAAGATATCCCCAACATCTTTTTCCATACCTTCCCACCTTTGGTTCAATCAAAAACATAGAACCATGAACAATACAATAGAACTAAAAGGTCGCAGTTTCAACGGCAAACATTATCCAAAGATTAAAAGAATCGTAACTGCACCACGCAAATTCATCCGCACAAAACTCAGGGGTTTTCTTCCTTTGAACCTTGAGCAGTTTATCGAAAACCTTCCAACGAACCAACCGATCACCCGGTCCAGACCAGGATATAATCCCGGAATTTAACTAAAAAATTGTATCACATTTTTTTAACCAGCACTACCGTATTGGAAGGGGGTAACTCCGCCTGTTTTTTTGGCGGAGTGAAATGTACGTTTGTGATACAAACGGATTTCACTCCCCTGCAGGGAGATAAGAAAAACACTCGGAACTCGGTTTTTCTGCCACCATTAAAGCACCCGGACAGATGCAAGAAGTACCAGCTATGAGCAGTGATAGTAATAGACAAAATGAGTCGAAGCGGACTGCATGGATACATATCCGTTTGACACCAACAGAGGCTGCAAAGATTAATGAGCGCTTCCGAAAAACGCCATATAAAGATCTGAGCACTTATCTACGCAAAGTTTTGTTAGGTAAGCCAGTTACGGTAGTTGCCCGTAACCGTTCACTTGATGAGTTTATCCAGGAAATGATACTGCTTAAAAATGAATTAAGCGCAATCGGAAATAACCTGAATCAGATTGCCAAAAAGATAAATGCGTATGCCACTACGCCCAGTATGAAACTGTTGATGCAAAGCTACCAGCTCGTAAAGGAAAAAGTGGATACCAAAATAACAGGCATTAGAAATAAGTTAAACCAGTTTTCGGATAAATGGTTGCTAGAATCGTCAGCGGAAGAAGCATCAAAGGAGCCATAAACTATAATGAGCAAAAGATCGAGCAGGGAAAGGCTGTTTTTCTATCAGCTGAAAATTACCTCAAGGATGGCCATAAGTTAAACCCGGCAGAAAAACACTTTGTTCTAAAACACCGGGCGGCCCTGAATGAACGGGTAAAGACCAATTGCGTACACATTTCGCTAAACTTTGAAACCAATGAAAAAATAACGAGTGATAAAATGGAAGAAATTGCCAAGGATTATATGCAGCGGATAGGTTTTGGTAATCAGCCTTACCTGATTTACAGGCACGAGGATGTCGCGCACCCACATTGTCATATCGTAACGACTAATATTGATGCAGCAGGAAACCGCATCAGTTTACACAACCTTGGACGCGATCTTTCTGAAAAGGCAAGACAGGAAATAGAAATTCAATATGGCCTGGTACAGGCTATAGGCCGCGGCAAGGATGATGAAATTCCGGAGGTCGATATCTCGAGATTAAAAAAAGCAAACTATGGCAGTGATGAAACCAAAACGGTGATTACCCAGATTGTTAATACCGTAGTGCAAAAGTATAACTACACTAGCCTGGCTGAGTTAAATGCGGTATTGAGCAGATTTAATATCATGGCCGACCGTGGGCATGAAAAGTCGGCAATGTTTAACCAAAAAGGTTTGCTATACAGGATTATTGATGAAAAGGGAAATAAGCTCGGCGTACCAATTAAAGCCAGTCGGATTGCAGGCAAGCACACCTTGGAAAAACTCGGACAGCGTTTTGAAAAAAATAAAACCAACCGCAAAATATTAGCGGCTTCTTTAAAACAGCGCATCGACCGGGTGCTAAAAAACCGCCCTACTAAAAAAGATTTCGAAAACCAGTTAAAGGAACAAAAAATTGATTTGCTCTACCGGACCAGCAAAGATGGTCAGGTTTATGGTATCACCTTTATTGATCACGCCGGACGATGCGTTTTTAATGGCAGCGAATTAGGAAAAGCTTATGGTGCTAAGGCGCTACTGGATGGCTTCAAGAGATCCCTAGATCAAGAAACAGCAACAATAAACACACCTATATCCAGACACAAGGAAACGACCGCATCCCATAGCAGTAATCAAAATCAGGAGATAAAAGACCATGGCAGTTTCTTGCAGCCAGCATCACCTACCAACTATCTGGAAATTCTAATGGGAAGAACAGAACAGGAACTGGCCCCTCACCTGCCTAAAAAAAGAAAGAAACGAAAAAAACGCAACCAGCAAACCGAACAGATCAACCTTTAAAAACTAATTTATGAATACTGGAGAAGATACCCAAGGCCTGCGAAAAACCCTTGATTTTACAAGGCTGATCAGCCTTTTTATATTGGCCATTCATTTTTATATCACCTGTTATAAGGCTTTTGAACTTTGGGGATGGACAGCAACGCTTACCGATAGGATTGTACTGAATATTGCAAAAACAGGATTGTTTACCGGGTTACTGAAACCAAAACTGGCTGCCTTATTATTCCTGTCTATATCCTTATTGGGTGTTAAAGGCAAAAAGGATGAGAAGATCCAGAAGAATAGCATAGTAGCATATCTGATAAGTGGTCTACTGATTTACCTGGTTAGTGTATTAGTTTTTTATTTGCCAGGTAGTGTACCAATCGTTGCTGTATTGTATATCGCATTAACTGCGGCCGGTTATTTACTGGTGCTTACCGGAGGCACATGGTTAAGCAGACTGATCAAAAATAACCTTTCGACCGATGTGTTTAATTCGGAGAATGAAACTTTCCCGCAGGAAGAACGGCTACTGGAAAATGAACATTCTTTTAACCTACCCACCAAATATAATTTAAAGGGTAAGACAAGGGAGGGCTGGATAAATTGCGTGAATCCCTATCGAAGTATTTTGGTAGCGGGATCTGGTGGCGCAGGAAAAACCTATTTTGTTATCCGTCATATAATGGATCAGCAATTGAAAAAGGGATTTTCAATGTTCATTTATGATTTTAAGTTCGATGATCTAACCCGAATGGCTTATAATAAGCTATTGAAATACCGGTCCAATTATAAGATTAAACCAGCCTTTTATATGATCAATTTTGAGGACCTGAACAGAACGCACCGCTGCAACCCACTTGACCCGATTGGCATGGAAGATATTACCGATGCAACCGAGGCCAGTCGCACGATAATGATGGGCTTGAATAAAGACTGGCTAAAAAAACAGGGGGATTTCTTCGTTGAATCGCCGATCAATTTTCTAACGGCGGTGATCTGGTTTCTCAGGAAACACGAAAACGGCAAGTATTGTACTCTAGCACATGTTATCGAGCTGATGCAGTTGGATTATGATCCTTTATTTGCGGTGTTGCAAGCTGAGGAAGAAATTAAAGCGCTAATTAATCCATTTGTTTCGGCTTTACGCAATAATGCCCAGGCGCAATTAGAGGGTCAGATTGCATCGGCTAAAATTGGCCTTGCCAGGCTTTCATCACCGCAATTGTATTACGTGCTAACGGGTAATGATTTTTCGCTGGACATTAACAATCCGGATGCTCCGAAGATTGTCTGTATGGGCAATAATCCGCAGAAAATAGATACCTATGGGGCTGTGCTTTCACTTTACGTTAACCGGATGCTGAAATTAATCAATAAGAAGGGCAAACGGAAATGCAGTTTAATTTTTGATGAATATCCAACTTTAGTGGCGAATTTGATTACCACAATTAGTACAGGCAGAAGTAATTTGATCAGTTGTACGATTGGGATTCAAAGCATTGAGCAGGTGAAAAAGGAATATGGCGCGGAACAGGCGGAGATTATTGCGGGGATTTGTGCCAATATTATCAGTGGGCAGGTATCGGGAGATAGCGCAAAGAAGCTTTCGGAAACTTTTGGTAAAATTATGCAGGATAGGCAGAGCATGAGTATCAACAGTAATGAAACTTCTATTTCTAAATCTACGCAGATGGATTACGCGATTCCAGCCTCTAAGATTGCTACGCTTTCATCAGGTGAGTTTGTTGGGATTGTGGCGGATAGTCCTAGTGAAAAGATTCCGCAAAAAATGTTTCATGGGGAGATACAAAATGATCATGAGGCCATTGCTAAAGAGGAAGCTGGATACAAACCGCTTCCAGTTATACGAACAGTGACAAAAGAGGATATTGATGAAAATTATTTAAGGGTTAAAAGGGATGTGCAGGAGTTGATGAGACTGGAGTTGAAAAAGATCAGTGATCGTCAGCCGAAAAAATCGAATAAGAGAAAAAATCGTGATTCAGTTATTGGGCAGGGAAAAGCTAAGAAGATGGCGAAAACGGTAAAAGGGCCTAAAATCACTTAAAGGACCTGGGTCCCTGCAATGGATGTTCCAATCGCCCACCCGGTTTCCGCTATTGCTTGTACTCCCATTGTTGCTTTTGTTTTCAAATTACTTGTCTCCATAATCGTGTTCTCCTTTCTAAGTCTTATTAATAAATATTGAATTATTACTAAAATTAATACGAGTAAAACGATTGGCCACAAAACACTGCAGGTTGCCACTCCTAACCCAATCAGGGTTATCTTGAATTTCTTTAGGTCAAAAATGCTGTTATAAATATACTAGAAATGCGGGATATTCTGACTTAAAAATTAGCTACTCGAGCGATTAATGTATGTGCTTCCGCGACTAGATTATTAACCTCCGCTTCTCCTGACGGATATCTATTTGCACTATGCATGTATTTATTTCTCGAATTTGCTATATTTCTGATATACATATCTTTTTCTGCTCCAGTTAATTTCTGAAGATGCAAGGCTCCATGTGAATGCAATTTTTTAATGTAATCCCCAAGAGAATGTCTATCGCCACGAAGTCCATGATGGTCTAGAAAAGCCCTTAAAACTGAATCCAGTGCGCGCATCGTATGAAGCACTTTCAAAATATTTCTCCGTTTGGTCGGCTGCAAATCGCTTACCCTTGAAGCTTCCTTAAGCTCTTCGACGATGTCGCCCAGTCTTCCAGTCGTTAACGTCGGATTATGATCGAGTAAGGTTAAAATTGTATTGATTTTATTTTTATGGTGGCTCATCGTTTGCGTTTTACTGTTTCTTTTAATTCCTCTTCACTATCAAAGTTGCTCAACTGCCACCCATAAAGACTTATCATTCTTACTGGTTTGAGAGGGTCGAAACGATTGGAGGGACGTTCATTAATATTTAATATTTTGTTCTGCTGATTGCCGTAGTACGGTATTCCGCGATCTACCTTAAACTGAGAACGCAATGTAAACTCGAAAAACGGCATAAGCTCAACCAGATCAGATTTGCTTTTCTGGAGGTTTTTGATTCCAATGATAGCCTCCTGATTATACTCAAATATGTTTGATCTAGGTATTTCGTCTTGGCCTGTTATATAATTGTGAAACGATGGTTTCTCAACGTTTTGAGAAAACAATTTAACCTTTTTGTATTTGAAATCATTATTTTCAAGATACTTGAGATTTAACATTTGCTTTTTAGCCTGGAAATCGAAAATATTTCTCTGCTCATCTTTGTGTTCAGCAAGAATATTTAGATTTTTTTTCACCTTAAAAAGCTGTTCTAGGTTTCTCAGCTCCCGGTGCTCAATAATGTGGTCGAAATAATCGCTCGCAACTTCTTGTTTGAAACCAATCGTATTTTTAGGATCGAGCAACAACACCATATTTGTAATGGCTGGATAAGCAATTCTGGCCCCAATCAGACGGGTCATTAGTTTCGTTTTGGATTTCAATTCTTCCGCCGATGGCTCAAATAATGCAATTAGATTTTTTTTATCAGATAATAGCATTTCTGGCCCAACTAGCGTAAAAGGATGTTCGGGATTGTCTACCCTCACATATTCTCTGGGTATTAGTTTATTTTGAGTAGCGTTCATTTATGCTAAGATAATTTTTTTTCTTCGTTAAGCAATCGAAACTGTTGAACAATATCCTGAATAAGCTGGGATAACTAGATCACCCTCTGCCCCAACTTATACACCAATTCCGTTTTATCATTCACCCCTACTTTCTTAAATATATTTTTCACATGGCTTTTCACCGTATCCAGCGAAATGAAAAGTTCATCGGCAATAAACTTATACTGCATCCCTTGACTGATCAGCAATGAAATTTCGGTTTCCCTTGCCGTTAAACTATACACTGCACAATTGTGTTCGAATATGGAAGCACCAACACCCGCAATATAAATGGCATTTAGCTGCAAATCCCTTGCTCGCTCCCACCGGATGGTTTTTCGGAAACAAAGGACTGTAACCACCAGAAACCCTGAATTGGTCACCATGACCTGAATCCACTGGGAAATGTGCAGGTAAACAAAAACACCCATCAATACCCAGGGCACAACAGCTGAATAAACTTTATACATTTCTGGTTTCCCGTAGAAAAATGTCAGATCACTTTCCGTGGCGCTCTGAGAACGGATCGCCTTGAGCAATACGAATAGCAATATCAAGGCATAAAATCCCGGTATAATCATTCCATAACTGGTGGCATATTCTAAGCTTCCGGTGATCGGATAGGCAACCAAAAAGGAAACAGCAAATGGAATCATTAAAAACATGGGTACGCCGTAAAACACATGCCACCTGAGGCCTCTAAGACCAAAGGCCATATAAAAATAACAGGGGAAATATGCAACGACGAGAAAACCGCTTCCGTAGGAAATGATGTTCTGCGCCATGATGGGTATCGCGAAATCTGAATCCGGGAAGAATCCGCAGGATATGTTATACTGGATCAATAACACCAGTAACAAACAATACCACAATCTAGGTTTTTCCTTAGGTCTGGAAAGATAGAGGATAATTTGAGAAAAGCACATACCGAATTCTAGCACACAGACCACAAAGGTGAGTATGTGCATCTCGGAATTAAAAATATACATAGGAGATGAATTAAAAACCGCTAAGAAAAATAGATGTAAAAACGTCTTACCCTTCAAAAAGGAATAACACAACAGGCTATAACAACGAGCCGGTAAGCCCTGATCTTTTGACCAGGGCCGTTTCCGATTACTAACCCAATCACAGTTATTCTAGGGACGATCACAATCGTTAAATAAAAACCAGAAAAATTACTCCGTTTTTTTGCCATCGGCCAATTTCCATACGGCGTCAATGACCTGACCAATTGCCTTTTCAAAAGTAGCTTTGTCCTTTTCATCATTAATATCGATGCCACAGACTTTACTTTTATTGGTTCCGGCTGCCAGACAACATAATAGATTCCACCTAAAACTAAGGCAAGTACCGCTCGGAAGCGTATGCCTGAGTCCTTGAAATGTGGATCAGTCAGTTTGACGATCGGTTCTCCTTGCGATTCCATTTCGTAAGATATCTCTTTCAACAAGGGATGAGATTCTGCAAAGGGAATATTTTCTTCAATCCTATAAAGCTCACTGAAGTAAATCTGCCACTGGTAGAAATCCAATGTGATACATCTAAAAAAACTGATCTCCTGCTCCGCTAAGGACAAAGGATGGTAATCGAGATAGCTTTTTAGTTTTTTGAGAGATTGCCTGATCTGTTTCAGCGCACTCGTTGATTTTTTAATGGGACTTAAGTTCTGAAACGAAATCTCTTCCAGTTCCGTCTCAAGTTGTTGCAGCAACCCGCCGCTCAGTTCTTGTATCATAACGCCAATAATTAAGGTTCTCCCGCCCTAGCCCGTTAACTGGCATAACTTTCACTCGGCAGGCTTGCCCAAAGAACTTTATTTCCCCCCCAGGGAAAAAGTGGATGTATAAAACATATACACCGATTTTAACACCTAATGCCTATATTTGCGACAGTTAAAATATTATATAGCGACTGCTATTTAGATCTTGTCTTAGAAATCCGCGAAATTTTAAAAGTGTACAAGAGAAAATAGGCTTGTCGTCTGCGCTACAGCGCGGGCGCAGCTTTTTTCTGTACACAAGGTTCTTCGCGGAACCTCTAAGACGGTCTAAGGTTTGTGTCCCGCGCTATATCGTTTTTAGAACTCTGCGTTTCGGGAACGCAGACCTAAACCAAATCTTATGAAGCAATCAGAACAGGTCGAAATCCTTAACCTACCCATTGCAAAAAGCCCCTTAAGTACCGAGTTCAAAACCGTAACTGAAACACTCGGATTTCATACTTTTTCAGAACTATTACAGCACCGCACGATTAAGCTGCAAATCCTGCCAGGCTTTGACCAGCAACTGATTTATGAGTATGTAGATTTTCTGGAGAACAACCAAATGGGACACCTGATCGACCCATAAAAAAGGCCAGACAGAATCCTCTGCCCAGCCCCAACTAAACTATACTAAACTAAAATTTCATCTATCCCATAAAACTGCGCAGGTCTTCCAACACCGCAGCAATCATTGGCTCCAATGGCTTGATCGCAGAAACATCCTTGGTGTACATCTTGGATTTTACGCTCGGTGCCGAAAGTACATCCTGCCCTTTGGTCGAAAAGTTACTGGCAATCTTTTCCGAAAAAACATCAAGATTCGGCTCGTCATAAAAACCATGTGCATATAGCGTCTTTTCAAACAGTGCCAACTGCATCGCCGTCAACCTAGTTTTCAGTTTCAATGGGTTCAGCTGAATATCCAGTGGTCTTTCATTAAGTCCCAGAATGGCGGCATCAAACCACTTTGCCAAAGCCTCATCTATAGGTTTTCTATCCTGATCATATACCATTTTTGTATGGAGGTTAACCTGGAACACCTTTGTCCTCTCAATTTTTAGAATCGATTTGGCTTGTGCTGCACCGAGGCCGTCAATCTTGGCAGAAAACAACTTGGTACTATAATTCTCAAACCTAACATGGTTAAAGCCAAGACCTATCAACAGATGCATCAACTCGTAATTATCCCTTGGAAGTTCTTCCCCAATCTCATTAAAGACCTTTTCGTACTTCTTAAGATATTTATAGTTACGCCAGCGCATCTTTCCATCGTAGGTAAATTGATCAAATGGTATTCCCGTTACTAGTAAAAGCTGTTCATCTAATCCTCTTTTCTGTAGCCAGTTTTTAAGAAACTGCCATTTCTCATTATAGACCAGGGACTGTTGTTTGCAAAAAAGTTTCGGAAGGCTCAACGTGTCCGGTAACAACGGCTCAACCTGCGAAGTCAGGTGATCCATCAAATTAAGGATGGCCTGTGCCACGAGGTTCTCTTTTCTTTTAGGATCAAAATGGTTATCGCATATTTCACCCATATGATATAGGTTGATCTGCAAGAAATTACTGATCTGAGTTTCATTGGAAAGCTCTAATAATTGTTTCAACAACACCCGTTCTAGTCGCTTGAGTTCCTTCTCCAATTTGTGCAATGCCGTATCGTCCCCTTTATCCTTAACCAGGATTTTCGATAAATCTTCCAGTTGTTCAAATTCGTAATTCATTTTTTCTGTAGATTGTAATTTATCATCATAATTCTCTCGGACATATCTCCATGACCATTCCACTATTTTTTCTATCGCCACCAGTACATCTGCTCTGTCTTTTTCGCTATTGAGATCAATACCACAAACCATCCCATTGATTGCCTTGTGTTGCATAACCATATAATAACTTCCTCCTAAGAGTAGTGCAATAATAGCCTTGAAATTCACTCCGGTTTCCCTAAAGTAAGGCGTAGCCATTTTCAACAGCTTCTCTCCTTCAACCTCCCTTTCATCAGAAATGCTTCTCATTAATGCACTAGATTCCGATATCTGCCAATGGATGATCTTCTGCATCTCCTCACTAGCCGAGAACAACTTGAAATTTTCCTGCATCAGTCCAACAAATAGCGTTTCAATTTCTTTGACATCAGGCTCATCGGAAAACCGGAAACGCTCAAAAAACGTTTTCCAATAATCCTTATCCTGTATAAAGGTTTTGAGCAAACCGTTTAAACTTCCAAAATGATAACGGATCAGGTTTTTATCCTTTCCAAGTAACCTTGCAATGTTGTTTGTCCTAATTGCAGTAAAGCCCTGTTCGGTCAATATCGTGCCTATTGCATCCAAAAATTTCCTTTTTGTTGCATCTGCATCCCTGATTTTATTTAGGCGTCTTTTCGTCAAACCGTTATTTCTACAAATGTGTCTTTTTGATTACCCATTCCCATGCATTTAGCACTTTGTCGAGCTGCGTGTGCGTATGCGTCGCCATTACGCTCATTCTTACCCTAGCATCTTTTCTCGATACTGCGGGATAATTGATCTGGTTGGCATAAATACCTGCCTCCAAAAGCAGTCCACATATTTTTGCATTCAGGCTGATGTCACCAATCTTTACAGGAATGATCGCTGATTGTGATACTCCCGTATCCAGCCCCAGGGATTCAAGTCCTGTTTTTAGGTATTCAATGTTGTCCCAAAGTCGATGCATCCATATCGGTTCTTCATCCACCAGATCAATGGCTTTTGAGATACATGCCGAGGCTGGGGAAAGCGTAGCAGAAAAAATGTGTTGCCTTGCCTGAAACTTTAGAAACCCCACCAGTTCTGGACTTGCCACAAGATAACCCCCAACATGGGCAAAGGTCTTGCTGAACGTTCCAGTAATAATATCCACTTCCTTGTACAGATTGTGCAATTCAATAACGCCCCGTCCAGTTTCGCCAATAACGCCCGTACCATGCGCATCATCTACTACCAGATATGCTCCATAGTGCTTGGTCAGCTGAATAATCATATCGAGTGGTGCCAAATCGCCATCTTGGGAATATACGCCATCGATCATCACCATTCGAGTTCGATAGTTATCTTTTGAAGTCTTTAATATCCGCTCCAAAGCCTCCAAATCATTGTGCAGAAAAGTCTTTACATTAGTATTCAGGCACCCTTCATATACACTGGCATGAACGGCCATATCCAAGATCGCAAGGTCTTCCTTTTTTAGCAAAGCCTGCAAGGATGAACTGTTTGCTGTATATCCCGTGCTAAATACAATTGCACTATCTCTTTTAAAAAACCTCGCAATCTTGTCCTCAATTTCCTGATGGAAAAGGTAATGACCGCCTATGGCCGGTGAGGCTCCAGCACCAGAACCATATTTCTCAATGGATGTAATGGCGGCGGCCTTCACTTTTGGATGCTGGGTAAAACCGAGATAATCGTTCGAGACCAAACTCACAAATTTACGATGAGGATTACTAGGCAGGTTAAGTTCGATTTCTGGGCCACAGCCAGAAAGATTTTTCTGCCGATAATTGAACTGTCCATGTTTGCTTCGATCTGCGACATACGCTCCCCAAAGTCTTGCCCATCCGAAGGGATCCATTCCCTTAATGTTTTCAAAGTCCTTAAAACTTGCTTTTTCAAAATCAATATTTTTCATTCTTATCTGTTTTTTTAAGCAAGTTCGTTATCGTTTATACCCTGAGTGGGGAGTTAAGGGTTTATATCGAAAAATATTAAGAAATTTATTCTTTCATTATCAAGAAAAGCTAATGCTAGATTTTTTGAATAAACTCATGTCTTTCATATAACGATACTCATGTTAAACGTATTTTTAAAAACTGATAAAACATAGTCGGACATCCATCCGACTTATGTTCATCATTAACTATTATAACCTAATATTTTTCGCAGATATATGTTCTATTCTCAGCACATTCAACAAATTGAACACACAAGTTACCTTTGCTGACCAATATTAGATTTTGTCTATTACAAGCATATCTAAAATTTTTTCGGTACGTTCTAAAGACAACCCATATATCTTAAGCTTAAGGTTCAGTTCTTCTATGCTATTGGTAGCAGACAATAGATCAATATCAACATTGCCTATAAACCCGGTTTCGTCAATTATCGGTATTGTCAACTCAAATTTCCTACCTGCAAGTCCATCTACAATTCTGCTGATCATATATTTCAATGGAGCATTAACAATTCGATATGGGGGGATCAAAGGCTTCACCAGTTGTTTACCACCCGTAGTAATCAATGACTTCCCATTAGTAGGATTATATTTCAGCACATAACAGGCTGCTTTTATTTTTTCAGCTGAAGCAAAATAGCCCGAATATTGGTTTAAGAACCGAATTCCATAACTAGCTAGGCTGTCACGCTGACTATCCGGAATCCAAAAATCCAAAGTCCACTCTTTATCCTTAGAAAAAGTAGGGTTAGTAAATTGACCATCCTTATCATTAAACCTTAGCATTATTCTATTCCCCTTACCCGCCCAGTCGTATTTGTTCATTGCAAGTGATTGATAGATCCATTGGAGTGCTAGATTTTTAACAAAAAACCTCGTTTTTCCTTCAATGCTTAGGTACTCATTTCCACTATTTAATCCGGGAACATTTCCTTTATAAAGCATACTAATAGCTTGTGCGGTAGCGGGAACCCAGTCCATATATGTTGGCACATCAGGTCTCATATCTATTTTTTTTGGAAGGCCAAAAGGCCCATTGATGATTGCATGCAAATTTTTCTCCGTTACCTCAGTCCCATCAGTGAAAGCTGCCACCACCCCATTTTTATCAATCCAAACCATATGGGGTATAAAACGATATGGAAATATAACTTTTAGTTTTAAGTCTCCAATTATGGATTTCAATTCAATCCCCAAAGGGTTCTTACTAGATATAAAAAAGTCATTGATAGGCTTTTCTTCTTGAGAAGTCACTTTGACTATTTTTACATAAGAGGTGAATTTTTTTTCAAGGTTGAGCTGTTCTGGCATCTCTTTGATGCAGGCAAAACAGCTGGTCGCCCAAAAATCGATGATAATAATCTTCCCCTTTAAATGCTGAAAGGTGAACTCCTTTTTTTTACCATCCTCAAAAACAAAATGTTTTTGTGTCCAAAAATCCTGGGGCACCTTGTCTCCGATCTGTAGCTCAAAAGTACTTTTGGGGCTTACTTGTGAGATAGGGGAAAAAGTAACATATTCATCTTTATTTTGGGAGTACGAGGAAAGATGGAGGCAACATAATGCCAACAAAAATTTTAATGTTATTTTGTGAATCATAATTTAATCGTTAAATGTTTTCATCTCATTTCAAAGTAATTACCCGGACATTAGTTTTTATCTAATATTTTGATCAATTCCTGATCGGGCAATAATTTCTTCAGGAATTTCAAGGGCAAATCTCGGGTCGTTAGCCGGCAGTGTATAGGTGATGCCGTTGGCAAGCCTTGTCAGGTTTATCTTAGCCCCCTCAGCATTTAACCGCTTAATGTCGCTCCACCTCAGGTTCCGGAAGGGCAGCTCCTTCCTTCTTTCATCAAGTACCAGGCTAAGTGCCTCAGGAGCAGATGCTGCTGTAAGCGGTTTAAAAGTGCCGGTTTTATAACGCTTTATCAGCAGCGCATTCAAATCCCTAAGTGCTGCTGGCACATTGCCCAATCTGGCTTCGCACTCTGCCCGGATAAGGTACTGTTCATCAATCACTACCCCCGGAAAAATACCCTGCGATGCGGCATAACCCCCACGCCAGCCATAGGTGCCGTTATTATTGTTCTTAAAAAATACCTCTTTCCGCAGATCGTCTGCTGCATACCTATTGTACAGTTCCGGAACAATTTTGGCACGGATATTCGACATTATAGAGGGGTTATTTACAAAACATTCATAAACCACCTCGGTATTAAAGCGGTCAACCGGGTAGGTTTTTGCGGTAGAAAGTGTATTGTAATCCAGTAAGGTGCCTTTTATGCCAATACAGGAATCGGCATAGGCAAAGGCCTTATCGTAAATGCCCATGGCAAGAAATACCCGTGCAAGATAACCGAAAGCGGCCTGCCTGGCGGGCCGGCTGGGATGCAACGGGGGCAATGGCAATAACTTTGATGCTGCTGTAAGATCGGCAACCACGGTACTATAGCCTTCCTCAACTGTAGACCTTTTAGAAGGAATATTAAAATCGGTAGATTCCCTTATTACGATACCGCGGTCTTTAACTGCAGTAGTTTTATTGTAAGCTACCGACCAAAGTTGCAGCGCGTTATAATAAGCCTTACCACGGTTAAAACAGGCCTGCCCTTTTATATTATCAAATTGCGCTGCATTTTGGGGCGTCCGGTCTATCTTTTCCATTTTTTCTAAAATCGAATTAGATAAATACACCAGGGTATACAAGTATAACCAGTCGTTACCTAAAGTGGCTGGCGCGTATAAATGATCTTTTTCCCAGGTGTATAAGCGCTGGTCGGGCTGTGAGGTAATCCCGTTTAAATCGGTATCGGTTAAATAAAAATCTCCGGCACTCACCTCGCCCGAATAGGGATCTACAATATTATAAAGGTTGTTATTGTTTAACAGCGCCTGCAGGTCATCAAGCGTTTCCGGTACTGCTAATTTCTGATCAGATTTTTCTTCCAGAAATTTCTTGCAGCCGCTTAACAGCACCACCAGGATAAATGCAATTAATATCATGTTTTTAGTTTTCATAACCGGATATTTAGAGTTCGAGTTTTATACCTAAGGAGATTGTTTTTGATGGCGCAACCGAAGTTAGCCCTACTTCATAATCAGGGTCTAGCTGCTGTTTGTTGGCTACCCAAATTAGCCCAAGGTTAGAAACCGTGGTATAAAAAACAATGTTCCTGATCTGCTTAAAATTAAATTTTGGGCTATAGCTCAGGTTTACATACTGGAGCCGGACCTGATCGCCAGGGGAAATGAGCACTTCGGCATTTTTATAAAAGTTATCCCTTGCCGAATTATTTGGGTACACCATGGATGGAACATTGGTAAACTGCTCGTCTCCGGGTACTTTCCACCGATCAGAAAAATCGGCATGGCCCGTGCCCGACCCAAAAAGGGTAGTATACTGGATGGAGTTTCTTTTGAAAAAATAATCAAGCTTATAGCTCACCTGGATATTAAGCTCAATATTCCGATAGCGGAAGCTGTTGCCTACCGACCCGAAAATGCGGGGAATTGCCGAGCCGAAATATTTAAGATCAGCAAGCTGCGT
>NZ_JAUG01000101.1 GCF_000708285.2 Pedobacter borealis DSM 19626
ATACCAAATGATAAAGCAACAAACTCTTATTATGGCTCTTGTGGATATGATCGCTCATGAAACGAAAATAACGCTTTTTGTGTTAAATCTACCTTTTTTGAAAACTCTTCGTTTTCAAACTTTCCGCTGAGACCACCGAAGCAGAGCTTCGGGGTATTAGTTGAATAAATTTTGAGTGAATATTTAGTTGCTTAACTTTATATTTGCCCAGAAAGCTATTTAAAGACAGATTTTCAAAGAAAATAAATTATACATAATAATGGAGAGCATCAGTAATTTTAAACAAGTGGATACCAGTTCGTTGGTAGATCGTGTAGAAGATAAGCTTGTTCAACTTTTGCAGGAGCGTAAGCTTAAGGTTGGAGACAGCATCCCTACCGAGCTCGAGCTTTGTGCCGCCCTGGGTGTAAGCAGAACGGTTGTTCGCGAAGCCATGTTGAGATTACGGATGATGGGATTAATCGAATCGAAAAAGAAAAAAGGTGCGGTAATTACCAGCCCTGATTTATTTGGCATCCTTTCTAAAAGTATGAATCCACATATTTTAGATCAGGGAACGCTGAAAGAAATATTCGAAATCAGGTTGGTGCTCGAAATTGGAATGGCTGATTTTCTTTTTCAGCGCATTACAGATGAAGACCTGAAAGAACTGAGAACCATAGTAAATAATGAGCCCGAAGCTTCACAAGATCATTTGTTTAATATCGATCATGAGATTGCCTTTCATGGAAAGCTTTATGATATCACTGGAAACGAAACCTTGAGAAAGTTTCAGAGCATGCTATTACCGATATTTGATTTTGTACACAATAGTGGCTTACTAAAAAAGCAAGGACAACTCCATAAGTTTGTATCGCACAAAGGTTTAGTCGATATTTTAGAAAACGGATCGCCAGAACTTTTCCGTAATGCAATGAGAAATCACCTCGAAAATCATTTTAACCGTTTATTTGCGGAGGAATAGTTCATTGGTTCACTAGTTATTAGTTGGGTTAATCGGTTAACTGTTTAATTGGTTAATTGACATAAGCCCTCTTCGAAAAAAAATACTTTAAAACCTTAATGACCTTAAGTTCTTAATGTTTTTGAGATTTATTTACCATTCATTTTCTCAACGATAGCCGGATTTGATCCATATTTCTTGGCTGAATAAAAGAATCTTAAAACAAAAAAGGCTTCTTTGCCATAAAGAAAGCCTTTGCCAGAAGAATATCCGCTTAACTTAAGATAATCTGGTAATTTACGTTTACTCTTTTCGGATAATTGCTTTCCTCATTGTTTAAGGAAACAAATGCCGCATTGCCATGAACTTCATTTTTCAACGCATGTTCATAATGCGATTGAATAGCTTCTTGATAATCGTGCTGAAGGTTTTTCGTTGTTTCGGCTAAAAGATTTCTATCATTCAGGTTTTCTGGCAATAATGTAATGTCGCAGTTTCCGTCACTGATTTCTTTGACTAAGTATTTCATTTTTGGTTTTAAATCTTCGTTTCCTGTTTTATAAATAAGATTTCGAGAACGGTCAAAAATATGGTAAGTCTTTAGCTTGTATGTAATCTAAAAGTTAATTTTTTACTTAAAATGATGTATTAATTTTAATGCAAACTACATTACTATCGCTACATCATTTTAATTTCATTGCGATTGGCATATTTACGAGTCTGCGCATTATTTTTCTCGGTTGGATTGCAGGCCCATTAAAAACTGACTGCTGTTTACAGCTTGCTGCCTAAATTATATAAGGTTTTGCGTTAAAATAATTGCTTAAGAAAACGCTCTGAAATTTAATCGCATTGGCCCAATAATCCCAGTTGTGTACACCAGGTCTGGCAGTAAAATCGTGAGGAATGTTGTTATACAGGAGCTCATCATGCAAACGTACATTCATTTTATAGAAAAAGTCTTCAGTGCCACAGTCAATAGCAATAGCAAGTGATCCTGGCTTAATGCGGTAAATCATATCAATCACACTGTTCTGTTTCCAACGTTCTGGAAATTCATCCTGTGTTCCCAATCTTTTCGAGATATTCCACCCATTTGGAAAAGGTTTAATGTCTACACCACCACTCATACTACCTACGGCACCATACACATCCTGATGTTTAATGGCCAGGTATAGTGCGCCATGGCCGCCCATACTCAAACCGGTAATGGCCCTACCCTTTTTTTCGGCTATGGTTTTATAATGTTCATCAATATAACTTACCAACTCTTTAGCTACGTAGGTTTCATATTTCCATTCAGGATCTACCGGACCATCGAACACCCAGCCGATCATCTGAATACAGGCCATGCCACCTAGACCCGATTGAAGTGAACACGAAGCCGCAGGCAAAGTAAAACGGAAAGCGGGAGGAAACCTTAATAGTTGTACCGAATTGCTCTCCTATTAACTTTTATATGGTTTTTTTTCTGAAAATGAGCGTTTAGTAATAATCGGAAACAGCAGCCCCGTTATTCGCTGTAGCCCCAATGAAGAATCGGGGGCTGCCGCTACTACCGGGTTTATTAACAAGGGCTTGTGCAGGTAAGCACCCAGCCAAAAATAGTACCACCTAACGAGCCACCTAGTCCCGATTGGAGTGAACATCCCGATAATTCATCGGGATAAAACGGAAAGCGGGAACAAACCTTAATAGTTGCACCAAATTGCGCTCCTAATTATGATGCTTTGGGAATGATTGAAGATACCCTTCGACTCCGTTACCAGTGACGTTATTTTGCAATTACTTACTAATAAGATATTTGCAACACTATACATTTCCACCCAGCTAGGCCACAGCACTATATCCCCGTTCTACTTAAATCGGCCTAACAAATTTTTGGGAATCCACAGGCCAAGCCTATGCAAAAACTTCAATACAAAAATTTTCAGCCGACACTTTTGTTTCTTTTGGTTCCAAAAGAAAAAGGCCTGTCCGGCTAGGACAAATAGAACACCCCGTCCTGCGGACACCCCTCTAAAAGAGGGGAATTATATACCAGCTGATATTTCAACGTCATTTATATTGATCTTTATGAAATAAATTACCCCTCAGGGTGACAGCCAAAAAGGATGCCGCTTCAATCGAGTTTAGGCCGAGTGGTTGTTTTTAATCACGCCGAATTATTTCTTCACTACAAAAGATTGTTTCCCGGTTAATAAATCGTAGAACAAAATAAAATCACTTACTAAACTATAACCCGGATACTGAAAAGTAGCAGGTTTGTTTTTTTCGAAGAAAAAGTGACCAACCCACGCAAAACCATATCCCAGAACGGGTATGGCCAGAAAGAAATGCCAGTTGTGAAACAAAAATCCTGTGAAAAAAGCAAGGCAAACCAATCCTGTACCAATAAAATGTAAAATACGCGATGTGGTATTGGTATGTTCTGACAAGTAAAAAGGGTAGAACTCTTTTAGCGACTTAAACTTTTTTTCTGACATACACTAATTTACAAAATTCCGTTTGCTTTTAAAAAAGATTCCAGTTGAGCAGGTTTTTCGGTCATTAATAAGGTATTTAAACCTACTTTTTTTGCGCCTTCAATGTGTTGTGGGCTATCATCAATAAATAAAGTTTCAGCAGGATCTAAATTATTGTCTTTTAATACCTGTTCGAAGATATTGGTGTTGGGTTTACGCAGTTTCATGTGCTGAGAAAAATAGGCTTTCTCAAAATAAGCATCGTAATTATTGATTTCGAAAGTGGTTTTCAGGTAGTTGATAATCCAGTCGTAATGGATTTCGTTATTGTTGCTCAGTAAAAATGTACGGTATTTTTCTTTTACCTGAAGCAGTAAATCGTGGTTTTCCTGAATGGTACCGATCAATAAGCTGTTCCAGGCATCATCAATCTGTTTATCGGTTAAGTCTGGTTTGCCCGCTGCCTTTCTAATCCCTGCCCTAAATTCGGCAGGAGAGATTGCTCCAGTTTCAAAGTCATCAAATAATTGATTGTGTGCTTTATGAGCAAAGAAATTTTCAATGTCGGTAATGCCCAACTTTTGAAAAGATGCTTGCGCAATTCTGAAATCGATATCAAATATTACGTTTCCGTAATCGAAAATAATGTTTTTAATTTTTTGCATGGAATCCTTTAGCATTTGCTGCAAAGATATTACTGCTGATTTAATGGAGGGTATTAAACGGTATTTTTTTTTCAATAAAAAACCCGAAACCTATTGTAAGTAAGTTTCGGGCATAATATTTCGTAGGATCGTCATTCCCAAATGATTGGGAATCTTAATACAGATCAATTTGCATTAAGATAGCTTCGCTGAGCACTGCGTGGTTCCAATCCAATGTCTCATTAAGCTAAGGAGAAAACAAAAAATATTGTCATCCTGTCCAAAGGACTCCTACGGAGAGCCTGTCGAAGGACAAATGTTTTTTTTTGTTTTCGTCTATAAAAAGGTCTTCGACAAGCTCAGACTGACAACGGGCATGGTACTTAACTTAATAACACTAGATTCCCGCCTTCGCGGCAATGACGCAACATCAAAATGATTTTATTTATAAACCTATTTAGGTTCTACCGTGATCGATTGAATAATTGGTCTATTCTTTTTGTCGCCGCTTTTTAGTTCTTTGAACACAAAATAAATAGAATGGAATTTTCCATCTGAAAGCATGCTGATCGGGATACTTTTCCTAAAAGTAGATTTTCCAATCATAATACCTTTACTGTCATCCAACCTAATTTCGATTTCTCCATCGGCACCTTGATCAAGGTTTAAGAATGAAAAACCAAAGCCCGAAATGCCGGTTAAGTCGACATTTTTAATGGCTAACCAGCCATTATCTTTAGTCAAAACAAGTTTTTCTCCACCAAAAATATCTTTTCGTTGAAAACCTGCAAAATCTTTAATGTCGTCGGCATCAATGATACTGCTTTTAAGATTGATGAGATTAGTGGTGGTTAAAGGTTTTAAACCTGCTGCACCTGCATCGGTATACGTTGCTTTTAAGGTTAGTACCGATTTCTTTTTATCAGTAGTTGCTGGTGGAATAATTTTTCCAGCGGTTGGAAGTGATGCTTTAACGGCTTCTTTGTTGCCCAAAGTCATAATCCACTCTGTAATTTTTTTCACTTCAGCTTCTTTCATTGCGGTATGTGCAGGCATTGGTACTTCTCCCCATACGCCATGGCTACCGCCAATCACTTTTGATGCCAGGTAATCAACCGCTTTGCTGTCATTTTTATATTTAGCCGCAACTTTGTTAAACGCAGGGCCAATAGAAACAGCAGCCTCTTTGTGGCAAGTACTACAATCAGATTTTAACATAATCGTTTTACCCACAAGGGTTTGTGCTGCTTGTTGGTGACCCAGTTGTGCTCCTGCTAAATCTGTTCCTTCTGTATAGGTATTTGAAATGTATATGCGATTATTATTCACTTTAGCACCTTTATCGCTTACTAAAACTTTATAATCAACTGGTTTATTCGGAAAATAAAAACTTTTGTTTCCAGCTAGGTCAATAGCTACAGTTGGATGCTCGTTCCCTGCAAAAACCGGTACAACCTGGCTTTTTGCAGAAGCTTTACTTTTATCAATTACAGTAACACTTACCGGATATTCGCCCGCTTTAGTAAAGGTATATTGTAAACTTGGCGTGGTAGTAGTTTTAGTAATTCCTTTTCCCAGGTTCCAAATGTAAGTTAAAGCATCTCCGTCTGGATCTTTAGCCTTAACAGTTGCGGTTAATTTGTAAGGAAGTAATCCACTTGTTTTAGCAATATTTAAACTTTCAACTGATGGAGGTCGGTTACCTTTTAAATAATCAATCCTCGTAATTGCTGCGTCAGGGTTTTTTGTAAACCAACCTTTACCATACTCAAGGATGTATAATTTCCCATCAGGCCCCAATTCCATATCAATAGGTGCAGCTAAAGGAACATTAGACATAAAAGGTTCCATACTTAGGTAATCACCCTGTGCATTCATCGTAACGGCTTTAACCCATCCACGTACCCATTCGTAAATAATCAGTTTTCCGTTATAGTAAGCGGGGTAGGGTGAGTTTGCAGTTGCATAATAAACTGGTCCGGCCATTGCGGTACGCCCGCCTGAGCCTACCTGGGGAAATTCTTTCGATTCGCCATACGGATACCAGATATAGGCAGGTTGCGCAGGTGGCAGTTGTTCTAAACCTGTATTGTTTGGCGAATTGTTAATTGGCTTTTCAGGATCAAATGCATTCCCGTTTGTTCCATTGGTATAATCGTAAGCTTTATACGCATAGTTATTACCTACAAATAAGGGCCAGCCAAAATTACCTGCTTTACGGGCCTGATTTACTTCGTCATAACCCCTCGGGCCTCTTAAAGCATCGTCATTACTGGCATCGGGGCCAACTTCTCCCCAATATAAAAAGTTGTTTTTTTGATCTACCGAAATACGGTAAGGGTTTCTATTTCCCATTACATAAATTTCTGGTCTGGCTTTTGGGTTGTTTTTAGAAAAAAGGTTACCATCAGGGATACTGTAAGTTCCATCTTCATTTACTTTGATCCTTAAAATTTTACCCCTTAAATCATTGGTATTTCCGGCCGATCTTCTGGCATCGTATTGTTCTAAACCTTTTCTGTTGTCGAGCGGGGCATAGCCTTTATTTACATATTGTTGTTTGGGTACATCAAAAGGAGTAGAGTTGTCACCTGTTGAAACGTAAAGTAAATTATCAGATCCAAAAGCAATAGATCCTCCGGTATGGCAGCAGATTTCGCGCTGAGAATAAAATTCTAAAATGATCTTTTCTGATTCTTTTACGATCTGATCATTAATTAGCTTAAATCTGGATAATCGATTTACAGATTTATCAAACGGACTGTAGAAAAGGTAGATATATTTGTTAACTGCAAATTTTGGATCTGCAGCCATACCCAATAAGCCTTCTTCTGCATTCACATCAGGGACGGTGGCTTTAAAATAAACATCGAGTTTACCAGCTTCTTTGATTTTTTTGGTCTGGTTTTTATAAATCAACACTTCGCCTCTGCGCTGTGCTACCAAAATATCCAGGTTAGGGAGGATGGTCATTTCGGTAGGTTCTGTAAATTCTCCCTGTGCAAGGGTCACTTTTACAAAACGGTCTTGATCCGGTGTGTCTATTTTATATTTGGGGAAAAATTCGAAAGCCCTGCTTTCGTAAATGTTTTTGTTTAGTGTTGTTGCCGATATTAATACAAATGCAATGGCAGATAACAGTAGCGTAAAAGTTGTTTTCATTTATTTGGTTCAGGTATTTTGAATAAATATAGGATATAGTTTTATAGCCTGAAGTATTGTATCAAAAATTATGCGAATAATGTCAAAATAGAATTAGTTATTTATAGGGCGGTTGAATTATATATTGAATAGATCCAAAATGAAATTATAAAACGTTTTCGTCAAAATTCATACATCAACAAATTTATTAAGGTTATCTATTTTTTCTTTAAGAATCTCTACTGTTTAATAGGTATTGTATTGGTAATGTTAGTTTTATATAGGTATACACGCTAACAATAATGCGATGACTGGAGTAATAACAGCTTACAATAAAGAAAGAGGTTTCGGTTTAATCTCTCAATATTTGGTTTTAGAAAGCATCTATTTTGATATAGTAGATTGCAAAGCTAAAGGTTTGTATGTTGGAAGTACAGTCGAATTTGATACTGCTATTACGAAAAGAGGAGTAGTTGCTAAAAACATAATGGGTGTAGCTAAACTTAAGGTGAGGCCCAAAATTTTAATATAAAGATTTCGATTTTAAAATTCTGCTTAATCTCTTCTAAGAGTGTCCCGTTTAGGCTATTTAAAATCAGTTATGATAAAATAATTGATTTCATACGCATGGCAACGGGAACCATAGTCGCATTTCATAAGGATAAGCCTATCTGTTTTTTAGAAGATGATCAGCTTAAAAAGCGGGTCCTTGTTCTTAGGCTCGAAGGACTTAAATTTGGCGATCGGGTCAGTTATCAGCTTATCTCATCATCAACCGGACTCATCGGAATCAGTATAAAAAAGATATAAAAATTAAAAATCGTACAACTTTAAGTTGTTTTTTGAATTATTTTGTGTCAGCCTATTGTCATTCTGATTTTAATCTGTAACTTACAGAATGGGCGATAAAGTAAATTTGATTCTTGGAATAGTTTTCCTTTTAGGTGGTTTTAGTGTTTTCTTTGTGATTTTTAGCGGAAAAAAGGGTTAGTTCAATTTTCAAATACTTTTTTCAAGAGAAATTTTTCTCTTCGAATGGTTTATTTTGATGATGCGGCAAAATTCGGTATCCGGATAAAAAAAGAATTCATTTTCTGGTATTCACAATAGCCTCATAATATTTAGGGTTGTTTGGAATGTGCAATAATAAATGTAAGATAAGCGCTTATTTAATAGGAGCAGCTTTATAAATTTTCTTCCATTAAAGGCTTGTATTACCTTATATTATGCCAATCGTGATATCGATGCGGGTAAAAAGCGCTGGTTTTCGTTGGCTTTTTGATTCAAATTCGCTTTGTTAATACTTAGTGTAACGCAATAAAATAGCGAAGTTGCTGATTCAGTCTGCGACTTTTTTTTGTTTATATGTGCTTTGTTTGTCTGAATATTAAAATCATCATTAATTGTCGTTTGATCTATAGATTTGATATGGAAATCTATTTAATTGCTAAAACTTTTTGAGTTTTTGTATTAAATCTAAATTAAATGCAAGGAACAGTAAAGTTTTACAATGAATCTAAAGGTTTTGGCTTCATTATAACAGAAGATGGCGAAGAAGTTTTTGTTCATGTTACAGGCTTAGTTGATAAAATAAGCCAGAATGATCGGGTAGAGTTCGAAATAGCACAAGGGAAAAAAGGTCCCAATGCGGTTGATGTAAAACTGATTTAATGGTGCAATGAGATTAGGTACCGTAAAGTTTTATAACCCTAAAGAAGGTGTTGGCAGTATTACTCCATCAAATGGTGGGCGCGAAGTGAGTGTTTTTGCCCGCGGTGTAACCGATCCGATAAAGCCCAATAATATTGTTCAGTTTGAAATCGAATTTACACAAAGTGGTATCGAGGCCATTAAGGTGATGGTGCTATCTGCATAGGTAAGCCTTACAGCAGGTTCTTTTTATATTATATTTACCGGTCTATTTATTATTTGGCACAGTTTTTTGGGTTAGCAATATATTAGTTAACGCAAAAGGTCGAAATGGTAACAAAAGAAATGGGGACAATAGATTATTATAATGAAACTGAAGGCTTTGGGAAAATCAGGAACGATATTGGAGAAGAAGTTCTGTTTTATCAAAGCGGCCCAATAAATGGATTTAATCTAAAAAAGGGTTTAAAGGTTTCTTTCGAATTGCATCAAACATTATCAATTGCAATAAATGTGCTAATTATTGAGCCGAAGGATTAATGATTGTTTAATGCTTTGATTCTTATAGCCTGTATTACAGATAGAATTTAATCATTATAATAGATTATTTTAGCAACTTGTAACCAAATCTGATAACTTTGGTCTTACTGTTGTTTATCCTTAAGTTTATGATACAGTTAGAGCCAATTACCGGTTTTTTTAAAAGAGAACGTGCGTTGCAGGCAATATACCCTATGCGTATGTTGATTGTACGTGAGGGGAAAGGCTTTTTGTGCATGAATTCTGGTGATTACCCCTTATTAAACGGCAGGATATTTTTTATTCCGGAAGAGGGCCTGGTTAGGCTCGAAGGAGAAATTACCTCAGGTTATTGGCTCAGTTTTAGCAGTTTATTATATGCCGAATTTTTACTTCAGCACTTAGATCCTCAGGCTAAGAATCTCTTCTTAAATTTGTCTTTCCGGGATCTCTATTCGCACAAATCAACTAAAACTTATAGTTTGCTCGATCAGCTAAAAAAAGAAATCAATATTAAAAAAGATATGTCCTTTTTAGCGCAATACTTATCATTATTTCTGGGTTTTACGGCTGGTTTAGACGGCTATCTCGCTGCTTTAACCTTAGATGATTTACAGCAGGTATTACGGTTTAGGGCCATTTTGGAGCAATTTTATAAGCAAGAAAGGTCCATTCAGTTTTATGCGGAAGGCATGGGGATGAGCACTGGCAAATTGAATAAATTTTTAGACCGTGTACTAGGGAAAAGTTTAACAGTGCTCCTCAAAGATCGGATTATGCGCGAAGCGGAAGAATTGTTGCTTCATAGCGATTATACGGTTGATGAAATAGCCGAACTATTGGGTTTTGAACAAACCACTAATTTTAGCACGAGCTTTAGACGGCATAAAGGCATATCGGTACTTCAATTTAGCCGCCTAACTTGAAAAATTGGTGCGTCTGCCAAAGAAATGTTCGTCAGTTCGATTTCATCTCTTCTAGAGAACAGGTTTTCCAGACCTCACTACATTAATTGCTTTCACGCCTAACGCGTAAAGTTTTGCTTACTGCATTTATTTTATCAGCCGCACCAATTTTGCGTCGGCTAAATTATAAAATCTTAGCTTAAAGAAAAAAAATATTCCTAATAATGTTACGAAGTTGTATTTTAGTATATACAAGTAAGCGTCTGCGCTAATCTAGAGCATCGCATGCACACAATTATTATTCTCTTTATTGCACGTAACAATCCGAAAAATGAAATACTATTTTGGCCCATTAACCCCGGTTGAAGCATTACTCCAATGTCATTAAGTTAAGAGATAAATCATAAAAAAGATGTCACCCTGAGTGTAGTTGAAGGGCATTTATTTGCGATTTATCGATCTCAAGAAGTCTTCGACTACGCTCAGACTGACAAACACAGTGCTTAACTTCATGACATTGAGCATTACCCTGCAGAAACAAGGTATCCCGAAAGTTCGGGAAAACGGGAAGAAACTAAATGTTTTGTACAGACGTTGTGCTCCTGATGTAAATCAGTTTCTCTTTGACCACAAAGTATATATTTTAACCATGTAAGACATTTAAGAACATATTAGCTTCAATGAACTTACATATCTTATGTGGTTCAGAATATTAAATGAAATAATCTGTGAAGACATCGACCATGGCCTAAGAGATAATTCTGTTATCTTGCAGATTTGCTTCGCAGCGCCTTCGGAGTCTAAGTTGCACTTAGGGTAACATATTATTCTTCAAAAAGATAGCCACTATAAGCCAATCCTTTAGCTACACTTTTAAAGTTATCGCCAGAGTTCAATGGAATGTGTGGAAATTTGGTTTTAAACAAGTTTTGCACTGCCGAAACCATCGATGTTCCTCCGGTTAAAAACAAACAGTCAATTTCCTCCGGGTTGATTTTGTATGTTTCCATAAATTGATCCAGATAAGCATCAATTTTGTTGACGTCTTTTTCGATAATAGAATTGTATTGTTCGAGCGAAATATTTTCATCAATCTCGATCTCCATATTGCTATAGGCAAAAGTAGAAACAGGCTGGTCAGAAAGTTCAATCTTTGCTTTTTCAATCGATCTGAACAAGGAATAACCGAGGTTATTTTCGATCAAGGTGATCAGGTTTTTAAATTTCGGATCGTTCCCAGAGTAATAATAATATTCCTCAATCTCTTTCTGGATTTTTAAACCGTTAAAAAAGTTCATTTTATCCCATGTACAAATATTGGCAAAAAGCGATTTTGGTACGTTTAAAACTTTGCCAGGTGTAGCCTCATACATGGTGTTCTTCCCAAAATACGGTGTGCCTTTATCCCACATAAAAGCAGAATCGAGACTGTCGCCACCAATGTAGATACCACCAGAGGCAATCATGTCGTTTTTACGGTCTTTGCTGCCAACTTTATCCGGATAGAGGATCAGGTAGGTAAAATCTGTTGTACCCCCACCTAAATCGGCCACTAAAACGCGTTCTTTCTTCTTAATTGTTTTTTCGTAGGCAAAGGCCGCCCCGATAGGTTCGAACTGAAAACGCACATCAGTAAAACCCGCGCTTTCAGCAGCTTTTTTTAACCTGGTTTGTGCCAGGGTATCTTTCATGGTATTATCGTCATCAAAGAAAACCGGACGGCCGATAATGGCTTTTTGGCAGTCGTAGCCCGTAATCAGATCGGCTTTTTCTTTCAGGTCTTTAAGAATGAGTGTAACCAGATCGGAAGCTGTATATCGTTTATTGTGAATACGGGTTTCAGTAAAAGTAGTTCTCGAAAGGATCTGTTTAATGGATTTGATAAAGCGGCCTTTCATACCATCGCTCAGGTAAGCATCGATTGCTTTTTCGCCAACAATGTGACTTTCACCATCAATAACACTTTTTACTTCTGTAAAATAGATTAATGAGGGGATAGAAATGGTATCTACAATTTCTTTCTTTTCTTCATCATAAATAGAAAGTGCCGAATTGGTTGTTCCAAAATCGATTCCGTATAAAAACTTACTCATGGCTTGATATGCTGGTGTGTTTGGCGACTAAAATGGGGTTGCGAAAGTATAAAAAAAAGCGTTAAGAACTAAAATTTTTAAAATAACTCACTTGTACCCAAATGGGCATTTACAATGCGGGTAATTTGCTGGCCAAGTTCTTTTGCATTGCCAATGCCTACGCTTTTAAGTGCTGCCAGTTGATCGGTAGTTCTGGGCATTTTTTCTGCAATGGAAAGTAGTGCTAAGTCTGAAAGTACCGCATAATCTTGAGTGCCCCGTTGCAGCGCGATTGTTTTGCGCCATTCGACCAGATTTTTATAAACCTGTGGATTGGAAATCTCTTTTGGCTTGATGCTCGATTTAACCGGTTTTTTCTCCGGTTGTTTATTGCCTGCTGCGCGCAACGTATGGATATAATCTTTGATAGAAAATGGATTCCATGAAATTTTAAATAAAGCCAGCTTGATCTGGAGTGCATCTTTACAATCGTTTAATAGCGTAAGGAGTTTGTCGGAGCGGGTATCATTATAAAAGTTGATGGCCACAATTCTTGCCATTAAGGTAATGAGCTGTTCCAGTTTTGGAATGAAATATTCAGATGCCTTCTGCAAACGTTCCATAAAAGCACTTTCATTTGCCGGATTTTCATCGGTGCTTATTTTCGAAAATTCTTTTGCGATAAAATTCCTGGCCACTTTAAAGATTTCGTGCTGAAGGATCTGGCTGCCTTGTTCGTAAATTGATAAAAAGGTGTTTTTCTCGTCTTTGTCGATCAGTTTGGAACGCCCGAGTTTTTCCCAATCTTTGGCTACCAGTGAGAAATCCAGCAATTCATGGATCAATCCCCAGGCATATCGCTGACTATAACGTGCCAGCAGCTCTGGTGTAGGTTTATCCTGGTGAGCGCCTTTTGTGAAACTGATTACCTTGGCATCGGTAATGATATTTTCGGCAACCACAGGTGATTTTAGGATAAGCCCTTCTAAACTTCTGCAACGGCTCAGTGCTACGTAGGCCTGTCCGTGGGTAAATGCGGTGCTTACATCAACTATCGCCTGATCGAAGGTTAATCCCTGGCTTTTATGTACGGTGATGGCCCATGCCAGTTTAAACGGGTATTGGGAGAATGATCCGGTGCTGGTTTCGTCGATTTTATTTTCTTCGGCACTCAGGCTATATTTAACATTTTGCCAGATTTCTTTTTCTACTTCGATTTCCCTGCCACCATTGGTAAAGGTTACTTTTATCGAATCCTGACTAATAGCGGTTATTTTTGCCGCTTTTCCATTGTAAAACTGCTTTTTGCCTGAAGAATCATTTTTGATAAAGATAACCTGCGCACCCAGTTTTAACTGGAGTTTTTCATCGGTAGGGTAGGCATCCTTCGGAAAATCGCCATTGACCTCCGCATTAAATTCGAAAATTTCTCCTGGTAATTTTTCTAAACAGCCCTGGTTAATTTCGTTAACCAACTGGTTGTGTGTGGTTAAAGTAATGTAATCATCTTTCCATTCCTGATTTAAAGATGGATCGTAACGCTCATTCAGTTTCACTAGTAAGCCCGCATCAAGACTGTTTTCGCGCATGCCGTTCAAAATATCCAGAAATATGGGGTCTGATTGACGATAAACTTTATCTAAGGTAAACGTAAGCATCGGCGTAGACCTGAAAATCAGGCTATCGAAAAAGTAAGGGCTGGAATAGTAACTGCCCAGGATATGCCAGGCATCATGAAAAATAGGAGAGAGCTGGTAAAGATCGCCGATCATTAATACCTGAACGCCACCAAAGGGACGGTTAGAGCCTTTAACACGTTTTAAGGTACGGTCGATAAAATCAATTAGATCGACCCTAACCATACTAATCTCATCAATAATCAATAAATCAAGGCAGCGTAATAACCTTGTTTTTTCGTCTGAATATTTAAAATTCGTTTCAGCATTTTCATCAACAACAGGAACCAAAGGGCCAAAGGGAATCTGAAAAAAGGAGTGAAGTGTTACACCACCTGCATTTATGGCGGCCACAGCAGTGGGGGCAACAATGGCAAAATTCTTTTTGGTGGTGTCTCTAATCTTACGAAGGAGTGTAGTTTTGCCCGTTCCAGCTTTACCGGTTAAAAAAACAGGCTGGTTGGTAGTGGCTAAAAAATCTAAAAGAAGTTGGTTGTCCGGATCGGGCGTATTCATATCAATTACAAAATTAACCTATTCGAAATGGATTTGAGGATAGATTAATGGGCGTTTTATCCACAATTTTTAATTAGAAAAGACAGTCCGTAAAATGAAAAGTAAAATTAAGCACTTGAAAATGAGTTTATATTCTTTCTTTTTATGAAAAAATGCAGAAAACATTTTCGAAAATTCAATTCAAATTTGTAACATTGCACTCGCAAAAAAGGATAACCTTTTTTCCGGGCCTATAGCTCAGCTGGTTAGAGTAGAAGACTCATAATCTTTTGGTCCCTGGTTCGAGCCCAGGTGGGCCCACTGCTTTAAACCCCTTTAAGGATAACTTGAAGGGGTTTTTTGTTGCTCAAAAAACATGCTCAGGCCGTTTAAGGGCTGTTTTCTGTAATAGTAGCAACTGCTACTGTTTCAAATCTAACCAATTCTAGTTAGCTTCCAAAACTTCGTTATTAACTGTTTTACTTTTTTGATTTGGCGCATTTTGGCGTTCGCCAAGTTACATCATTCCATCATCAGCAAAGCTGTAGTAGCTATTTTCGCTCAAAATGATGTGATCCCAATAAGTGCGTTATTGTCATTTTTAAGTTTTAAAGAGTCCGTATAAAATTCGAAAAAATTATTTTGTGCGATTGAAAGACCGCAGAAAAACATCAATGCAATTGTCAAGTATATTTTCCTCATAATGCTATTATTTGTTTGTTTCGGGTGTCGGTAACCTTTCCGCTAACGGTTGGCAGCTTGGCGAAGTGGCGGAAATCGAAGCACAAATGTTCAGTTTTGTACAAAAGTTCAATCGAAGAACTGCCATTGAATTTAGCACTAAACCCGCCATATCGCCAAACCGCTGTTATCGGTTCGTGCTATTACCCATATAAGAGTTAGACTTTGTTCTTACATTAGCCGATACAGATTTTTTCTTACGAGTTTTTAGAAAATCGCTAAATTCTTTATCTTCTTTTTCTGTCAAAGGTTTGTTTACGAATACAAAGTCTTTGTCGTCCATTTTTTTGAAATTTAAGTTAAATAGAATTACTACTGTTGATTTTTGCACTTCAGCCCGCCTGACGCAAAACCCGTGTTAGCGGCAGTATTGGTCTGCCTAATGTCGTGTCCAAAAGTAATATATTCCACTTCCAATAAGTCCGCCAACAATTATTAGAGTTAAGGCAAAAATCAGGTAACTCAACAAGGTCAGTAAAAAGGATTTTTGTTTAGAAAGTTTATTAAAAAATTGAGAATAACCCCAAACCATAAGTATAAAGTCTATAAGAGTTATAAATTCCGTAACTGTTTTAATCGTTGGTGTTCCACTAAAAGCATAGATAATAGGAAATGTTGTAATACGAAGAATTAATCTTTGTCCTGCTAAAAAAGCGTTTAAAACCAAGTGTTCTACAAAATTATATCCTTGTTTTTTGAAAACAAGAAAAGTCCCCAAAGCATAAAATGGAAGTGTCAAAAGCGAAGCCCAAGCATAATGGGTACTCATCCATTCATTTATTTTTTCAACATTTATTTTATCGTCACCCGAACCTGTAACCTGAACTAAATCCGTAAACCCAATATGAAAAGTATGATATAAAAGTCCGTATACTGTCGCTAATAAAATAACCAATGAAATCGGTTTAAAATGCCGTACTCGCTTTCCGTCAATAAATTCTCTGATTGCAATTCCTGGTCTTGTGAAAAGTTGTTTTGCAGTATAAAAAAATCCATTGTCAAAATGAAAAAGTCCGTGTTGGATGTCGTGCCACAAAAAATGAAAATTTATTTTGTGGGTATCGGCAGTTTGTCCACAATTGTTACAAAAATGTCCTTTAAAATGTTGGTTACAGTTTTTGCAGGTTATTGTCATATTTTGTTTCACTAAGGTTAGGTCGTTATATAGCAGCTAACGGTTTGCGGCTGTATTCATTCAATTTTATTTAACATTTCCATTAGCTCCTTTTCGTTTAAACCGCCTGTATGCTTTGTAATAAGTTTACCTTTACTGTTATATATAAATGTTGTAGGTCGTGCGCTTACTTCTTCAAATCCTTTAGTGGCTCTTAAATAATTAAAAGAATATGAGTTTTTGTCTTTAAATCTTTGTATCACTTTTGTTGTTTCGTCTGAAATCATTAAAAATGTTACTTTGTTTCCCAATCGTTTCTTAACGATTTCAAATTCAGGAAATTCTTGCCTGCAAGGTGCACACCAAGTTGCCCAATAATTAATAACGATTGGTTTTCCTAACATTTCTGAAAGATTGACTTGTTTTCCGCTTAAATCTTCAACTTTCATTTTACTCAATGATACGTCTGGTTGAATTATAAAGCTTCTAATAACAAGAAATAGTGTAATGATTGTTAGAAAAACCCCTGTTAAAAAACCTGTCCAAAATGATTTTTTATTCATAATTTTTTTATTTAGTTGTTATGTGTCCGAAAATTAAAAAAAGAATAACTGATATTACAAAAACAGTTAAAATTCCTGCGATAAGCCCTACGGCAAAACTTTTTGTTTTATTCATGATTTTTTTATTAGTTAAATAGATTATTTTCAACTCTTTATATCTAAAATATTTCAGCACGGTCGGTCACAATATAGCCGCTAACGTTTGTATTCACGTATTTCGTAAATCCTCCTTAAAAGTACTTTCGTAAATTCTTTTTAATTTTGTTAACTTATTTTTCTTATATTTAGGTAGTTACATCCTTTTTAGGTGTTTTTTGTAGCTGACTTTACGAATGTTTTTCTAAATGTAAAAAATAAAACGATAAATGAGGTATTCTGAAATTTTTAAGCAAAAGATGGAAATTGCCAGATATAGTTTATCAAACATAAAATCATACCTAAAGAATATTTATTTGAAGGACAGAATGCTCAAACGTATTCAGCCAGAAGCGTGCAACAGATAATTAAAAAGTCGGCATTAAAGGCAAAAATACTTAAGCCGGTAAGTCCCCATATTTTACGGCATAGTTTTGCTACATATCTTTTAGAAAACGGAACAGATATTCGGTATATTCAAGATTTATTGGGACATAGCCATTTGAAAACTACTCAAATTTATACCTATGTAACCGATTTGGCGAAAAGAAAGGTAATAAGTCCCTTAGATTTTGAATAGTTGGTTTAAATTTAGGTACAAAAAAAAGCATCCTTTGATCAGAAGGATGCTTTAAATTTTTTAGAAAACTAAAAACTATTTTGCCAAAGCAGCTAAAACAGCATTGTTTTTAGCTAATTGATCGTTTTTAGGTTGTGCAGAGCGGCTACTCAAAGAATGAAGTACATCAGTGAAGATTCACATCCTAAAATCAGGTAAACCACCACCATGCTTACAAAGGACACTGGAATATGCCTGATTTTATTTAACTATCATCCTTCTGGTGTTAGTTTAAATCTCTCTAGCTTGAAAAAATTCTTGAACCCCTCAAAACTTCTCTTGGAATAATGGTTCAACTTTTACCCACTATCCTTACTTTGAATCTCCCTTAAATTAATCAAAAGCCTCAAATCATCCATAAAACGGTTCAAGTTTTCCCTCTTGTCGCCCACTGCTTTAAACCCCTTTTAAGGATAACTTGAAGGTTTTTTTTGCTACCTGAACTTTCTTGAAAGTACGTTTTTTAACATTTGTTTGATTTTTTATAAAACCTGGGATTCAATTAATTATTTTAGTTGTAAAAATATGCTGATTTCTAATCTTTTTAAAAAATATCCCCTTTAGAAGGACAGACTGTCAGAGGATGTGTAGTCCTATGCATTTGTTTTAGCAACAAAAAATTAAAAATAAAAATCATGAGAGCAATTAACCCCTGGATCAACTTCAACGGCAATGCCGAAGAAGCCTTCACTTTTTACAAGTCAGTTTTTGGCGGCGAGTTTACAAAAATCACCCGTTTTAAAGATTTATCAGGCCCCGATTTTCAGGTAGCCGAAAATGAGGCAAATAAAATAATGTATATCGGCTTGCCACTTGGCAAAAACAATGTTTTAATCGCCAACGATGTTCCCGGATTTTTAGGACCGGTAAGCGAAAATGAAAACCGGTCTAAAATATACGTAAATGCCGAGACTGTTGAAGAGGCAGATAAAATATTTAACGGATTGTCTGCAGGCGGAGAAGTAGAAGGGCCAATTGGTGATACTCCATGGGGTACCTATGCCGGAATGTTCAGGGACAAATATGGTATTGAATGGATTGTAGAGTTCGACCCAGGTTATAACGGTTAAGATTAACTGGTCTTTTCGCCGGCTCATTGCGTATGGCTGATTGGTTTCATCAACAACTTTACCCGTTATTGTTTTAACACTTTGAGTATGGGTATTCATGAAAAGAAAAGTAGGATGGCAACAAAATAAGGCTATATTGTTAAAAGCATAAAAAAATATATTCTTCCAGCCTTTTCAGTTCAAAAAAAAAGAGGAAGACTTTTCAGTCTCCCTCCTTTTTTATCTGATCTATACTTTTTTATTTGATCTGTATTTGGTTTATTTATAAAGGTAATTCATTGCAATTACATCATTTGCATTAAATGTACGGTTGCCCCCGTTAGAGCAAGCCAGCATAAATGATTCTGCATCTGCTTTTGATGGTGTGCCTGGGATTTGTATTGCACCAACCCCTGCTGTTCCTTCGTTAGAACGTCTTCCTCCACAGCTATATGCTCTGTTCATATAGTCTGTATGACGGAATCCTATACAATGCCCAACTTCATGTTGCAAAACTGAGGCTAAATACAATAAATTAGGATTGGTTCCGTAGGCATTAACATTCGTATTCATTTTAACCTGATTAAATGGTTCGCCGCTTGAAGTAGGAAAACCAGATGAGCCTAAAGTGATGTAGCCACC
>NZ_JAUG01000102.1 GCF_000708285.2 Pedobacter borealis DSM 19626
TAATAATCGAACTCAGGTTATCAATAAACCAGCACAAAATTGCTCCCCTTACTTATCTGGTTTTTCACTATAAAACAAAGTAAAAACAGAGATGGTTTTATAAATTAATTGGTTGATGAAGAGCCCGTGCATAAAAAATACCACTGGCTATGCACTAAAAAAGTCAAAAAGAAAAATTCGTAAAACTTTCAAGAAAACATAATTATTTTATTACCAGTATTTTAACAACAATTCTAAGCTTTGGCCAGATCTTCATTTTGTTTATCACAAAAGTTCCGCTCTTAACCTCCACTGCATAAAACCATTTATCCGTAAAGGTTGTTATTTAGGCCAAAAGACCTCCGCAATACCGCCATCAGGATCTGCAAGGACCTGCGATTGATGTTAATGTTGGAGCCAATAGTCAGATTTTATAATGGATGATAAGATGAAAGGTGTAGGCAAAATGCTTATTGGCAGAAACCTCACAATTGCTTTTGCTGAAAGTGCAACCGCAGGCCGGCTTTCAGCAGATTTTTCAATGATAGAAGATGCGGGTAAATTCCTTAAAGGAGGCATTACCTGTTATGATGCCTGTTTAAAGGAAGATCTTTTACAGGTTGACGCCTCACTAATCAAGACCTATACCCCTGAATCAATGGAGGTTACACAGGCCATAACCCTGGGACTGTCAAAATTGATCGATGCTGACATCTATATCGGCATCACCGGACTTACTGCTCCTGGAGGAAGTGAAACCCAGGAAAAACCGGTAGGCACCATATTCATCTACGCTACCCACCACAACGAACTGGCTTTTTCAGAAAGGCTTAATTTTACCGGCAGTCGCGAGGAAATTGTTACAGCAACCGTATTGGCTTGCGCAACCATGTTAGAAGATTACCTCAGCTCTGTGGATAATTGACAAATAGATATGAAAGCAAAGAAAGTATTTCCAAAAAAGACCTGGCTGTACCGAAATGGGCTCTCCATAACCTTTATCAGCCTATTTGTTTTTACACTCCTGGCGCAGGCAATTACAGGCTGGAAAGAACACAATGGCGAGCTGAGCGATCATGGAGCTCCACCGGTCTCTTTTAATAATTACCTTCATAGCGGGCATTTTATTTCCGCCACTTTCGAAAATTTTGAAAGTGAGTTTCTGCAGATGGTTCTTTATGTGCTGCTAACCGTAAAACTACGTCAGATCGGTTCGGCCGAATCTAAAAAACTAGATGAAGAAGAAGCGGTAGACCGCGAGCCTGTTGCTTCGAAGAGTGCCCCATGGCCCGTACGCCAGGGCGGGCTGATCTTGAAACTGTATTCCAACTCGCTTTCTATTGCTTTCAGCATACTTTTTCTGTTAAGCTGGTACCTCCATTTTTATGGTAGCTGGCGAGATCACAACGCTGAGCAAATATTAAAAGGAAAAGCAACAGATACGATGACCGCCTATCTTGGCCAGGCCAACTTCTGGTTCGAAACCTTTCAGAACTGGCAGAGCGAATTCCTCTCCGTGGCTGCTATTGTGGTATTAACCATTTTCTTAAGGCAGAAAGGCTCTCCGGAATCTAAACCGGTAGATGCGCCGCATATGGAAACCGGAAAATAAAAATATCAGAAATATTAAAATTGACCATGATGGATAGATTGGTACCAAGACTTAAAACAAAAAACATAAAACCATTTGAAATTTCAGCCTGTTCTATAGATATCAAAAACCTATTAAAATTATAATTATGGCAACTACAAAAACAGCAGGCAACAAAGCCTCAAAATCTACATCAAAAACAGGAAAAATAGAAAATTCTGAATTCCATGATTTTTTTATTGATGAATTAAAGGATATTTATTGGGCAGAAAAACACCTTGCTAAAGCGCTTCCAAAAATGCAGAAAGCATCCACTAGCCCTGAGCTTGCAGCAGCTTTTGAAAAGCACACAGCGGAAACTCAACAACATGTGAGCACACTGGAAGAAGTTTTTGGGCTTTTAGGTGAAAAACCAGTAGCTAAAAAGTGTGATGCAATGGCAGGTTTGCTGGAAGAGGCAGATGGAATTATCGCTGATACCGACAAAGGTACGATGATAAGAGATGCAGGACTTATCCTGGCGGCTCAAAAAGTGGAACATTATGAAATTGCAACCTATGGTACCCTTAGGGTGTTTGCCGAAAATATCGGGCACAGCGACATTGCAGAACTTCTTTCTCAGACCCTTGACAATGAAAAGGCAACCGATGTGGCACTTACCGAGATTGCTGTCAATGCGGTTAATGAAGAGGCCGTTGCAGAATAAAAAGAGGAGGTATCATAAGGGCGATTTCGCCTCAGATAACTGTCATGTTGTCCAAAGGACTCCTACGGAGAACCTCCCGATGAAAATCGGGATAAGTCGTCGAAACGCCTTAAGGATTACTATAAAAAGGTCGTTGCGAGGCACGAAGCAATCTTAAAGCGCTCGCTACTAGCGATAGTTGTAAGATTGCTTCGTCGGCTGAAAAAGCCTTCTCGCAAGGACGATAATCTGAGGAGATTTAATTTTTTAAATTCCCCTGTCATTAATATTGATTTTTATAAAATAAATTAACCCTCAGGGTGATATCTTTTTGCGATTTATCCCTTAACTTAACGACATTGCACCCATACCACGAATATTCTATCTTTATCTTGCTCCTTTTACTTACAAAGCCCATTAAAAATGCCAATCAGGTCCAGAAAACAAATATAAAATGGCAATTCCGCTACCATATTTATTCTAATATTAAATCAATCCCCTATGGTCCATCAGGTAAGCCAATGCTTCCTTTACTGCCTGTTTACTATCTTTCGGATTAAATCCTAATTCGTTTCTTGACTTCGCAATATCAAAATCCTGTTGTAATCCTGAAAACATAGCAATATCTTTAATGGTGAGCAGTGGAGGTTTTCTATTTATTTTAGCTGAAAGCTCTATAATACCTGCAATAGCATACAAAATAAACTTTGGCACAGTTCCAGGTACTTTGATTTTCAATTCAGGATAAAGTTTTTGTGCCAATTTAGTTGTATCGGTAATGGTCATACATTTTTCGTTGGCAAGGATATAACGCTCGCCAGACCGGCCTTTCAGCGCAGCAAGGTAACAGCCTTCTGCTACATCTTTAACATCTACCCAGTTGAGGGTAATCCTGGTATCCATAGGAATCTGCTTGTTAAGAATCAGTTTTAGCACATTATAGGAAACATTTAGCGGAAGAAACGCTTCACCTCCTATCATTGCTCCGGGCATAACCGATACCAATTCTATACCGAATTCTCTTGCCAGATCAAAAGCCAGCTTTTCACCGTCATTCTTGGAATTGTAGTACATATCCCTTCGGTCGGAATTGTATCCGTTACTTTCTTTTGTCGGAAGATTGGTATAATCCAGTGCAGCGATGGAACTCACATAGACGATTCTTTTTACACCTGCCTCTGCAGCAGCTTCTATCGTATTCCGGGTGCCCAGCATATTCACATCATAGATTTCTTTCTTGGGGTTTTTAGCCCACAGCTTGAAGGCTGCGCCCACTGCAAAAAAAGTATCAACATCCTGCAGTGCGCGCTTAAAGGAAGCTTTATCCGTTATATCTGCCTGAACGACCTCGCAGTTAAGATCCTTAAAACATTCTTTGCTTTTGATGTTACGGACTGAAGCCCTTACCGGGATCCCTTTTTCGATCAACAGTCTTACAAGATTATTACCTAAATGCCCATTGGCACCGGATACCAGTACCATTTTTTTATTTGTCATAATTATTGATTTTAAATGCTGTGACAAAGTTGAACTTTGCAGATTTAAAACCACTTCACAAATGTTACCTAATGATCTTCTTCCTGATACGGCTCAGACTTTTAGGGTTCATTCCAAGAAAAGACGCAATGTATTGCATAGGAACATTCTGGAGAACTTCAGGATACTGGTTCATCATTTTTAAATAACGCTGTTCCGCATCAAGGGTGGCCAGCTCCCTGGCACGTGTTTCATTATAGGATAAGGATTGTTGAAATACCAAAAAGCTAAAATCCATAAAAGTATGGCTCTGTTGTATAAGCTGATCAAGATCTGCTTTACTAATGCGCAAAAGTTCACATTCGGTAATACATTCCAGATTTTCATCAGACTTTTTCTGGTTGGTAAAATCAGCATAGGAGGTAATGAAACCAGGCGGACAGTTTATATGCGTTGTAACCTCATCGCCTTTATCATTGTAATGGAATAGTCTTGCAAAACCTGAAACCACAAAATATAGATAGCCGGGTACCTTCCCTTCTTCTTCAATTATCCGGTTTTTCGGATATCTCACGGGTTCAAAGTACCGTATACACAGATCTCTATCCCGGTTAGAAAGTTGTAAGCTTTTTGTGATAAGACTTATAAGTTGACCATGCATGGTACAAAGATAAAAAAACAATGCTGATCAATCCCAAATGAAACCTGTTCCGCACTTCTAGGAGAAAAGAAAGTGCCTAAGTCAGAGTTTTAATAACCTGGCTTAATTTTTAAACTCGCGGACTTCTGAATAACCAGCAGATTCATAAATTGGGCATGACGATGCGATCTCTGCCGCTTCATCCAGGTTATTACTCGGAGCATAATTGTTAGGCGCTGGACTGCCCGTAAACGAATACCAAAATAGGCAGATAAAAGAGGCTGTATCATAAATATATTGAATTGTCATCCTGTCCAATGGACTTCTTTGGAGAGCTTGTCGAAGGACCTTTTTTAATATCTTAAAAGGCGTTTCGACAGGCTCCACGTGACAAATTCGAAGTAAATTACAATTTATGATACAGCCTCATCTCTTTTGTTGATTTAATTCCAATCACTACCAATATCCTTACCAACATTGGGGTTTGCGTTCTTTTCAGATAGTGGGATAGGAAATAAAACATTTTTATCCTGAAAAGGTTGGGTACCATCTTCTATCTGCCTTTGCGAATTAATGGTCTGCTTAGCTATGCCCCAGCGGATCAGATCAAAATAACGGGTCTGTTCGCCGGTCAGTTCCAATTGTCTTTCGCGCATCAAAATGGTCATGGCTTGAGATTGGCTGCCCAAACTAATATAAAGCGGTGCATTAACACTCGGCCTGCTTCGCACCTGGTTAATCAGTGCCAATGGCTGTGATCCGGTATTACCCTGTTGTATGTAAGCCTCGGCAAGCATCAGCAATACATCTGCATAACGGATTACCTGCCCATTGATACCGCTTTGCGGGCCACCAAAGCTTGCTACTTTATTATAATACTCATATTTTAAATATTTGTATCCGGCTGAGGCATAAGGAAAGGCTACTGGCCCTGTTGCGCATTGCTGGCAATATTGGGTTTGCCCCCCGCTTGCAGCATCTCCATAAAAAGTATAAGCTGCACGTGGATCGATGTAAGTGGCATTGGTTTGTGGGTTAGTGTAGGTAAAAGCTTTAACAGCCGTAGTGGTAATAAACACATTATTCCAATCGTTAAAGCCATATTCCTGTGCACGGGCAGAGTGGCTTGCTTTCCCACCCCATGTTTCCTGACCGCCAAACAGGGCATACTGGTTACCGATACCCCAATCGGTCCAGGCCTGGTTCATGACCTGAAAAATGGTTTCCTTATTAAGGGCTGTATTATTCTGATTCGGATCATCAAATAGGTTGTTATATACGGGCGCGAGCGCATAGCTATATGGAGCCTGGGTCAGTTTGGTCAATTCAGTAACAGCATCTCCCCATTTTTTTTCGTACAGGTATGACTTACCAAGCAATGCAACCGCAGCCCCCCGGGTAGTACGCCCAAAACTGGCTGGAGCATATGAAATAGGAAGGTCAGGTTGTGCGTCTTTCAAATCCTGTTCAATAAAAGCCCATACATCTGCTACAGAGGCACGTGGCAGATTAATTTCTTCTGCTGTTGGCAAAGGGATATACGCTTTACGCAAAGATACGCGGCCGTACAGATTAACCAGATTAAAATAAGCATAAGCCCTTAAAAATTTAGCTTCGGCAATGTATTGCTTTTGATTGGCCTGTTCGGTTGCATTGGCAGGAGCCCATGCCTGAGCACGGTTAATCACAACGTTTGACCGCATTATCATTCGATATAGTGAAGACCACATGGCTTCTAACTGCGGTTGGTTCGAAGCAAAATTATATTGTGCCAGGGCCAATAGATCCCCCTGGAGTGGTTGGGCATTTTTGGCATCATAGCCCAGCAGATCAAAAATATAATACCATTCGCGAGCCCACAAACCAGAATGCAATAAAGTAGCGTAGCTGGCTATCACGGCTTGATTTATGGCTGCATCACTTGTGAAATAAGTGTCATAGGTATATGCGCTTTTACTCTGTAAATCCAAATCCTTCTTACATCCCCCGGTTGCAATCATTAAAACTACAACAATCAGATATTTTATATATTTTTTCATCATTATATCTTTAATATTTTTCATCATTAAAATCCAACTTGTATGCCCGCCAAAAATGTACGTGGCTGTGGTATCTGCCCATCATCAATGCCCCGGTTAAATATATAATCGCTGGCCCCTCCATTAACACCACCATTGGTTTGGGTGCTTATTTCGGGGTCATATCCAGTATATTTTGTTATGGTAAATAAGTTTTGAGCCGCTACATAAACCCGTAACCGGCTTAATACATTACCTGAGAAAGAATTTAAAGCCGTTTTTGTAAAAGTGTAACCTAAGGTTACGTTACGTACCCGCAGGTATGATCCATTCTCAACAAAAAAATCAGAAGGCCTCAAATTCCCTGTTGCCGTAACATTTTGGCCTGCCCTTGGCAAAGCGGCAATATCACCCGGTTTTCTCCACCTGTTTAAAATGGTGGTAGAAGCATTATGCCCGGTTGAAGCATTTTCGGTGTAAAATTTAAGTGAGTTGGCCAATTGAACGCCCTGAACACCCGAGATGACGATATTGAGGTCGAAGTTTTTATAAGATGCCCCGGCATTAAAACCGTACGTAAACTTCGGAATCGGACTGCCCAGTACCTTCTGATCCTTACTATCCACAACACCATCGTTATTAAGATCTTTAAATACAAAATCTCCTGGCAATAATCCATCCTGGTATAAACTGGCAGGATTTCCGGTTTTTTGTCTGGTAGCGGCATTTAATGCATCAATTTCTGCTTGTGTACTTGCTACATGATCAACAGAATAACCATAGAAAGCACCAATGGGCGAACCTGGTTGTGTTAATGTAATGCCATTTAAATTATTAAAGTATCCTCCAATTATAGGGGTTGACGATTGTGCACCCAGTGATAATGTTTTATTTTGGTTATAACCTCCATTTACACTTACATTGTAGTTAAAGTCACTGGTTTTATCAGCATAGGCCAACTGAAATTCGAAACCTTTATTTTGAGCATCTGCAGCATTAGTAATTAAGGTACTGCTGAACCCGCTTAATCCGCCAATGCCTACGCTGGTCGGTACCGGAATTCCCACTAGCAAACCACTGCTTTTTCGGTTATAGTAATCAAGGGTAAGCGTAAGTTTGTTTTTAAGGAAACCCAGATCAAGCCCGATATCGGTCTGGTCTGTCTGTTCCCATCTCAACAGTGGGTTTGCAATGGAAGTTACCGTCGTTCCGTTTACAAAACTTTTGTTATCCCCCAGTGAATAAATCAGGTTGCCGGTCGGCGAACCGCCAAAAGTAAATACCTGTGTTGTGGTTAAACCAAACTTATTATTGCCTGTACGGCCCCAGCCTATGCGAAATTTTGCATCGCTGATAAACGGAACTGCCGATTTGACAAATTCTTCTTCGCTGATACGCCATGCAAAACCAACTCCCGGAAAGTTACCATAACGGCTTTGAGGTCCAAAGTTTGAAGATCCGTCACGGCGGATACTTCCGGATAAGATATACCGATCGTTAAAGGTATATACCAAGCGGCCATAATAAGAGATAGCCCTGCCAAACTGTGTATAATAACCAGATGTGTTGGCCTGACTGGTGATGGTTGGCGCTACACCTATATCTTTCACATTGTCATTCAACATTCCTGTACCCAATACGCTCAGGTATTTGCTCGATCCTGCATCAATATAACTGGTACCTGCAGTTGCCGATATACTGTGTTTGCCAAAAATACGGTTGTACGACAGGTAGTTTTCAAAAGTATAATTGGAATAACTGTTAAATGCACGCCCTGCCTGCCGACTGAAACCCAGGTTGTTGGATGTAATATAAGGTATCTGGTATGAATCGTTTGTCGAAGTACCATATACACCCGCCAGCTGCGACCTAAAAGTTAAACCTTTAATAATATTTACTTCGCCAAAAACCTGCGGATACAATACCAGATCGTTGCTTGATAAGGTTTGAACGCCTAAACTCTGTAGTGGATTTACGGCGTTACTGTTGTCATCAACATTGGTAAGGATAGAGTAGCCACCCAAAATAGCGGGGTCGTATATTGGCTGATAAGGTGCATAGCTGATCGCGTTTAATATGCTTGCTGCCTGTCCGTTAGTGTTGGTGTAACGGATGTTAAGGCTTTGGCCAAAATGAAAACGCCCTAGTTTCTCATCTAGAGAAAAACGGCTGTTTAATCTTCTTAAACGGTAATCTTTAACAATAGCCTGCTGAGTTAAATAACCTAGTGAGAGATTATAGGTAACCTTTTCGCTGCCACCGCTTATACTTGCATTGTTTTGGGTAGATAAAGCCGTTTTAAATATTTCTTTTTGCCAATCGGTACGGTCAACACCTACAAAAGGAGTATTTAGTTTGGCTGGAGGCGTAAGGTTATTGGTAGCGGCTATATCTTTTATAAGATTGACATAGTCGTTTGCATTAAGCAGGTCAAGTTGTTTGCGCACTGATGAAGTACCAACCTGCGAGTCAAATAGTATCTGCGGGATACCGCTTTTAGCCTTTTTAGTGGTAACAATAACCACACCATTAGCAGCAGCAACACCATAAATGGCGGTAGAGGCTGCATCTTTTAAAATGGTAATATTATCAATGTCCTGTGGATTAATGGTATTAAAAAGATTGGCATCACTCTGTATACCGTCAACAACATACAATGGTTCCACATTGGTAAACGAACCGGTACCGCGTACAATAATCTGGGCATTTGAACCAGGATTACCGTTTGAATTTAATACCTGTACACCCGGGGCTTTACCGATAAGAAGCTGTGCGGCACTGGTATTGGTGTTAGCGCCTGCATCCTTCGCGGCCACAACATTTACAGAACCTATCAGGTCCTTTTTTCTGGCGGTTCCATAACCTATTACCACGACATCATTAAGGGCACTTACATCACTCTGCAGTTTTATGTTCAATACTGTTTTTCCGTTTAATTTAACTTCCTGCTTAGTAAATCCTATAGAAGAAAATACGAGCGTAGCATCCTGTGATACATTAACTGAATAAGAACCATCGGTACCAGTAACCATACCATTCTGCTTTCCTTTTTCCAATACAGTAACTCCGGGAATCGGACTGTTATCTTCGGCTGATGTTACAACTCCTTTAATGGTGACTGTTTGTGCCATAACGCGCAATGCACTCATCGGCACAAGCAACAGCAGCAAGAGCCATAATCTGGCTGGTACTAGCAGCCTTGTTAAATGGGTAATTTTCATGCTCATAATTGTTTTTTTGTATTATAAATGGTTATTTCTAAATATTTCAAGTGTCGGACTGAACCCTGACAGAAATCTACAATTCCGGACATGCTTTGCATTAAAAGTGAAAGACGGTCTATATGGTCAGCGTTTCCAAAATAGCCATAAGCTGGTTTCATAAAGGGCACATTTGATAAAAAATAGGTATATAAATGTTAACCTATTATTGTCTTTGTCTTGCCAGAAAATGGCAAATTGGGTATAAACATGGAGTACTTGCATCAAGTCAACATGAAAAAACTAAGCTTAGAGGCATCTAAACAGACATATAGAAAGAAAAGGCAAAGAAAAGAAGGGGCTGATGCCACTGAAAATGAACAAATTAAAAGCAGGTCTTATTTCATCTAGAATGATACAAATGATAATCAGATCTTTCTGATTGCGAGAAGGCAGAATTATCATCATAGCCATCATTTTTTTATGGCCGTAAACTATCAATCCAGCGATGTGCTGCTCCAAGGATTAAGCGATAATAATATCCGTTATATCATTCAGGTACCTAATGCTAAATGGGGGTTTAAAGCAATCGGCAATATTAACATACAAATATTTAGTTTAATGGTTAAAACCAACCTGATATATCTGTTTCTTATATACGCTGGGTGCCATGCCGGTTAACTTTTTGAAGGTTTTGGAAAAGTAGGAAAGGTTATCAAATCCGGTCTGGGCACAAATCTCTGAATATGACATTCTGCTTGTCGCCATTAGATACTGTGCCCGTTCAACGCGTTTTTCGTTTATATAATTCAAAGGCCTGGTTCCCGTATACTGTTTAAACTGCCTTGAAAAATAATCGGGATTTTGATTTACGCGAGAAGCAAGCTGATATACAGAAAGGTCTGTATGTAAATTGATAAGGATATAATTTAAGGTTTCTGCAATTTTTACCGGTATAAGTTTGTGTTCCGGACTTTTGAAAAGCTGGGGATTTAGGAACCTGGCGGTTAACAGCATCAGGATCCCTTGGGTTTCCAGATAGGCCGAAGTGTTCTGCTGGTTATTAAGCTCCTGATATTCTTTATAATAAATATCTTTCTCATAGATTTTAGGATTATCAGACCGGTTTATTCCTCTTCCAGGGTTAATCTGAAGCAGCCTGCCAAAAAGATTAAGATCTATTTCGGTCGCCTCTGTCTTTAATACATTTCTGTTATTGGCAAAAAGTGAACTTCCATCTGTCGAATCCTCAAAAAACTGGACAAAATACTGGCCCAGAGAATTCTTACAATTTAAATTACATAGGGTGAAACTGGGAACAATGTACAAATAGCCAGGCTCTAGCTTTAGCGAGCTTTCAGCATCTGATATTTCACCTTCTCCCTCATCTATATAGTAAATGCGGTAGTAAGGGCTGATCACGTTCCTATAATTCCATTTGGTATTAAGTCGCACATAGTCAACATTGAGAAGTGAAAAGCTATGCCGTAAGTTTCTTTTGATCATCTAACTACAAATATGCAAACTACGTTAATATCTTTAAAAGCGTGCGAAAAGATTTCAAAAATAATAAAAATCGATCCATGCCATTTTAATGTTGTTTCAGAACGAAGCCCTATTAACCAACAAAAGCGTTAAAATCAAGTATCACCACGTTAACGGTTCGTTTTACCACGGTTAATACAAAAATATGAAAATAAAATCCTAGAATTAAAGCAATTGGCTACTAAGCAAATGATGTATGAACTTATAAGTTTCAGGGAAATAATTTTAGATGCCCTTACTAGAGGAACAGCATATAAATGGCCACATAAGGAACTACAAGACGAAATCTTAAAGGAAAGTAAACGGGTACTCAGCGCCATTCAGCATAATGTTACACAGATAGAGCCAGATAGATCAAGGGCTTATCTCACACAACATCAAAGAGGATTGATTCAATTAATGGATGAGATGGAAGCTATGGTGGACCGGGATGCCCCCAATACAGATCAAAAAAACAAAACTGAAGAAATTAATGGCATAGCAAACCTGATCAACAAGATGGTTTTGGACCTTCAGCAGTATTTACCATATTATTTCGACCATTATAGCCCTGTCTCTATAATTACACAGAGACAACTATTATTAAATATTGCAGAAAATTCCAGCCAAATCCTAAAAAATCTTGAAGAACGGCATACCGATAATGAAACCATCGCGGTGTTTACGCACATCTTTGAACACCTAAATAGCGGAATAAGGCGTTTCACTTTCGAACAGGCCGGATATCTACATGATTTTTTCGAATCACTTAAAATACAGTTAAAGAAATTTGCGTCACCTATACAAATGCCGGAAATTATCCTACTGCTCACCTCCTTAAATTTCAATCATCCATCTTTTTATCATTCCTGCTGCAGTCATTTTAATCATGAACTTCAACAGTGCGAAAACATTAGTGAGCAATATAGATTGATCCATTTCTTTAAAAAGTTAATTGGACAGGTCTTTAAAACCATAAGCATACCATACAATAGAAATTTGCCCGATATTGATGAATCACTGCTGAGGTATATAGAAAGTGAGATCAGCTACCTCAAATCAATTGACACTATAGCCGAAGACCTGAGTACTGGTGGTGTTTTGGACAGCAATTTCAAAGTAAACTTTACCGTAAGGCAGCTCGCAATGTTTATACATCTACAAGTTGAGGCCGGTATCATCACAAGCCAAAGCCCCAAGGCACTTCATCAATATGTTACGAAACATTATAGTACTGTAGAAAAAGATGACATATCAGAAAAAAGCTTTAAAAATGCTTACTATGGAAATGCTGGAAAGGATGTTGAAAAAGTGATCGACAAGATTGTCGCCATGTTGGCCATTGCCCAGGAAAAATACTAGCCAAGAAGATATAACAAATCCTTCCGGTGTAAAAAATCAACAAATTCAAAATACCAGTGCTCTGAATAATCATCCAGCTCATGTAAATCCTTTTGGTTGGTTCCTATAATATCTTGAAGTGTAAAAAAAACCATTAGCTTACTTCTAAGCTTAAAATGCTCTGATAGTGGAAGTTCTGCAATTGGCAGATTGAGGAGAAAGTGATTTGGTTGGGGAAAAGTATCCATAAAAAAGCGCGGGTTAACCCGATATCCGCTTTAGAGGCACCGCAAAATGCCCAGACACAAGATAAACAGGCACCCACGCGTAGCGTAGGCAACCATCTATTTTTTCCTGTGTCTTTTGAAGTTTTGCGGTTTTCTAAAACAGTAAAATAGCTTATTGCTACAATATCAAATATGTAATTAATTTTTATTTCATAGCTCAAATATAACAGATCTGAAGCTTTTATTTCCTGAAAACAAAAAAATAAAAGGGTTGCCAGAGGTTGCTACACCAGCAACTTGACAAAATGTAAAAACGACATTTCTTTACATCAAAATAAAAATCATGGAAAAAGAACAATACATCAGACGACTGTCGTCCTATCAGAAACTTTCATTGGGGTTAAAAGCTTATCTCAAATTTACCCTCCAAGAAACGCGGTTCGAACGATCAGAAAAAAATGACCTTTCTAAGGAAGGACATGGCGGATACTGTTACGTAGCTAAAGGAAGCGCAAGGATTTATTGGTATGATGAAAAAAGCGAACAGGAAATTACCTTGATTTTCTTAAAGACCGGACATATCATTCCTGATACCCGTACCGCAGCAGAGAACCATCACAGAGCGCTTTGCATTGAATTCCTGGAAAATACGGTCTTATACAGCATTCCTGAAAAACACATTGACAACATCCATAAGCTCTTCCGAGAGGCGGTGAAACTTACAACTGCAATCAACGCTGATGCCTGGGCGATCACCATTACCGCACTCACAGATCTGAAACTCCTGGAAGCAAACCAACGACTGGAGAAATTACTTGAAACCTTTCCTGATATTTTCAGCATCACCGCCGTAAAGAACATTGCCTCTTACCTTGGCATCCATCCCACGACACTAAGCGCAATGAGAAAAAACCTGATCAGGTAAAATCTCAAAAAAGATAAAAGAAATAAAACATTTAGCCATATCGAGCCAAAAAACAAATATAGATATGATACCATCCAGAGAAAACACCTCATTTTCCTATCCATATGTGATGCCACTAAAGATGTAAAATTCCAACTTCGGGTAAGCAAATAAAAAATAAAGCAATGAATGCCAACAGACCTAATTACAAGAACGTACACTTTATTTATGCAGCATTCATTTTACTATGGGTCTACACCGCAGGCAGCAAGCTTGCCAGCTTTGAAAACTACAGGCTGGAAATGCTACACCAAGTTTTCAGCCCGATAGTATCAGAGATACTTATTTACATTATACCGATTACCGAACTTCTGACAGCAGGATTATTGCTCTTCCAAAAAACCAATAAAACGGGGATGATCCTTTCGACCCTGCTCATGACCGCTTTCACCATCTACATCGTACTCATCATCTCAGGCTATTTCCCAAAAGTGCCATGCACCTGTGGCGGGGTAATCCGTGCTTTGGGCTGGAAAGCCCACCTGGTATTCAATTTGATCTTTTTAAGCGCAGCAATTCTTGCACTATATAGCACACGAAAGCGGGAGGTAGGTGACAAAGAGTAATAGACAATTCGGAACCGGCCAGCCCAAAAGAAAAGAACCACTAAGTCCAATGGCCAAAAACAAAAGGACAAAAGATAGCATAAAACGGCCAGCTGCCTGGGCCAAACCGTCAGGCAGAAAATTAAACTAAATACCATGTTAAAAAAAATCAATTTAGGCCTTGTAGCCCTCGTATTGGGGTTCGGTCTTATTTTCACAACTAGTGCATTTACTTCAAAAACAAACCACAACTGGGCATTTACACCAGGGGGCAATGACATGTATGATGGCGATGCCTATGTGTTAAACGGCACAGCATCAGGTTTATGTACTACAGAAGAGCCTTATCCATGTGTAATTTCCGTACCGGAAGACGTTACCACCAATGCAGAACTGAGTACTTACCTATCTGGAAAAACCGTACCTGAAATCCAGGCCATTTCTACAGGTAGAACACCAGAACAGTAAGCTGGGTAAAAATTGGGGCCAGGCCCCAATTTTTACCTTATATTCTGATCAATCCCCGAACGCTCAATAATCTCCTCCGGAATTTCAAGCGCAAACCTGGGGTCGTTAGCAGGCAGTGTGTAAGTGATGCCGTTGGCAACCCTTGCCAGGTTTATCTTTGCCCCTTCAACATTCAACCGCTTAATGTCGCTCCATCTCAGGTTCCGGAATGGGAGCTCCTTCCTTCTTTCATCAAGTACCAGGCCGAGCGCCTCAGCGGCTGATCCCGCTGTAAGCGGTTTAAAAGTGCCGGTTTTGTAACGCTTTACCAGCAGTGCATTCAAATCCCTAAGTGCTGCGGGCACATCGCCTGATCTGGCTTCGCATTCTGCCCGGATAAGGTATTGCTCATCGATAACCACGCCCGGAAAAATACCCTGCGATGCGGCATAACCTCCACGCCAGCCATAGGTTCCGTTGCTATTGTTCTTAAAAAACAGCTGTTTCCGCAGATCGTCTGCTGCATACATATTGTACAGCTCCTGAACAATTTTGGCCCGGATATTCGACATTATCGATGGGTTATTGGCAAAACATTCATAAACCACCTCGGTATTAAACCGATCGATCGGGTAGGTTTTCGCGGCAGAAAGTGTATTGTAATCCAATAAGGTGCCTTTTATGGCAATACAGGAATCGGCATAGGCATACGCCTTATCATAAATACCCATAGCCAAAAATACCCGGGCAAGATAACCGAAAGCGGCCTGCCTGGCCGGCCGGCTCGGATGTAACGGGGGCAATGGCAATAACCTCGATGCCGCTGTTAGGTCGGCAACCACGGTGCTATAACCTTCCTCAACTGTAGACCTTTTAGAAGGAATATTAAAATCGGTAGATTCCCTTAAAACGATACCGCGGTCTTTAACTGCGGTAGCTTTATTGTAAGCTACCGACCAAAGCTGCAGCGCGTTATAATAAGCCTTACCACGGTTAAAACAGGCCTGCCCTTTTATATTGTCGAATTGCGCTGCATTTTGGGCCGTCCTGTCTATCTTTTCCATTTTTTCTAAAATCGAATTGGATAAATAGACCAGGGTATACAGGTATAACCAGTCATTACCTAAAGCGGCTGGCGAATATAAATGGTCTTTTTCCCAGGTGTACAACCGCTGGTCGGGCTGTGAGGTAATCCCGTTTAAATCGGTATCCGTTAAATAAAAATCGCCAGCACTTACCTCTCCCGAATAGGGATCTACAATATTATAAAGGTTATTATTGTTTAACAGCGCCTGCAGGTCATCGAGCGTTTCTGGCACGGCCAATTTTTTATCAGATTTTTCTTCCAAAAATTTCTTGCAGCCTGTTAACAGTGCAACAAGGATAATTGGAATTAATATAATGTTTTTAGTTTTCATAACCGGGTATTTAGAGTTCGAATTTTATACCTAAGGAGATTGTTTTTGATGGCGCAACCGCAGTTAGTCCTACTTCATAATCTGGATCAAGTTGCTGTTTGTTTGCCACCCAGATTAGCCCAAGGTTTGAAACAGTGGCATAAAAAACAATGCTCCTGATCTGCTTAAAATTCAATTTTGGGGTATAGCTTAGGTTTACATACTGGATCCGGACCTGATCGCCCGGGGAAATAAGCACTTCGGCATTTTTATAAAAGTTATCCCTTGCCGAAGTATTTGGGTAGACCATCGATGGAACATTGGTAAACTGTTCGTCTCCCGGTACTTTCCACCGATCAGAAAAATCGGCATGCCCCGTACCCGACCCAAAAAGGGTAGTATACTGGATGGAGTTTCTTTTGAAAAAATAATCAAGCTTATAGCTCACCTGGATATTAAGCTCAATATTCCGATAGCGGAAGCTGTTGCCTACCGACCCGAAAATGCGGGGAATTGCCGAGCCGAAATATTTAAGATCAGCAAGCTGCGT
>NZ_JAUG01000103.1 GCF_000708285.2 Pedobacter borealis DSM 19626
TCAGGTTTATAGTAAATTTATTAGCTTTGAGTACACACAAATAAAATCATTTTATCATGAAATTTAAACACTTACCAGGGCTAGCTATTGCCCTATTTTTCTTTGCGGCCTGCAAGAAGGATAATCCGATTATTGAACCTGAAAATCCTTTAGAATTACTTAAAGATTCGGCATCATATTCTATCAACGGGAAAACTTATAAGTCCATTGGTATTGAAAGAGCAGGTACATTTACAACACAATCAAATCTCAAAATTACCTCTGGGGTAAACTTCAGTTATCTATTAGAAGGCGACAAAGATTCTTTACTATTTGTAAGAGAATTCATTATTAAAGCGAGCTATACTAATATTACAATTTCATTTATTAAAGTTTACAACAAGAACGAAACTGAATTCACGAATGAGAATAATGGTGGCTATCTAAATTATCCTAAAGATAAAACCGCGATATTTTCACCAGGTTTTTATAATTATTCAACCGATTTTTATCGGAACAATTCTAAATCTGGAATTGCATTTACAGTTATCAATCAAATAGGTGTTTATAAATCATATGGACAATCAGACTTAGGTAAACCTGCTTCAGTTAATCCATCTGATCAAGCTGGGGCAAAGTTTGAAATTATTAGCTTTAAAAAACGTAAAAATGGATATTTACTGGAGGCTAAGTTTAATTTAACAGTATTTGATGATGATAAAAATCCTTTGAAAATAGAAAATGGCTATTTACGACTGAGCGTACTAAAATAATTAAGATCCATTTATAAAACAGAGAAGCTCCCTTCAATTAAGATGTGGCCTTCTTTGTTTTATCAACAAACAATTAACGATTCAAAAAAATCCCTCTATCATTTTTTGAGACCAGCAATGTTTCTGCATCCGGATAGGCTTGTGTAAAAGTAACAGGAATTTTATTTTTACCTCTTTCATTCCATTTAAATTCTACAGCAAGAAGCCTCGTATCCGTTTTTTCGATATAATCGATTTCCTGTTGCTGAGTTGTACGCCAGAAAAAGCATTCAGCTTCCATTTGATGCTGATGCAAAAACTTCATCCGCTCGGCAATCATATAATTTTCAAACAATGCACCTACATCGTTTCTGTTGGCAATTGGATTAAAATTCCTTGTAATGGCGTTTACAATCCCGGTATCGTAGAAATAAATCTTTTTATTCTTTTTTATTTCATTGCGCACGTTACCCGAAAATGCTGGCAGCGTAAAAACTACAAAAGATTTTTCGAGCAGACTGATATATTTATCAACTGTTTTCTGGTCGGCTTTTACCAATTGTGCTAGTTCAGAAAAATTCACCTCGCTTCCAATCTGTAAAGCCAAAGCCTTTACAATTTTCTCAAACAACAGTGGCTTCTTCACCTCCTCGAGTGCAAATAAATCCTTATACAGGTAGCTATCAGAAAGTAATTTTAAATGCTCTTCAGCATGCTGTGGATCGTTAATAATTTCAGGATAAGAACCATAAATTAAACGTTGCTCCAGCGATCTTTCTTCGGTAATAAAATCGGTATCCTTTACCAGTTCGGCATACGAAAAAGGCAAAAGCATCATTTCATATTTCCGTCCTGTTAAGGGTTCGTTAATCTTACCTGATAGTTCAAAAGCTGATGAACCTGTAGCGATGACCTGAACGCTTTTAAAACGGTCTACAATAATTTTAATCAATAAGCCCACCTCAGTTATGCGCTGTGCTTCATCAATAAAAAGCACTTCATAGTTGCTAAGCATCTGCGCAATCTGTGTTGCATTGGGCTTGGCTAAAGTTTCCCTCACATCAGCATCATCTCCATTCAGGTACAATGTCCTTTTATCCACTTTGGCTAACAGCTGTTCTACAAAAGTAGTTTTACCTGTTTGCCTTGGGCCAAAAATGATGAAAGCTTTCCCTTTAAAGAGCCTTGCCAAAGCATAATCCAACTGTTTCCTAATAATCATAACAAAAAATTACTACACAAAAGTATAATAATTTTGGATTACAATCCATAAAAATTATAATAATTTTGGATTATAATCCATAAAAAACATAATAATTTTGGACTACAGACTGTATTAATGATAAAAAACCCATTCCAATTAAGAAATGGGTTTTTTATTTTTTCGGATTCAGGACCAGAAACTCCCAACTCCAAGCTAAATGCTATCCGTTCAATGCTGCTGCACCACTCACAATCTCAGTTAACTCAGTTGTAATTGCTGCCTGGCGTGCCTGGTTGTATGAAAGTTTTAAGGCTTTCAATAATTCTCCAGCATTTTCAGTTGCTTTATCCATTGATGTCATACGTGCACCGTGCTCAGAAGCATGAGAATCTAAAACGGCTTTGTATAACTGAATTTTAACAGATTTAGGGATCAACTGTCCTACAATCTCTTCTTGCGAAGGCTCTAGAATGTAATCAACATTGGTCGTTTTACTTTCAACCTTTGTTTCTTCCGCTTTTGGTAAAGGCAACAACTGTTCAGTTGTAATAAACTGAACCGCTGCATTTTTAAAACGATTGTAAACAACTTCCACTTTATCGAACTCACCTTTAATAAAACCGACCATAATCGCATCGGTAATTTTGGTTACGTTTTCGAAAGTTAAAGCAGCGTACACTTCATTATTGTTACCAATTACGTTATAATTACGTTTTTCGTAAAAATCCTGAGTTTTCTTACCGATAGAAATAATGCTTACATTACCGTTTTTCAACTGTTCGCTATATTTCTCAGCAATTAAATTGTTGGCCGCTTTAATCACGTTCATGTTAAAAGCACCAGCCAAACCACGGTTTGATGATACTGTTACAATTAAAACCTTATTAGGTTCACGCTCTTGTATAAAAGGCGATGAAGACCCTTCTAAACTTGCTGATAGATTACCTAAAATTTCTTTCAGTTTAGTTGCATAAGGACGTAAAGCGATAATTGCATTGGTAGCACGTTTCAACTTAGCTGCCGAAACCATTTTCATAGCCTTGGTAATCTGCTGCGTTGATTGTACCGATGCAATCCGGTTTCTTACTTCTTTTAAATTAGCCATTTTTTAAGTATCGAGTATTAAGTATCAAGTATCAAGATAGGTGAACAACCCAATCTTGATACTTGATACCCGCTACTTGTATCTAATTAATATTTACTTGAAATCTCTTTTGCTACTGTATCTAAAACACCTGTAATGGTATCGTCAAATTTACCAGCTTTTAATGCCGCTAAAGTTTCTGGATGACGTAATTCCAATTGCGTTAAATATTCAGTTTCGAATTCTTTTACTTTATCAACCGGTACGCTACGCATTAAGTTTTTAGTACCTGCATAAACAATAGCTACTTGTTTTTCAACTGTAAAAGGTGTAAACTGAGCTTGTTTTAACATTTGTACGTTACGTGCACCTTTATCTAAAACCGATTTCGTTGCAGCATCTAAATCAGAACCGAATTTAGAGAAAGCCTCTAACTCGCGGTATTGAGCCTGATCTAATTTTAAAGTACCTGCTACTTTTTTCATCGATTTGATTTGCGCATTACCCCCCACACGTGATACTGAGATACCTACGTTAATTGCCGGACGGATACCTGAGTTGAACAAGTTCGACTCCAGGAAAATCTGACCATCAGTAATCGAAATTACGTTGGTTGGGATATATGCTGATACGTCACCTGCCTGAGTTTCGATAATCGGTAAAGCTGTTAATGAACCACCACCTTTAACGATATGTTTAATCGATTCAGGTAAATCGTTCATCGCCTTTGCAATATCATCATTAGAGTTGATTTTCGCAGCTCTTTCTAGCAAACGACTGTGTAAGTAGAAAACGTCACCTGGATAAGCTTCACGGCCCGGTGGACGACGAAGTAATAAAGATACCTCACGGTAAGCTACAGCTTGTTTAGATAAATCATCATAAACAATTAACGCTGGTCTACCTGTATCGCGGAAAAACTCACCAATTGCAGCACCTGCAAACGGCGCATAGAACTGCATTGGAGCAGGATCTGCAGCCGAAGCGGCAACAACAACTGTATATGGTAAAGCGCCGTTTTCTTCCAATGTACGTACAATGTTAGCTACAGTAGAGTTTTTCTGACCGATAGCAACATAGATACAGAACACAGGCTGGCCTGCTTCATAAAATTCTTTTTGGTTGATAATAGTATCGATACAAACGGCAGTTTTACCAATCTGACGGTCGCCAATAACCAACTCACGTTGACCACGACCGATTGGAATCATTGCATCAATTGCTTTAATACCAGTTTGTAAAGGCTCATTTACCGGCTGACGATAAATTACACCTGGTGCTTTACGCTCTAAAGGCATTTCGTAAGTTTCACCTAAGATTGGACCTTTACCATCTAAAGGCTCACCTAAAGTGTTCACTACGCGGCCAAGCATACCTTCACCAACTTTAATAGAGGCAATTTTTTTGGTACGTTTAATCGTATCACCTTCTTTGATCTCGTCTGAAGCACCTAAAAGTACCACGCCAACGTTATCTTCTTCAAGGTTTAATACGATACCTTGTAGGCCGTTTGCAAATTCAACTAATTCTCCCGATTGAACTTTAGTTAAACCGTAAACACGGGCAATACCGTCGCCCACTTGCAACACGGTACCAACTTCTTCCAGTTCGGTTTCTGATTTGAAGCCCGCCAATTGCTGTCTGATAATTGCCGATACTTCGTCTGGTCTTACCTCTACCATAATTTTAATTATATCTTTTTGTAAATGTTTTTGCTTGGCGCATGGCGCTTGGCATTTATTTGCCATCCGCTTACGCAATTCTATTTTTTTGGCGTTTGGCGCATGGCGTTTTCCGCTACACGCTTATCGCCCTGCGCTATTGCGCAAATTCCTTTTTCAGTTTACTTAAACCGCTGGCAATACTTGCATCAAATTGCTTATCACCAACTTTTAATATAAAACCACCAATTAATTTTTCGTTAATTTTTTCGTTAACAATAACCTGATTGGCGTTTAATTCTCTTTTTACAATCGCAATAATCTGCTCTTTAGCTGCAGGGCTTAAAGCACTTGCAGTAGTTACATCAGCAGTCACAATACCTTTAATTAGGTTATATTGTTGTATAAACTGTTTTGCTGTAGCAAATAAAATCGCCGAGCGGCCTTTGCTTACAACAATCTTGAAAAACGAGATGGTTAGTTTACTTACTTTATCAGCAAAAATACCGTTCAAAATACCAGTCTTTTTATCTAAAGGTACAATCGGGTTTTTTAATATTGCTTCTAGTTCAGGGGTTTCGTCAACCACTTTCTCAAACAAAACCATATCATTATAAGAAACCTCTAACGCGTTGTTTTCAACGGCTAAGTCTATTAATGATTTGGCATATCTGCTTGCAACTTTAATTTCTGACATATCTTTTGGGTTGGCGTTTAGCGGTTAGCGTTTAGCACGCCCATCGCTTAACGCAATACGCTTAGTTTAATTCAACGTCTTTTAACAAGTTAGCTACTAAAGTTTCTTGTTTTGCTTTATCATCCAATTGCGTACGTAAAACACGTTCTGCAATTTCTAATGATAATGAAGAAACCTGGTCTTTAACTTCAGCTAAAGCTGCTTTCTTTTGGTTCTCGATTTCGATTTTAGCTTTCTCGATCAGTTTAGCACCTTCAACCTGGGCTTGTTTTTTAGCTTCGTTTAAAATACCATCTTTTAAAGTTTTAGCTTCCTTTAAAATCTCATCACGTTCTGCACGGGCCTGTTGCATCAAATCTTGATTTTGGCTGGTTAAACGAGCCATTTCTTGTTTGGCTAATTCAGCTTTGTTAAGTGCCTCATCAATGCTTTGCTCACGTTCGTGAATAGCACCTAAAATAGGTTTCCATGCAAATTTTCTAAGTAATAGCAATAAAAGGATGAATGCTATCGACGTCCAAAAAACTAATCCTATGCTTGGGGTTACTAATTCCATTTTTATCTAATTTTAAAAAACAATCTTTTTAATAGGGCTGGGTAAATAACCAATCGTTAAATACCCAACCTAATTTCTTCAGTGATTATTAACCGTTTAAGCCTAATAATGCAACTACCACACCGAATAAAGCAGCACCCTCGATAAGGGCAGCAGCGATAATCATTGCAGTCTGAATTTTTGATGCAGCTTCTGGTTGACGAGCAATACCTTCCATTGCTTTACCACCTACTTGACCGATACCGATACCTGCACCGATTACTGCTAAACCGGCACCAATTGCCGCGATTGAACCTACCATAACTAATTTAATTTATATTAATTTGTAAAAAATAGTTTTCTATTAATGATGCTCTTCTACTGCCATACCAATAAATAAGGCAGTTAATAATGTAAAAATAAAGGCTTGTAAAAATGCCACCAACAATTCCAATACATCCATAAATAAAACGAATGCAACTGAAACCGGGGCAATAGCCAATGTTTCGAAAATAAAAATTAAGGATATTAAACTTAATACGATAATGTGACCAGCTGTAATGTTTGCGAATAAACGAACCATTAAAGCGAACGGCTTCGAAATGATACCAATCAATTCAACAGGAATCATAATCGGATACAACCAAAAAGGAACATCTGGTTTAAAAATGTGCTTCCAGTAGTATTTGTTACCATTAATATTTACAATGATTAAAGTTCCAAGTGCCATTACAAAAGTTAAGGCAATATTACCTGTAACGTTAGCGCCACCTGGGAAAATTGGAATTAAACCAAATAAGTTGTTGAATAAGATAAAGAAAAACGTAGTCAACAAATAAGGCATAAACTTAGCATATTTATGACCGATGTTTGGCTTCGCAATATCATCTCTCACGAAAACGATAATTGGCTCCATAAAAGATTGCAAACCTTTTGGTGCTTTACCTACACGTTTACGATAAGAAGCTGCCACCGAAATAAATATTACAAGTATTACAAAAATCGCCACAAACATTGCAGCAACGTTTTTAGTAATTGAGAAATCTAACACAGATTTACTTGCTTCTTCATCGATCTTTCCATCAGCACCAACTACCTTTATATGATCTTCTTCTAAACGATAGTTATTATATTTACCATTATAATCATGCTCTCCATGATGGAAGTTACCAGAAGAGAAAACCTCCAAACCGTTAGCAGTATATAAAATTACTGGAAGAGGCAATGAAGTATGCCCCCAAAGATGCCACATATGCGAATCGGCAATGTGTTCCATAATTACCTTAGTTGGCTCGAATTTTTCTTCACCATGTTTAGCAGCGCCATGCTCACCAGAAACTGCTTCGGCAGATCCGGCTACAACACTATCAACAGGAACAACAGCGCTATCAACTTGGGCGAAAGTATCAATTTTGATAGATAAAAACGCGATTAAAAGCGTAAAAACAACAATTAGTCTTTTAACTTTCGACACAAAAACTTGGTTACAATCCATTTATTGGCAGTTTTTTACTTTAAATTTTGGTGGCGCAAGTTACGTAACAAACAGTAAATTTCAAAGGCCGTAAACAATAAATATAAAGAAAAAAAATTAAGCAGAAATATTAGCCCAATCCCCTTCGCTTTTATACTGTAAATCAACACAAAAGCCATACAAAAAATCATCTTCACCGCGATTGATCCCATAATCGCCATCACACCTACTTCAGGATCACGTTTAATACCGATATCAACAAGCATATAAGCAACGTAAGTTATGCCCGCTAAAAAGCCAAACATCACCCAAAAGTTGTTTATAAACAATTGTTTATCAGGAAATACGACAGGTAAAACGGCAATTACACCTATTAAAAGGCCTACGAAAATGAAATAGATACTGGTAAATTTGGCTAGCGTCAATGTATAATTTCTTAGCAGATAAAAACTTTTGCAAAGATAAGGTTTTTAGTATCAAGTAAGTAGTGAGAAAAGAATTATTGTTGGAATGGTTAACTGTTCAAACTGGTTAATCGGTTAACTGAAATAAGTGCCTAGCTACTTGAACTGTACACTTCCAACTGTCAATTGTTAACCGCCAACTGAAAACTTACGGCTTAGTAGCTTGCCTAATGGCCTGGTATAATGCAATCCCTACCCCCGCCAAAGCAAAAGCAGCAGTAATTAAATTAGTTTTGCTGTTTCTGTGCTCATCAATCTTATAGCCAATAAAAGTGAGCAGGCCAATGGTAGCAATCATCTGGAAGCCAATGGCAGAATATTTGGCGGCCGCATTTACCTTTTTCTTTGTATCTTCTTCTTTCGGATTTTCCATTTTTTAATGCAATAATTAAATTAACTTTGAATAAATAAAATTTGTTGCCAAATAAAATATTTTTCTACATATATTGTTTATTATATATCCACCTAAGAGATTTATCATACTTGAAAAATTACGCTAACAAAAACTTAAATCCTTTCTTCATCCTTATAAGTGTCCTCCTTATTTATGGTTGTGTCGCAAATAAAGATACGGCAGTAGATCGCAGGTTTCAAAACTTAACGGCAAGGTATAACTATATCTACAACTCTAATGTTTTACTAACTGAGTACAATGAAAGCCTATTACAAAGTTATGCCGATAATTATGAAAAAACATTGCCTGTTTACCTCGACCCTGAGCCACAGGTAAATCTGGTGCTTACACCAGGGGTAGCCAATAAACAGCTCGATGACGTTATTACCAAAGGACAAACTGTTATAAACGATAAAAGTTTTAGTAATTATATTGATGATGCCTATATGCTTTTGGGTAAAGCAAATTATTTAAAAGGCAATTATTTTATCGCGTCAGAATATTTCGATTATACGGCAAAAACATATAGTAGCGATTTAAAAACATTCATTATGGCCATGAACTGGAAAGCACGTAGCCAAATGCAACTGAACAATATGGGGCTTGCCGATAAAATTCTTGATACCATGTTGCGTGCTTCCGATGAGTTAAAAAAAGATCTGGCAGAACCTTTAGCCACTGCCGCCCAGATGCGTATTTATCAAAAACGCAATAAAGAAGCTATTCTTTTTTTAGAATCGGCAATTGCGCTTCCGGCCGAAAAACAGCAGCGTATACGCTGGCGCTTTATCCTTGCTCAATTGCAGGAGAAAGAAAAAAATCTTCAGGATGCTTATGCCAATTTTACCAAGGTTGAAAAAAGCAACGCACCGTTCGAGATGTATTTCCACGCCAATTTAAACCGCATTAAACTAAGGGCATTGCTCAGTGGCGTAAAACTGAATAAGGAAGAACAGCTGCTTGCTTTATTAAAAGATGATAAGAATTTCGATTATACCGATCAGATTTATTATCAGGTTGGAGAGCTCTTTTCTGCTGAAGGAAACTTTGTAAAAGCTGAAGAGAATTACCACAAATCTGTTGCAAAAAGCACCAGGAACCAAACTCAAAAGGCCTTATCTTATTTAAGGATTGCCGACTTAAACTTTAAAGCGTTTAACAACTACATAAAAGCAAAACTGTATTACGATAGTACGGTGATGATTTTACCTAAAAACTTTCCTGACTACGACAACATTGTTAAAAAGGCCGATAACCTGAAATATTTAACTGATAGGTATACCATTATTGCTAAAGAAGACACTGCTCAGGCTATTGCCAAACTTCCTGCAGGCGAGCGCGAGGCTAAGGTTAAAGCTTATTTAACACCTAAAGTTGAGGTGAGCAATACCGGAGGGGTAATCAGTAATCAATATTTAAATGATCCTGATTTCCCTAATCGATCCTTAAATGCCTCGAATAATACTGCGGGGAACACCTTTTATTTTAACAATAATGCAGCAATAAGCAATGGCTTTGGCGATTTCAAAAAACGCTGGGGCAACAGGCAGCTGGAAGATAACTGGAGACAAAGTACCCGGTCTTCTGCCCAGGAAACCAATCAGGTTTTGGCAGGTGGGAATGTAGCCACAGGAATTACGCCTGCAAATGGAGAAACAAATCAAGCGGCTGTAGACCAAACTACATTAGAAAAACAGTTTTTGGATGGTTTGCCAACCACTCCCGCATTATTGGCTACCTCCGATCAAAAAATCATTGATGCTTATTTCGAAATTGCCAGCTTCTATCAACAAGAGCTAAACGACAAAGTGGAAGCAAATAAGATTTACCTGGAACTGATTAAAAGATATCCGGACAATAACCACTTAGTTGCCATTTACTACAGTTTACATCTAAATTACAAGGGTGTTGATGAAGTAAAATCAGATCAGTATAAACAATTGGTGCTCACTAAGTTCCCTGAATCTAATTTTGCAAAGAATATCTTAGATCCATCATACTCGGCCAAACAAACCGAGATGGAAAACATTGCCATTAACAACTACAATGTGACCTTTGATGCTTATGCGAAAAAAGATTATCCAGGGGTAGTAAAACAGGCGGATGATAACATTACGGCTTTCCCTAATAATGATTTAGCACCACAGTATGCCTATTTAAAAGCAATTGCTGTCGGCCGCACCGCTAAGGTTGATGCGCTGCTTACTGAATTTAATTTGATTACCACGCTTTATCCGAACGATAAAATTATTACCCCATTGGTCCGCGATCATTTAAAATATATTGAGGCAAATTTGGAAGAGTTTAAACAACGGCCGCTTGCCCTGATCGATTTTGATCCAAATGCGCCACGTTTTGTAAGTCAGGCTACACCAATTGCCGTTGCAACAAAACCCTTAGTAACTGATAATGCCACTGTAAAAACAGCAGACCCTACCACTGTATCTAAACCTGTTGAGGTTAAACCGGCCGATCCTACCAAACCGGCCAGCATTTTTAGTGCAGCTAAATCAGAAGAGTATTATTATGTGATCGACGTTGCCGACGCAACTTTAACTTTAAGTTCATCGCGTTTCGGCATAGGCCAGTTTAACCGTGGCAATTACCCCGATAATGATTTGGAACATAAATTGGTAGAGTTAGATAATGATCAGCTGATTTATATTACGAGTTTTATCGATCTTGAAGACGCCAAAATTTACGAATCAAGCATTACAGGACAGTTAAAGAACATTATGAAAGTTCCAGCCAACTTATATAAAGGCTTTATCATCAGCAAAGAAAACTTCGAAAAGCTAACAGACCGCTCGCGCATTAACGAGTACCTGGAGTTTTTAAAAGACAATTACAAATAAAGTAATATGGTTTAAGCTGGCGGAGAAAAACCTATTCTATAAAAAATTAATAAATTTGCATCCAAATCTTCTATTCTGGAGATGATTGGAAAATAACAACACAAAATGAACAAGTCCCTTTCTGCACAAGAAACAAAAAGATATAGTTTAATCATCTGGAAAATATTGATCGGGGGAATTGCCCTGTTTGCTATTTTCATTTCGATGGTAGGCTTGGGCCTTTTTGGTGCGCTACCTTCTTTCAGGGATATTGAACACCCAAAAAGCAACCAGGCTTCAGAAATTATTGCCGAGGATGGCCGGCCATTAGGCACGTACTTTGTTCAAAACAGATCGAATGTTTCTTATAAAGATATTTCCGAAAATGTAATCAACGGGCTAATTGCCACAGAAGATACCCGCTTTAAAGAACACTCGGGCATAGATTTCAAACGTACCTTCACCATTATCGGTTATAATTTAATCGGCAAAAAACAAGGTGCAAGTACCATTACACAGCAATTGGCAAAAAATCTTTTCCCTAGAGAATCGAACCTGAATTTTTTCTCGCTGGTGTTAACCAAGTTTAAAGAGTGGATTGTTGCCGTTAAATTGGAACGCAACTATACCAAGGAAGAAATTATTACCATGTATTTAAACACGGTTGATTTTGGTAACCAGGCTTATGGCATAAAATCGGCGGCAAGGGTTTATTTTAACACTACCCCTGATAAACTTACCTTAACAGAGGCTGCAACGCTTGTAGGGATGCAAAAAGGGATAACCATGTACTCGCCAACCCGCCACCCCGAACGATCAAGAGACCGCAGAAATACCGTAATGGCCATGATGGTTAAATCGGAGCTCTTAACCCAGCAAGAATTTGACGAACAAAAAGAAAAACCTTTAAACCTGCATTTTAATGCGGCAACCGTTAACGATGGTATTGCACCATATTTCCGTTCGGTACTGAAGAATGATATTAAAAACATTTTTCAGGAGCAGTCGATTACCAAACCCGATGGCACACCTTACGATTTAGACCGCGATGGTTTGAAAATTTATACCACATTGAATTATGATATGCAGGTATATGCCGAAGAGGCGCAAAAAGAATACATGAAAGTGTTACAGGCGCAGTTTATCGCCAGCTGGAAAGGCAGAAATCCTTTTAAGGATAAAGCTTTACAGATTGAACAGGGGATTAAAAGGTCAGACCGTTATAAATCCTTAAAACTGGAAGGTAAATCAGACGATGAAATTAAAGATGATTTTAACACCAAAACAGAAATGAGCATTTTTACCTGGAAAGGTAATATTGATACGGTAATGAAACCGATCGATTCTGTACGTTATTACAAAATGTTGTTGCGTAATGCTATGATGACAATGGACCCCACCAATGGCCATGTAAAAGCATGGGTTGGGGGGATTAATTACGAACATTTTAAATACGATCAGGTTAAAATGGGGACCAGACAAGTGGGTTCGACCGCAAAACCTTTTACTTATGCTGTAGCGATTGAAAACGGTTATTCTCCTTGTTACACGGTGCCAAATGTACCAGTAACAATAGATGGCTATGGAGAACCATGGACGCCAAGAAATTCGGGTAAACCTCTACCAGGCAGCATTACTTTACAAAAAGCCCTGGCTTACTCTCAAAATTATGTTACCGCCTATTTAATGAAACAGGTTGGCCCGGTTGCAGTATCAACATTGGCGACCAAAATGGGGATTCCTAATGTTCCGGCATTTCCATCTATTTGTTTAGGGACATTCGATTCGTCAATCTATAATATGGTAGGCGCTTATGGCGCTTTTGCAAACAAAGGAACCTATACCAAGCCGATTTATCTATTAAGGATAGAAGATAAAAATGGGGTGGTATTATTTTCACAAAAGGAAATACCAAAACCGATCATGAGTGAAGAGGTTGCTTATGTAATGACCAGAATGTTAAAAGGTGTAGTAACTAACGGAACGGGATCGAGACTGAATTATAAATACAAGGTAAACGCACCTATTGGAGCTAAAACAGGTACTACCCAAAATAACTCAGATGGTTGGTTTATGGCGATTACCCCTCAATTGGTAACGGGTATTTGGACTGGCTGTGAAGATAGGGCATTCCACTTTATCAGTACCAACCAGGGAGAAGGTGCCAATACCGCGCTGCCAATTTTTGCAGGTTTTATCAAAAGAGTATACGCCAATCCTGCATTAAAGATCAGTCATGCTGATTTTGAAGCGCCAAAATCTGGGGTTTCCATCACCTACGATTGCAACCAATATCAGCAACAGGAAGAGGGCGCAACAGAATTGGATGAAAAACTTGGTTTTTAGACACTATTTACAACCAAAAGTTTTCTCCTAAATTTTAGGGGATAAACATTAAATTTGTAATAGAAAATTGAAATATATGAGAGTTACACTGGAAATAGCAGATTTTGATGAGATGAAAAAACTCCTTTCTTTATTGCGAACTATGAAACTAAGTTTGACTTACTAATTGCATTTAGGAAGTGTTCTTCCAATATTTGAGAGGTAGAATTGTCGCCCTGAATTCATTTCAGGGTCTATTTCCATCAAAGATGCTGAAATAAATTCAGCATGACGGTCGCTCTGCATAAAGGAATTAAAAATTAAGCATTATAAACAAGTACTCATAGAACTTAGGTTATGAAATTACAGAACATTAAAATTGTTTCTTCGCAAGACGATCTTAAACCTAATATCCTAAAAGGGAATAAATCACTTAATCCTAAAGAACTTTTCGGTATTTGGAAAAACAATCCCAAAAATCTTAAAGATATAAGGAGTGAATCTTGGGATTTCAAAAACTGATATTATTGGAGCAACCGCAATTGTTAACGAATTAGAATTGTTTACTTACAACAAAAAGGACTTCGATTTTATGCCTAATATTATTCTCTATTAAAATCACCTTAATTTTGCTCCATTAATCCCTCATGAGCAGTTTCGACCATAAAACAGCATTAACCGCAATTCCGCATAAACCCGGCGTTTACCAATATTGGGATGCTGATGGAAAGCTCATGTATATTGGAAAGGCAAAAGACCTGCGCAACCGGGTGGGCTCATATTTCAATAGCGACAGAAACCAATTTAATGGCAAAACAAGGGTACTCGTTTCCAAAATCCGTAAAATTACATTCACCATTGTTGATACCGAGATTGATGCCTGGTTACTCGAAAATAGCTTAATCAAAAAACATCAGCCAAAATTTAACATTAACCTAAAGGATGACAAAACCTATCCATGGATAATTGTTAAAAATGAAAACTATCCGCGGATTTACTGGACAAGGAAAGTAATTAAAGATGGTTCTACCTATTTTGGCCCTTATGGTTCGATAGGCATGATGCATACTATTTTGGATCTGATTAAAGAAACCTACCCACTACGTACCTGCAGCTTACCTTTAACAGAAAAAAATATAGCTGAAGGGAAATTTAAAGTTTGCCTGGAATATCAAATTGGCAACTGTAAGGGCCCTTGTCAGAATTACCAGACCGAAACCGACTACGATAAAAATATAGGTGAGATCAAAGAGATCCTGAATGGCAAAATCGGAAATGTAATCCGGGATGTTAAAGGGATCATTAAATCGGCATCAGAAAACCTGAACTTCGAACTGGCGCATCAATACGCAAGGAGATTAGAAGTACTGGAGAAATACCAGAGTAAATCTACTGTGGTAAATAGTGCCATTACCAATGTTGATGTGGTGAGTATTGCATCGGATGAACGTTATGCATTTGTGAATTACCTGAAAGTGATGAACGGAACGATTATCCAAACGCAGACCATCGAGGTTAAAAAGCAATTGGATGAGAGTGATGATGAAATTTTAACATTGGCCATGTTAGAATTCAGAACGAAGTTCAGCAGCACCTCAAAAGAAATTATTGTTCCTTTTGAGCCTTCGTTAGAAGATGAAAGCTTAAAATTTACAGTACCTAAGCTCGGCGAGAAGAAAAAACTCCTGGAGCTTTCGCAGAAAAATGTATTGTTCTTCAAAAAAGAGAAACTTAATCAATACGAAAAATTAAATCCCGATCTACGCACCGATCGTATTTTAACGACCATGCAGAAAGATCTGCGTTTAACGCAGCTTCCAAAACATATAGAATGTTTTGATAACTCCAACTTTCAGGGGAAATATCCGGTTTCGGCAATAGTTGTTTTTAAGGATGCAAAACCATCGAAAAAAGACTACCGCCATTTTAATGTGAAAACAGTAGAGGGGCCTAACGATTTCGCGACTATGGAAGAAGCCGTTTTCCGTCGTTACAGGAGAATGTTGGATGAAAACCAGACTTTGCCTCAGCTCATCATCATTGATGGCGGCAAAGGTCAGCTTTCGTCGGCCCTGAAGAGTTTGAAGTTATTAGGCATAGAGAATAAGGTTACCGTAATTGGTATTGCCAAACGTTTGGAAGAACTGTTCTATCCTGGCGATTCCTATCCATTGTATCTGGATAAAAAATCGGAAACCTTAAAAGTGATCCAACAGCTACGTGATGAAGCCCATCGCTTTGGGATTACCTTCCACCGCAAAAAACGCGATCAAGGGACACTTAAAACAGAACTGGAGCAAATTGAAGGTATCGGTAAAACTACTGCGGATAAACTGTTAACCCATTTTAAATCGGTTAAAAAAATTAAAGAGGCTACCGAAAAAGAATTGGCAGAAGTGCTGAATAAAAAACAGATGATTACCCTTCAGGCCTATTTCAAACAGGAATAGCTATTTCAACCCAGATTCTCTTTGAAGAGGAATTAGGATTTCTCCTCCGAAGGAGTTCCTTTGGAACACTACGATCGAAATGGCGATATAATTGTGTAGTCAGATGTTACCATCTGACTATAAGTAAATCTAAAATTATCGATCAAAAATCGGAGGAGATCTCATCTAGTGTAAGATGGTAACATCTCACACCACAAATATCACGAACAAGCCAAAGATTTCTCCATTCCGCTGCGCTCCAGTCGAAATGACGACCAATTTATAGAACCTGTCATAGCTAGTAACCTGAGTTCGATTATTAAATCTCA
>NZ_JAUG01000104.1 GCF_000708285.2 Pedobacter borealis DSM 19626
ATGAAAGATTGCTTCGTCGTTCCTCCTCGCAATGACGACCTTTCTTTGAATCTGTTTAGGGTAACGTAGACGAAGGCCCTTGTTTAAATCGCTCAATCCACGCTAACCGCTTAACGCCAAACCCGTGGCCCGGCCGTAGGGCGATAATTATATAAACATTTTCGGTAAAAGTGTAACATCCAGAAAGGCCGTAGCGCTAGTTTTGTGTAATAAATAAAACCCTGTTCTGGTTGCAAAGCAAATTAAAAAAACAGCTCGCTAACTGATATCAGGAAATAGGTTGATAACATTTAACTTAACACAAAATGAAAAGATTATTTAAATTCTGGACAATCAATGTCCTTGTACTAATTGTAGTTGGCAGTGCCTCCGCACAGGAAAAAGCAGCAGCGGTTAACCCTTTGCAGGCATATTACGAAGTTAAAGATGCCTTAATTAGCAGCAATGCAAGCGTGGCTGGCACCAAGGCTGCTGTATTAATTAATGCGATAAAAGCCAACGAGAAAACAAACGCTTCGAAAGTATTGCGCGATAAAATATTATTCGATGCCGAACACATCGCCGAAAGTAAAGATATCGAACATCAAAGAGATCATTTTACTTCTTTGTCAACCGATTTTTATGCCTTGGTAAAAGCGGTAAAACTCAACGAAAAGCCTGTTTATTATGCTTATTGTCCGATGAAAAAAAGCTATTGGTTAAGTGAAAGCGAGGCGATAAAAAATCCGTATTATGGTAGTAAAATGTTAACTTGTGGTAAGGTTGCCGAGGTGCTTAAATAAAACATACGCTACAAAATGAAGTTTATTTTAGTTTGTTGCCTTAGTATTTTGCTCAGTATTTTTGCTTTCGGCCAACATCAGCACAGTGAGGTAAAAGCAGCTGCCCCAAAAAAAGCTCCCCTCAAAGCTAGTGATGTGGAAACTTTAGGCAACAAAAAGTCGCCAGGGGTTGTGCGTTATGATTTATATGTTGCCGATACAACGGTAACTTTTGGCGGGAAACCTAAAAGAGCCATTGCGGTTAACGGGCAAATACCTATGCCAACACTAACTTTTACCGAGGGCGATACAGCAGAAATACATGTACATAACAGACTTAAGGAGTCAGCTTCGTTGCATTGGCATGGGCTATTTTTGCCAAATCAATATGATGGGGTTTCTTATTTAACCCAAATGCCTATTGAGCCCAATAAAACCCATGTTTACCGTTTTCCAATTATACAGAGCGGTACCCATTGGTACCATAGCCATTCGGGCTTACAGGAGCAGATTGGAATGTACGGTGCCATGATTTTAAACAAAAGAAAAGAGCCTGTTATACCTACAGTGCCTGTTGTTTTAAGTGAGTGGGCAAATATGATGCCCCACGAAGTTGACAGGCGATTACACAATGCCAATGATTGGTTCGCGATAAAAAAAGGTACAACGCAGAGTTATGCCGAAGCCATAAAAGGTGGGCACTTTAAAACCAAGCTCACCAACGAACTGAAACGGATGACTGCCATGGATGTGAGTGATGTGTACTACGAAGCATTTTTAGTAAATGGAAAAAATCAGTACCAGGTACCAAACAAGCTCAAAGCAGGCGATAAGATAAGGTTGCGAATTGCTAACGGCGGGGCATCTACCTATTTTTGGCTCACTTATGCCGGTGGTAAAATAACGGTAGTGGCCAGCGATGGTAACGATGTAACACCCATAGAAGTAGATAGGCTGATTATTGCTGTTTCCGAAACCTATGATGTAATGGTAACCATCCCCGAAAATAAAAGCTTCGAGTTTTTGGTAACCCCAGAAGACCGTACCAAATCTGCTTCCTTATGGCTGGGTAGTGGGCAAAAAGTGCCGGCTCAAAAAATGCCCAAATTGAAATATTTCGAAGGCATGAAAATGATGAACGAAATGATGGATATGAATGGTAATCTGGTGCAGATGGAAGGCATGAAAATGCAGAACCAGGTGATGGATATGAATGCCGTAATGTATGCTGAGCTGGATGATGCGGGAACAGATGCTATTGTTGCTGATGCGCATAAAGCCCATAATCTGGATAGCAGTAAAGGTGCAAAAGGCTCCATGACAACATTAAATTATGATATGTTACGCTCGCCTGAAAAAACGATTTTACCTAAAGCGCCAACCCGCGAAATGGAGTTTCAGTTAACGGGCAACATGAACCGTTATGTTTGGACTTTGGATAATAAAACCATTTCTGAGGAAGATAAGATCCTCATCAAAAAAGGCGAAAACCTGCGGATCATTTTATATAACAACAGTATGATGCGGCACCCTATGCACTTGCATGGGCACGATTTTAGGGTAATTAACGGTCAGGGCGATTACGCTCCTTTAAAAAATGTACTCGATATTATGCCCATGGAGCGCGATACCATTGAGTTTAGCGCTTCAGAAAGTGGCGATTGGTTTTTTCATTGCCACATTTTATACCACATGATGAGTGGAATGGGTAAAATCTTTAGTTATGAAAACTCACCGCTAAATCCCGAAATCCCAAACCCTAAATTGGCGCAGCGAAAACTTTTTGCCGATGACAGGATGTTTCATTTTATGGCCGAAAACGATTTTGCCAGTAACGGAAACGACGGTATGGCCATGTTGGCAAATACGCGCTGGAGCATTGGTGCCGAATGGCGCTTAGGTTACAATAAAATGCACGGCTTTGAAACCGAAACCCATATTGGCCGATATGTAGATAGAATGCAGTGGCTAATGCCTTTTGTGGGCTTCGATTGGCGCTACCGGAAAAAGGAAGCTGGCGAACAGGAAAGCAATATTTTTGGCCAAAAAAGCACTAAGGATAAAAGAAGTATGTTTAGTGTAGGGCTTGCCTACACGCTGCCCATGTTGGTAGTAGCGCAGGCAGAAGTTTACCACGATGGTAATGTCCGTTTGCAGTTAATGCGGGAAGATATACCGATTTCTAAACGCTTAAGGGCAAGCTTTATGGTAAACAGCGATAAAGAATTTATGGGCGGACTTAAATTTATTACCACTAAATACATGGGCATTTCTGCGCACTATGATAGTGATATGGGTTTTGGCGCAGGCTTAACGCTTAATTATTGATCTAATCATTAGCAATCTCCTTCAAAAAGTTAACTGGCAACTGATTTTGAATGATTGAGTTTTGAATGATTGAATGAGTGAGTGATTTGGACTATCACATCCAATCATTCAGGAATTGCGAAGGGTTTTTAATTAACCGCACTGACCTTTCGTTTTAAACCTGATGGGAACGGCAGCCCGAGCTTTTTCTGCGAGGCTACAGTGTACAGCAGGACTGAAATTTTTGCTTGCACTAACTTTCATTTTCTAAAAAAAAGTAGCAATATAGATTACTACGCTCCATCACAAAGTGCTGCTTCGTTCGCAATGACGAATATTTTTAGTGAAAGGAAGTTGCTGGCACTTTAACCTGTTCCGTTACGTCCTGATTACTTTTAATTAACCAGAAAGCAAAAAAAGCACCAACCAAAGCCATAGCTGCACCAACATAGGCTGGCGAAGTATAATCGAATCCATAAACTAGTGGAAGCCCGCCGAAGAATGCACCTAAAGCATTGCCAATATTAAAACTCGCCTGACTTGCAGATGCAGCCAGCATTTCGGAGCCCTTGGCACTCTGGATCATTAACATCTGGATTGGAGCTGCCAGCGCAAAAGATACGGCGCCGGTAACAAAAGTCATAATTAAAGCCAGTGGCTGACTTGCTGATACGAAGTGAACAATGGTTAAAGTAACAACCATGGTGAGCAATAAGGCTGCAGACGCTTTTGCTGGTGAAAATTTATCGGCCAATAAGCCGCCAATATAATTGCCGAACATCATGCCCAAACCTGCCAGCATTAATATATAGGTTACTGCATTTGGCGAAAAGCCTGCAACATCTGTCATTAAGGGAGCGATATAACTGTACCAGGTAAATAGTCCACCCGTTCCGATCGAGATCATAAAAATAATGATCCATGCTTCTCTTTTTTTGAAGAAACTTAATTCTGCTTTTAAATCACGGTTTTTTGTGGCTTCCAGCGCCGGTAGCCATAATTTTAAACTTAGCAAAGTAACAAGGCCAACAAATACGACAACGGCAAAAGAGATCCGCCAGGAAAAATTGTGACCGATAAAGGTGCCCAATGGCACCCCAACAATATTGGCGATGGTTAAGCCCATAAACATAAGCGATACCGCCTGAGCAGCTTTTCCCTTTTCGGCTATTCTGCTGGCCACTACCGATCCTACGCCAAAAAATGCACCATGTGGCAGGCCAGAAAGCAATCGGGCAATAAACAGGGTATCAAAAGTAGGTGCGAATGCAGAGAAGGCATTAAACACAGTGAACATGATCATCAAAGCAATCAATATCATTTTTGGTGGATATTTGCCGGCAATCATGATCAATAAGGGTGCGCCGATTACTACACCTAAAGCATATGCAGAAATTAGATGCCCTGCCTGCGGAATGGTTACTGCTAAATCTTTTGAGATATCGGGTAGCAGACCCATCATCACAAATTCTGTTATTCCGATGCCTAAACCGCCTAAAGTGAGTGGGAACAAGTTCTTGTTCATAGCGTACTTAGTGTTAAATTTACACTATGCAAAGGTAAGGCTTTTTGCTTTAGGGGATTGTAAAAATTAGGCCATTATATGCATATGTATGATGGAAGAGGTAGGATAGGGTTGATGGTCAGATAGTCGATAGTATATGGTCAAATAGTTGATGTCCAAATAGTTTATAATGTATGTAAGTAGTTATAAGATAATAAAGTACCATCAACTATGAACCGGTAGTCGGTTTGCAGTTACCAATGAACGAATAGTGAATGAACTATTGAACTCATAAAATAAAAAAAGCTTGCCCCACCCTGTGGAACAAGCTTTTTTGGCTCATGTAAAGATTTCCTACTTTGCGCTGCTGTAAGCTAAAATCTTGTTGATGGTTTCATCTTGAGGATTTTTAGCCAGTCTATCTAACTTACCTTTTATTTGATCATAAAATAAGTCGATTTCTGCGTCCGATTCAATATCAGTTCTAGGCTGAAACATGTTAGGTGTAGGTAAATTTACATTTGTTTTTGATGTAGAGGTTTTTGTCATAAGCAAAAAATGTGATAAGTTTTATAAACTTAACGATAGTTCAGATGCTTTATTTCAACCCCTAAAAAATTTTATGTAACAATTTTACTACCCTTTGTAGGTCATCTCCTTTGTTTTAAGCATTTTACGCAAATTACTCAATGCATAACGCATACGGCCTAACGCTGTATTGATGCTTACATCGGTTAAATCTGCGATCTCTTTAAAGCTTAAATCAGCGTAATGGCGCATTAGGAGCACTTCTTTCTGTTCATCAGGCAATAAATGGATCATCGCTTTTAAATCTTTATGGGTCTGGTCGCGAAGCATTTTATCTTCTGCGCTCTCATCATAAAAGTGTAGCATATTGAATACATCCATTCCATCGGCACTGGTGATGATTGGTGTTCTCTTTTCTTTTCTGAAATAATCAATAACCAGGTTATGGGCAATACGCATTACCCAAGGCAAAAACTTGCCTTCTTCGTTATATCTTCCCGATCGCAGGGTATTAATTACTTTTATAAAAGCATCCTGAAAAATATCCTCCGCCAGATATTGGTCTTTAACCAATAAGTAGATAGAGGTATAAATTTTACTTTTATGTCTTCTTAAAAGTTCCTGCAATCCATTCTCGTTCCCGGCAATATATACCTTTACCAGGTCCTGATCATTATATGATTGTAAATTCATAGGTTTACCTACACTAAATCCCGTACTATTTGCTAAAAATTAATTTGTAGATGTTTAATTTCTATAGCTGCTCTCCTATGTTTTTTGATGTGTGTTAGTTTGGTTTTGAGGTTGTTAATGTTCAAAGAAAGTTATTTTTTTATCAAAAAGCAAAAAATAAAATGTTAAAAAATAAATTAACCGTCTCAGTACCCTATTTTTGTATGTTCTTAAAACCCTAACAACATTCTGGGGTTATACATTATATTCGTTACTATACATGAGCAAAAAAGAGGCCGAAAAAGATCCGCATAAAAATATTATCATAAAAGGTGCCCGTGTGCATAACCTCAAAAACATCGATGTTGCCATTCCAAAAAACAAACTTGTGGTGGTAACAGGTATGTCTGGTTCGGGGAAATCTTCGCTTGCGTTTGATACTTTATATGCAGAGGGGCAACGCCGATATGTAGAAAGTTTATCTTCTTATGCCCGCCAGTTTATGGGCCGGATGAATAAACCCGATGTTGATTATATTAAAGGTATTGCTCCGGCAATTGCCATCGAACAAAAGGTTATTACTTCCAACCCTCGTTCTACCGTTGGTACCTCGACTGAAATATACGATTACCTGAAACTGCTTTTCTCGCGTATCGGGAAAACCATTTCGCCTGTTTCGGGCAAAGAAGTAAAAAAGGATTCGGTAAGCACGGTGGTTGATTATGTAAATGCCATGCCTGAAGATACAACGGTTACTATTTTTTGTCCTTTGTACCCGCACAATAACCGTACAATTAAGGAAGAACTGGCTATTTTATTACAGAAAGGATTTTTACGCGTTCTGATTAACGATAAAATAGAAAAGATAGAAGCGGTTTTAGATGATGCCGACTTTAAGGATGAAGCCTTAACGGATGATAAAACAGTTCAGATCCTGATCGACCGTATTGTAACCAACCAGGAAGAAGAAACATTAAGCAGATTGGCTGATTCGGCACAGACTGCTTTTTTTGAAGGTAAAGGCGATTGTTATGTAGAAGCCCAGGGCACAACTAAACATTTTAGCGACCGGTTTGAACTGGATGGAATAAAATTTGAAGAACCTACGCCGAACTTTTTCTCTTTCAATAACCCTTATGGTGCGTGTAAACGTTGTGAAGGTTATGGAAATGTAATCGGCATTGATGAAGATCTGGTTATTCCTGATAAGAGCAAAAGTATTTACGATAATGCCATTGCCCCCTGGCGCGGCGAAAAAATGAATGTATGGTTGCAGAATTTTATTAAAGCTGCACCAAAATTCGAATTCCCGATTCACCGGCCCTATAGTGCCTTAACAGAAACAGAACAACGCTTGCTTTGGACAGGAAATAAATATTTTGCAGGCCTTGATGCTTTTTTCAAAGAGCTGGAAGAGCAGACCTACAAAATTCAGTACCGCGTAATGTTATCACGTTACCGGGGCAAAACCACCTGTCCTGATTGTAAAGGTTCGCGTTTGCGTAAGGATGCATCTTATGTAAAGATTGCTGAGAAATCGATTATCGATGTGGTGCTGATGCCATTGGCAAAAGCGCTGGTTTTCTTTAACGAGTTGAAATTAAACACCAACGATACCAAAATTGCCAAACGTTTATTGGCAGAGATTGATAACCGTTTCCTTTATTTAAATAATGTGGGGTTGGGCTACCTTACCCTAAACCGTTTATCGAATACGCTTTCGGGTGGAGAATCGCAAAGGATTAACCTGGCCACTTCATTGGGAAGTAGTTTGGTGGGTTCTATTTACGTTTTGGACGAACCGAGCATCGGTCTGCACCCTCGTGATACCAATAAACTGATCGAAGTATTGATCTCGCTCCGTAATGTAGGCAATACCGTTTTGGTGGTAGAGCATGAAGAAGAAATGATGCGTGCTGCCGATTACATTATTGATATTGGTCCTGAGGCCGGTACCCATGGTGGTAATTTGGTTTTCAGTGGTAATTACGAGGAGATTTTAAAAGATAAAAATAGCTTAACAGGCCGTTACCTATCGGGAGTAGAAAAAATTGCCATTCCGGATAAACGCCGTAAGTGGAAAGATCACGTCCTGATTAAAGGAGCAAGGGAAAACAATCTGCAGAATATTGATGTGAAGTTTCCGCTAGGTGTTTTTACTGCCGTAAGTGGTGTTTCCGGATCGGGTAAAACCAGTTTGGTTAAAAAAATCTTATATCCTGCATTACAAAAGGCAATTGGCAACTACGCTGGTGAGCAAACGGGTGCTTATGATGGCATTTTTGGTAATTACGATCTGGTAAGCGCTGTAGAAATGGTCGATCAGAATCCCATTGGCCGTTCGAGCCGTTCTAATCCGGTTACTTATGTAAAGGCATGGGATGATATCCGTGCCTTGTTTTCGGGTCTGGCATCGGCAAAAGCTGCGGGCTTAAAACCAGCTGCATTCTCTTTCAACGTAGAAGGTGGCCGTTGCGATGTTTGTCAGGGTGAGGGTGAGGTGAAGATCGAGATGCAGTTTATGGCCGATATTTACCTGCCTTGCGAAGCCTGTAACGGAAAACGTTTTAAGCAACAGGTTTTAGATGTGACCTACAAAGAGAAAAACGTATCCGAAATTTTGGATATGACTATTGAAGAGGCTGTAGAATTTTTTAAGGATGAGCAAAAGATCCTCAATAAATTAAATCCATTGGTTGATGTAGGCTTGGGCTATGTACATTTAGGTCAATCTTCTAATACTTTATCGGGAGGTGAGGCGCAGCGTATTAAACTCGCTTCGTTTTTGATTAAAGGGAACAATGCCAATAAAACGCTGTTTATTTTTGATGAGCCAACAACCGGTCTGCATTTTCATGATATTAAAAAACTGCTAAAGGCGCTGAATACCTTGATTGAACAAGGGAACACTATTTTGGTAATTGAACACAATATGGACATGATCAAATGTGCCGATTGGGTAATCGATATCGGCCCGGAAGGGGGCGATGGCGGCGGTCAGGTGGTATTTGAAGGTATACCAGAAGATTTAGTTAAGGTGGAAAAATCGTACACCGGAAAATATTTAGCATCGCATTTAAATTTAAATCCATAATTTCGGCAATGCTTTTTCTAACGTTTTTCATCGGCATCATTCTCAATGCCATGGGCTATATTCCTCCGGGCAACATTAATCTCACCGTTGCACAGCTTGCCATTAACAAGGGCATGCGGCAGGTATGGTACTTTATTCTTTCCTTCTCTTGTGTTGAAGTGTTTTTTACCTTTGGGATGATGCGTTTTGCCCGCTGGGCCATGAGCGATATCAATCCGAACGAGGCGGTAAGCGAAGTGCGTTTAAGCACTTTAGTCGATTGTTTTATGATCGTGATGTTTTTGGTGATGGGTACCATTACCTGGAAAAACCGGAAAAAAGTGCCTAAAACAAGTAATACCAAAGAGGATAAACGTAGCGGAAGTGTTTTATACGGATTGATTTTGGGCGTTTTAAACCCTGTTCAGATTCCATTCTGGTTGTTTTTTGGCAATTATGTCATTTTGCACCAATGGATTGAAACGGATTACCTTTCATTAGTGATCTTTAGTTTGGGTTCTGGTGTTGGCTCTACACTCGCACTTTACTTATATGCGCATTTTGCAACTTATATTCAGGAGAAGTTTGCGTTAAGCAGTTTAATTATCAATAAATCGATAGCGATATTTTTGTTCGCATTGGCAGCTTACCTGGTCATAAAGCAGGCAATCGTCATTTTTTAATAAATATTCCAATCCAAGGCCTGTGTCCCCACGGACTTGTGTTTCGCTCTTCATTGTAAATCATCGTTTTCGTTCTGTGAGGACACAGACCGGGGAATGGGCCTTCAAGTATCGTCATCTCCGTAGTGTTCCAAAGGAACTCCTTTGGAGGAGAGATCTTTTAACATAGTTCAAAGATTTCTCCATTCCACTGTGTTCCAGTCGAAATGACGGCCGATTTGGGATTTGTCATCCTGAATGCAATGAAGGATCTTTCTCCTTTAGTAGCAATAGCAATGAAAAACTGGGCGCAAGGTTTCGGTCGTTTCAATCACTAATTTAAGGTCTGTGTCCCCACAGACTTTTTGTTTTTTGGAAGTTTCCTGAATTGGTAGTTTGTTTTTTTGCCACGGAAACACGGAAAGCACGGAACAGGTGCGCTTGATTTATTATCTTTCTCTAAGGTCTATGTCCTCACAGACCTTCAAGCTGGCTTTTATCAAGTATTCATTATAAAAAGAATATTTGCTTTCGTTCTGTGAGGACACAGACCGGGGAATAAGCTTGTATGGTCATAAAACAGGCGGTTATTATTTTTAGGGTTTACTACATAGGAAGAACTTCTTAAATGATCTATTAAAGGTCCTTCGACAGGCTCAGGATGACATATGCTTTTGTATTCTACAAAAAAATAAATCCTTTTTTAACTGTCAGTCTGAGCTTGTCGAAGACTCATGATACGTAGTTAAATGATCTCAACATAGCAATCGTTGAATCTTTCTGTTATAAAATTGATACACAGATATGCTTTGGTTAACCTAATCATAACATTAAATTTATGTTTAAGAAGCCTAACCAAGCTAATATTGGGCTTTGATACAAAACATATCCCATCCTTATGTCTAACAGACGATTTTTTTTGAAAAATAGTTTGGCTGCCGCTGTAGTGGCCAGTATTTCGCCGGTTCTGTCTTCATTTGCAGAAGAACACACGGCACCTGCCAGACCGGGCAAAGCACCAAAATTACGTTTTGCCATCGCGTCCGATGGACATTATGGCCAGCCTGGAACGGAGTACAAACTGCACCACGAGAATATTGTGAAGTGGTTAAATGAATCACATGATAAAAATCCACTCAATTTTGTGATCATTAATGGGGATCTCGTACACGATCGCCCGGAACTCTTATCAGAAGTAAAAAAGGAATATTACGATAAACTCAAAGTTCCCTTTTATGCGATCCCGGGCAACCATGACCATGCCGATGCAAAGATCTGGAAATCGGTTTTTGGCTATGAGGATAACTTTTCTTTCGAAAAAAATGGAGTAGGTTTTGTTTTGGCCAATACTTCTGATACCAAAGGCACTTATTTATGCCCTAACAACGATTTTTTAAAGCAGGAACTCGATAAGTTTAAAAACCTGAAAACTGTTTTTGTGGTGTTGCATATTCCCCCTCATTTCTGGGTGCCCGAAAGCCCTTTTATAGAATGTCCGGATACGATTAAACTGCTGCACAGTTATACGAATGTAAAAGCGGTATTCCATGGGCATGACCATAGTCTAGATGCTGTTTTTTATACCGATAAGCTACCACACTTTTTCGACGCACACATCGGTGGAAACTGGGGTACGGCCTATAAAGGTTACCGGATTGTAGAGGTTGATGAAAATGATAAGATCCAGACTTATCAGGTAAATGCAAGTCAATCGCCATTATTAAATGAAACCAAATTTTAATTGATAGATCATCGCAATGAAAAAGACAATTTTGATGCTCATTTTTGCTGGTACCGTTTTAAGCTGTGCCGCACAGAAAATAAATGAAGCCAAGCTTGAAATCAAAACAGGAACTGATGCCGCTCAGCCCTTTCTGTTTTCGCTGAATACCTTAACCGCAGAAAATCCTCGTTGGAATATCCATTATTCAGGAAGTTATGGCGAAAGAACCAATGGACAGTTCGGTTATGATGGCTTAGGGCAACAATTTGGTGTTAAAGGATACTTAGGTAGCAGGTTAACCTTGTATGCCACTGCAGCAATCGGTTTTGCCAATTCAGGAGGTATAACCTCTGCGCAACAGGCTGAAGTGATCAGGGATTTACTGGGCGGTAAAGGCATAACTGGCTTTAGGTTAGGTGCTGGTTTAGGCTTAAGCAGAGATTGGTCGAACATAGGTTCGGCGATTAGCCGGATTACCGCTTCCTTTGATCAGACAAACTGGAGAATGGCGGGTAACCTTCGTTTCGAAAAAGCTTTTGATAAAACAAGGGATAAGCTCGATTTTATAAGCAGTTTTGGCTATCAGCATCGTGTTTCTAATGTTTTATACCTTGGCTTCGAAGCCTTAGGTCAAGATTTAGAAGGCTTTTGGGAAAAAGACGAGGCAGAAGGTGGTGCAAAGGTAATGATCGGGCCATCAATCAATCTGGAACCAAACCATTCGAAACTTTCGTTCTCTCTTTCTGGTGGGCCCGTTTTTTATGCAACCCGTAGTCAGGCAATCCCATCAGAGGCTATCCGCGAAATCGGTTCCGTAGCATCTGGTAATGGTTATACCATCAGGGCCCTGGTTAATTTTAATCTTCATCGCTAAGGTGTTGCTAAATCAATTTAAGAAAATGAAAAAATCATATATATTTATATTATTCAGTTTCCTGTTCATCCAAAAAGGATTTGCACAATGGCCTGGCAAAAACGAAAGTACCCAGCAGATTTTATTGCCTAATGGGTGGAAACTGAGTCCGGCAGGACATTCGCTGCAATTGGGCGATTTGCCTTTAAATATGCAGCTCAGCGCCTCGGGTAAATATCTTGCCATTACCAACAACGGACAAAGTACCCAGTCGCTGCAATTGCTTGATGCTAAAACAGAAAAGATTATCGATGAAAAAGTGCTGAGCAAATCGTGGTATGGAATTGCTTTAAGTAAAGACGAAAAACACTTGTATGCTTCAGGTGGTAACGACAACTGGATTTTAGATTTTAATATCCAGAATGGTAAACTTGCCAAAAGTGATACGATTAAACTCGGCCCCATCTGGCCAAAAGGAAAGATCAGTCCGGCGGGGATTGTGGTAAACAAAAACAATAGTAAATTATATACCGTAACCAAAGAGGATAGCAGTTTATACATCATCAATCCAACAGAAAAGCAGATCCTGAAAAAAATCCCGCTTCCTGCGATTGCCTACAGTTGTGTTTTATCTGCAGATGAAAGTAAATTATACGTTTCACTCTGGGGTGGAAAATCTGTTGCAGTTATCGATTTAGTTTCAGAAAGCATCTTACAGTGCATTACTGTTGACGATCACCCAAATGAACTATTGCTTAATAAAAAAGGAAATATTTTATTCGTAGCCAATGCGAACGATAATACTGTTTCGGTAATCAATACTTCGAATAATAAGGTAATCGAAACCATTGCCACTACCCTTTATGCCACGCAGTTAACGGGTTCTACCACCAATGGTTTAGCTTTAAGTACCAACGAGAAGACTTTGTATATCGCCAATGCAGATAACAACTGTTTGGCAGTTTTTGATGTGAGCAAACCTGGATTAAGTTTAAGTCAGGGTTTTATCCCGGTAGGCTGGTACCCCACAAGTGTTAAGGTTTTGGGATCGAAAATTTTGGTTACCAATGGTAAGGGCAATACACCTATGGCTAACCCTCAGGGACCACAACCGATTTCTAAAGTCGACAATAGCGGTTACCACATGGGCAGTACGGCCAATAGCCGGCTGCAGTATATTGCCGGTTTGTTTAAAGGAACCTTATCTTTTATTGATGCACCAAAACCTGAGCAGTTAAAAGCATATACCAAACAGGTTTATGCCAATACGCCCTTTACTGATAAGCGGACTATTATGGCCGATGGTGAAGCCGGAAATCCTATTCCGCGTAAACAGGGCGAAAAATCGCCAATTAAGCATGTTTTTTATATCATTAAAGAAAATAGAACCTACGATCAGGTGCTTGGCGATCTGCCAAAAGGAAACGGCGATTCTACATTAACACTTTTCGGCAGAAAAATTACACCTAACCAGCATGCCTTTGCCGAAAACTATGTACTGCTTGATAATTTTTATGTTGATGCAGAGGTAAGTGCCGATGGACACAACTGGAGCATGGCTGCTTACGCCACAGATGTAGTTGAGAAAACCTGGCCTACCAGTTATGGTGCGCGCGGCGGAAGTACCACCTTCGAAGGCGGCAGGCCGGTTACTTACCCAAAAGGTGGTTTTATCTGGGATTACTGCCAAAGGGCAGGGGTAAGCTACCGCAGTTATGGTGAGTTTGGCGATTATGGGAAAGCGAATATTAAATCGCTACAGGGCCATATGTGCGCTGCTTCACCGGGTTTTGATATGGATATTAAAGATCAGGTGCGGGTAGATGCCTGGCAGCATGATTTCGATTCGTTACTGGTTGCAGGTGTTGTACCACAGTTTAATACTTTAAGAATATCTAACGACCACACCAGCGGACAAAAGAAAGGTAAATACTCTCCACAAGCAGCAGTTGCTGATAACGATTTAGCTGTGGGCCGTATTTTAGAGCATCTATCGCATAGCTCAATCTGGAAAGAATCAGTTGTTTTTATTTTGGAAGATGATGCACAGAATGGCCCCGATCATGTTGATGCACACCGTTCGCCAGCATATGTGGTTGGCCCTTATGTTAAGCGGAATACGCCTGTTCATACGATGTATTCTACTTCCGGATTTTTAAGAACAATGGAACTTATTTTAGGTTTGCCGCCAATGAGCCAGTACGATGCTGCAGCCATGCCACTGTATGAATGTTTTACGGCTACGCCCGATTTTACACCTTATAATGTGATTCAGCCGCTTATTGACTTAGATACGCGGAATGTAGCGGTGAATGAGAGCAGTAGACGCTCTGAACTGTTCAATTTTGCCAAAGAAGATTCGGCACCAGATTTAGATCTGAATGAAGTGGTATGGAAATCGGTTAAAGGAGAGCAATCGGTAATGCCTGCGCCAAAACGGAGTGCTTTTGTGATTTTGGAGAAGAAGAAAAAAGACGATGATGATTAGTGATCAGTGATGATCTCATTTTAAACAAAAAGGCAATTTCGATTAGAAATTGCCTTTTTATATAATTTGCTTCCATGGTCTGTGTCCTCACAGACCATTTGTTTTTATACGTACATTAAGGATTTCTCCTCCACAGGAGCTCTTTTGGAGCACTGCGATCGAAATGACCATATTATTTATAATTTCCAATCTGGTCTTTCGAAGTGGCAGGTATAACCGTAAGGGTTTTTCTGTAAATAATCCTGGTGTTCTTCTTCAGCATTCCAGAAATCGGTTTCCGGTACTACCTCGGTTACAATTTTGCCAGGCCATTTGCCAGACGCATCTAACTCGGTAATTAATGCATTTGCGGTATTTTTCTGTTCTTCACTATTGAAAAAAATAGCTGAGCGGTACGATGTACCTACATCATTTCCCTGCCTGTTGCGTGTGCTCGGATCGTGGATCTGGAAGAAATATTCTAATAATTTACGGTAGGTTAAAACAGTTGGATCAAAGGTAACTTCAATGGCTTCGGCATGTGTGCCATGGTTCTGGTAAGTGGCATTGGGAACATCACCACCAGTGTATCCAACAACTGTTGAGGTAATGCCTGGGTAATGACGGAGCAGTTCTTCTACTCCCCAAAAGCAGCCGCCTGCAAGAATGGCTTTTTCAGTATTCATATATTTTCCTTTTTTTGATTAATAAAGATATGGCGAAGATGTGTAAAAGGAAAGTAAAGAAGGGGAGCTGTTAGTATCTTTGCCAGCAGGTAACATACTAAACTTATATGATCTTATATTCCTCACATGGTTAAACGCATCCAGGGGTCGTCGACTACGCTCAGACTGACAAATTTTGGCAACTGCAAGCTCTAATGTTTTGGAGCGCAAGGCTTCTGCAATACACTAAATTTCTTCCCGTCTTCCGCTTTTACGCTTCGCTTCCTCGTTGCTGCAGGGTAACGCTCAATGTCATTAAGTTAAGGAGAAAACAAAAAACATTGTCATCCTGTCCAAAGGACTCCTACGGAGAGCCTGTCGAAGGACAAATGTTTTTTCGTTTTCGACTATAGAAAGGTCTTCGACAAGCTCAGACTGACAACGGCATAGTACTTAACTTAATGACATTGGGGTAACGCTTCAACCGGGGCTAAATGGCTAACTCAGTTTTTCATTTTTGAGGTTGCACAACCCGTAGCTTATAAACCCGACAGTAGCGGCAGCTCCCGATTTAAGCACTGTTTTTTTATTTTTTTATGGTGTGCTTGCTTGTTTCACAGGTTCCATCGGGACTATAGCGAATGGCGGGGCTGCAAACCGCCAAGAACCACAAGCCATTCGTTTCCTAATACAAACAATTCCGTTTCGGTCGGTGAGACACCAACCGATAGGATAAGCCCTCCATTTCCTAATTTTGAATATATAATGTTGGTCGGTGAGACACCAACCGATAGACGACATGTTATTTATTGTTGAGCTTAGCACCAGACGCTACCCGCTAAACGCAAAATCCATAAAACTTACATTGTTTTTTTTTGAAGAACTTACGGCGATACCTTGATCGGCCTTATCGGTAAAGGTAAAACCTTCCAGTTCATCCGGTTTATCGGTGTCTATAACTTTAATAACAGATTCCTGCCCGCTGGCAAGCGATTTTTCCAGATCAAGAAAGGTCAGTCTCCATTTACGTCCTTCAATCTGGTTCTGGATTAAAACGAGTATACCTTTAGCCGCAATGTAATGTAAGTTCTGTACCCATGGCGAGCAGGTGAATTTTTTAAAGAGGATTCCCTTTTCACTTGTTTTGCTGGCTTTTGATAAAGCTATTGGGTTATACAATCGTACTTCATTGGCTTTATTACCATAATCGGCTGTTGCTACAAACCATTTGCCTTTGTAATTTACATACTCGGGCCGTGTACCCTGGATACAGGCATCATCTTCAATAGATTTTACCAAATTTCCGTCCAATGTTTTCGTCTTTAAAAAGCCTTCCCAGTTGATGCAGTTAATTACCGCTTTCCAAACGGTGCCTGCTGCATTTTGCTTTACCGAATTGCCCACAAAAGTTGGTAAGCCTTTGTGATAGGCAATCCCAGTGGGATGTTTGATTATATTTTCGCCTTTAACGGTGAACTTGTATTCCTTATGCTGATAAATCAACGAGTCTTTCTGGAGCTGATATTCGCGCATTACACCCACTTCTCTATCGCCGTACAGGAAATACTTTCCATTCTGGTAAGAAATACCCTGACAGGCACCCAACGAATCAATTGTAATCGTTTTTGTAATCTTTCCATCGGTTTTATTGTATCTGGCTACAAAAAACATCACGATCAATACTAAAATAGGATTTAATGTTTTCATAAACTAAGGATCTAAAGGTTCATCAAAATCAATTTGTAGGGATGTGGTATTTAAGTAGAATTCCGATTCGGTATCACTCAAACGTTTTCCGTTTTTATAAGGATAGTAGCCGAGTTCTTTTTTGCAACGCTCGGGGAGTAGATTGGTAATGTTATAGCTCTGCGATTTTACGGTACAGGCTAAACCGGGTTTATCTAAAGGCATGCCGTACCTAAACATCAGCCTTGCACAGTTGCGCAGGTTGGTGGTCGTATGGCGGGCATGCGGTTCCATAATAATGGCACTTTCGGATATCTGAAGCACTTCTATCAGGAATTTCTTCATTTCATAGGCTTCGCTGAATTTGGTTTTGTAGGGATGTACACGTCCACCCGAAACCACGATAAATGGCGCCATGCCTTTCTGATATTGCAAAGCCGCTAACCTGCAACGGATCATTCCTCCAGCACTTAGCGCAACGTCTTTTTCTTCCGGACCAGCACCAGGAACCAGGATTACGCTGTAAGGATATTTTTTCCAATCTGTTTTTTTGATCTGGTTAATGGCGGCAAGGTTTATGCCTTTGGCCATCGGCTCGTAATCGGCGGCCTCCCTGCGTTCGTTCAGTTCTAAAGCCTCCAATGCAAATAACATGGCAGGTTCGAAAAAGAGCTTAGTATTGCCCTGCAAGGCTAACAATGCACTGGCCGATGTGAGCTCTGCAAACGCTTTATCTGTTAAACTAAAACTGATCGAATCTATTTTCGGGTAATTTGGCTTGTTACCTTCTACGTAAACCCCAATTGCATAATTTACGGCATGGGCATCTTGTTCCCATGCTTTAATTAAAAGGGTTTTGTGTTGTTCTTTGGCAAACATGGCATAACAACCTGAGGGGATAAGATGATTTTTTACCAAATTTCCCAATGCATTGTTTTCTGTATAAAGCAGTGCTAAACGGTTTCCAATATGGGCTATTTCCTCATTGTTGAATTTTAAGGCTTTTGCGTAACAGCTAATATCTGTTTTGCAGGTTTTTACCGCTTCATTTACTTGCGCCGTTTTTGATTTATAGAGGTTGCTGAACGCCGTATCTGTGTTAAGCATTTTGCGCAGTTCGGGCAATTGCTGAAAAAGTGTAAGCAGGTAATAATTTTTGTATTGTACTTCGTTCCTGGTCTTAATTAACTGATAAGACTGGCTGGTTAAATCTTGTGCAGATAAGCCTTGCCAAAAAAGGCAGAACACAAAGAAGGTATAAAGGGGTTTCATCAAAGTTTTGGAAGCAAATTTAAAGATTGGCCATTAAAGAAACATTAACAGGATGTTATGCTTGATGGTTGTTAAAACGATTTATCATATATGTAATGTGTTAATATTAATTTAAAGTGCAAGTCCAAATTGGTGTATAAAGTTAACATAATAGATACATAGTGTTAAAAGTACACTCCTACTTTTGCCGCTGTAGAACGCTCAAAAATTACTTGTTAACCTTAAAGGATAAGCCTATGTAAATGTGAAAATCTACGCTTCTACTTAAAACAAAACCCCAATTATATTTCAAAACCATTACTAAGAACAAAAAGATGACATCATTTTTTTTAACCGCAAGTATAAAAAGTGCTTGCCGGAAATTGCTTTTGCCTTTAGGCCTATTAGCCATCTGTAATTCCAGTGCAACAGCGATTAATCATGAAGTAACTGCGTCGGGCTTGCAACATAAAGCATTTGCCACGGTAAGCGGAACAGTTACCGATCAAAATAACCAACCCTTACCAGGTGTAAGTGTTTTCGAAAAGAAGACGAAAAAAACAACCGTTACCGATCCCAATGGTAAATACTCCATTAATGTAGAAGAAGGTGCAATTTTGGTGTTTTCTTATATCGGTTACGATAATCAGGAAGTTACGGTTAACGGCCGCTCCAATATTAATGTCACTTTAAAAGAAAGCAGCAACACCCTAAATGAGGTCGTGGCTATTGGTTACCAGAAAATCAGAAAATCGGATTTAACAGGTGCCATCAGCAGTGTTAAAGCCAGCGAAATGAATTTAACTTCTCCTAGTGTTGGCCAGGCATTGGTTGGTAAGGTTGCCGGTGTGCAGGTATCTCAAACCAGCGGTGCGCCATATTCGGGTACCAAAATCAGGGTGAGGGGTGTCGGTTCGATTAACGCCAGTTCTGATCCCTTATATGTAATTGATGGTTATCCGGCAGGAAACAACGTATCCATCAATCCGGAGGATATCGAAACCATCGACATTTTGAAGGATGCGGCTTCTGCTGCCATTTATGGTTCTAGAGCATCGGGTGGGGTCGTGTTAATCACCACCAAAAGAGGTACGGATGGAAAAGGGAAGTTTGAATACGATGTTCAGGGCGGTATTTCTCAATTGGCCAAAAAAGTAAAATTATTGGATGCCAACCAGTTTATACAGCTTTTAATCGACGGACGTAACAATGCCTATAAAGATTTGTGGGTAAACTCGGGCAAAACCTGGAACGATGCGATGTTCAGTGATAATAATACTACCCGTATTGTCAATGTGGGCAATGGAAGTAGTGTAAGCATTCCGGCCGATCTTTATAATTTCAGCACACAACAGGCTATCCCTGCGGCTTATAATACCGACTGGCAGGATGAACTCTATCGCAATGCAGCTTTCCAACGCCATAACCTTTCATTTTCTGGCGGTACCAAAGACGTAAAATACTTTTTAAGCGGTGGCTACCAGAACAACGATGGTATTGTAACCAACACCAACCAAAAAGTAACCAACTTCAGGGGGAATATTGATGGTAAGGTGAGCGAACGCTTACGTGTTGGCGCAAACATTGCTTACACAAAAAACGATAACCGAGAGGTACAGGAAGGGCGTTATAACTTAAGCCCGATGATGTCGGCATTAATTTATTTGCCTTATCTGCCAGCAAGAGATGCCAATGGAAACCCGATCCAGTTTGGCATGGGGGCTTTAGCTTCTCAGTATGGGATACAGAATCCTGAGAATCCTTTAGCTACAGTTGAACAGGTAAAAATTACCAGAAAAGGGGCTAGAAGTACCTATAATGCTAACGCCACTTATAACATATTGGATGGACTGGATTTTAAAGCCAATTTGGGTACACAGACTTACAATGAAAAATATGATTTTTATCTGCCAACCAGCTTAAGTAATGGTAACAACCCACCTTATTCTACAGCTGCAATAACGGCGGCGAATGCAATTGCGCAAACCCTTAGCCAGGTTGATCAGCTTGGCGAATTTACCCTAAACTACAATAAAACCTTTGGCAAACATAAAATTGATGTGCTTGGAGGATATTCTGCGCAAAAAACAACCAGCGATTTACTGCGCGTTTCTGCCAAAGGTTTTCAGAATGATAATATTGGTGAAATTACCGATAAAGGTGCCGATGCCAGTTTCTTTACTTTGGATAATGCGGCAAAATCTACAAATACATTACTATCTTATTTTGGCCGTTTCAGTTATAATTATGCGGGAAAATATTTTCTGACAGGTTCATTCCGCCGTGATGGATCATCAAGGTTTGGTCCGTTGAATAAATATGGTAATTTCCCTTCGGTAGCCGCAGGATGGAATCTATCAGAAGAAGATTTCTACAACAGTTTTCTTGGCGAACAATCAACCGTTAAGTTAAGGGCAAGCTGGGGTTTAAGTGGAAACAATAATATTCCGAATTACAGGACACAGCAGGAAATGAGTGCGCCAAATGGTGCTGTATTCGGTAGTGCCATATCTACTGCTATCTGGCCAAATGCGATCCAGGATCCGAAATTAGGCTGGGAATCTACATCTCAATACAACTTTGGTACCGATATCAGCTTGTTCCGCAACCGTGTATCCATTATCGCCAATTATTACCTGAGTTATTCTTACAACCTGTTGTTCAATCAGCCGGTTTCCGGAATTTCAGGTACCTCATCTATACTGACCAATCTGGCTGATAGCAAAATCCGAAATAAGGGTTTTGACATTCAGGTAGATGGCAGGATTATTCAGAAAGAAGACTTCAATCTTGGTTTTAGCGGTAATATTGCCGTTAACCGCAACAAAGTATTAAATATGGGTGGTGCGAGTACCATTTTAACCAATGGTGCAGAACGTTCGTATTTAACACACATTACACAAGAAGGTCAGCCTGTAGGGATGTTCTACGGATTTAAGGCTTTGGGTAGAATTACTGCCGATAATTTAGGTAAGGTTGCCCCATCGGCATCTGCTACGAACCCGGCTAAAATCGGTGATTTATATTTTCAAGATACGGATGGTAACGGCATTGTAAATGACGCGGATAAAACGGTAATCGGTACCCCGTACCCTAAATTCACCTATGGTTTTGCTTTAAACACCTCTTACAAAACGTTCGATTTAAGGGCATCTTTCAATGGATCGTACGGAAACCAGGTGTTGGATGGTCAGGATTATTACCTGTATAACTTTGAAGGTTCGGGAAATCAGTATGTCGAAGTAGCCGACCGTTACAGAAACGAGTCAAATCCCGGTAGCGGCTTAAACTACCGCGCATCGCGTGCAGGTACGCAAAGTAACAGTACCCGTTTATCGTCTTTCTACATTCAGGATGGTTCTTATTTCAGGTGTACCAACATCACCATGGGTTATACTTTCCCAAAATCGCTTGCCAGTACGCTTAAAGTAAATAATATCCGCGTTTATGCCAGTGTAGATAACGCATTTACCGTTACTAAATACAAAGGTTATAACCCTGAAGTGGATTATAGCGGAGGTGCCAATTTAACTCCTGGTGTGGATTATGGTAACTATCCGCTAGCCAGAACCTATAATCTTGGCATTAAATTAACTTTTTAAAATTCAGAACATGAGAAAAAATATTTATATCGTTTTAGCCCTGGTTGTTGTGGTTGGCCTTGGTGCTTGTAAAAAGGATTTTCTGGATCAAAAGAATCCAAATGCAGTAGCGCCTGAAAATTATTTTAAAACAGAAAATGATGTTTTACTGGCCGTAAATGGTGCTTATCAATCGTTGAGAAGCAGCAACACTATGGGTGAGAACAGTGGTTTATTTACCGATGAACGCTCTGACGATGCGGGAAGAAATGATAACCAGAGTAATGCGGGTGAACCTTTTCAGTTTAACGATTTTTCCCTGCTGCCAAGTAATTCCTATCTGAAAGCCCATTGGTTAGCCCTTTACAATGCGATAACCAGAACCAATTTTATTTTATCCAACATTGATAAAGCGAATTTTACCACTCAGGCTAATAAGGCAAATTACGCTGCAGAAGCTAAATTCATAAGGGCAATTATGTATTTCGAGCTGGTACGGAAGTGGGGTGCGGTACCGTTGGTAACGAAACAATTATCAACTAATGAAGAGGTGACGCCCTTTGTTTTTCGCGCACCTGAAGCGGATGTTTACAATCAAATTGTAGCCGATTTAAAAGACGGTTTAAACAGTACGCTGCCGAATTTTCAGAACTCGGCAAACATCGGGAGGACTTCGAAAGCTGCAATTAATGCTTATTTGGGCAAGGTTTACTTAACGATGGCGGCAACGTTACCGGCAAATAAAGCCGAAAACCTAACTAATGCCAATACTTATCTATTGGCAGCTTACAACATGAAAACTTTTGGAAATTTATCTGAAATCCCTTATGTTGATGTTTTTGATGTAGCGAAGAAAATGAGTTGTAAAGAGTTGATTTTCCAGATATCCTATAAACAAGGTGATGTGAATTACAGTTCGAGTATTGCTGCAAACAACCAGGCAAAAGGCGAATTGATTAATTCTTTAAAAGTATCAACCGGTATTGGTGGTAATGTGAAGCTAGACCTGATCAATGAGTATGAACCAAGCGATCTAAGGAAAGATTTCTCGGTAAAATACGCTAACGATGCCACGGTAAAGGATTGGTTTATTACCAAATTCCGCGATGCGAGTGAATTGGCCACTAAAAACGGTTATGGAGGCAACGACTGGATTTTGATGCGCTATGCCGATGTAATTTTAATGCTTGCCGAGGTAAACATGTTGCAGGGCAACGATGTGGCGGCCATTCAATATTTAGATATGGTTAGGGCAAGAGCCGGAATGCCATTATACGTTGTAGCCAAAACGGACGCCACTTATGCGGCTAAATTCCCGACTTTAAAATTGGCTATTTTGCACGAGCGTAGGGTAGAGTTTGCTTTCGAACACCAAAGATGGTTTGATTTGATCAGGAATTTTACTGCTGCGGAGTTGGTTACTTATTTAAAGGCTAAACCACAGTCATCATATGGAATTGCTAAGTTGGCTAACGTAACCTTAAAAGACAGGTATTTTCCTATTCCTTTTGATGAGGTGAAATTAGATCCTGTTAAAATGTACCAGAATCCGGGTTATTAAACGGATTGGTAATATATAAGCAAAGCGGGCTGATCATTGATCGGACCGCTTTTTTAGGTGCGCCGGGCATGGCAATCGACTATAGGGTTAAAGTCCCGAACACGCCTTGCAGTAGGAAGTGTTAGCTTAAGACAAGGGTGTCGTGGGTGACTGCGAATCTAAAGGAAGTCGGCGGCAAATATGGGGGCTTACGAACAGAAACTGTATATGAGGCGGATTCAGTCCGGGTGATGTTGCCTAACAAACAGAAGCCCGATACTGCACGGGGACTATTACGTAAATACAGAGGCCACATCCATAGGAAGTAGATTGTCTTACCCCGGGAGATCTGAATGAGTTCTGTCAAGTGTAAGCGCGATTACAGGAGAGGAAACATTTAGCGGGGACGTTCAATGGCTCA
>NZ_JAUG01000105.1 GCF_000708285.2 Pedobacter borealis DSM 19626
ATTTGAAAAGATATGTATGGGTACTGGCAAGATTGGGAGGTTGGAAAGGTTATGAAAGCAAGCGGACACCAGGAATAACAACCCTATGGATCGGACTAAGGTATTTTAGAGCAGCAAAAGAAGGATGGGACACATATAAAGATGTGTCCACACGATAGGATGAATCGGGAAAGGGGCGGGCTTTTCAGGGCTGCGCTTCGCTCCGGTACCGATGAAGGATCGGTACTGAACCCTTCCAATCCCTAACGCAAAACCCACTGTTTTAAATAGAGCTAGCAGGTTTTTGAAACTTCGTTGGTCGGGATTTGCAATCTCGACCTTGTTAGCCTTAAAGATTACAAATCTTTAGTTCTGTAGACGGGATTACAAATCCCGACTAGCGTTTAATCCTTAGTCAACTCTCCGCGAAGCGATTCTTCCATCAGCTTACGGCTTTCTTCTATTGACAAGCCCAAGCCCATTACAAACATTAGCTTTGTAACTGTAGCTTCGAAAGTTAAATCGTACCCACTTAAAATGCCCATTTTCAACAGTTCTCTGCTGGTTTCGTAGCGACCAAGCTGGACTGAACCTTTTTTACATTGAGAAATGTCGATAATAATCTTTCCATTCAAAATGGCCTGACGCAAACTATCTAAAAACCATTGTGCGGTTGTGGTATTACCTGAGCCAAAAGTCTCTAAAATAATGGCGTCTACCTTAGAATCTGTAATCGCCTGAACTGCCTGCAGGGTTATACCAGGGTATAATTTCAGCACCCCAATGTTCGAATTAAAATTGGTGTGTAATTTCAATTCTCCTTTCGGTGCTTTAAGAATATAATTTCTGTAAAACTGCAGGTGAACGCCCGCTTCGGCAAGTATCGGGTAATTTGGCGAACGGAAAGCTTCAAACTTTTCGCTGTTATACTTTATAGAGCGATTGCCCCTAAATAACTGGGAATCAAAATAAATGCAAACCTCCGGAAAAAGTGCTTTTCCATCTTCTTTGGTTGCTGCAATCTCTAGAGCGGTAATTAAATTCTCTTTGGCGTCAGTCCTAATTTCGCCAATAGGCAGCTGCGAACCGGTTAAAACAACTGGTTTAGCTAGATTTTCGAGCATAAAGCTCAACGCCGATGCCGTAAAGGCCATAGTATCAGATCCGTGGAGGATAACAAAACCATCGTACTGGTCGTATTTGTGATAAACAAGCTCTGCTAATGTTTTCCATATTTCAGGGTCCATGTTTGATGAATCCAATACCGGATTGAAGGAATGCACATCTAAATCGTAATCTAAACGGTTTAATTCAGGAACGTTTTCTTTTATCTGCTGAAAATCAAATGGAATTAACATCCCATTTGTAGGATCGTTAACCATACCGATAGTACCACCGGTATAAATTATTAATATTTTGGTCATTTGGTTGGGTGAAGGTTGCTCACCGCAAAGAAACTAAAAATTTACAAATGATCGGACGATATTTTTAAATTAACAACAAAAATAGCTATCGCAGCATTTAAATTACCAATTAAATAATTTAAACAGCAAATAATTATCAAATTAACAATTGAATTCATATGAAGTAGTCTCAAAAATCAATTGCTGAATCCTGCTAAACAGATTTCTCCATTACGTTGCACTTCAGTCGAAATGACGACCGACTTAAACCCGACTAACGACTTCAGACTGAGGACTTCGGACTCAATCCTAAACCCCAAAAATTTTCTTCGAATTCTCTGTGGTTACATCCGCAATTTCTTCAATAGGAGTACCATAAATGTCGGCCAGTTTTTGGGCAACATAAATCAAATAACTGCTTTCATTAGGCTTTCCACGGAAAGGAACTGGTGCCAAATAAGGCGAATCAGTCTCTAAAACTACATTAGCCAAAGGAATTTCTAATAATACCAGATCCAATCCAGCTTTTTTATAGGTAACCACACCACCAATGCCTAAATAAAAATTTAAGTCGATGGCCTGTTTAGCCTGCGCTACATTACCAGTGAAGCAATGAAAAATACCACGCAGTTTTTCGTCCCTTTCACTTTCCAATAACTCGAAAACCTCATCAAAAGCCTCGCGACAATGGATCACAATCGGCAAACCCAAATCTTTTGCCCAGCCAATCTGTTTACGAAAAGCATCTTGCTGAATGGCCAAGGTAGTTTTATCCCAATACAGATCGATCCCGATCTCACCAATGGCATAAATTTTCCGGTCGGAAATGCTATTGTAAATTTCGTCCAATTGAGCAAGATAATCTTCCTTCACATCACAGGGATGTAAACCTGCCATCGCAAAACAGTTTGCCGGATATTTCGCCACCAGATCATCTATCATGGCAATCGACTTTACATCAACATTTGGCAAAAACAAACGGTTAACGTTGTTCTCAAAACAGCGTTCCATTAACTGCGCTTGTTTCTCAGCATCCTGCTCGTAATATAAATGGGTATGGGTATCGGTGAAAAGCATGTTTATAATGTAAAATGGGTAATGGAAAATGGATGATGGGCTAGGTTATTTATCATGAATGTATTATTCAGTCAATTTCTTCTCGAATCTGTCATGTTGAGCCTGTCGAAACACTTTGCAACAAATTTTAAGCAAGTCCTTCGACAGGCTCAGGATGACAAATTTATTTGTACATAAAGACCCTGAAACGAGTTCAGGGTGACGATCGCTTAAAACCTGTAATCTCGGTCTTTCTGACCTCAAACTATTTCTTCTTCTTAGATACTTTGACCTCAGACTTAAGACTACCAACCTCGGCCTCTAAAGCCATTTCCTTTTTCAAAAACTTTCCGGTTAAACTGATTGGATTCTGGATCAAACCTTCTGGCGTACCTTCGAATAAAATCCTTCCGCCACCAGCACCGCCTTCTTCACCTAAATCGATCACCCAATCGGCCACTTTAACCACATCTAAATTGTGCTCTATTACCAAAATCGTATTTCCTTTATCAACCAGCTCTTGCAATACACCTAAAAGCACATTAATATCTTCGAAGTGAAGTCCGGTGGTAGGCTCATCTAAAATATAGAAGGTTTTCCCGGTATCTTTTTTAGAAAGCTCTGTAGCCAATTTAACCCGCTGCGCCTCGCCACCTGATAAAGTAACCGAAGATTGACCTAAAGTGATATAACCTAAACCAACATCTTTCAATGTTTTGATCTTCCTATAGATGATCGGGATATTTTCGAAGAAATTACAGGCATCTTCAATACTCATATCCAGCACATCACTGATCGATTTTCCGCGGAAACGAACTTCTAAGGTTTCCCTGTTATATCTTCTGCCTCCACATTCTTCACAAGGTACCTGTACATCAGGCAAGAAATTCATTTCAATCACCTTTAAACCAGCGCCCTGACAGGTTTCGCAACGGCCACCTTTTACATTAAAAGAGAAACGGCCGGGTTTGTACCCACGGATTTTTGCTTCAGGCAACTGTACAAATAAATTTCTGATATCGGAAAAAACGCCGGTATAAGTAGATGGATTAGAACGAGGTGTTCTGCCAATAGGTGCCTGATCGATTTCAATCACCTTATCAATTTCTTTCAATCCGTTAATTTTCTCGTAAGGCAAAGGTTGTTTTTTCGCCCTAAAGAAATGGTGATTTAAAATCGGGTATAAAGTCTCGGTAATCAAACTCGATTTACCACTGCCCGAAACTCCGGTTACGGCAATAAATTTACCCAAAGGAAAATCTACTGAAACTTCTTTTAAATTATGCCCGGTAGCTTTTATGATAGACAATTTATGCCCATTGCCTTTTCTGCGGATTTTTGGTGTTTCAATTTTCTTTTTGCCGTTCAGGTAATCAGCAGTTAAGGTATTCGATTTCAGGATCTGTGTGGCAGTTCCTTCTGCAACTACCGTTCCGCCGTGGATACCTGCTCCAGGACCAACATCAATTACCCAATCGGCCTCCAGAATCATATCCTTATCGTGTTCCACCACCAAAACGGTATTTCCAAGATCACGGAGATTTTTAAGCGCATTGATCAAACGTTCATTATCGCGCTGGTGCAAACCGATACTTGGCTCATCGAGGATGTACATTACGTTCATCAACTGCGAACCGATCTGCGTAGCCAAACGAATCCGTTGCGCCTCGCCTCCAGAAAGTGTTCTGGCTGTTCGATCTAGCGTTAAATAGGTTAAACCAACGTCTGTTAAGAAACCGATCCTGGCTTTAATCTCTTTTAAAATTTCCTTTGCAATAATATTCTGACGGTCGCTAAGGCGTTCATCTACTTTTTCGAACCAGATGTTCAGGTTGAAAATATCCATTGATGACAGTTCGAAAATATTTTTGCCATCAACTTTGAAATGCAGGCTTTCTTTTTTAAGCCGTGCGCCGTTACACTCCGGACAGGTTTTCAGTTTACGGAAAGTTTCCATATCATCAACCGCAGCCTCGCCCCGTTTTTCGTTCTGCTCTTCGAGCATTTTAATAATACCATCGAAAGTGATATTATAATTCTGAACGTTCCATTTATTGTACTCAACAGCCACATTGATCAGATCGTGTGTACCGTTTAAAATAATATTGATGATATCATCACCCAGTTTTTCAATTGGGGTAGAAAGCGAGAAATTATATTTTTTGGCTAGCGCTTTTAATACCTGGAACATCCAGATATCTCTATATTCGCCTAATGGAGCCAAACCACCGTTTAAAATACTCAGCTTTGGGTTTGGAATCACTGATTCTTTATCCACCACGAAGATATAACCTAAACCGTCACAACGTTCGCAGGCACCATATGGTGAGTTGAATGAAAAACTGTTAGGTTGAGGTTCATCGTAAGAAATACCTGTAGTTGGGCACATCAAAAACTTACTAAAATGCGCAACATTATTATCTTTATCGCTGATTTTGATCACACCTTTACCCATTTTCATCGCAATCTGCAACGAATCTAGCAAGCGTTTTTTATCCTTCACATCAATGATCAAACGGTCGATCACCACTTCGATATCGTGAATTTTATAACGGTCTACCTGCATTTTAGCAGAAATATCCTTTATTTCTCCATCTACACGAACCTTTACATAGCCTTGTTTACGGATCTGCTCGAAAAGCTCGCGGTAATGCCCCTTTCTACCTTTAACAACAGGCGCAAGAATATTTACTGCAACACCATCAAATTTATTAAAGATATTCTGCAGGATCTGATCTTCACTCATCCGCTCCATTTTTTCACCAGTGTTGTACGAATAGGCATCGGCAACACGTGCATAAAGCAAACGCATAAAATCGTAAATCTCGGTAATGGTACCTACAGTAGAGCGCGGGTTTTTGCTGGTGGTTTTTTGCTCAATAGCAATAACCGGGCTCAATCCCGAAACCTTATCCACATCAGGGCGCTCCATCCCGCCCATAAACTGGCGGCTATAGGCACTAAATGTTTCCATATAGCGGCGCTGCCCTTCAGCATAAATAGTATCAAAAGCCAACGAAGATTTACCACTTCCGCTTAACCCTGTTATTACAACAAGTTGGTTGCGCGGAAAACTGACATCTATATTCTTTAAATTATGTACCCTCGCACCATATACTTCTACATCTTTTTGCTCGCCGAGGTCGATAGATTTATTGCTCATATTTTATTAAAAGTTGGAGGCAAAATTGAGCCTTTCAAAAGACAAAATTTCAATCCGCAAAAATGCTAAAAATTTTATCAAAATGAAAGTCTAATGCAATCTTGATTAAGGATTAATTGTCATAATGTCGACTTCTATTTCGTAGGAAATCAGAGGTAAACAGAAGAAACAGATTAAAAGGTTAAAAAAAGTTTTCGCCATACTTCACAAACGCTGTAAATGACACAATGGTTTTGTATTTTTAGGGAAATGGTTTTTAAAAGAAATCTGGAGCATTATTGATTTAAACATTTATATTCGTTTATAAAAATTTAAAAACGAGACGAGTTGCGAATATTTGAGAGTTGGTCGCAATTGCACGAAACCATACTCTAGATCAAAACTTGGCGCAAATACCTATATAAATAAACTTGCCTGGTTCCATATCTTTAATGAGTTATAAATGATTGTGATGACTGCCGAAGAGTTAAAAAAAAATTATTCCAGCTTTTCAACTAAGAAATTATTGGAGATTGTAGACAACAAGTTTGATTACACAGAACTTGCAGTAACCATTGCTCTTGCAGAACTTTCTACACGACAGGTTTCAGAGCAGGATATAAAGAGCTATAAAGACGAGCAGATTGAAAAGGTTGAGTCGTTTATCAAGCGAAATATTTTAGATGATCTTACGGTTTTGCAGAAAAACTTGTTTTATTTCGTGTGGTTCCCTTTGATCAACTTTGCTTTTAAACAGAATTTCAGAGACGATGGTTATGTTTTGAAGCTAAAACAGGCAAATTATTATTCCTTGATTGGTTTTGTGTGTTTCATGTTGACAGGTATTATCTCCGGTATTTATGAACTTTCAAATTGGACATCTTTTGCAATATGGATTTTTGGATTTGCACCAGCATATGCCTTCGATGAGACCTTCAATCGGCAAAATCAGATAAAAAGGCTCCGGAAACGTTATGCACCTCGAGAGGCCGAAGATGGCCAATCAAGTGATAGAGAAAACGACTTATAATACTTTAGTTAAGTATCCAAATGCACCTAACAGGGTTTTGCCAAAATTGTGGCAACATTGCAAGCCGAACCTTTCTGCTTTTTAACTAAATTATTGCAGGGCGAACAGCAGTGGTTTTAAACACCCCAACTTCGGCAAGCCCCTAATCCATTAACTGCCATATTTCCGAACCGAATGAAAATAGAAACAAATGAATTTAAAGGAAAGAGAAAAATGAATTCTGAATTAATCATATATCAAACAGAAGATGGGCAAACAAAAATTCGGACTCGCTTAGAGGATGAAACCGTTTGGCTGACTATTGAGCAGATGCAGGAGTTGTTTCAAAAAGCAAAGTCAACCATTAACAAGCAAATTCTAAACATGTACAAAGAAGGCGAACTAGAAAAAGACGCTTCTTCGAGAAAAATCGGAAATTCCGATTTTTCTACTACTGCCAAAAGATTAAAGAAATAGCCAATATCAAATTAGTACACGTAACATACGACCAAACAGGAAAAAGGAAAAGCACCAATGCTTTGGGTATTCGAGAAATGCAAAAAAAGCCCATGAATGCAAGACGGCACAATACTTATTACTCAAAACATCTGACAGCACAACGAAGAAAGTTGACAACGCTAAAAAACCGATCTTAAAATCTAAAAATTCTATTCATTCATCCCATTTTTTGCCCCATCCATCACATTTTAAATATAGATGTAAATTCTCTTCGTAAAATTGTGGTATAAACTAAAACAAATGGTAATTCTATCAGGTAACCCATCTACAATAAAAACCAAAAGCATCAACCAGCTTGAATTTTGGATTTCTACAACACTATATGTGCTGGCCCTAATTGGTATCTGCTCATCCACAATCTATAACTCGGGCAATTCTTATCGTTTTGAAGAAAGCGGTATTGATTATAGTGTAATGACAAACTTCTTTATTCCAGAATTATTTAAGATCACCAGTTTATATATCAGCTTTTTATTGTTCAATTTTTGCCTCATGCCCCAACTTGCAAATAAGAATAACGTAACACTTAATCTTATTCTTACGGTTTTGGTCACAGCGTTCTCTGTAGTTGCGTGGATGGTTTACAATACCTATTCTCAAGCATACCGATTGGTTGAATATGATGACATCGATAACGCTTACGGAATCTTTTTTGGTGAAGCTTTTACTTATATTTTCTTTTTATATCTACTCTTTAATGCTTATGCCTATTTTAATGAGCGGGGCTTAGAATTACTAAAAAGAATCCCGGTATTAAAAAATTACCATAACAACATCGTTCCAGAGCTCTTTGTAAGCACCAAAATCTGGCTGATTTCGCTCATGATTTTTGCAGCCGTACTTTCGGTAAGAATAGATTATGAAATACTGATCGTTTGGGTAATTGTACCACCGGTAAATATCTTTCTAGCTTTTTGTTCTATTTATTACGTTATTCCAAACCTCAGAAAGGATTTTAAAGGTTTTGGCCGGTATTTTTGGGGAAATGTAGGTTTAACCATTATGCTCTCACTCCTACTGTCGATCGTCCTTATCCCTTTTATGCGCAATGGTGCTGTAGTGCCGATCACCTTAATTTTAAACGCAATATGCTTAATCTGCATTACTACGCCATCTGCATGGTATATTTACAAACATAAATTTGAAAAACAGAGCGAAATTCAGATGCTCAAAACGGAATTGGGCAAATCGGATGCAAACCTAAATTTCTTAAAATCGCAGATCAATCCACACTTCTTATTCAATGCTTTAAATACCTTATTCGGAACAGCTTTGCAGGAAAATGCAGAAAGAACGGGCGAAGGGATCCAGAAACTGGGCGATATGATGCGTTTTATGCTCCATGAAAACACCCAGGATAAAATTTCGTTAACCCGAGAGGTAGAATACCTGAACAATTATATTGATTTACAAAAGCTCCGCACCTCACGCTCTGCAGATATCAGGATTGATACGCATATTGAAGAACAGTTAAATAACCTGCAGATTACGCCGATGCTGTTGATTCCATTTATTGAAAATGCATTTAAACATGGTATTAGTTTGCAACAGCCTTCGTACATTAAAATTACCCTGCAAACCAAAGAAAAAACTTTATATTTTGATGTAAGCAACAGCATTTACATTAAGGCCGATAATGATCCTGAAAAATTAAAAAGTGGCATCGGACTTGAAAATGTTAAACAACGTTTATCATTGCTTTATTACGGAAAACACGAATTAATTATCCGCGAAAGTGCCAATGAGTTTTTTGTTCATTTAACTTTACAATTGGATTAGTCATTCGGCTTTGCTTATGGTAACCCATAATTTGTTATGTCAATATAAATGATGATTTACCTGTGAATGTCACCCTGAGCGTAGTCGAAGGGCAGTAGCTCAAAAATATCTGTTGGGATTTATCTTGATTTTATTATATTTAAAATGTCCTTCGACTACGCTCAGGATGACATTAATGTATAGGATGATCGAGTTGAATGATACATCAAGGTTAACAATCGGTTATTGAATAGGCGTAATACAAATAGTTGTGTCACGCTGAGCGGAGTCGAAGCGCCAACAAAATAAAATATGAGAACCTACACCGTTTATATCCTAAAATGTGCTGATAATTCATATTATACTGGGGTTACCAATGATATAGACAGAAGGCTTTATGAGCATGAAAATACAATAAACGTTAATTGTTATACTGCAGATAGAAGACCATTGGTATTAGTGTTCTGCGAACATTTTGAAGATATAAACGATGCAATAAGCTTTGAAAAACAAGTTAAAGGCTGGTCGAGAAAAAAGAAAGAGGCTATTATAAACGATAACTGGGATAAACTTAAAGAACTAGCCATTTGTAAAAACACTACTAGCCATACGAATTTTGCCAAGTAATGGGCTTTGATTACGCCCCGCCTAACATCCACCAAGACAAATAAAAAATGATTGCCATTGCTATAGATGATGAACCGATTGCACTAGAGATTATAAAATCGCATGCCTCAAAAGTTCCATTTGTAGCATTGCAACAAACTTTTACAGATGCCTTTGCAGCCATCAGCTATCTTCAGCAGAACAAGGTTGATTTAATTTTTCTGGATATCAAAATGCCAGATATCAGTGGAATTGATTTTTTAAAGAGTTTGAGCAAGCCACCAATGGTTATTTTTACAACGGCCTACACCGAGCATGCTGTGCAGAGTTTTGAACTCGATGCTGTAGATTATCTGCTAAAACCTTTTTCACTTTCGCGTTTCTTAAAGGCTTGCAATAAAGCCCAGGAACTCTTTAACCTGCGCAACCAGAAGCAGGAAACAAAAACAGCATATATTTTCGTAAAAGATGGTTACGAGCAAATTAAGGTGGAGTTGGACGAAATCCTTTATGTGGAGGCCTCAGGCAACTACACCCAGATACAGCTAAAAGACAAACTTTTAAGCTCGAGGATCACCATTAACGATTTGGCTGAACTGTTGCCAAAAGTAGATTTTATCCGCTGTCACCGGGCTTTTATTGTAGCTAAAAATAAAATATCCAAATTTGACCGCAGCCAGATTTGGATTGGAGAAAAAATTATTCCCATCGGGGCAACCTATACCAATATTAAACTTACTTAATGTAACTTAAGAAGTTGTATCATAAAGGCAATTTCACCTCAGATGATGTCATGTTGAGCCTGTCGAAACACCTTAAAGAATGTTTAACAGGCCCTTCGACAAGCTCAGGATGACAAATCTATATTATGATATAACCTCTTCTACTTCGTTAGTTAGACCCTGAAATAAATTACCTTCGGTGAGCTCGCTTAAGGCTCGGTTTACTCCGTAGCTTTCCGCTTCGCTCCAGGTCAGGGTAAAGGTGGTCAAAATATTAAGGTTTCACATTTACCCTTATTCCTGCTGAGTGTGTGGTAAACTCTGGTGCATACATACTTTGTAAAGAGGTAATTCCGTTCGAAAAATTTCCGGCATGCGTAACCCTTAACGGATATTCAAATACGTAGGTTCCTTTAGGCATATAACTGATAAAGAAATTGGTTGAAGCATCTTTTGTACTTTCGTAATAACCTAAACCATCCTGATATTTATACCTAGAGATTACGTTTACAGGTTCAAAACCCGATGAACGCATATCTTTCAAATGAATATATTCCATATCCCGATCACAATAAATTTCAATACATACTTTCAACAAATCGCCAGGGGCCAAAATATTGGTTGCCGTAAGCGGAGTTAAAACATCGCCTTTTGCGCTAGCTTTTTGGACAAACAATTGTTTGTGGATTTTAACACCTGTGTTCCTTTCCCAAGAGTAGCCACCGCAAAAGACATATTCCCGTCGGTTTCATTTGTAGTTGCATAACCATTTTCATTAGTGGTAATTAAATCGCCATTAATATATTTCCGCTTGTTATAATCATATCGCTGTTGTTGGGGCAGAACGTAAAAATTCCATAAGCGATTAAATTTTATCTGATTATTATACTAATCTAACCATAACTGAACTAAATGTTACAAGTAACAAACATTAAGGTTTTTAACATTCGAAGCATAACATTATCTTTGCCCCATGTCAACACAATTAAAAAATCTATCTGATTTCTCTCACACCACCGTTCCTAGTGGAGCAAACTATAAATTCGGAATTATTGTAGCCGAATGGAATGCCGAAATTACCGGCGCTTTGTACAATGGTGCTTTAAAAACATTATTAGCTAATGGTGTTGCCGAAGAAAATATAATTTCTTTACCGGTACCAGGAAGTTTCGAATTAACAGGCGGTGCAGAAATTCTATTGAGCAAAAGAAGCGATATAGATGCTGTAATCTGTTTAGGTTGCGTGATTCAGGGTGATACCAAACATTTCGATTTTATTTGCGATGCAGTAGCACAAGGTATAACCAATGTTAGCATTAAATACAGCAAACCAGTTATTTTTGGTGTTTTAACTACCAATAACCTAGAGCAGGCACAAGATCGTGCTGGTGGCAAACATGGCAACAAAGGCGATGAGGCTGCTATTACTGCCATTAAAATGGCTGATTTTTCTGCTCAAATTTAAACTTGCGTTTTAATAATTATTTGTAACTTAGAATTTAAAAATCTATCAGATCCGTTGAAACCATCATAACTGGTTCATGATAGCTTCATTACCATTGAAACAAACTTATGCAGATGAAAAAAGTAGCCATTTTATTATTGGCGGTGTTTTGCACCATTACCATTTTAGAATCCTGTTCTTCTAAGCTTTGTCCTGCTTACGGATCTTATCCTGAAGGAAAACGCAGAAGGAATTAATCTACCTCATTTGTAATCTCATATTCAGGTCATTTACAGAACTTTATTTAACTGTAATTGTTGTCCTGTAAAACAATACGTATCATATCATGACTTGGGTTAACTTAACTTCAATAGAACAGCTTGACGAGATCAAGAATGCAAGCGGTTTTAGCCTTATTTTTAAGCACAGCACACGTTGCTCAATTAGTTTAATGGCTAAAAAGAACTTCGAATTTGATTGGGACATCATTCCGGCTGACACAAAACTTTACTTTTTAGATTTAATTAGCTATCGTGATATTTCCAACCATATTGCCGAAATCTTTCAGGTAGCGCACCAATCACCGCAGATTTTATTGATTAAAGATGGCGATTGTGTATTGGAAGCGTCGCATAGCGATATTTCTGCCGATGAAGTTGCAGAAGTAATTGCGGTTTAACCTTAAAGTATTTTTCACAAAAGAGGGTATTCAAGCAATTGGATACCCTCTTTTGCATTGTAAGAATATGCGATATTTTTTTTTGAAAAGCAATGTTCGCTTTACCACCTTTTCATGGCCGATAGAATGCTGCAAACGCTTTTCAAATGATTTGGAGCGCAGCTGCATTACTGCAATTAACGCTCGTCCTGCTTTGCGCTCCGATCTTTTTTGCCCTTTACTTCGACTGCGCTCAGTACAAGCTCACTCAGGATGACAAAAAAGGATCTCCGCTTCAATCAGGGCTAAGTTGGTTAGGTCTGCGGCACTGAAAACTCCTCATAGCTGCAGAAGCAAAGACAATCTAAACCCGACCATAGATGCTCCCGATTTAAGCACTTATTTTTTTGTTTTATGATGTGCTTGCTTATTTCACAGGTTTCATCGGAGCAGAAACGGGGCAGGGCTTCGTTAACAAAAGTACTACTGCAATTGCTTTTCAAATCATATCACTTTCTCGTGACTGAAAGGATGCTGAATAACCTCGGGATATCGTCATTGCGAGAAGGCTTTTCAGCCGACGAAGCAACCTTACAACGATCGCTACCAGCGTGCGCATTAAGATTGCTTCGTTCCTCGCAATGACGACCCTCTATTGGAATCTTTCATTGATAGCGTAGTTGAAAGGTATCTTTTTAATTAATCAAACTATCGAAGTCTTCTGCTACGCTCAAGCGCAGGGCGTAACTTAATGACATTTTCCTTCGGAAAGATTGATGGCGCGAACGATCAATTATCTATCCGGTTTCGATCTGTGGGGACACAGACCGAGGATGCAGAACGAAAAAATCTTTCTCCCACAAGTATTACCTGTGAAACGTTCCTAACGGAACGAAAGAAAACCAATGTTACTCATGAGCCATCCATTAGGTAAATATGATGACAGATAGCTAATATAACGTATCGGCCGTCCCTTCGGGACGAATGGTAGGTAGCAAATAACATTTTGTTATTTGTGTTCGTTCCGTAGGAACGTTTGGTGATGCAAATGATCAATTACCTATCCCATTTCGGTCTGTGCGGGCACAGACCGTGGAAATACCTAAAACAAAAAAGTCCCGATTTACATCAGGACTTTTTATAAAATTATATCGTTGTTTCAATTAAGCAACCACAGTATTTTCTATTTTCAATACTTTCGATGTTCTTGTTCTGGTTTCTTTGCAAAGTTCTGGGTCCTGAGCTAAGGCTTTTCCATAGGTTGGGATCATTTCTCTGATTTTCGCCTGCCATTCGTCGGTAGCTAAATCTTCTGCAAAACAACGGTTTAATAGATCGAGCATAATAGAAACAGCCGTTGATGCACCAGGAGAAGCGCCAAGCAAAGCCGCAATAGAACCATCAGCAGCACTTACCACCTCGGTTCCAAACTCTAAAATACCGCCTTGTTTTTCGTCTTTTTTAATTACCTGAACACGCTGCCCTGCATATTCTAGCTCCCAATCATTAAGTTCGGCAGTTGGCAAATATTCTTTCAACGCTTCCAACCTATCTTCTGGCGACTGCCTAACCTGCTCAATTAAATATTTTGTTAAATCGAGGTTGTGCAATCCGGCAGAAAGCATCGGACGGATGTTATTAAATTTAATTGATTTTGGTAAATCCAGGAATGAACCATTTTTAAGGAATTTGGTAGAAAAACCAGCATAAGGACCAAACAACAATGCTTGTTTGCCGTTAATCATTCTGGTATCTAGATGTGGAACCGACATTGGCGGCGCGCCAACCGCAGCCTTGCCATATACCTTTGCATGGTGTTTTTTAATAATTTCTTCATTGGTACATTTCAGCCATTGCCCACTTACAGGGAAACCGCCAAAACCTTTTCCTTCAGGAATATCTGATTTTTCCAATAATGGCAAAGAACCACCACCGGCACCGATAAATACAAATTTAGCTACACGTTTACGTTTATCGCCGGTTTCTAAATCTTTAACTTTTACAATCCAGTTGCCGTCTTTATTCTTTTTCAGGTCACGGATTTCGTGATTGAAATGCAGATTAACATTACTTTGTTCCTTTAAGTTGTTAAACATATCACGGGTTAAGGTTCCAAAATTAACGTCGGTTCCCAGATCCATTTTTGTTGCTGCAACTTTTTCGCTCTTTTTACGGCCATCCATAATTAAGGGTGCCCAGTTTCTTACAAGCTCAGTATCCTCGGTATATTGCATGTCGCTAAACAGATCACATTGGGTTAATGCGTCGTAGCGTTTTTTAAGATATTCTACATTCTTTTTCCCCCAAACAAAACTCATGTGAGGAATATTGCGGATAAAATTACAAGGGTCAGAAACCAATCCCTTGTTCACTAAATATGACCAAAATTGCTTGGAAACTTCAAAATGCTCAGCAATCTGAACTGCCTTTTTTATTTCAACCGTACCATCCTTCTTTTCGGGCGTATAGTTTAATTCGCAAAAAGCAGAGTGTCCCGTTCCGGCATTATTCCAGGCATCAGAACTTTCTGCCGCCGCAATATCTAAACGTTCGTAAATTTCTATGCTTAAATTGGGCTCTAATTGTTTTAACAAAACACCCAGGGTTGCACTCATGATGCCAGCCCCTATTAAAATTACATCAGCGTCAGTTTTACCAACTGTCTTTTTCTTTTTTGTCATCTTAGTTTAAAGGAGTTACAAATTTAGAATGATTTTAAACATCCCACGAATTTTAGGGCATTAAATCTGAAAAAATTGCTAAAAAATTAGAAATACCCCTCTCTTTTTGACATGTTCTAATCAAATTTTAATCCAAAAATTAGTTTGATTAATAACTATAGTAAAAAGAGCATTAAATTAACCATAGAAACCCATTGTTAATCTGCTAATAGCACCTTCTTTTTCTTTTGAAAATTTATCATTTTAGTTTTAAACGCTTGAAAAAATTTAAATTTTGATAATTAGGGCATTTTCTGAAAGGCTAAATTTAGATGAATCTGCATTTTTCATTTTTTTTCCTTCCTAAAGGATTAGTTTTATACATCTATTTGTTTAAAACATGCCTCATGAAGAATTTAATTTTGCTTTGTCCTATTTTTAGCTGCCTGTTCTGGCGAAAAAACCGATCAGCTTTTACTCGAACTTGATAAAAAGAAACTGGCTGAAAACATCAATTATGATAAAATCATATTTTATAAATTATCGGATGGAGCTTAGTCTCGAATCCTCCTATCGTGTGGACACATCTTTTGTTAATTCTATATTTGTTTTTAGTGCACATTCATTAAGGCGGTCGTCATG
>NZ_JAUG01000106.1 GCF_000708285.2 Pedobacter borealis DSM 19626
TTTTGTGGCGTTTTAATCAAGTTTTCTGTTAAGACGGTCGTCACCCTGAATTTATTTCAGGGTCTTTCACGCTAAAAAGATGCTGAAATAAATTCAGCAGGACGATAAAGCGGGATTAGGCGTAAATAAGATATAATTTTCAGCAAATAATTATCGAACTCAGGTTATAAAGACAGAACAGCATTATTTTCAACTTATTTTAAATTCTACCAGGGGAGTATCTAAAATGTTAAAAATTCTAGCCGATATTATTATCGGGTTTCAATTGCTTTATTAACTTTGCAAACGTTTGCAGTGCATCCAATAGCAATATCTTCACACTTGATGTAAGCTAGCTGATATTAAAAATATGGTCAAATTTATTCTTCCAGAAGAAGTACTGCCTTTAAGAAGCCTGGTTTTGCGCAATGGCAAACCATTCGAAGCATGCGTTTTTGAAGGCGATCTTGCCTATGATACCTTTCATCTTGGTTTTTTAAAAGATGGAGAAATAAAATCAATTGCCACCTTTATGCGGAACGATTTTTTTCCGGAAGAAGGAGAGGGCTATCAGCTTAGGGGCATGGCCACCCATCCCGATGCAGTTGGAAATGGTTATGCTGCTGCACTGGTTACTTTTGCCATTGAATACCTGAAAGAATATAAAACCGATTACGTATGGTGTAATGCCCGTTCAACGGCGGCAGCTTTTTACAAGAAAATCGGCTTCACTACCGAATCGCCAGAGTTCGATATCCCTGGCATTGGTTTCCATTACGAAATGAAATTAAACTTAAATCAAAAATAATTAAACATGAATACAATTGACCAGTTTGACTTTAAAGATAAAAAAGCATTAATCAGGGTAGATTTTAATGTGCCTTTAGATGACGAATTTAAAATAACAGACGATAAAAGAATCAGGGCGGCTTTGCCAACCATTTCTAAAATCTTAAAAGATGGTGGTGCGGTTATTTTAATGTCTCACTTAGGTCGCCCGAAAGATGGCCCTACCGATAAATATTCTTTAAAACACATCTTATCTGATCTATCTGCTCTTGTTGGTGTTGAAGTTAAGTTTGCTGATGATTGTATTGGCGAGAGTGCAGTAAAACAGGCAGCTGATTTAAAACCAGGTGAAGTTTTATTGTTAGAAAATCTTCGTTTTTACAAAGAAGAAGAAAAAGGTGATGTTGCCTTTGCAGAGAAATTATCAAAATTAGGCGATGTTTATGTAAATGATGCCTTTGGTACTGCTCACCGTGCACATGCTTCAACTTCAATTATTGCCCAGTTTTTCCCAGATGCAAAATACTTTGGTTATTTAATGGCTTCAGAAGTAGAAAATGCAGAGAAAATATTGAACCACGCAGAAAGACCTTTTACTGCAATTATGGGTGGTGCTAAAGTATCTGATAAAATTCTTTTGATTGAGAAATTGCTGGATAAGGTAGATAACCTGATCATCGGAGGCGGTATGGCTTACACTTTTGCTAAAGCACAGGGTGGAGAAATTGGCACTTCATTATTAGAAGCCGATAAACAAGCACTTTCTTTAGAGTTGATCGAAAAAGCAAAAGCAAAAGGCGTAAACCTGATTTTACCTGTAGATACAGTAATTGCTGATAAATTTGCAAATGACGCCGATAAAAAAGATGTAGACTCTGGTCAGATTCCTGCAGATTGGATGGGACTGGATATTGGCCCAAAATCGGTTGCCTTGTTCCAGGATGTAATTAAAAATTCTAAAACCTTGTTGTGGAACGGACCGATGGGCGTTTTCGAAATGGAAAGTTTCCAGGTAGGTACTAAAGCTGTTGCAGAAGCAGTTGTGGCGGCTACTAAAGATAACGGTGCATTTTCATTGATCGGTGGTGGCGATTCAGCCGCCGCAATTGCAAAATTCGGCATGGAAGATGAAGTAAGTTACGTTTCTACCGGTGGTGGTGCCTTACTTGAGTATATGGAAGGCAAAGAATTGCCAGGTGTTAAAGCCATTAATGGATAAATATCAATCTTATATACAAACGGGGCCCTTGCAGATCAAATTTGCAAGGGCCTCGTTTTTTTGATGTTTTAAGCAAAGAATCGATGTTCCCACCACCCACATCAATTTGTACCATTATAAGGTTTAGTGCAATTATTTCACGGTGTTAGATCAGTTTCAAGGTGGATTACCCGTTTACAAAAAATGGCCGCCATAAAGGCAGCCATTTAAAAATTATTGGTGAAAAAGTTTAAAAATTACTGGCATTAGCGGTATCCCACCATAAGCGCGATGCGATGTCGTCTTTACCAGAACTTAAAAAAGTTGCAGCTTCAGCAACGGCTGCCGTATTTCCGGTTCTTTCAGCAGGTACAAATACCAGTCGCTTTATCCATTGATCGGCTGCGATAACACCCCAATCTGGACTACTGTCATTTTTAGCAACATGTGGAATTTTAGGATATCCTGTTCTTCTAAAATCTACCCAGGCCTCCAACGTATTGGTAAAAGTTGCCAGGTATTTCTGCGTGATAATTTTTTCCAGTTTAAGTTCATTTGAATCACCTGCATTCCAGGCTACTGTAATGGTAGAAAGTGGTGTGAAATTATTTTTGCTGTCTTTTGGATCGGTGTAGCTGATCGGTTGGCTTGTTGCATCAGCAAGATAGGCGTCCGCACCGGCCGCTCCCCAGTCTGCAAAGGATAGGCGTACCCCATTTTCATAATTTGTTTTGGCATCACCGGCACCCGCCCAGCCTCTCAATGCTGCCTCGGCTTTTAAAAAGGCGATTTCCGAAGCTGTGAATCCTCTTCTGGTCTGGGCAGATTTGAAATCGGTGCTCACTGTTGAATATGAGACCCTATCATCTTTCGCATTGATGTAAGCGCCGCCGCGGATGCCTTTATATTTATAGGTAGGATGGTCGGTAACTAGGCTTGCATCACTTACTTCGGAGAAATATTTGGCTATACGCCCATCTTTTAAACCCACCATAAAAGATTCCATGGTTGCACCCATACGGGTATCGTTCCAGTCAAAACTAATCACTGAAACGGGCATAACATTTCCATTTAGCGAAATAAGGAAATTCTCAGCATTGGTCGTAATTAATCCAGCAGGGTCGGCCAGGGCTTTTTCCCCTTGTGCTTTAGCTAATGTAGGATTAACCTTAACCAAACGCATGGCCAAACGCAGGCGTACTGAATTAAGTAATTTTAACCATGAAGCGATGTCGCCCTTATAGCTGGGGTCAAATTTGGTAAAGCCGATGTAAGAGGTGTTGGCTTTGAAATTGGCTTCAATCTGATCTAACTGGGTAAACAGGTTGTTGTACAGATCCGATTCCTTGTCGTATTTGATCGATCCTAAGCCCGAAGTGCCGTAGTTAGAGTAGATCACAGGTCCGTAAATGGCTGTTAATTTAGATATTGCCAACACCCTCACCAATTTTGCCCAATCACCAAATAACGGTAGTTTTTTCTCTTCGGCAAGCTGTATCACCTGTTTTGACGGAGACATCACATTGCCATATACACGGTTCCAGTAGGCGTCAATCCAACGCAGGTAATAGGTGGTATTATTTACATTCCCTACAAAAGGAGTTGGCGTACCCATATATCCCATCCAGTTATCGTAACACAGATCTTCTTCGATCTGGTGTCCCATCAGGTTAAATAACATTACAGAGAAAGAAGAACCAACCAAGTTGAAATCCTGCTCTAACAGTTTATCGGATATTTGATTCGGATTTGTATTTATCTCTTCGAAATTCTTGGTGCAGGAGTTGAGTAGGATCAAAGCAAGCACCATTAAACATAATTTTTTCATCATTTTAAGATATTAGAAGTTTAACTTAAGATTTAGCCCGTAAGAACGTGTACCAGGTACCGCAAAAACATCGTTAGCCTGCATGCTGTTGCTTGTACTCATCGCTTGCTCCGGATCGAAAGGTGCTTTCTTATAGAAGAAAAACAAGTTACGTGCGATCAGCGATACCGATGCCGATTTAATGGCTGAACCTTTAACCGGCAGATTATAAGCCAGTGATACCTGCGCTAAGCGGACATTGGTACGCGAGAATACATAAGGTTCCATAATTCCATTTCTATCGCCTATTACCGAGTAATAAAGTGCCGGATCAATCGATGTTTGAGCTGTATTGCCCTGAATGGCATTAATTGGAATAGTTCCTGCATCACGCGCTTCACCTGTTCTTTTGCTTACACCGTACGAATCGAGAAAAGCCTCGGTTTTAGAGAAAGCTACCCCGCCAAACTTAGCCGTTACCAAAGCGCTTAAAGTCAGGTTTTTGTAGGTGAAGGTGTTATTCCAGCCAGCGATGAAGTTTGGATTTAGATTTCCAACATACTCCTGCTTTGCAGCCTTAGTTGGCTTTCCTGCCGCATCTAAAATAATCTGATCGGCAGCGTTACGAGCAAATTTGAAAATATATAAGTCGTTGAAAGACCCGCCGGCTTTAATGATTGAATTAAAACCTTCACTGTCGCTACCTACCTGATAACCGGGATTATCGGCAATCAGCTCAACAATTTTATTTTTGTTCCGCGATAGGTTTACTGAGGTGTTCCACCTAAAGTTTTCACCTTTTACCGGGTCTCCACCTAATGTAAGCTCAAAGCCCTGGTTGGTCACCTTACCTGCATTTACATAGTAAAAGGTGTAACCAGAACCCGAAGGGGCTGGTAATGATAGAAACTGATTGGTGCTGTTGTTTTTGTAATAAGTAAAATCAAGGCTTAACCTATCATTTAAAAAGCGGCCTTCTAAACCGATTTCATTACTGGTTATTTTTTCAGGTACCAGGGTTGCAAACGGCGTTTGCGTATTTCTGGTAATCCCGCCTATACCGCTGGGACCACCTGCACCGCCGATGGTGTTACCAGGGTTAACAATGTTATAAGGTACTTCATTTCCAACCTGTGATGTTGATGCTCTTAATTTTAAGAAATTAATTTCTTTGGGCATGGTTACCATTTGGCTGATTATTGCAGATAGCCCGCCAGAATAGTAAAAATAGGAGTCGTTCCCGGTCGTCGCCAATGTAGATGCCCAGTCGTTACGGCCAGACAGGTCGATGTAGATCATGTCTTTGAAGCCTAATGAGGCATTGGCAAATAGGCCTTGTTTTTGGATCCTGCTATAAGTTTGGTTAACTACTAAATTATAAGGCAGGTTTGAGAAACTAAAAAAGTTTGGGTACTGAAGTGGTACTGTTCCGTTTGCAAACATCATTCCATCATTAAAGGTATAATCCTGGATACTTCCTCCCAGTACGCTATTTAAGCTAAACTTACCAAAAGTGTTATCATAACTTAAAATGGCGTCGCTATATAAGGCCTTATCATTGTACTTGGCGTAATTCCAGGTACCGTTTGAACTTACGCTTACCGAATTACCGCCAGCGGCATAACGATAATCCAATAGTCTGTCATTATAATCAATGTTACCGCGCACATCAAATTTAAAATGCGGCAAAAATGCATATGATGCTTTCGCCGTTGCAATTACCCTGTTGCTGGTAGAAAGTTTGGGGTCGTTATTTAATTCCCAAAATGGGTTGTTCTGTTTTTCTTCGGTAGAATACCAGTTTTGAATATACATATTCCGTGTTGTACTGAAAATTTGATAATTGGTTTTATAATCATCAAAATTTCTTTCCCGCGCAAATAAGTATAAGCCGGTTAACGGATTATTGTAATAACCTGCGCCGGGACGGTTCTTTGACTTTTCGTAAGAGAACCTTACATTTCCACTTAAGGTAAGTTTATCATCAAATAGTTTTGTTTCCTGACTGAACGTAACATTGTGTTTGTTGTAAGTACTGGTGGGTACAATGCCTGATGCGTTATTGTTTCCATATGAAAAATAAGCGGTTGTCCTTTCATTTCCACCCGATACCGACACGGAGTTAATGGTGTTGACGCCGGTCTGGAAAAAATCCTCAATGTAGTTATTTTGGTAACTTCCTTTTGTTTTAGACCAGCTGTAATCACTACCGCCTATCGCGCCATAGTCAAACTGAAACTCAGGTAATGTTGCAGCATTGCTAAAATTTATGGTTGAATTTAAAGCGATGGCAATTTTACCGTTCTGGCCTTTTTTGGTGTTGATTAAAACTACGCCGTTGGCTCCCTGGCTACCATATAAAATGGATCCGTTGGCACCCCTTAAAATAGTAACTGATTCAAAATCGTCCTGATTTAGTGCCGAAAGCCCATCGCCACCATCGGTACCACCGTAAGATCCAGGTTGCCCACCTTTGTTATTTACCAGTGGAACCCCATCAATTACGAAAAGTGCTTCGCTACTTCCTGTAATCGATTTTGAACCCCTTAATACCGTTTTTGTTGAACCACCCACGCCGGAGTTACTGATCCCGATATCAATACCGGCTGCCTTACCACTTAAAGCCTCCATAAAATTGGGGCTTCCGGCTTTTGTAAGTTCTGTGCCTGCCAGTTGTTGAGCGGCAAAGGTTAGCGCCCTTTTCTCCCGTTTTACGCCTAAAGCGGTAACTACGACCTCTGTCAGGTTTGCATTGCCGGAAGGTTTTAACTTTACCGTTACATTGGTCAGGCCGCTGATATTTACTTCCTGAGCATCCATTCCGATATAAGAAACCACCAATGTGGTGACATTATCTGGAACGTTTAACACAAACTTTCCATCACTGCCGGTAACCGTTTTAGCAGTGGTTCCTTTAGCAGCAATCGTTGCTCCGGGAAGCGGAAGTCCAGTCTCATCGGTTACCAGTCCAGTAATGGTTTTAGCCATTTTCTGATTCACATTAACTGGGTACTTTAGGGCCTCGGAGGGGTTTGGGAATAGGTTTTTGTTTGTTGGCCCAGCTTCAGCTTTAACGGCATTTTGCAGGCCAAGTGCAGTAACGGCTAGGAGTGCTAGTTTCCGGAGGCCTCTGACTGTGCTAGGAAATGTTATTTCCAGCGCACAGCTTGTGGAATGAATGTTCCTCATTTTCATACATTTTTTCAGTTTAGGTTAATGCCAATTAAATTTCCGACGCTCTTCCAGTACTTCTGCAACAAGGCCGCCGTTTTTCTCCTGAACAAAAGACATTGAACTTATACAGCAACTAACATAACATCTAGTGGTTCATGTTATATTATATTTGGTTCTTGCCTTTGTTTAATGTATTCTGAAGGGTTTAAGCGATTGGTTGTTCGTTGTTTGGCTGATCTTCCGATATTTAATTTGGTAAGCGTAAATTAGTAAAAAACCTGATACAATGTAACAAGCCGGATAAAATAATTTGAAAAATCTCCGCTTTTGCCAATTTATCAAAGCCAGTCTGCATGAAGGCATTTTGACTGAAAGGCTGTGTATAACCCTCACTTGCACGTAAAAGAAATAAGTTCTACCTTTCTAGAATTATCTCAGTAAAGAGCTGATAACAGTTAAATATAAAACAAGAGCTGCTAAAAAAATGAATTACTATATGAGAAAAAAAATCCATCTGCTTGGATTAGGTTGCCTGTTGATTGCAGGTTTACCCGTAACAACATTTGCCTCAAAACCAGTTAGCGCTGATTATGTTCGATTGGCAGTTGAGCCTGCAGCGCTGATCGGTCGTTGGGACATCACTGTCGATATAAACGGAAAACCGGCACCTGCCTGGCTGGAAGTAAAACTATCTGGTTATAAAACTTTGGTAGGCTATTTTGTGTCAACTGCCGGTAGTGCACGTCCGATATCGGAAGTAAAGTTTGATAATGGAAAATTCAGGTTCGAAATCCCGCCACAATGGGAAAGCGGTTCTTCGAATTTAGTTATCGACGGCACCGTCGGCGATGCAGGGATTCAGGGAACAATGACCAATTGCGATGGTAAACAATATAACTGGAAAGGCGTTAAGGCACCTTACCTTAAAAGAACGGCAGCACCAGTTTGGGGCAAACCTGTCAATTTATTCAATGGCAAGGATCTATCGGGCTGGAAAACCAATGGACCAAACCAATGGATTGTGAAAAACGGTATTTTAACCAGTCCGAAAGCGGGATCAAATCTGATCTCTGAACAGAAGTATAATGATTTTAAGCTTCATATAGAATTCAAATACGCCAAGGGCGGAAACAGTGGGGTATACTTAAGGGGCCGTTATGAAGTGCAAATTGAGGACAGCAAAAAAGATGCGCATCCTAACAGCGTGCTATTCGGCGGCATTTATGGATTTTTAACTGCCAATGAAATGGTTACGCTTGGCCCGGATGAATGGCAGCGTTACGATATTACCCTTGTTGGCCGTTTGGTAACAGTGGTAGCCAATGGTAAAACCATCATCAATAACCAGGAAATTCCGGGCATTACCGGAGGGGCGTTGGATAGTAATGAGGGAGAGCCCGGGCCTATCTATCTTCAGGGAGATCATGAACCGATCGAATACCGGAAAATTGTCATTACACCGGCGAAATAATTATCTCTTATAGGAGAGGCTGTATCATAAATATAGACATTGTTTCCTGAGGGTTAATTTATATATAAAAATCGATATAAATAATTGATTTTTTGCAAATGTTAGATTATGAGGGTCGTCATTCCCAACTCGATTGGGAACCACGGAGTGGCTCATGAATGCCTCTGAAAAAAGGAAAACTTATGAATAATCGTAATGCAAGCGCTTTAAGGTTCCCACCTGCGGGAAAGACGACCCTTTTATTGGAATTTATCAATTGTAGAAGTTAGTATTTAGCCAAAAACAAAAGAGCTGGATGATGGATTTACAATGAATCGTCATCTCGACCGTAGTGGAGAGATCTTTGAACTATATTAAAGATCTCTCCACTACGCGTTGCTCTCGTCGAGATATGACGATCTTCTATTGGAGTCTAGCCTGTCGAAGAAACCTGTTTAAATGTTTCGCAAAGCGTTTCGACAAGCTCAACGTGACAAGTTCGAATATTTAATTGTTATCCTGAGGGTTAATTTATTGTATAAAAATCGATATAAATAATTGATTTTTTGCAAATGTTAGATTATGAGGGTCGTCATTCCCAACTCGACTGGGAACCACAGAGTGCTCATGAATGCCTCTGAAAAAAGGAAAACTTATGAATAATCGTAATGCAAGCGCTTTAAGGTTCCCGCCTGCGCGGGAAAGACGACCACTCTATTGGAATCTGTTATTATCAATTTCAAGTTTTTCTTCGTTGTAGGTTTTTACTTTTACTATCAATAGCGACGAAACGTTCCCTAGCGGGAAGTTCGAAAAACCGCTAAAAAATTTTATAGAAAAGAAATAGCCACAGGGAGCGTCGGATGTTACCATGATATGATCACTCTAGAAGACGTCTAAGCCAGTATTGAGCAGAACGATATATACAGCCAGGTAACACACCAAAAATGCTGTCGATAAGGCAAAATAGCGGGTTACCTTATGACTGCCTTTTTTAAAGGGAAGGAGAAATAAGATATTGAACATTTCAGACAACAATGCACATATAAAATTCAGGCATACCATTACGCAGCTAAAAGCCACTACAAAAATGGCTGGCTGGATAACAATTCCTGAAGGAAGGACATAGAGTGCACCCATCATAAAACTAATCGGAAGAATAATTGAAGCATATTTTAATCCCGATTTAAACTGTAAGAGAAAGTACTTGCCCAGTTTCGGAAGCGGCGTTTTTGTTTTCGCTGGTTTTAATTCTTTTTCAACCCCCTGTCAATCTCATCCTGAAAAACCAAAATACTCCCGATAACACCTACAAAAGCTACAATTGCTCCTGCAATAATACCAACATAAAGATGCCATTTGCCAAACCACCGTTTCTGGTGTTTTGCCCAGCTTAGCCTTTTAGGATTCTGTTCTGATTTTATTTTTGAGCGTTGCATTCCCTTATGCAGTATTGATTGGTTTATGCCTACAAAGAAATCGTTTTAATTGCTTTTATCCTTATTATTTTTTAATAAGTCTAAATAATAATTTTAAGAGAAGTTATATCAACACCTTAATTGAACCGCTATGCTTTGCGCTTCGATAAACCCCGATAATACTGTAAATACCTGGTCAGAGAAGGAGGTAAAGTTCACGTAGATAGCCCTGATGTGGTTTATTAGATGTTTCAGGGCATATTTTATTCATCAGCAAGGGTAAGGGCAAAAAAAACATTGTAAACGATCAAATTAGTGGTAGTTGCGGCTAGGTATTCTTCTGAGATTTATCCTAACAGCATGGATTGTTTTGTTATGCTCCAAACCAACCAAGAAAAAACCAACCAAAAAAACTAACTAACCAAAGATCAAGATTATGAAACAGGTATTACAAATGCACTTAAGGGTGCTCGGAATCGTCTTCATCTTACTGCAGTCCTATCATGTTTTTGCGCAGGTAAAAATATCGGGAAAAGTAGTTGATGCAGAAGGGAAAATTCCATTGGCAGCCGCCACAATTACTGTTACAGGAGGTGCTGCATCCTCGGTAAAAGCTGATGAGTCAGGCAAATTTACAATTGCAGTACCCAGCGGCGCATTGCTAAAAATTACAATGACCGGGTATAAAACTGTAACCGTTACACCTAAAGCGGGAATGATAATAGAAATGGTTTCTGCCGCTATTAATTTAAATGAAACTGTGATTGTGGGTTATACAAAGCAAAAGAAAGAACTTTTGAGCGGGTCTGTAGCTACTGTTAAATTTACAGAAACGGACGCTGAAATCCCGACTACATCAGTTGGTAACTTATTGGCAGGTAGAATGTCTGGTTTATATGTTTCTACACCAAGTGGTAAACCCGGTGCACAGCCTAATATTCAGATAAGAACGTCAAGTTCATGGAATGGTGCGCCTACACTGTATGTAATTGATGGAAAAGTTACGAATGATGCTTCCGAATTTAATAACCTAAGCCCAAATGAAATCGAAGACGTAACCATTTTAAAAGATGCGGCTACTACCGCTGCTTATGGTGCTCGTGCCGGTGGTGGTGTAGCGTTAGTTACTACCAAACGTGGTAAAATGGGCAAAGCAACTGTTAGCTACTCGGTAAATGCCGGAAAAGATGTTCGCGGAAATAACATGGAGCTAACCAATATTATGGAATGGGGAGATATTTATCATAGAATTGTCGGGCCGTCAGATAATCTTTGGACCCCGGCTGCACAAGCCTACTTTAGAGATAATGATTTTGGCGGTGGCAAGGGTTATGGTTTTAATGCCTTAAAAGATGTTTATGTAAATCCATCTATTACTACACATAATTTAAGTGCATCGGGAGGTACAGATAAACTTCAGTATTTTATTGGCGCCTCTTATGTAAATCAAGAAACCTTTATTAAAAATACCAACGAAAAAAAGTATAATGTTAGAACAAATATAACGGCTAACCTTACCAAAGATATAGCCGTTTTTGCAGGGCTAAGCTTAAACAACAATAAATTTGCTGCGCCACAAGGCGATTGGTCTGGAGATATGTACCCTAAACTTATGGTATGGCAACCTTTTCAACCATCGTTTGCGGCCGATGGTTCTCCTGTATCTTATTTTTGGATTACCAATAAACCGGGCGAGGCACAAGGATTGGCAGGCTACAATAATTCTGAGTCCATTAACTCGGTTATTAATTTAAATTTAACATATAAAGCACCCTTTTTAGAAGGATTGAGTGCTAAAGCTGGTTATATAAAAAGCTTCTCTAATTCTAATCAAAAAATATATTCGCATCCTTTTTATCAATACGAATTAAAACAGATTGAGCCGGCTATTTGGGATTTGAATACCATTGTAGGAAAAAATTATACGTTCCATACGCCTAGTATAGAGAAACTATCATCATGGAACCAGCAATGGCAATTGAACCTTCAGCTAAATTTCGAACGGAATTTTGGTAAACATCACGTAAATGCGGCATTGGTGTACGAACGTCAAGAAAGGAGTTACGATGGTATAGATGCCACCATCAATGGTTTCCCTATTTATACAACCGATCAGTGGTGGGCATCTACCGGAGGAGGCGGTGTTGTAAATGGCACAGCTACAAAGAGTATTCGTAATACTTATGGTTTCTTACCTACAAATGGTCGTAAATCCTTTATTGGACAATTTGCCTACGATTATTCTGAAAAATATATAGCTACCTTTGCTTTTCGTTCTGATGGTTCGGCAGATTTTCCGGTTGATAAACGTTGGGGTTTCTTCCCCTCAGTTTCTACGGCTTGGGTAATTTCTAAAGAAAATTTCTTTAAAAATGTAAAAGGAATCGAATCATTAAAATTAAGAGCTTCAGTTGGGCAAACGGGTAACGATTTTGTGAGAATTGATCCTAATGGGGCAAGAGACGATTTTAATGCGCTACGCTGGCAATACGAAGACACTTATGCTGCCGGTAATAATGCAATTTTTGGTGAAACACCTTCACTTAATCCGGGTATACGATATGGTGTATTTCCGAATCTGAATTTTACCTGGGAAAAATACCTGAATAAAAATATCGGTATCGATATCAGTTTCTTAAAACACTTTACGGCCACAGCAGAATATTGGCATACCCTTACCTACGATATTTTAAGTGCAAAAATTCAATCTACGCCCCCAACTTTTAGTCGCCCTTTACCATCAGTAAATTATGGTAAAATGAAAGCCAACGGTATTGATTTGAATTTAAACTACCGCAATAATGTTGGTGAATTTAGTTACAATGCAGGTCTGAATTTCACTTATGGCGATTCATGGTATGTGATAAGGGATCAAAATATTACCTACGATTATGAAAATTGGCTTATAGATGGTCGTTCTTCCAATTTTATTACAGGTTACACGGTTGATAAGATACTTAGAACACAAGCAGATATTGATGCGTTATTGGTAGCACACCCTGGGTATAATTTCCAAGGTAAGCTCCCTAAACTCGGGCAGTTTGCTTATAAAGATTTTAATGGCGACAATAAAATTGATGCAAACGACATTACCGTATTAAATAAAAGCAATAATGCAAAAGTAGTGGGTTTAAACTTAAACGCAGAGTGGAAAGGGATAAGTGTTACGGCTAATTTTAATGGTGCATTTGGTTTCAAAAAATCTTTCAACAATTTGGCTGGAGGTGTAGAATGGAACAGGATGTGGCGCCCATGGGCTGCCCAGTCATGGACTCCGGAAAACCCTAATGCTTGGTTACCTGCTCGTTACAGTGTAAATGATGATGCATGGGCTGTTAACACCGCTGGGAGTGATTTTTGGTTGGAAGACGCAAGTTTTCTGCGCCTAAAATTTTTAAATGTTGCCTATACAATTCCAAAAAAATACTATCAAAAATACTTAAGCAATATTCGTTTTTATGTATCTGGGTCTAATCTTTTCATAATTAGCAAATTCAATAAAAAATTCTATGACCCTGAAATGGATGGCGGTACATCTTTCCCAATTGTTAAATCGTACAATGCCGGTGTTAGTGTAACATTTTAATTTTTAATATTAAAAGGAACTCAAAATGAAATATTTAAATAAAAATAAAATCATCCTTTATATCGTCCTTATTGTATTAGGGGCGTCTTGTAAAAAGGGATTGGATTACCAAAACACAGCAGCCATAAATTCACAAAATGTATGGACAGATTCTGTGTTAATTAAATCTTATTTAAACGATGTGTATGGTGGCCTTATGCCTAGATGGCCGATTGGAAGTAGTGCAGGTGCAGACGAAGGCCTTAACGGATCTGGAGGGAACTTAGGTACCTACCAGCGTGGTGCACTAGATGTGGCTGTAGATTTTACCAATTTAGATTATAACTACATAGACAAAACCAATTATTTTATGGATAAATTGGCGGATATGCCAACATCAGTATTAAGTACAAGTACCAAAGGTAGGTTAGTTGGCGAAGCCAAATTTTGGCGGGCTTGGGCCTATTGGAATATGGTAAGCTCGGTGGGTGGTGTACCATTAATATTGCACACACAAGATGGTAACGATGTAAACTCGTTAAAAGTACCACGTAGTAAAACGTCTGAATGTGTTGCGCAGATCATAAAAGATCTGGATGAGGCCGCTACCGTTTTGCCACTCAACTACAGTGGTATTGATTACGGCAGGATTAACCGCGCTGCCGCACTTGGTTTTAAAGCCAGGGTACTTTTATGGTATGCCAGTCCGTTATTTAACCCTTCAAACGATCAGGCCAGGTGGACAAATGCTTACAATGCTGCCAAAGCCGCTGTACAGGCTGCAGACGCAGGAGGATTTGGCCTGTTTGAAAACTACAAGTTGATCTGGTATTCGAGGAACAAAGAGCACATTATGACCAGGCAGTACTACTACCCTGATAGTTATATGAACTTTAATTCTATAAGACCGTTAATGTTTACAAACGGAGCCACCAATACGGATCAGCCTATATTGCCATTATTAATCGCTTACCCAAAGCGGGATGGCAGCCCATTACAGTTTGATAAAAACCAATTGTCCAATGCGGCTTATAACCAGCAGTTTTTAACCGATTTTTATACCAATCGCGACGATCGTTTTTATGCAACTATTTTTTGTGGAGGTACGGTATACCCAACTCCAGATATAAATACGATAGGCATGACCGCACCAAGATCTCGTTCGTACTGGTTGGCTTGGACATGGAAAGACACCGCAACACCAAGTGCTGTTGTACCAGAAAGAAACAGTACTTTATTTACCGGTATTTCTCCAATTATCCAAAATGGAGATGAAAACTGTGCAACGGGCTTTTTTCAACGTAAAGGTTTAGATACTACCTTAGACAGAAATGCCTTAGTGGGTGTAGCTTCTGGCGCTAAAAGCTGGTTCTCGCCAATGCGTTACGCCGAACTACTTTTAATGCTTGCCGAAACGGCAAATGAAACCGGTAATAGCAATGAGGCAATAACCACTTTATCGGCCATCCGTAAACGTGCAGGCATTGCTGCTGGTGCAAGTGGCAAATATGGTATTACAGCTACTTCGCAAGCTGATCTTCGCACTGCTGTAATGAATGAGCGCCAAGTAGAATTTGCTTTTGAAGGGTTTAGATTAAGTGATTTAAGAAGATGGAAACGTTACGATATATTGAATAGCCAAGGAACTAGAAGAACATTTTTCTTGATGTTAAACAAAGGCGCACCATTACCTAGCAATACAGACAATATTATGACTGCTGCTGTAAGGGCTAATTTCTCTGCAGTTATTATAGATAATTTGGATAAAACACCCGCATCTAATCAGAGTTATAATTTAAACCTTAACCACTGGTTTAACGCTTTAAATCCTGCACAGATTTCTATTGAGCCTGACCAATTGCCACAAAACAAAGAATGGGGCGGTTCTTTTGATCCGCTGCAATAAAATACCAATAATTAAGCAGGTGGATATGACCAAATCCACCTGCTTTTATTTTTAAACCTGAGTTCGATTATTAAATCTCATTTTGTGGCGTTTTAATCAAGTTTTCTGTTAAGACGGTCGTCACCCTGAATTTATTTCAGGGTCTTTCACGCTAAAAAGATGCTGAAATAAATTCAGCAGGACGATAAAGCGGGATTAGGCGTAAATAAGATATAATTTTCA
>NZ_JAUG01000107.1 GCF_000708285.2 Pedobacter borealis DSM 19626
GGATTAGGCGTAAATAAGATATGATTTTCAGCTAATAATTATCGAACTCAGGTTATATCTTACTATTTTAGAATATCTAAATAAATGTTTTACCGGCAAACTGATGTAATTAAGTTTCCATCTGTCCCCTTTTCCATTCTTAACCAGCGATTAAATTGCAAGTTCCCTTTAAATAGCACTAGTCCCGAATTTTCAAGCATGTCGAGTAATGAAATTTCGAAAGAAACCGTTCGTCCTTTTGAAAGCAGGCTTTGTTGTTTGTCATAGTAGCTGTTTTCAAAATTGTGAAAAGATTGCAGCGATTGAAAATACTGCTGACCAAATTGTTTAAATAATCCAATGTCTTCAATTTTCAACAGATAACTTTCTCCTGCTTCCGATACAACCCCCAACAAAAAGGTTTGTGGGTTTTTCATCTGGTCAACTTCATAAACATCATAAACCGCCCTGATATCCGAAGCCGAAAATATTGGAAACAAATTGCTATAATGACAATGGATAAAGCCGTCAAGTGCTTTATCCACGTCTATATTTATAGAAGCCTTATTTTGCTCACCAACTACTCTTTCATATGCATAACTGCTTTTAGAGGTTAAAAACAGAACATAACCGGTTTCATAGTTATTCATTTTTGATTCTTCATAAAGAGACTGAAATTTTGCAATAAACTCTGCATTCTCTGCAAGTTGGTTTACCTGCTCGCATGTACTTAGAGTAGGTTCTATTTGATTGTTCTCTTTTTTACAGCCTATTGCCATAAATAGAAATAGGGTTACATAAGGAAGTATATTTTTCTGTTTCATAATTGATCTGTTTGTAGATAGATTAAAGCTTTTGCCTTAATTTTATCTATTTCAAACGATGGAATTTTAATGGATTTTGTACAGATCTGTTCTGCAATTTTTCTTGCTTTATCGTGCTGCCCCGTTTTTTGGTAAAAATCTAGCAAATGCTCAAATGGCTTAAATAATTTTGGATTCATATTTGTCCCTTTTATATAGCATTGCTCTGCAAACGCATTTTTTCCAGTGGCAGCATAACACTCGGCCAACCATACATACAGCTCTACGCTATTACCATAGCGCGCCGCCCGTTTAAAAAACGGAATTGCTTTTTCATATTGACCAGCGTAGGCCAATTCTGCAGCGTAGTTAAACAGGAATGCACCATTATTTGATAATACCGGATAAAGTTGTTGAAATTTATTAAACGATGGATGTATTTCGGATAGATTCTCTGTTGCATCCCGCCACTGAAAAATCGAATAAATTCTCTGGATTGATACAAAAGCGAAGGTACAGACTACCGTCAACAAAACTGTTTTGCCTAAACGGCTAGGTTTATATTTCAATAATACCGTATCTATTGATGCTACAAAAGCTAAACAAAAATAAAATAACGAGCTAATTGCAAAATCCTGGAACGGATAGGAAAAGAGTCCGAATAAGAGTATCACAGCTATTGTCACGATAAATATCACCGTATAGTCTTGGTTATTTTTGATGCCCCGCCAAGCTGAATGCATAACTTTTATAATCAATAGTATAAAAGACAAAAAACCGATAACCCCTTGCTCAACGGCTATTTTCAGGAACTCATTAAATGCATAATAATTCATTCCAGCAATTTTAACCTCATCTGGAGTTCCTTTTCCCGAAAGGAAAAAACTGGCTTGATAATTTCCATATTCGGCAAAATAATTGCCATAACCAATCCCAAACCAAGGATGATCCAAAAACATGGAATAGCTTATTTTCCATATCAAAAACCTACCCGATACCGAAGTTGTATTCTGCTTCCAAAGGAGATACACGATCTCCAAAAATACAATCAGTAGCAACACTGCACAGGTTTTTCTATGCTTTGCAATTATGGGGACTATCTTAACTTTCAGTCGGTAAATAATAATGGTCATCGATCCGAGCAATGAAGACATGCAGGCTGTTCTGGATCTGGATAAGTATAGCGCAAATACAACCAATATGCCAATCACTATAAGTAATATTATCCTGGCTTTAGCGGTTTTGGGTTTTGTAATCAAATAGGTTATAATGGGTAATCCCAATCCTATAAAGCAACCGTAAATACCTGGATTAATAAACATTCCCCTGACCAGGTTTGCGTCCAGCCAAAATTGTAAAATGCCATATACCGCCTGGCAACCAATTATCAACAAGAATCCACTTAATAGCAATTGTATGCTTTCATTGGAAAACGGTTTTGTTATTCTCAAGGATATATAAATTAAAAAACACCCCAGTATGCTGAAAATCCGGTCGGACGGGGGGAATGGCATGGCTATGACTAGCGAACTAAAAATACTATAAAAAAAGAAAAATGCGGCAATAACATCTGTAAGCGTTATAGGTATTTGCTTTGCCAGGCCTTTTAACCCCACCAATACCAAACAACAAACCAAGAAAGAAAAAATAAAAGGGGGAAGTTCTACCGCCCAATAGCTTTGTTTGAAGCCGTATAAATTTGAGCATAATAGAAATAGTAGAATAATGGGAATCGAAACAGCTGATTCCCTGGAAACTTTTATCATGCTATGAATAATGTATTTTTTTACTGCGAAATGATTGGCATTTTAAATACCACTATCAGTCTTTATTTTCCCACGGTCCTTGTGGGGAGTGTCCTTTATCCAGTGAAGATGCCTATTTTGCTTTTTCAAAAGCTCCTTTACAAGAGCTGTACCTACAAGAACGATAACCAAAAGACCTATTAGTGACCATATATATAGTGGCCAATTTATTACATGCATGTCCATATTTTAAAATTTAAGACCAGAATATCCTCTTATTAAAATACCTAAAAAGTATAACTTCTTGCTGTCTTTAAATTTTCCTACAGGAGTAATTTCACTGGTTTGTTTATGGAAGTACTTTTTTAAAGATAAAATGGATTGAATCTCAAAATGAGATTCAATCCATTTAAACAGTTCGTTCTATTTTTTCTTTAAATACAGCGTTGCCTGTCTTATTGGTAATAACGTATCACTATTTAGTTCAAAGATGCTATGCCTTACTATTTTCAAATAATCTAAGTAAGTAATAAAGTTGTTTTTGTCTATGTATGAGCTAAAAGGATTTATATATTGATAAATAACCTTATTTTCAACATCTGAGGGTGCAGGTTTATTTATTGTCTTATTGATATAGAATAAGTATTTTTCTCTAACTGCTACAGCTTTAATAGCATTAATAGCTCCAAGATAAGATGCTCTGGATTCATCTAAAGCATTTTTACTACCCGATCTTGGATTCGGCATTTTGGATTGCGCTTCCTCATACTTATGCTTCAATTGAATAAAATTCAATATATTCTTTTTAATTGCTTCATCACTAACTTGATTTTGTGCTTTAGAATTCATGATGCAAATACAGCTTAATAATATAATTCCCAATAGTTTTTTCATGTTTTATTTTATTTAATTTTTTCTATTAACAGACCTTATTCGTATGCGTTATACTTGTATGTAAAAGTATAATTCTATTTAGTTTTTTCTATAGTAGACCCTGCTCGGATAAGTTACTCCATGATAAGTAAAAGTGTTCGCTTGAACAGAGTAGTCTGAAGGTACGTCCCTAGGGTTATGAACGTAAACCCCTTGTTGTCCCCATTTACTTGTCGCTTCAGTACAATTCCCATCAGCATCAACTCCTGTAACTAAAGCAGAATGAGAGGGTTCTACTTGTCCAGTGCTTGGATTAACTTGGTAATAAATTATCCTATCACCAACTTGATTAGGATCTGAAAACCCTAGGGTATGATAGCCAGTTGTATGGTTAAGAGGCGCATTATTCCAGTTTGGTAAATTTGCAATATATCCTGGGTCGCTTGAGCTAGGGGGACCCCAAACATAAGTATGACAGTTATATACAGTTTCGCTATAAATTATATTGTGATTGGCATCATACTGAATCAAAGTTTCTGGAGCAATAGGGAGATGAGGATCTCCAATTTCATGGTACACCCACTCGTAAACAGGGTGTCCTCCCTCAGAAGAAAGCGGTAAATCTTCATCGCCCATCAACACAATTGTTTTTTTGTGTCTTTGGGCAGTAATTGGTGGCTCTTTTTTGCATGATGAAAAAGACATCAAAGCGATTAAGATGATTAATAAGTGGTGGTTTTTAACTTTCATATTTACTTTATATTGGTTATTGTTAACGGTATTGGTGTGGTTAATGACGTTGGAGATATATCTCGTTTCTTTTTTTGAATGGCGCAGTTTGGATCCCATATTTCAAATACCATTAGGCACTTAATGGATAAATTCTCAAATTACCTCCCTTTATTTTTAATTCCTAGTGAGGCTAATTTTTCAATACATAGGGAGGTATCGCATTCGTTGCGGACAATGTATACTTGTTCTGCACGAAAATGCAGTAGCGCACTATTTTCAAATATTCCACATAAGTTAAGTCGTTTTTGCTACGCCCTGTATCCAAAAGGTTTGCATTTCGGTATTTTATACTGTTGACACCTGATTGACCAGCTGTTTTTATGGTCTTGTTTAAATAGGCTAAATAATTTGACCTAACGGCCTTTGATTTAATAGAATTAACTGCTGCTGTATAAGATGCAAGAGCTGCCCTACATTCATCTACCTCGCTCCTTCTGGTTAATCTTGAATTCAACATGTTTGACAGCGCCCCTTCATACTTGAGTTTTAATTCATGTATGTTCAGTAAATTGTTTTTAATTGTTTCATCATTGATTGTGGTTTGCGCACTTGACTGCAGCATACAAATACTGCTTAGTAATAAAATTCCGAGTAGTTTTTTCATTTTTGATTGCGTGATAATTGTTTATAGTTATGTTATAGTTTATTCTGATATTCCGTCTACCACCAGACCTGTACATTGTTTTCATAGGTAAAAATCCGTTCCTCCTTACCCTCTGTCCAATTCCGGAGTAAGAGCAAAGCTCCCTTTGGCACCTGCTTGTATTCCAACTCTCCATTTGCATTGAAAATTCCGCTACCTATGGATACCCAATTGTCTTTCCAATAAAAAAGTTCATAATTCATGTTTGTCCGGATGGCATTACCATCATTTCTGGGGATGTAACCAACCTCAGTGATTTCAATACTTTTCCCTAAATCCATTCCGATCCACTCATCGTTATAATCGTCCAGGTTTCGGGTATAGATATAGTTATCTAAATTCCCATCGAATGCGATTTTCAAATCAGTGGGCTTTACTTTAGCAGAAGACATTAGCTTTCCCATTAATGGATTGTTATCTTGATCCTTGCTGTAAAAAGAAATTTCTGCCAGCGAACCATAACTATATTTAGGAAAGATATACCGCAGATATTGGAAAGGACGTGGATTGAGGATTTTAACAAGTTTTACTTTTGGATTAACTGGTTCAGGAATAGTATATAACTTTTCTGCATCTGAAAAATCAGATTTATTTGCTCCTTCAAAAATCCCATTGGCCATTAAGTATATCCATTGCATTTTTATAGAAGACAAAGGATATTTTCGCGTTAAGGTTATCGCTTCTGTCTCTTTACTTGGTTGTAAGACCTGGATGCTTTTTTTCTTATCTAACCGGATTGGTGGCGAAATTGGCTGTTGAGCTCCAGCTTCGTTAAACACGACGGGTAGATACACGGCTCCCAATCCCATGTCTTTAAATATTGCTTCATTATTTTTTAATATTCCCTTGTAAACCGGTTTCCAGTTACGATTATCAAAAACACATAGATATACCTCGTCATTTGTCCTTACCTGCCCTGGCTTTAATGAAATTTTTATATCGCTTACCTGTATATGTTGATTGCTCACATCTATAATAAAGCGGTCAAAATTGGGCGATATAGTCTGTGACTCCACATCTTCGGCCAAAAAAGCATCATCCTGTATCGCATATACATTTCGATATATTTTAGGTGCAACCTCATTAATAATTTTATATTTATATGGATGATGCTCACCTCCCAAAAAAGCAATGAATTTTCCGTCTTTACCTAAAACAGAACTAAACTCATGCCCCATGCTCCTAGTTGCCCAACGGGGAATCTGCTCTAAAACCACGGGAATGCCCATAGCGCGCATGGCAAAATTAGCCATCCCCGCTTGATCCAAACATTTACCCATTAGTCCATTGAGCAAGTTTTTCGGTCCTAATGCCGCAGGACTTTCATACATCTTATCATTAAAAACAAAGATCTTTTTCAGTTCTTGATTAACCAGTTCGCAAGCTTTTATAGGGTCATTGCTTTTGCCCATAGAATCTAAAAGCCAACTGAACTTTTTCATGAACATTGGCCTCCAAGACTCTAAAGGCTCATTATAAAAACGGTACGGCAATACATACAGACAGAATTCAGCAAATTTTAGATGTTTCGACCAAGGTAATGCCCATGCCTTAAAAGCATAATCAATATTTTCGATTAGCAAATCGGCAGAAATGACTTTTGCGTCGAACACATTGTTAGTGAATGGTTTATTTCTTTTATCATCGGCTTTAAGAGAATCCCATACAGCATCGAACTTTTTTATATAAAAACCATCGAACTTTTCCTTTGCGGTTTTTCTTGATCCGGCAACATAATTTATATAAGCTTCTATAACTTTAGGTTTATTCCCCGAATAAGTAAAATGCCCAGTCATGTTCCCAATGAGAAAATAAGCAGCCTTTAATTTCAAACTGTCTTTCTTGCTTTGCGAATAATGTTGGATTACTTTATTGAGCTCAGGAGCATTCTTACCAGAAAATTTTATAGCAATATCAAACTTCTGTTTGATGCTGAGCAATTTCTGTTGACCTACTGCCAAGAGCGTTAAAAAATTAAGAATAAGCAGAATGGAATATCTCCTAGTCATTTCCCATGTTTTTGATTTAATCTAGAATTGTTCTTACCATAGTTGCACTTCCGTAGAAAAACAATAAATTTCTACTAGACGCAACTCCGAATCACAATCACCAGCGAGCGTTATTTTTCATTTCGTTATGCTGCATAATTACAGCGGGTACTCCAAAAGACATCAATATGTATCAATTTCTTTTCTTGCCACGAAAATATTCCGCGTCAGTGCCATCTGATAGCACCGTAACAATATCCAGGAGAACAAAAACACAATCAACTGATTATGAGACTGTTTTTTTTCTTGATCAAGCAATCTGTCGTTTATCATTTTGTGGATAGTCGAAATCCTCATGTGCTATTACCCTACAGGCACATGCAAAGAAATACTCATCTTTGAAAAAAGCATTTGCCAATCCATGGATAAGAATTAAATATCATTTTTCTGAATAAATTCAGCTTTTACTGTAAAAACACCGGATTTCTTGTAAGAATAGCTGTTTCTGCTTCGTTCAAATTGAATCTCAGCCCCCCTATCCCTCATAAATTCCAACCACCTACTTATTGTTCGTTCACTTACGTTAAACTTTTCGGCTAGTACTTTCCTCGAACCCGTTTTTGAGGTTCGGATTAAATAATCTAATTTTTCTAATCTAAAAATTGTTTCAATCATTTGAGCGTTGTTTATGCCAATTCATCAGAATTTGACACATAGTTTTATAATAAAAAGTTAATTAAGGACAATTATTCATATAAAATCAACTCATATTAAGCAATGAGCGCACAAGGCAACATGACTAAATGGAGCTGATAAACGAATATTACGGATTAGGCTTACCAGATAATAGAGCTGTTTCTCAAGCATTATCCTGCTTTTAACCTAATCCGCGTTTTACGCTAATCCGTGTATTTTTCCCTCAGAGGAAACTTTCGAAAAAAAATAAAAAAATGAAGTATTGATTTTTCATCGCATTTACTTGCAAATGGGCTAAGTTTTAGATCTGTCATTGAGAGCTTCATATAGGTACGTCTGAATGAAAGGTGCTAACCCCTAAAAAAAAATAAAAAAAATTATGGACGAAGGGAGATCGGCTTTCTATTTTACTAAAAGCCAGACTTAAATATGTCCAAAGCCCAATTAAATCTTATTGCCGATAAGTTAAGCGTTTCCACTGCGTTGTTAACAGGACAATTAGAAATAGACTAGGGATGGACCAAGCGATTAGCAATTGATTATATGTGTTGTTCCCAACGAATATCTTGTCTCTTTGCATGAAAGAATATCAATAAAAATTAGAAACCATAATGTCTTGATCACAAAAAAAGAACCTTATAATCAGTTGATTATATTTTTATTCTTCTTATATCATTACGGCGCTATCAGATGGCACTGATGCGGAATAATTTTGATAATGTGAAAGTTATCGACTTTCGCTAAAAAAAATCATTAAAAACAAAAATATGAAGTTTAAAATTTACGTTCTAACCGCTATTACATTAGCTGTTATTTTCTTTTCAGGATGTAAAAAAGAAGAAGTTGAATCTCTTGCTAAAAACAGGAAAACAATTGTACTGATGGGCGCGGAGGATGGCGGTGGCGGGGGCGGGGGTGACGACGGTGAAACCCCTATTTCAGGCCCCTACAATGCGGCTAATTATGATCTATCATTAGCATCGGCTAGCAATATAAGCGTAAATGTCCAAGCACCTTTTCCACCAGATACGCTACATAAAGTTGATATCGTAGATAAGCGAAGTATACAGAGGCCTCTATCAGATCTTATGTTTTCATTTAAGTATTATAGAGCCAACCCGACAACAATTTCTGATTTTAATTTTATTTCTGCTACTATTGCGTTCGATTACAGTTTAGCAGAGACGACGAGTGTTACAAGTATTGTCCATAGTCAGAACACAATAAATATACGCTTTAAAATGAAACAAAGTTTTTTGTATGACGGCTTTCCTTATTCAAATGTCTATTGGGTCTTTGTGAATTATAATTATTATTCAGAGTCAGCTACAGTGTCATACAGCAAAATCTGATAGAATCATTTCGAAATGTAATCAATTTATACACTTTGTGATTTTAATAAAAAATTAATATGAATAATCCGAAATACGATAAGAAAGCAGAAATAAATTATATAAGGGCATGGACATTGATAATTACCCGCTTACTTGCAGGCCTATTTCTTATTCTAGTTTTAATATCTTTCTTGACACCATTGGTGGATTGGATTACATCGCCAATGCGGGCAAAATCCACTAGGGCGTCTTATCTTACAATGCTGAAAAAATCTTCGCCAGCTGAATATGAGATTTTTTTGAAATCCGAAGGTTACAAGAAATTTATGGCGTTTACATCAGAAGACTCTGTTATATATTTTTATCAATTTGATCCCAGTTCTCCCATATTTAACAAAGAGGGGTTAAAAAAAGTACCTGCGCGATAGTAGTTTTAAAGTAATTCAGTCAGCTTTTTTGTATAGGTCTTACTCCAGATTTCCTAAAAAGAAAAGCGGTAGTCCATTTATTTCGACAGGAACTGCTAAGAAATGTGCTAAAAAAATGGATGGAACAATAAATTTGGACCACTAAAGTAGATATGACTTCTTCTAAATCGGTTTACAGTATCGGGTAAACAACAAGTAGATTAGGATGAGAAGGTGAGCGCCTTACATCCCGCGAAAACCAGAGCGCGTTAATTTAAATTGGGGTAATCATTAAATTGATTATCCCTTTTTTTTGCATTAGATCAATACCTACCCTTACCAGGATCATAAGCATCCGCATCATCAAACTTCTTATTCAGCCTCTCCCACAAAACCTCCAGAAAATGCGTCCTGCTCAACCGTTTTCGAGAACTGAGATCATCAAAACCCCGCTTGGGGAGCCCAAGATCAATCTCAAAGCACCTGCCCATCCGCTCAAAAAACTCCGTAATCCCCACCTTACCGTTATCAAAAAAATAAACGAACAAACAAAAGAGTCCTAATCCCAACACCGGAACAGCCATCATCCCACACCCATACTAAAACCAATAATTCACCGTTAAAAAATAGTATCCGTTCCGATAGGACAATATTAATCCGCTTAAAGCAGCGAGAGGTTGATCTGTGACACAATCGATCACCTATGCAAAATTTAAACAGCTTTACGGACTTTAGCCTACCTGATACACAGGGAAAACAGGTCTCCCTCTCCTCGATGAAGGATAAGGTGGTCATCCTGGATTTCTGGTACACTGGATGCAGCAACTGTGTCAAGCTTAAAAAAGCCATGGAACCTATATATAACCAGTTCTACGCAAATGAACATGTGCGTTTCGTCAGCATCATCATTGACCAGGACCGCAGCGGATGGCTAAACAGCGTGAAGGGCGGCAGTTATACCAATCCAGAGGACATCAACCTATATACCGCGGGAGAGGGCGCCAAACACCCCGTGATCCGGGACAACCTGATCTCTGGCTATCCGACACTGTATGTACTGAAAAATGAAAAAACACATTCTTCTAGCACACCCAAGCTCGGGACCCCAGCGGGAAGAGCAGCATTCAGCCAGCTCATCCTGGATGCCATCTTAAAATAAAAAACTGGCCGCTGGAAATCCAGCGGCCAGTTTTTTATCTATTTACCCATTTGAAATTATTGCGCTAGTACGCCTACATTCCTTGCCTAAATAGGCCCCCGCATCGCCTGAACCAAATGGAGCTTGGGCAACAGCTTTTGAATCCGTCCAGCGGCGATTTTCATTCCTTTATAGCTTAAGCAGAAAAATTCTTCTGGCAACAATATGGATACAAAACACAAAAGGAGCTGAAGATCTACTCTGTCAATGGTAGATTCCCGTTATCAACATCTAAAAATACATAGTTATAATTTGATCACCTTTACCACCTTTATCTGTTTACCCTGTTGAACTTCCACCAAATACATTCCGGCAGCGAGCCCGCTTCCAAAGGCCATCGATTCGTTCACTGCCATTCTCGCCTGTTTAACCAGTTGCTGGCCTACACTACTATACACCCTGAGCTGCAGTGTTTCATTGCTAGGGCTAACTACCTGCACATTAAATTCAGATGTACTTGGATTCGGCCAAGCCGTAACATTTAATGTTAACTCCGACCCAACGGTACTTCCGAGCCCAGCATTTAATACTCCAATATTCTGTGAAACCGGTCCCTGATTTAATGCCAGTTCCGGCCGGTTGTCCGCGGCCTCACGTGAATTAAAGTTTACATTGTTTCCCGTTCCCTGTGCCCCCTCATTGACCAGTCTAAAAGAAACGATTTTTTTACCAATAGCCAATTGACTATTGACATATGCTGTTACATCCAGTTCATACCATTTGCGGCTTATATTGGTAATGGTGTATTTACCAAGCAGCATACCAGTTTCCGTCGGTTGGTTATTCCAGGTAATTGTATCCTCTCCCCAGGTTGTATTAGAAATGCCGTATACGGATACAAACCGTAGTGGATCGGCATTGGTACGGGAAGCATATACCCTGAGTTTCGCACTGTTTACCGTTGAGCCTACATAGGAGGTATAATCGAACCGCAGATAAGATTCCCTAAAATAGGATCTGTCGCCGCTATTCACTTCCAAAATGGCCAATCCTCCGTTATTGGTATTGGCAAAGGCACCATCCCGTACAAATGCATCCGCTACTGGATTAACAGTTAAGGGCTGTGGCACGCTGTTTACTACAATACCGACTACGGCAGACGTCGAACGCTCTCCTGAATTATCGGTTGCTCTTGCCGTAAGGGAATAGGATCCTGGCGCAACATTCTTCCATGTAAAACTAAAGGGTGCGCCTATGGATTCTCCCAACAGGGTACTGCCCTGATAAAACTCCACTTTGGTAACCGTGCCGTCACTATCTGAAGCATCGGCGTTAATTGTAATGTTCGAGCCCGCTGCAAATGTAGAACTGTTTGCCGGTGCGGTAATGGATACCGTTGGCGCAGCGTTAATGGCAACATTTACAACTGCAGACACTGTGCTTCCTCCATTATTGTCTGTCGCTTTTGCCGTAAGTGCATAAGTTCCGGCAGCCACGGTATTCCAGATAAAACTGTACGGTGCACTTGTTGATTGACCCAACAGGGTACTGCCCTGATAAAATTCTACTTTGGCAACTGTTCCGTCACTATCTGAAGCATCGGCCTTAATTGTAATGTTCGAGCCCGCTACAAATGTAGAACTGTTTGCCGGTGCGGTAATGGATACTGTTGGCGTAGCGTTAATGGTAACATTTACAACTGCAGACAAAGTGCTTCCCCCATTATTGTCTGTCGCTTTTGCTGTAAGTGCATATGTGCCAACAGCAGGACTGTTCCATATAAAACTGTACGGTGCACTTGTTGATTGACCCAACAGGATACTGCCCTGATAAAATTCTACTTTGGCAACTGTTCCGTCACTATCCGAAGCATTGGCATTGACCGTAACATTAGCACCCGCTGTTAATACCGTGTTGTTTACCGGCGAACTGATGGCTACTGCTGGCAATTTATTGATGATCACTTTAACTGTATCTGATGCGGTTATTGCTCCAGTATTATCAGTTGCCTTTGCCGTAAGGGTATAGGCCCCAGCAGCTGGATTATTCCATACAAAACTATATGGCGCAGCTGTTGATTGTCCCAATAGGGTACTGCCTTGATAAAACTCTACTTTGGTGATTGTTCCATCGGAATCGGCTGCATTGGCGTTAATTGTAATGTTCGAACCTGTTACAAATACCGCATTATTTGTAGGCGAAGTAATAGCTACAGTTGGAGGCACATTGCTCACATCTACAGCAGGATAAACCAATATTCTTGAACCATCAACTCCAATGGCATATACACTGGTAGAACCAGTACCGTATTGAACCGTTGTTTTTGTATTAGCCAAAGTCGGATATCCTGCACCATAAATAGCTACATCGGTAAGTACTTTTTGATTATACGTTTCAAAAGCAACTACATTAGTCCATTTGGCATGGTCGATAGTTAAGGTACCTGAATTAACAGTAACGCCAACGCCTGTAGCTCCTGTCATAGGTGTAAAATTCTTGTAGGTGTTTAGGCTATTTAACGAAATATAATTCAAAACCGGAGATGCAGGTTTTGAATACCCTTTGGCTTGTATCGAGGCAATAAAGGTATCGATCATTGCCTGGGTAATGGTGATGTGTTGTACTCCATAATCATCAATATCCTTATCAATCGGCAAAAGGAAACCACTCTTTACAAAAAAATCAGTCAAGTCTTCATGTACGGCATCGCAGGTAGCATCTATAAAGTTGAGTACCAATTGGCCATTACTTAAGCCTGATTGGCTAGTGGTACGCATTCTCTCTAAAACATCAGCATACCAATAGGCAACATCTGGCTGTCCAGCCGGAGCGGGGGTACCATTTTCCCTTTGCAGTAAGGTTGGTAAATTTTTTCCTCCTCCACCAAGCTGATAATACAATTCCAATTGCCAGAAAGGCACTAAGGTCATAAATACGTTTCCTTGATCCTGTATATGTTTTTTCTGTACGAGGCTATTGTTAAATAAAGAACCAAACAAACCACCAGTTAAACCTGGGACGCCAGCTTTAGGTGAGTCACCAGCATCATCTATACGACTTCCACCCCCTAAAGTATATACTACCCATGCGGAATTGATATTATTGGTTACCTCTGTTGTACCTACCCATTTGGCGCCAGGTCTAACCTGATTATTATGGCCTAGTTCGTGGGCAATTCCCCAGTTAGCTAAAACACTTGAAGCCGAAGCAATGCCACCCCAGCCCAAATCTAAATGGACACCATCTCCACCTGCGTACCATCCTCCACCATCATCTGCACTTCGAACAAACATATGATTTTTAGGTACTCTATTATATTTGAACAAACCGTTTTGCGTATATTCTATATGTACAATTGCATCATAAGCTGCTATTAACTCTTTTCCACTAGCATGTGAATTTGCAAAAAGAGCCGATTTATCGAAATTTAAATTAACATAGGTCCCTTTAATATCCAATTTCGGATACACACCGTTAAGTAGCATTTTAGACCACTCCGCATCAGTATCTGTTAAAGGATCATAATATCCATTTACACCACCTGTAGCAATGTTAATTTGTATTGGCTGTAAATCAGTCCTATTACTAAAATAACCAATATACCCCTGGCCATTGTGCGCTATATTGATAATATTTATGCCTTTCTGTAAAGGATAAGTGTCTACAGTGGCATGATCATTAAGTATAAAATCTTTAACAACCAAGTTTGGATTTACGCCATAGGTATCTCCAACAAAAACTATTGCTTTTGTATTTTCCTTAAAAGCTATACCTGTTGGGTTTTCAACTCGATTTAGTCCATTTGATTTTAAAATACCTTCAACTGTACCGGGGTTTGGATAAAAATCATACGTCTGCACTCGGTATTTATAGTTGTAGGTATTGTTAAAAATACACTGCGCTAAAGATTTAAAAAATGGTGAAGTAATGCCATCAATATCGGCTTGGATTACCCCAGGTTTTAAAGTTGAATGTAGATCATTTGCAAAAATATTAGTATATAAATTGCCTCCACTACTTTGCTGATAGAATTGCATCTCGGCACAACTGGCATAATTATTTCTTCCAGTAAGCACTTTAACAACAATCTGGGTTACATTAGTTAAAGCAGATGGAAAGTTAATTTGATATAAAGATGAGCCAAAACCATTATTAAAGTCCATTAATTTGGTAAGGGTAGTATTAGTGGTAGTTTTATACCAAATTTCGCCCGTCCCAAAAAGACCATTTTGGCCACCATCTTGTCTCGGTATATAATTGATATAATTAACAGTTGGGTTACCCGTAAAATTATAGGTTAAACTAATCGGGAATCCTCCACCGCTATAGCTAGAATGATATAAGGTAGCCGTGTTGTTATCGTAGGTACGTGAGATGTCCTCACTGCTACTATTTGCCGCAGGACTAACACTTGCACTTGAGATTGGTAGTTTAACATCCCCATATCCAATAAAATTTTCGGCACTAGGGTTATCGCAATCTACAGAAGTTGGTAATGTTCCCGTTTCTGCCGAAGAGAAATTAATTTCGGCACAACTAGAAAAATTTCCTCCAGCTGCTCTAATTACAAACCGAACGATGCCAGGTTTTACTATGGGACTGGCCGTCATATCAATTGTTTTTACGGTATTGGTTAGTGTCCATGTAATATTCGTTAATTTGCTTACAAAAACACTTGGTGCATCTGCAGTAGCATAATAAACATCAACAGTTGTCCAAATACCATTTGTTTGGCTCTGCCTAGGCGTATAATCAATTTTGTTAATACTTTTGGCACCATTAAAGTAAAAATCAACCGTATCCGGCATGGCATTTAGAGTCCAATTAGAGTGATACATGGTCGTCAGATTACCATCGAAGGCTTTGGTAATTTCATT
>NZ_JAUG01000108.1 GCF_000708285.2 Pedobacter borealis DSM 19626
TCGTCATTGCGAGAAGGCTTTTTCAGCCGACGAAGCAATCTTTATAACAGGATCCCTGGCATGAAAGATTGCTTCGTCCTTCCTCCTCGCAATGACGACACCTCCATTATAATCTGTCAGCCTGAGCACAGTCAAAGAACGCTTAAAATTATTTACGAGGCTGTCTCAAAATAAACGAGACAGCCTCTTGTTTTTTCCCTTGGCTTCCTTAGATTTTGGAAGTTTTTTAGGTGAAGTCAGCTGTTTCCATCTGACTTATGACAATTAAAATTCATCCAAACTAGAAAAATTCAATATGGTGTAAGATGGTAACATCTTACACCACGATAAATATTCTATTTCTTGTGTAGTCAGATGTTACCATCTGACTCATAACAACTAAATTAATTCACCGAAAAAATTCAATGCAGTGTAAGATGGCAACATCTTACACCACAATAAAAACAAAACCCTCTTCAAGATTTAACTTGAAGAGGGTTATATATTTCGCTTTCAGCTTTTTCTTTGAGCTTCCAGCTCAATTAAGCATCAATTTTCGCATATTTTGCATTACGTTCAATAAACTCTCTACGTGGAGCAACTTCATCGCCCATCAACATAGAGAAAGTATGATCGCATTCTGCAGCACTTTCAATAGTAGCCTGTAATAAAGTACGTGTAGCTGGATTCAATGTGGTATCCCAAAGTTGTTCTGCGTTCATCTCACCCAAACCTTTGTAACGTTGAATGTGTACGCTGTCTTCTTTACCATTACCTTTAATACGTTGTACAGCTGCATCGCGTTGTACATCATTCCAGCAATATTCAAAATCTTTACCTTTTTTAACCTGGTAAAGCGGTGGCGATGCAATGTAAACATAACCTGCTTCAATTAATGCCCTCATATAACGGTAGAAGAATGTTAAAATCAAAGTGGTAATGTGAGAACCATCAATATCCGCATCCGTCATAATTACGATCTTGTGGTAACGTAATTTTGTTAGGTTTAATGCTTTATCGTCTTCTGGTGTACCAATACTCACACCGATAGCGGTAAACATGTTCTTGATCTCATCATTCTCATAGATTTTGTGCTCCATTGCTTTTTCTACATTCAAGATTTTACCTTTTAGTGGTAAAATAGCCTGAATGTTTCGATCACGACCTTGTTTAGCGGTACCACCCGCCGAGTCACCCTCTACCAGATAAATTTCACATTTTTCAGGATCACTGTCTGAGCAATCGGCCAATTTACCTGGTAAACCAGAACCACCCATTACACTCTTACGTTGAACCATCTCACGCGCCTTACGTGCTGCAGCACGGGCCGTAGCAGCTAAGATCACTTTGTTAACGATCATTTTAGCCTCTTTCGGATTTTCTTCCAAATAAGCACCTAAAGCTTCACCAACAGCAATATCAACCGCACCCATTACCTCGGTATTACCCAATTTGGTTTTGGTTTGGCCTTCAAATTGAGGTTCTTGTACCTTAACCGAAACCACAGCTGTTAAACCTTCTCTAAAGTCATCACCAGTGATTTCCATTTTCAGGTTTTTCAATAAGCCAGATTTATCGGCGTAACTTTTCAGCGTACGTGTTAAACCTCTACGGAAACCTGCAATGTGTGTACCTCCTTCGTGTGTGTTGATGTTGTTTACATACGAGTGCACATTTTCTGAGTAGCTATCGTTGTACTGAAAAGCCAACTCAACCGGAACGCCATTTTTAATACCATCGATATAAATCGGTTCTGGTAAAAAAGATGCACGTGTTCCATCTAAAAATGTAACAAACTCTTTTAAGCCACCTTCTGATTCAAAAACTTCTGATAAAAAAGTACCATCATCCAATTTCTCACGCTCATCAGTTAGGGTTAATCTAATTCCTTTATTCAGGAAAGCCAACTCACGCAAACGACCAGCTAAAGTATCGTATTTATATTCAGTAGTTTGTGTAAAAATGGTAGCATCCGGACTAAAAGTTACGATGGTACCGCGTTTATCTGTTTCACCAACTTCTTTAACATCGTATAAAGGTTTACCGATGTTATATTCCTGCATCCATATTTTACCTTCGCGGTGAACTTCGGCTTTTAGATGTGTCGATAAAGCGTTAACGCAACTTACCCCCACACCGTGCAAACCTCCAGATACTTTGTAGGTATCTTTATCAAATTTACCACCTGCGTGCAAAACCGTCATTACGATTTCAAGCGCCGATTTATTTTCTTTTGTATTGATCCCGGTTGGAATACCACGACCGTTATCTTCAACCCTGATGGAGTTACCTTCTAAAATTCTAACGTCGATTGTATCAGCATGACCGGCCAAAGCCTCATCAATTGAGTTATCTACAACCTCGTAAACCAAATGGTGTAAACCTTTTACACCAGTATCACCTATATACATTGAAGGGCGCTTACGCACCGCTTCTAAACCTTCTAAAACCTGTATATTATCTGCCGAATAATTTGACTTTAAATCCTGTTCTTCGCTCATATTTTAATTAAAAACAATAAGTATCAAAAATACGGAAATTTTGGCATTTAAACTAATATGTGGATAAATTTTGAGCTGTTAAGAGATTACAGTTAAAGCGATTAAAACAGGTTTAAATCAGGTTTTGGAAAGCAAAACCAGCATTCCAATCCATGTCTCTTCCCGCTTTCCATTATAAGTCCCGCAGAAGAAGCGGGAGCTGTCCATTTCAATCGGGTTTAGGTGGCCACAACCTGCAAATATTATAGGATTATCGCACCAGCCCACCAAACATTCCGACGGAACGAAAACGCCAATTATTCAATTGGCTACCCACGAAACGTCCCTAAGGGGACGCTAAAGATTAAGATTTCTAAATCGCAAACCCTTCCAGAGGAACGCCTCATACCTCATTTTTAAGTCTCCCATGGACATTAAGAGTTTAAATCAGGTTTTGGAAAGCAAAACCTACATTCCAATCCATGTCTCTTCCCGCTTTCCATTATAAGTCCCGCAGAAGAAGCGGGAGCTTTCCATTTCAATCGGGTTTAGGTGGCCACAACCTGCAAATATTATAGGATTATCGCACCAGCCCACCAAACGTTCCGACGGAACGAAAACGCCAATTATTCAATTGGCTACCCACGAAACGTCCCTAAGGGGACGCTAAGGATTAAGATTTCTAAATCGCAAACCCTTCCAGAGGAACGCCTCATACCTCATTTTTAAGTCTCCCATGGATTTTAAGAGTTAACATTTCTAATCCGACAACCCGTTCCAGTAGAACGCCCAATGTCATTAAGTTAAGAGTTTTTAACCACAGATGGACACAGATAAACACGGATTTCATATCTGTGTGCATCCTTTCTATCTGTGGTTAAATTATTTTTGCTTGTGCCGAATGCCCTAACTTAATGACATTGGTGGAACGCCTCGCACCTCATTCCGACAATCCGTTCCAGAAGAACGCCTCATGGGTAGAAAAAAAATGAAACATTTTTTCGTTCCGTAGGAACGTTTGGTGTTATGAAATTTGCTATTGCCACCCAGCGACCCCAAATAGCCATTACTAGCCGTGCCACCTAAACCCGATGGCAGCGGGCATGAAATAAAGCGGACAGCGGGACGAACAACGATTTGAACTACTGACCTTGCTTTTCAAATCACCACTTATCATATTGCGCGGTTAGTGGTAGGCGCTTAGCGTTTAGTAAATTAAATACTTAACGAACGGCCCAACGCAAAATCTACTTTGCAGCAACTTGTGTTGCGATAGACCTTTCTTTAAATTGGATATAAAAACTAATTTATATAAGTTTGCTAAAATTTATTAAACAAGAATGGAAAGAAGAACCTTTAAAACCTTTGGTTTACTTGCAACAGCAACTTTGATAACTGCTTTCTCTGCATGCCAGAACAAAGACACTAAAACTACAGAAACTAAAAAAACAGAGGGTACTACTGCAGCGGTTTCTCAAACTGAGAAAATTGTGTATGTAAACTCCGACTCGTTACTTACAAAATATGAATACTTCAAAGACCTAAAAGTGAAATTTGAAGGTAAGACCAAAAATGCTCAGGCAGACATGCAAGCTAAAGGTCAGGCTTTTCAAAGAGAAGTTGCACAATACCAGCAATCGGCACAAACTTTATCTGCCGATCAACGTAAAAGCACCGAAGAGCGTTTAGCACGTAAACAACAAGAACTACAAACTTACCAACAAAATGCTGGTGGTGCTTTACAGAATGAGCAAGCTGCTGAGAATGAAAAACTTTATGATAAAGTGGCTGATTACTTAAAAGGTTACGCTAAAGAAAAAGGTTATAAAATGGTTTTGACTTACTCAAAAGGTAACAGCGCTATTTTATTTGCCGACGAAAGTTTAGATGTTACTTCAGAAGTAATTAAAGGCTTAAACGCAGAATACAGCAAAAAATAAGCGAATAGCCATTAAAATATAAATGCCTCGTATAAAATCGGGGCATTTTTTTTGTGCTGTTTTTTATAAAAGATCAAATTAATATGGACAATCAACATCAGGAATATATGCGGATAGCAATCGAGTTATCTGTACAAAATGTAAGCGAAAGCATTGGTGGGCCTTTTGGAGCTGTAGTGGTAAAAGAAGGGAGGTTGATTGCTAAATCGGCAAATAAGGTAACTTCTACCAACGATCCAACTGCGCATGCAGAGGTTTCGGCAATCAGGCTGGCCTGTACCGAATTAAATACTTTCGATTTAAGTGGCTGTGTAATTTATACCAGTTGTGAACCTTGCCCGATGTGTTTAGGCGCCATTTATTGGGCAAGAATTGATACGATTTATTATGCAAATACCAAGGCTGATGCCGAACACATTGGTTTTAGTGATAAATTTATCTACGAAGAGCTAGACAAGCCGATGGAAAACAGAAGCCTGCCGGTTATCCAACTGATGCGAGATGAAGCCCTGGCAGCTTTTAAGCTATGGGAAACCTCACCAATGAGGATAGAATACTAAAACAGAAAAGGTGCCGATGATCAGCACCTTTTCTGTTTGGAAATCATTGTCTATTTGCTCGATTCTTTTCCTGCCAATAAGCCGATCATCGAGTCTATTTCTTTCACCACACCATCGTCAGAGCCAGAAAAACCTACGGCTTTAAACCTGATATTTCCATCCCCATCAATCACAAATTTGGTTGGGATTCCATCAACCTTATAAGCGCTTACTACATCAAATTTGGAAGGGTCTTTTACGTTTTTGGTATCGTAAAGCACATTAAAATTGTACTTTTTTTGCAGTAATAAAATCAGTTGAATGAGGCGTTTTAAGGTTTTCATAATGAAAGGATTAAGTTCATATTTAGGCAACTAAACATATAGTTTATCCTTTATTCTTCAAAGTTATTTCATGTTAAATTTTAAGGAATAATTATTGTAGTCATTAAGTATGACCTACGAACAAAAAATAACGGGTGAATTAGATTTCTGGAAGTTTAAAACCTTACAGAAACCTTCTCTTTTTAATAAGGTAACCGATAAAGTTCAGAAAAAAATTAATAGTTATATCCCTGATAAGGTTCATAACGCGATCACATCCGCCATTAAACAGATGGTTAAGGCTGTGCTTTTTGGTTCAACATTTACCACATCTAAACCAAATACCGATTTAACCTTGATGCACCGCGAGGCATTAATTAAGCAAAAGATAGAAAACTATAAAAAAACAGGGGCTGCAGAAGGCGGAATTACAGGTGCAGGAGGTTTTTTAATGAGTCTGGCAGATTTCCCCCTATTGCTGAGCATAAAGATGAAGATGCTTTTTGATATTGCCGCAGTTTACGGATACGATGTTAAAGATTACCGCGAACGTTTATATATTTTACACATCTTCCAGCTGGCCTTTTCAAGCAAAGAAGAAAGCCAGAATATATTTATCAAAATGCAGGATTGGGATGATAAAGCCCATCAATTACCTACCAATATTGATGAATTTGACTGGCTTACCTTCCAACAGCAATACCGCGATTATATTGATTTAGCAAAACTTGCGCAGATGCTTCCATTTGTAGGGGCAGCAGTTGGTGCAGTTGCCAATTATAAATTGATCGAAAAACTGGGCAAAACAGCAATGATGAGTTACCGGATGCGGCATTTCAATTTGCAGTATGCAGTGATCAGTACGCAAACCGAAAACCGTAAATTGCAAACTGAGAACTAACTAATCCTCCTCTTCGAACATTCCTCCTATCAAATCGTCAGTTTCACGTCTGTCTTTTTTAGTCGGGCGGCCAGTACCTCTATCCCGTTTTAGATTTGGCGCGTGAAACATCGATTTAAAAGCATGCGTTTCTTCAACAGGCGTTAAATCTTTATACTTTGTTAAGGCTGTTGGCGAATCTGTTCTGTTGTACGAAAGTTCTACCACTTCGATAATTTTCTTTTCGATCCCTTTTGATACCTGATAAACTTCACCCACTTTCACAATAGCAGAAGGTTTAATATTCTGCCCTTTGAGTTTCACTCTTCCTGCTTTACAGGCATCGGTGGCCAGGCTCCGTGTTTTAAACAACCTGATCGCCCATAAATATTTATCTATTCTAAGTTTTTCTGTCTCTGTCATAAAATTCAAAAATACATAATTTGATTAACTGTTTAAATTGGTTAATCGGTTAATTGTATATGACATATTCCTACAGTTAACCAGTTTAAACACTTAAACAATTAACCTCTTTATGCACAGTTAACCAATTCAAACGATTAACCAGTTAACCCACCCAAAAAACAATTTAAACAATTAACCATTTAATAAGCAAAAATTGATTTATTTTGCGTAAAATTTAAAACATCATGTATTCAGATTTAAAGAAATTAATTGAAGCCGCTTGGGAGGATAGAACCCTTTTAAAATACAGTAACTATTGCGAAGCCATTGAAGCCGTTATTATGGGCCTTGATAAGGGTGAAATCCGTGTTGCTGAGCCAGTTTTAAACTCTTGGGGCATTAATGAATGGGTAAAGAAAGCAGTAATTTTATATTTCCCGATTCGCGAGATGAAAGAAATTAAAAGTGGTCCTTTCGTTTACCACGATAAAATGGATTTAAAAACCGATTATAAAACAACTGGTGTACGTGTTGTGCCTATGGCAAGTGCGCGTTATGGTGCGTTTTTAGCAAAAGGTGTAATCATGATGCCATCGTACGTAAACATTGGCGCTTACGTTGATGAAGGTACTATGGTTGATACCTGGGCTACTGTTGGTTCTTGTGCACAAATTGGTAAACGCGTTCACTTAAGTGGTGGTGTGGGTATCGGTGGTGTTTTAGAGCCTGTACAAGCTGCTCCGGTTATTATCGAAGATGATGCATTTCTAGGCTCTAGAGCAATTGTGGTAGAAGGTGTTAAAGTAGAAAGAGAAGCTGTTTTAGGTGCTAATGTGGTATTAACTGCATCAACTAAAATTATTGATGTTACCGGCCCAACACCAGTAGAATATAAAGGAATTGTTCCTGCACGTTCGGTAGTAATACCAGGAAGCTATTCTAAAAAATTCCCTGCAGGCGAATTCCAGGTACCTTGTGCTTTAATTATTGGTAAACGTAAAGAAAGTACAGATAAGAAAACTTCACTTAACGATGCGTTGAGAGAAAATAACGTAGCAGTATAAATGGTTTAAGGTATAGGGCTTAAGGTGTAAGGTAACACCCAAAGCCTTAAACCTTTTACCTTAAACCTTACACCTCTGATGAAAATTGGATACGATGGCAAGCGTGCTGCCAATAACTTAACAGGATTAGGTAATTACAGCCGGTCTTTAATTGAGCATTTGGCACATCAGTTTCCTCAGCACCAGTATTTGGTGTACGCTCCAAAAGTAAAATCGGCAAAACAGATTGATGCTTTTCTCGCAAATGAAAACATCGAACTGAAGCTTCCAAAAAACGGGCCTTTTTTATGGCGAAGTTTAAATATCCTTAAAGATTTAAATCAAGATGGTTGCCAGATTTATCATGGGCTCAGTCATGAAATTCCATTAGCCATACAACATACCCGGATTAAATCGATCGTTACCATTCATGATTTAATTTTTCTTCGCTTCCCTCAGTATTATAAATTTATAGACCGGAAATTATACGAGTGGAAAAGCAAATCTGCTTGTAAACGGGTCAATAAAATTATCGCCATCAGCGAAAAAACAAAAGAAGACATTATTGATTTATATGGGATCAGTTCTGAAAAAATTGAGGTAATTTACCAAAGCTGTGATGACAGTTTTAAAACACCTTTTGCTAAAGAAACCTTAAGCCGCATTAGGGCAACTTATAAACTGCCCGAAAAATATATCCTAAACGTTGGTACCATTGAAGAGCGTAAAAACCTTAAATTAGCTGTTCAGGCTTTAAAAGAGGTTAATGAGGAGTATAAACTGGTGGTAATAGGTAAACAAACGGCTTATTTTAAAACCGTTGAGAAAGAAATAGAAAAGTTCGGCCTTAAAAACAGAATTCTATTCTTAAAAAATATCCCTTTTGCCGATCTGCCTGGTATTTATCAAATGGCAAGCGTTTTTGTTTATCCTTCCTTTTACGAAGGTTTTGGCATTCCGATTATCGAGGCGCTATATTCTGGGATTCCTGTAGTGGCAGCAACTGGGTCATGCCTGGAAGAAGCTGGCGGCCCAGATAGCTTATACATTTCACCTGATGATGCTAACGGACTTGCAAAAGCCATTAATCAAATTCTTGAAAGACCGCAGCTCCAAAAAGAGATGAAGGAAAAAGGACTGGAATTTGTTCAAAAATTCAACAGCGCTATTGTTACGCAGCAATTAATGGATTGTTACCTATCACTTTAAAAAGTAGCTTTCTATTAGGTTCAGGTCTACAGAAATCCTGTTATTCAGAGCCTATTGAAGAACTCTGTGGTCAAACCAAAATTTTGTCCTTCGACAGGCTATCATTGACAGGTTCCAAAAGAATGGTCGTCATCTCGACTGTAGCGCAGCGAAATGGAGAGATCTTTGTACCAAGTTATTGAATCAAATTTAAAAGATTTCTCCTCCGAAGGAGTTCCTTTGGAACACTGCGGTCGAAATGACGATACTTCGAGGCCATTCACCTTCTTTATCCACCCTTCCAAACCTAGCAGCACAGCCTCTGCTTTTTCAAATAAAACAACCTATCTTTTAGCAAATCAACAGTCCTTTTAGACTCCGACCTTAAGTAACCCAGCTACAAAACATAAAAAGGGCTGGAATTTATTTAAAAATTCAACAGCCCTGTAGCTACTCAGCAATTAAGGAATTGCTATTTAGATCTCTTAACCTAACGGCACAGCTTTATTTAGCAGCGGTAACAGTTGGTGGATATTGTGCCAGTATTTCTTTTACGCCTGTATATAATCGTTCTTCTCTTTTGTTAAAGCTATCGAGGTTAAAACCAGATCCCTGTCCGTGCCAGAATAAAATCTTTTTAGCAGGATCCAAGAAATCGATAATGATTGTACCTTCAATATATTGGTTTACATAGGTTCCACCGCCCCAGAAAGGATTTCCCCAGCCGCCACGCCAGCCCCATCCCCAGCCACCGTAGTAACCTGGACCATAAACATCGGTTTTTTCTCGGGCAACTACCACCAAATTCACCAATAAATCAGGTCGGTCTGATTTGGTAAATCCTTTGGCATTCATTTCAGATTCAACAGCGGCTATTAATCTGCGTTTATCCAGATTATTAAGCTTAACCCTTGCTATGCCTTTATCGTAAAAATTGTAAGTTTTGTAACCGCTTAAATCAACATTTTTATCATAATCTGATGCGGTGCGGAGTGTTGTACATCCTGCTAATGCCAATACCACTGTAAAAAGCATTAATAATTTTTGTGCTGTTCTCATTTTGTGCGTTGTTCTTTAAATAACCTGATTAAATATAACGATTTTGGAAACCAAATGACAAATCATTTAACATTTTTTACAATCAGATTGTTATCGGTAAAACGATTTCTGTTTGATTATGTTTTGACCTTATATCACTCAGACTAAATATTTTACAATTGGATTAAATCGTTGAATCAGTATATAGGCGGGTATTCCATAAGATCTGTTTTACAGCCAGGTGTCAGATAGAAATATCCGACACCACAGGAAATACATATTAAGATTATTTAACTTCCTCTTAATAAATTAACTTTGTAAAATGCTAAGAGACGAGATTAACAAAGCTTTTGAAGTATTAAAATCGGGCGGGGTGATCCTCTACCCTACCGATACCATTTGGGGAATAGGTTGCGATGCCACGAATCCCGAAGCAGTGGATAAAGTGCTTAAAATAAAAAACCGTCCTGCCGAAAAGAGTTTAATCGTATTATTGGATGTAGATAGCAAACTGCAAAGTTATGTTGCCGAAATACCTGATGTGGCTTATGATTTAATTGAATATGCTGAAAATCCTTTAACCATTATCTTCTCTGGCGCAAAAAATTTAGCCCAAAACGTAATCAATGCAGATGGAAGTGTAGGGATCAGAATTGTTAAACACGATTTTTGCACGCCATTAATCCAACGCTTTAGAAAACCTATAGTTTCTACCTCTGCTAATTTAAGCGGACAACCTTCGCCAAAATTCTTTGATGATATAGCCCCTGAAATTATTGATGCTGTTGATTACGTGGTAGACTTTGAGCAGGAAAACCGGACCAACAAAAAGCCATCAACCATTATGAAACTTTCTCCGGGTGGACAGTTTGAGTTTATTCGCAAGTAATTTTATTACTTTTGTAATTCTTATTGTCATCCTGAGGCACGAAGGATCTGTTTCATAGCTCGCAGATGCTTTCTATCTCTGCGTGACAAAATAACAAACTTGATGCAACAACACCTACAAAACCCAATATTTAAAACCTTATCCACAATTGCCGATAAGAACAGTACCGAAGCATATGTAATCGGAGGCTTTGTGCGCGATTTATTTTTAGATCGCCCTTCAAAAGATATTGATGTGGTTGTTGTGGGCAGTGGAATAGAATATGCTGAAGCAGTGGGTAGAAAACTGCACACCAAAGTTGCTGTTTTTAAAAATTTTGGTACAGCAAATATTAAATATCAGGATTTAGAAGTCGAATTTGTAGGCGCCAGAAAAGAATCTTACCGTTCTGATTCACGTAAACCCATTGTTGAAGATGGTACCTTAGAAGATGACCAGCTGCGCAGAGATTTTACCATCAATGCTTTAGCGATCAATTTAAATGCTGATCATTTTGGTGAATTGTTAGATCCGTTTGACGGGATTAAAGATTTAGAAAATAAACTCATTCGTACCCCACTCGATCCTGAAATTACTTTTTCTGACGATCCTTTGCGCATGATGAGGGCAATCCGCTTTGCTTCGCAGCTTAATTTCAACATCGATCCGGCTGCCCTAAATGCCATTAAAACGCAAAAACAGCGCATTACCATTGTATCAAAAGAGCGGATAACAGATGAAATGAATAAAATCATCCTCTCAAAAAAACCTTCTATAGGCTTTAAACATCTTTTTGATACGGGCTTATTGCAGCTCATTTTCCCTCAAATGGCACAGCTTTATGGGGTAGAGATTATTAAAGGAAAAGGACATAAAGACAATTTTTACCATACACTTGAAGTATTAGATAACATTTGCGCAGACACGGATGATTTATGGTTGCGTTGGGCGGCTATCTTACATGATATTGCCAAACCAGCAACTAAACGTTTTGAAGAAGGCCACGGCTGGACATTCCATGGGCATGAAGATAGAGGAGCCAGAATGGTTCCAAAAATATTTGCACAGCTAAAACTACCTTTAAACGAAAAGATGAAGTACGTGCAAAAATTGGTACAACTTCATTTACGTCCGATTGTTCTGGCACAAGAAACCGTTACAGATTCAGCAGTTAGGCGATTACTTTTTGATGCCGGTGAAGAAATTGAAAGTTTAATGCTGCTTTGCAACGCCGATGTAACGACTAAAAACGAATACAAAAAAACAAAATACCGAAACAACTTTGAGCTGGTTAAACAAAAGCTTAAGGATGTAGAAGAACGCGATAAAATTAGAAACTGGCAGCCCCCTATTTCAGGAAACGATATCATGGAAACTTTCGGACTTGATGCAGGAAAAGAGGTTGGTATAATCAAAAATGCCATCCGTGAAGCCATATTAGAGGGCGAGATCACAAACGACTATCACGAAGCATTCAGTTTTATGCTAAATCAGGCAAAACAAATGGGATTAAATCCTGTTAATAAATAGTTTAATTGCTAAAACACTACAATTAGGCTGTCTTTTATGGCGTCTGATATTTGTGGTAATTATAAATTAACTTTATTTTTACGGTTCCAAAACACTATAATGGCTATTTATAAATTTAGAATTACTTTCGAAGATTTTGATGATGTTGTAAGAGAGATCGACATTAAATCAAACCAAACATTTGAAGACCTGCACAAGGCTATTCACAGATCTACGGGTTATAATGCTGAAAAATCTTCCTCTTTTTACGTAAGCACCGATAATTGGTTAAAAGGTGATGAAATTGCTTATTTACCAAGTGAGCGTAAAAAAGACCGTGTAGTTTTAATGGAGAATTCTAAACTAAGTGGTTTTATTGAAGATCCGCATCAAAAGTTTTACTATATCTACAATTTCGATCGCCCTTATGATTTTCATGTAGAGCTGGTAAAAATAATTTTAGATGCCGATCCCAATATAGAATATCCATTTTTAGCTAAAAGCAGTGGTGAGGCACCCAAAATAATGGAGCAAAACAGTCCGCAGGCCGTTGATCCAAGAGGTGCAGCAGCGGCGGCAAGCGAATTTGATTTCTTAAATGAAATGAACTTTGTACCAGAAGACACCGACGAATTGGAAGCCATGGGCGAAATGGGGATCAATACCGAAGAGAGAGAGGAAGATGAAGAAAGCGAAGAAGACGAATTCGGCGACGAATTTTCTGATAGTGATAACTTCGAAGATGATAGCCACAAAGACGACTATTAATTCACCATATCGTCATGCTGCCCAGAACCTTCGGGATCAGCACTAATTGAACGAATTATTATCCATACAAAGTCAGATGTATATATCTGACTTTTTCTTTTAAAATGTTATGCTTACTGTAGATCAAGCTAGTAAAAAATCAAAAACCTTAATTTCTATTGTTGGACCCACCGCAATAGGAAAGACGGCTTTGGCAATACAATTGGCACAACATTTTGATACAGAAATCATTTCTGCCGATTCCCGTCAGTTTTTTAAGGAAATGGCCATAGGAACCGCAAAACCTGATGCAGGCGAGTTAGCAGCGGCAAAACATCACTTTATTGATTCACATTCGGTTTCACAACTGTTCAGCACAGGCGATTTTGAAATAGAAGGGCTAAATACCCTCGATCAAATTTTTAAAAAACACAATCTGGCCATTATGGTTGGAGGTTCAGGTTTATATGTTAATGCCTTAATTAATGGCTTGGATGAAATGCCAGATATTGATTTAGCCATACGTGAAAGGCTCAATAAACAGTTTGAAGAAGAAGGATTATCAAGTATCCAAAAACAGCTGGCAACATTAGATCCTGAATATTTTGCAAAGGTAGATCAACAAAATCCACAAAGAATGATCAGGGGTTTGGAAGTATTTTTATCAACCGGTCAAAAACTTTCATCAATGCTTTCCGCTACAAAAAAGGAAAGACCATTTAACATTATCAAAATAGGCCTCAATACCAATCGTGCTATCCTTTACGACCGAATCAACCGAAGAGTTGATAAAATGATTGCTGATGGTTTAGTAGAAGAGGTGAAATCGCTTATCCCCTTTAAAAAATATAATGCTTTAAACACGGTAGGTTACAGTGAACTGTTCGATTATCTAGACAGAAAATTATCTTTTGAAGATGCCATTTCGGCAATCAAACAAAATACGCGTCGCTTTGCCAAACGCCAACTCACCTGGTTTAGAAGAGATGAAGAGATCAATTGGTTTGAACCTATTGAAAAAGAAAGGGTAATCAATTTTATCCATGATAGGCTAAAATGAAAAAAGGTCCCAACAGCGTTAGAACCTTTTAAAAATATAAAAATCTTTTTGAATTAATTTGGGAATTTCACGCCTCTATATTGCGTAATATCAATGTTTGGTACAGTAGAACCGTATTTAGCATTAATGGCATCTATAAATACATTGGCAATTACTGCATTTCCACGCGGCGTTAAGTGAACGCCATCTAAAGAGAATGCGCCACCGCTAATAAAAGCTGCCTTTAAAGTAATACCCTGCACGTTGACACCATCAGTACTAGCAACCTGATTAAAATAAGCATAAGTATCTGCAATGGCTAAACCTTTGCTTGTGGCTAAAGATTTAATGCTGCTATTATAGCTATTTACATAATCTTTCACTTTAATTACTTCATCCTTATCCAATACCCACTTATTTTCGATTGGATTTAAAGGGTGCAAACCATAAGGAATGCCAGAACCATTTGGTTTTCCAAATATGCCTTCCGATTGAAATGGTAAACGGATTAAATCTTCAGCAGTTGCAGGCCTTACCGAACCTGTTCCTGTTTGAATATAAATAGCTGCTGCTGCAGGATTAATTGCTTTGGCAGCATTTAATAAAGCTGCTACCGTAACCGTATTAAAATAAGGAACAGCAGTTACATCAGGAATAGTACCAACTATACCTTTTTGCCCCCCGGCAGTTAAGGCATTTAAAAAATTAGCATACAAAGAAGAGAAGGTAACCTTATCAGTTAAAGTGGTAGTTGGATCAGTAGATACAGTTACCGCACCATTTAAAGCGTAACCCAATACATCATTATTTCCAAGCCAAAGCGAGAAAAAAGTATGATTTCTTCCTTGAATAAACTGAAAATAATTGGTTTTACCTACCTGAGCATCTGGCAACAAACGCTCGAAATAAGGATTTGCAGCACTGAAAGTAAACGTTGGATCGAAGGCCAGATCAACACGCATTCCAGGTATACCCAAGTTTTGGATTTCGCCATTGTATTTGTCTAAATGCTTCGCTGCATCTCTTATAGCCAGTTTATCAACAACAGGAGTTAAAGTTGGGGTACCATTAACCAGTGCCGTTAAAGAAATATAACCTGAGCCATTTGAATGTTCTTCGCTAAAAAACGGAGAGGTAAATGCCCCACCACCTACAGTAGCCATTTTGGCGGCAATTAAGTTTGGATAAGCAACTTTTTGTCCTTCCAAATATAAACCTCCATCGGCATATCCAGAAGTTAAAGAGTTACCAACAGCAATATATTTACTAAAATTAGCTTGTCCGGCAGTTGTACCTGCAGGCGTTTCTATTTCGGGTTTACAAGCTGCTGCAAAAAGGATGATAGCAGCAACGAAACTATTTAATATATATCTTTTCATTTAAATTTCTCCTACCATTTATAAGTTAATGAAATACCTGGTGCATAAACCAAAGTTTTAAAGGTACCATCAAGGCCCGTTTCAATATTCTTTTGTTTACGCGATTTAACATCTTCAAAAAAGAACGATGCATTAACTTCGAAATGGCGGGTTGGTGTATAACCTAAACCTGCACTTAAAATGTATCGGTCAGCATCAGGAGCTTCAGGTGTTACGTAGCCATCCTGTACCGGCGAGAAAGCATAACCAATACCTGCTCTTAATGCTAATTTCTCTGAGGCCTGGTGGTTAATACCTAATTTAAACGAAGAACCATCACGATAATTGCGCGCTGATTTTGTATCAACGAGCGCAGGTGTATTGGTCGCATAATCAAAAGACAAATCCTGATAAATATGCCATTGTACCCAACTTGCATCAAAAGCTAAAACTGTACTTTTTGACAATGGAATACCTATACCTAAACTTGTGGTAGCTGGTAAGGGTAATTCAGCGTTAAAGGTATTTCCTGCTGGAAAAGATCCTTCTAATGACTTTGGAACCTCAAATTCTGCTGAACCACCATCAAGTTTCGTAATTACCTTCGATTTATGTACGAGTGCGAAAGAGATATTGCTTAATGTTTTGATATATAAACCCGCATTCCATCCATAACCTGTTCCGGTACCATCTAAGGTTGCTTTTCCCGAACGACCGTCAGGAAAATTTACAGGAATAGCCCTTTGAAGATTTACATCGCCATGGTTATAAACAAAACCTGCACCTATACCAATACGATCGGTAATTTTTATACTTAATGTTGGTTGAAAATAGATTGCTTTTAAATTTAATGAGGTTAAAGCATACTTACCAGACCAATTATCGCCCCAATCTACTAAACCGCCAAAAGGCGTATACACCCCTAAGCCTAACTTCCACTTATTTGATTTCGGCCCCCACACCGCATAAAACTCGAAAGGAGGGGCAATTTTGTTCTTCACATCCTCTGTAACATTCGAACCCGTTTGTTTAAAAGCTGATTTAAATAATAATGGGTTTACACCTGCTGAAACTGAGTTTTTCTCTAAGAAAGTTACTGCACCGGGATTATAAAATACGGAAGCCTCGTCTAAAGCCAATGCAGAACCTGCACCTGCCATACCAATTTGTTTCTGTCCTTGTAAATTAACCTGAAAACCCTGCCCCAAAACCCAAAGTGGGGCAGAAAGTAATGCGCTCAATAAAAATTTTTTCATCTATAAATGGTTATACACAAATATATACTATGCTAACATAGCAAACAAATATTTGTTTGTAAGATTTTGAATAGTCTTACGCTTGAGCGGTTGGCCCGCCGAAGCCCATAGGAAAAGGTGGTTCTTCTTGAGTTTTAATACGCCCGTTTACGGCTTCGAATTTCTGAATATTATCTTCCAATGCTGATAATAAGCGCTTTGCGTGTTCTGGAGTTAAGATAATTCTTGATTTAACTTTTGCCTTCGGAATTCCCGGCATTACACGGATAAAATCTAATACAAATTCTGTATTAGAGTGGGTAATGATAGCTAAGTTAGAAAAAATTCCTTCAGCGATTTCTTCCGATAACTCTATATTTAATTGATTCTCGTTTTGTTGTTCTTCCATAATAGCTCAAAAATAAAAAATTCCATTGCTTAAGCGGAATTTAAAACATAATGTTTGAAATAAAATTAAATTTTATAGCGCTTTAAAGAGTTATTTTTCTAAAAAGTCAATTCTGCACTAGCTAATGTTTTTTTATTACCTGCAATAGCCGTTGCTTTTACTTGTATATATTTTGCCGAAATTCACAATGCACCAGGCAGATCATCAACCCCACAAAAAGCATTTGGCTTCATCTATTATTTGTTTAGCAGCGGTTTTACGCGTTTTAAAATTTCATCAGCAGTAACCGTTGATAAAGATTTTAAGTTGAAATTTTCTAAAGCTTTATTCAATTCCTCAAGTGCTGTTGTATTCTTATTTTTGGTATAAAGCGCCTGGAGTTGCTTAATTTTCTCAAAATCCTGTCCACCTTCAATCAATTTTTCAAACCTGACCGATGTTAATGGTCCAGGATAAACCTGATAAGTATCGCCAGCGGGCCAAGTTGTAAAACGCGTATCGGTTAAAGGATTTTTGGTCCAGCTGTTATATGCCCAATGCAAATAACCGTCCATGTTTTTATTGGCGGTATACCAGCCCATCCATACCTGTTCTGCAGGCGAAGAGAAACTGAATGCATTTGGGTAGGGTTCGGCACAGCAAGTATACCAGGTGCTGGTTTTACCTTGCTCGTTACGTTTTTGTAACACATCAGCCGGGAATTCCCATTTTGAAGCAATGCAATAATTATCAATATCTTTTTCGATTTCCTGATGGTATTCGCCAGCTAAAGCGAGTTTCCACTTCGGATCAACACTTTTTAATAGTTTAATTACAGCCTGCATAGCTTTCATCGGGCGCTCATCCATAGCGATATATGTCTTCTCGAACCAGTTCTTAGCTTTTAAATGTTTGGTGAAATCGGTAAGCATGTTCTTCCAAAATGCATCATAAGCAGGTGTTCCAATAGCTTCTGTAAAAACAACCTCTTTTTGTGCAGTTTCATCCCAATAGGTAAAAGCAATTTTCCACGGCACCATACTGTAGCAATTAATGCGTTGATTTATGCCAGTGGTCATTACAAAAGCAATGTATCTATCAAGTAGGATATAATCGTAAAGCCAACTGCCATCTTTTTTCTTTATCCATTTGATTAAACTTGGATAATCATCGTAGGTTTGATGTCCCCAGGGTTCGTTTACAATATTTGCCGTAATTGTTTTCTGTCCGGCATTGGCCAACCTGAGCTGCGCTTGTTAAACCCAAGCCCATAATTAATATCACAGATAAAAACTTCATAAACCTAAGTTAATCAAACCTATTAACCTGAGTTCGATAATTATTTGCTGAAAATTATATCTTATTTACGCCTAATCCCGCTTTATCGTCCTGCTGAATTTATTTCAGCATCTTTTTAGCGTGAAAGACCCTGAAATAAATTCAGGGTGACGACCGTCTTAACAGAAAACTTGATTAAAACGCCACA